>CAVDQG010000043.1:0-17663 GCA_963611165.1 Bacteroides uniformis
CATTCTTGACGTATTTTATTTTGCTGTTTTTCTGTTGTGTTACACTTATTTCTTAGCGTTCTGAATTTTACTTTGTGTGAACAAGTCGGCTGATTTGGTCAACTACGGGCGTTCCGCCCTAAAATCACTTCGTGATTTTGGTTTCCCTCATCAGCCTGTCTTTTTTATTATCGCTTCGCTCTGTTTTTCGTTATTTCTCTTTGTGCTTCGCTTCTCTCCCGTGGGCTCTGCCCACACCCGCACGCTTTTTGAAAAAAGCGTGGCAAAAACTTTTGCCTCTTTTGCCTTTAGCTCATTATTAATTGTATTATATTCTATCGCTATATATTATCGCAACGGTATATTTACCAAAATATCAGTCTTTTAGCAAAAAGATTTTTTCAAAACTATCTTATTGCCGTAAAGTAAATTTTTTGGTAAAATCATCAGAGTAGCAAGTGAATTTTAATTTTCTTTTGCCACAGTCAAATTTAATATTTTTTCAGACACTAAATGTCACCTTGCCAATGTCGGACGGCGAGGTGGCATTTATTTTTTTATTTATTTTTCAATCGGCACGGAGGAATATAAAATGCCAAAAACAAAATTTCAATCTGTTATTTTTACTGCTGTCACCGCATGGATCATGGTTTACATCATGACTCTTTACAACACCGTTCTTGCCATGGGCAGCTTCACAAACGCAAGCTTTCTCATCGCCCTCAAGGGTATGTGGGTCGAGTTCGTCATAATCTTCTTGTGTGCGTTCTTTATATCAAGCCATGTCGCAAAGTTCTTTGCTTTCAGAGTTGTCAAGCCGACAGACCGCCCCATTGCAATCATCTTTGCCATTCAGGTTTTCACCGTTGTCACTCAGGTTTTCCTTGCAAGCTTCATCGGAGTTTACCACGGCTACGGCTTCACGTCCAATTTCATTCCCGACTACATTATGACCTACTGCAAAAACTTCGTCATGGCAATGCCCGCTCAGCTCTTTGTCGCAGGCCCTCTCGCAAGATTTATCTTCAGATCTGCATTTGTGAGAAAGAACAAGGCTTAATCCCCACCCCCATATTTCTCAAAATATGTGAGTTATATATACCATTTTCTCTTTTATTTATCTTTAAAACAAATTATAAATGCTGTATACTTAAGTCACAATAGAAAATCAGAAATCGTAAACAAAAAGGGAATTGATAAACTCATTTATATTTGAAAGGGGTTGTTTTTATGCCAATGGGCAGAGGACCAATGGGTGGCCCGCCTCCGATGGGCGGCAGAGGACCGATGGGAGGGCCTCCTCCGAGAAGAGGACACAGACCTCCTCCACCACCGCCACCGAGAGGAATGTACCGTTCGGGCTGCGGATGTTTAGGCTGCTGTATGCCGATTTTATCGGTAGCCACCGTGATAGGTGCTGTGATAATCGGTTTGCTTGCTTAATAATCAGAATTTTCCGCAATACAAATGCAAACGGCGAAGCTTTTTAGCTCCGCCGTTTTTCTGTGTAATTATTTTTCTGTGTGATTTTTAAGTTAAAATGTCAGGGTTACGGTTGTTCCCAAGCCGTATTCGCTCTCAAGCTTCAAGTCGGCATTGTGAACCTCGGCAATATGCTTGACTATCGCAAGCCCGAGTCCCGTTCCGCCTGTCTCTCTCGAGCGGGATTTATCAACACGATAGAATCTCTCGAAAACTCTCTCCTGGTGCACCTTCGGAATACCTATTCCGTTGTCCTTGACTTCAAGAACCGCCTTATCGTTTCTCTTTCCGGCAAAAACACGAATTTCTCCGCCGAAATCGTTGTACTGAATTGAGTTTTGTACGAGGTTATAGATAAGCTCGCTTATCAGATTTTTGTCGCCCATTATATCTGTCGGCTCGCCTTTCAAATCTATGCTTATCGACTTCTGCGCCGCATTAATCTCGAGATCACGGCAGCATTCTGACGCAAGCTCATATAAATCGAACTCGGCAAACTCAATATTGTTTTCGTTTCTGTCCAGATCCGAAAGTTCTATGATGTCGTTGATAAGCTTCAAAAGTCTGTCGGCATTTTTTCTTATCTGACGGACTATATGATTTTGATTTTCAGGCGGAATCATTCCGTTTTCAAGAAGCTCCGCATATCCCTTAATCGCCGTAAGCGGTGTTTTGAGCTCATGAGAAACATTCGCTGTGAAATCCTGTCTTATGGACGCCGCACGCAAAATCTTATCGTGCTGAGATCTTATCTTATTCTCAAACGGTTCAAGCTCCTTATATGCGGTCGTCTCACCCGAGTGGTCGTCAAGATGCTCTGCCATTTGATTTATCGGCTCGATAATCTTGTTGGTCAGCAAATGGCCAAGAAGTATGCACACGCCGAGTATCAGAGCGGAAACCAGAAGAATAACGGGTATCGCCGCAAGGAAAACACTTCCGAGCGTTCTCGCTTCGGTGGAAATTCTCACAACCGTGCCGTTCTTCTGCAAGATGGCGTAATTATACGTATTCATTCCCATCGTGGCAGAAAGTCTTACGCTCTCACCCGTTCCGTTCTCGATTGCCTGCTTTATCTCTGGTCGGTCGATGTGATTTTCAAGGTCAAACGCACTGTTGTCGTTGTCGTAAATAACCGAGCCGTCCTGCGCTATCCATGTGACTCGAAAATTTCCCGTACTGAAATTGAATTGCTTGTCGATATTGGTTTCATCAGCAGTTTCAAAAACTCCCGTTTCATTTAGGAGCTCCGCCGCCATTTTCAGGTCTTCGTGAACCTGATCGCGGAAAAGTCCGTAATAAACAAAGGTGATACCTATCGTTGTCGCAACTATCGCAATGACGGCGATTATCGCAAGTCGAATATTTATTTTTTGTTTCATTCTGTTTTCTTTCTTTTTCTCCTTTCCTAAGCCTCCGTTTTATTCCTTGGTGCTCTCCATGACATAGCCGACATTTCTCACGGTCTTAATCTGCTTGCCGGGGTCGCCGAGCTTATGTCTTAAAGTTCTGATATGCACGTCAACCGTTCTCGATTCTCCCTCAAAGTCCGTTCCCCACACAACCCTCATTATGCTCTCTCTGCTGAGAACTATATTTCGGTTTATCATGAGGTAGCGAAGAAGCTCATACTCCTTATAGGTGAGGTCAATCTCATCTCCGTCCGCTATAACAGCATGTCGCTCGTTATCCAGTACGATTTTTCCGATTGTGATTACCTCGTCCTCGTCGGTATCGTTAGTTCTGCGGAGCATTGCTTTAACTCTTGAAAGAAGCTCCATAATCGAAAACGGCTTGCGGATATAGTCGTCTGCTCCGTCATCGAAGCCTTTAATCATATCCATCTCTGTTGTCTTAGCCGTGACCATGATTACGGGAATTTTTCGCCATTTTGAGTTCGCCCTCATTTTTCTCACAATCTCATAGCCGTCAGAATCGGGCAGCATAACATCAAGGAGCACGAGTTCGGGAAGCTCCGTTTGCGTCAGCTTCTCAAAAAAATCCGCGCCCTTGTCGAATCCGACTACGGTGTGGTTTGCGTTTTTCAGAGCGATGGTCTCAATCTCCCTTATACTATGGTCGTCCTCTACAATATAAATCAGAGCCATCTTGATTTCCTTTCAAATCAAATATATACTCAATCATAATACCGTAAACCGCATTTAAAAGCAAGCTTTTGACAGCTTTTCCGAACACTCTGTTTGTGATATACTCTAAAAAGCGAAAGAAAGGAGTAACAAACATAAAATGACCTGTTTCTCACTGAAAATTCTTGCACTCATAACAATGCTGATTGACCATATCGGAGCGGTTTTCTTTCCGCAATACATATGGCTTCGCTATATCGGCAGAATAAGCTTTCCGATTTACGCTTTTTTACTGTCGGAGGGATTTGTCCACACTCACTCACGGACAAAATACGCCGCACGGCTTTTCGTTTTCGGCATAATTTCCGAGGTTCCGCACGATTTGGCGTTTTACCAAAAGGCACTTGATTTTTCCGGTCTCAATATAATGTTCGAGCTTTATCTCGGTGTTCTTGCTCTCTCGGCTGTCGAGATACTCATGGACAGAAAAAATAAAATTTATGTGCGTATTATCTCGTCCGTCATGCTTGCCGTGATACTCTTTGTCTCGTCATATTTTAACACAAGCTACGGAATTTACGGCATAGTCCTGATTATCTCCTACTATGTTTTCAAAGGTGACCACCACTATCAAGCCGTTTCAGGTGCGGCTGTGACCATAGGATTCAATTCCTTTCAAAAGGTTTCGCTTGGCATAAACGGCTTCTCGGGCAGTCCCATGAGGATTTTAAACTTCAATCCGCTTCAGTCATATGCGGCTGTTGCCTCAATTCCCATTTTGCTTTATAACGGCGAGCGGGGATACCAAAGTAAATCAAAGTGGTTTTTCTATGCATTTTACCCCGCACACTTGCTTGTGCTTTATCTTTTCAAACTTTCAATCGGATAAAAACAAACGAGAGTACTCTTTTTTGAGTGCTCTCGTTTTACTTTTAGATAATTATTTTGCCTTTTCGGCTTTTTCGAGGTTCTCCTTACCGACAGCGAGCATAAGCTTAATTCTGTTCTCCTGGTTAACCTTGGTTGCCGATGCGTCATAGTCGATTGCAACGATGTTTGCGTCGGGGTGATCCTCACGGATTTTTCTTATCATACCCTTAGCGACGATGTGGTTTGGCAGACAGCCGAACGGCTGAGCCGAAACAATATTGCCGTAGCCAGACTCGATAAGCTCGAGCATCTCGGCGGTGAGAAGCCAGCCCTCACCCATTTTGCATCCCGAACCGATAACGGGAGCGGCAAGCTCTTTGAGGTGCTTGTACGGTGCAGGCTTGGTGAACTTTGTTCCCTCAAGCGCATTTATAATCAAGCTCTCGTAGTTCTCAACGAAGTCATAAAGAACCTTGCAAACCTTGCTCTTTGCGGCACTTCCGCCATAAAGCTTAATGTCCTCGATTCGATTATCAATCTTAAAGAGGAAGAAGCCCATGACGCCCGGAATCATATACTCGACGCCCTGATCGTACAAAAACTGCTCGAGGTTGTTGTTTGCAAGCGGACAGTACTTAACGTAAATTTCGCCGACAATGCCGACCTTTACTCGCTTCACTCCGTCCTGCTTAACCGCATCGAAGTCCTTGACTATTCCTGCAAGATACTCTTTCATCTCGCTTGCCTTAAGTCCTTGGTTGTGGTCAATCTTCTCGCAAATGAAATCCTGCCACTTTCTGACAAGTGCGGCACATTCTCCGCGGTTTACTTCATAAGGCTTAACCTGATTGTTAAGAAGTGTAATCAAATCGCCGTAAACAAGAATCGCAACAGCTTTTCTTATCATCGGCAGAGTGATTTTGAAGCCTGAGTTTTTCTCAAGTCCCGAGAGGTTCACGGAAATAACGGGAACCTGAGGCATACCTGCCGACTTGAGAGCCTTTCTTATGAGGTGGATATAGTTGGAAGCTCGGCATCCGCCGCCTGTCTGCGACATAATGAGAGCCGTGTGGTTAACATCGTACTTTCCGCTTTTAAGTGCGGAAATCATCTGACCTGTTGTCAAAAGAGCGGGATAACAAGTATCGTTGTGGACATACTTAAGACCCTCGTCAATGACGCTCTGGTCGGTATTTGTCAGAAGCTCAAGGTCGAAGCCGTAGGTTCTGAACATCTGCTGGAGCATGTGAAAATGAATATCCAGCATGTTAGGAAAGAGAATCTTGTAGGTCTTCTTCATTTCCTTGGTAAATTCAATTCTTCCTTTATCGTCTGCCATATCTTATTCCTTATTTGTTCTTGTGATATCTTTTCAAAGTCTTTCGGCTCAGTCCTCGAGTGCCGCAAAGAGCGAACGCAGTCTTATCTTGACCGCACCGAGGTTAGTTATCTCGTCTATCTTAATCTGAGTGTAAATTCTGTTCTTGGTCTCAAGAATTTTTCTTACCTCGTCCGTTGTGATGGCGTCAACGCCGCATCCGAATGAAACAAGCTGAACCAGATTGATGTTCTTGTTGCCGCTTTCTGCGACATACTTAGCCGCCGCATAAAGTCTCGAGTGATAAGTCCACTGGTTAAGAACCGTTGTGCTGAACTTTTCGACCTCATCGCTCACGCTGTCCTCAGTGATGAGAACCGCTCCGCAGTCACAAATAAGATTGTCGATGCCGTGGTTTACCTCGCTGTCGAGATGATACGGACGGCCCGAAACAATGATAATCTGCTGACCCTCGTCAAGACCTATCTTGAGATATTCCTTGCCCTTTGCTCTCACCTTAGCCATGTAGCTGTCATACTCGGCATAAGCCGCGTCAGCCGCCTTTTTAACCGACTTTAAATCAAGATTCGAGCCAAGCTCACGGTTAAGAATAGCCGTTATCTTCTTTGGGAAATCTTTCTTTCTGTGAATACCGACATAGTCCTTGATGAACTTCTTGTTCTCAAGTGCCGTTACGTTTGCGCCGATAACCTCGGGATAATAAGCGACAACAGGGCAGTTGTAGTGATTGTCGCCAAGTCCCTCGTCGATATTGTAGCTCATGCACGGATAAAAGATAGTGTCTACTCCGTTATCAAGTAACCACTCGATGTGGCCGTGGATAAGCTTTGCGGGATAGCATGCGGTATCGGAAGGAATTGTGTGCTGTCCCTTAAGGTACATCTTTCTTGTGGACTCGGGGCTTCTCTTGATACCGTAGCCGAGAGTCGTGAAGAATTTATGCCAGAACGGATAGAGCTCATACATGTTAAGTCCCATCGGAATTCCAATTGTCGGCATTCCGTTCTTTCCGTCCGTATCCTTATAGGAATTGAGCAATTCCTTTTTATAGTCGTAGAGATTATATTTTTTCTTGGTGGTCTTGAGGTGAAGCGGCTTCTCACAGCGGTTTCCGCCGATGAAGCGTCTGCCGTCCTCAAATGTATTCACTGTCAGTCGGCAGTGGTTGTTACAGCCGTTGCAGGTGATAGCTTTTACTTCGTGAGTGAATTTCTTGAGCTGTTCGGGGCTGAGAATCTCACTTTTTTCGCCCTTAACGTGCTTCTTTGCATAAAGAGCCGCACCGAAAGCACCCATAAGTCCCGACTCGGCAGGTCTTGTTACGTTTCTTCCGATTTCCTGCTCGAACGCACGAAGAACTGCGTCATTCAGGAACGTACCGCCCTGAACAACTATGTGCTCTCCGAGTGAATCGGCATTTGCAACACGTATAACCTTGTAAAGTGCGTTCTTAACGACAGAAACCGAAAGTCCCGCACTGATATTCTCTATGGAAGCACCGTCCTTCTGAGCCTGCTTAACGGAAGAGTTCATAAAGACCGTGCATCTTGAGCCGAGGTCGACAGGCTTCTCTGCAAAAATACCCTTTTTCGCAAAGTCGGCAATATTGTAGCCTAGTGCACCCGCAAAGGTCTGCAAAAAGCTTCCGCAACCCGATGAACAAGCCTCGTTAAGGAAGATATTATCGATAACACCGTTTCTTATCTTAAAACACTTGATGTCCTGTCCGCCGATATCGATGATGAAATCAACCTTAGGATCGTACTTCTTTGCGGCTGTGAAATGAGCCATTGTCTCGACAAGACCCGTATCGCAGTGGAAAGCATTCTTGATGATTTCCTCGCCATAACCTGTTGAAGCCGAGCCCATGATTTTGATATCGGGGAATTTCTCGTAGACGTCCTCAAGAAATCCCTTTACAAGCGGAACAGGGTTACCGGAGTTTGACATATACTTCGAGAAAACAATTTCCTCGTTCTCGTTAAGCACAACACCCTTGAGAGTTGTGGAGCCTGCGTCAATTCCGATATAAGCCTTCTTGGAATCGGTGAGCGGATATGTCTTGATTTCCTCGTCCATTCCGTGACGGGATCTGAACTCCTTGTACTCCTCCTCGTTTGCGAAAAGCGGAGGGCACGCACGGTAATTTCCAGATGCTGAGTAATTAGCGATTTTCTTTGTTATGTCGGCAATATCAAAACAGCTGTCTCCGCCGAGCATTGCCGCACCCATTGCGACAAAATAAAGTGAATCCTGCGGGCAAACTCCCGTAAGACCCAGTGCCTCGTCAAAGCTTCTTCTAAGCTCGCTGAAGAAGGTGAGCGGGCCGCCGAGGTAGACAACGTTTCCCTTTATATCACGGCCCTGAGCAAGACCCGCAATAGTCTGATTGACAACAGCGGCAAAAATAGAGGCAGAAATATCCTCCTTCTTTGCGCCCTGATTCAAAAGCGGCTGAATATCGGATTTTGCGAAAACGCCGCAACGGGAAGCAATGGAATAGATCTTTGCGTGGTCTTTGGATATGGTGTTCATTTCAGACGGAGTGATATTAAGGAGCGTAGCCATCTGATCGATGAACGCACCCGTTCCGCCGGCACATGAACCGTTCATTCTTACCTCGAGAGTACCCGAGATAAAGAGGATTTTTGCGTCCTCACCGCCAAGCTCGATTACGGCGTCTGTTCCGGGGAGCAGCTTGTTGACGGCAACTCTCGTTGCGTAAACCTCCTGCATGAACGGAATGTTCATTTCCTCGGCAAAGCCCATGCCGGCAGAACCCGAAACGCAAAGTCCGACTTCCTTTTCATCGGGAAGTGCAGTGGCAATTTCAGTCAGCATTGCCGATGCCTTTTCTGTAATCTGAGAAAAGTGTCTCTCGTATTTCTTAAAAACTATTTCGTCTTTTTCGTTCAGCACGATACATTTGAGTGTTGTCGAGCCGACATCAAGTCCGATTCTTATCATATCTTCTTCCTTATCTCTAAGTTTTATTTACAAATATTTACCAATTACAATTTAATATTCAAAATCACAGCACGTGAGTTATGACCGCTTTACCGTCGTCAATATAGGTTTCGACAATATTCGAATCTACATAAAGCTCTATCTCACAGCTTTCTCCGCACGGTGCGCTGTATTCCACGCCGTCTCTTACGGCTACAAGAGCATTCTCCGTCTTCTTGAGAAGATAATCAGTAAGCAAAATCTCTTCGCCCGCTTTCATGCTTCTCTTAATGCAGTACGGCTTATTGATATCTGCAATATCCGTGAAATTCTCATAAACCCTGAAATGTCGCTTCACCTCGGGGTGCGGTCTTGTGATTATCTCGCCGTTTTCCACCGTGATAACTCTCGGCATGGTGTATGCGCCTATCCACTTCACGCCGTTATCGTCCGTGACGGGAGCTTTCATTCTTATCCAGCCAATCTGGGTTCTTCTGCCCTTTTTGTCAAGGAAAGACTGCGGAGCGTAATAGTCGAGACCGTAGTCTACCACACGGAAATCCTTTGTGTCAAGTTTCATCTCGCAGGTTTCGTTGTCAAAATCTACTATACCGAACATCGCAAGGTCTGTCTGCGGGCCGTCCAGCACTCTCTGCGGTGAAAAAACGCAAACTGTGTTTCCCTTTACATCAAAAACATCAGGGCATTCCCACATGTAGCCGAAGTTCTCGCCCCTGACTTTGTTTTTATATGTCCAATTTACGGCGTCGTCGCTCTCATAGAAAAGAAGCTCGGGAGAAGATTTTTCTACATCTTCCTCCTCACCCTCCTTGCGGATAAGTGAGCCGAGAACCATATAATATTTATCCCCGTGCTTCCAAACCTTGGGGTCTCTCGTGTGCTCGCTGTCGCCGATTTCTTTATCGAGAATCATCAGAACAACCTGCTTCTTGCCGCCGAGGTTATCGAAAGTAAAACCGTCGTCTGATATAATCATCGCCTGGGAGGAATCCAAACCGTTAAGCGTGAGGTTGATGTTCTCGGGGTTTTGACCTCTGTAGTGAATAGCAGTGTAGTAAAGGTACATTTTTCCGTCCTTTTCTATCGCACTGCCGGAGAAAACTCCGTCGGCATCATAATCCTTTGAGGGATAAAGTGCAATCGGCAGATACTCAAACCGACACAAATCGTCACTCACGGCATGACCCCAATGCATTCTTCCCCAAATCGGCTCATACGGGAAATGCTGGTAAAAAATGTGATACTTTCCGCCGAAATAAATCAGTCCGTTGGGATCGTTCATCCAGTTAGCGGGCGGTGTAAAATGCAGCTCAGGTCTTTTCATGGTGCTCCTCCTTTTGTAATAAACATTTCTATAGTTAAATGCTGATATATGCCATAGGCAAACACTAAGTAATTATAGAACGAAATTATGAACAATTAAAGTAGGCAAAAGGAAAAATCTAATCCTCACTCTAAGCAAATTTTTGGCTAAAAAGCTGTTCTTTTTGTTAATTGCAGAGCTTTCTTATTTCATAGTTATCTCATACTACTTCTGTTATCACTCAGAATACAATATTATTCTCTAATCAAACATTTTTGTGCATATCCGGGTGATTATCAAAGACAAAATAAATTGACAGAAAAACGCTTCTGCTTTATAATAAAAAGTGTTTTTATAAGAGTTTTTTTTACTGTAACGGAGTGGATGTATGAAACAGATAAGCAATGTAAATCAAGTTAAAAATCATAATGTCGCATTAATTAAAAACACCCTGAAATCCATCGAGTCGGGAACAAAAAACACCGTCTCTCAGCTCACGGGACTTTCGGTCGCAACGTGCAACACCATCTTAAATGAGCTTGCAAGCACGGGCGAAATAATCGAAACCGCATCAGCCGCACCGACCATAGGAAGACCGCCGAAAACCTACCGTTTCAACGAGTCCTTTGCCTATGTCCTCTGCCTTTTCACCTTTGAGGAGGGAGAATTCACCTTAAACTCTGCCGTGACGGATCTTCTCGGAACAATTATCACAGACGACACAAAGAGCTACTCGAAAATCACAACAAAGGATATTATCGAGTACATAGCCGAAAAAATCGAAGAGGAGCCGAGAATCAAATATATTTCACTTGGAATCTCGGGATTTTATTACAATAATAAGGTTCAGCAAAGCGGTATAACCGACATAAACGGAGTTGACCTCAAGGCTGTCATCGAGAACGAATTCGGCTTGCCGTGCACAATAGAAAACGATACCAACGCCATGGCTTTCGGAGTTTATTCTTTCTCTGACAAAATGGCAGAGTGCCGTGAAGAAAACAAAAGCGTGGCGCTTCTCGCTTACTTCAAGGGAAGATCCCCCGGCTGCGGAATTATCATCGACGGCAGAATTCACCTTGGAAACACGCGTTTTTCGGGCGAAGTAAGCAATCTTGTCTTCAAGACGATTTCCAGAAGAACCGATATAAGAACAGTTGTAGGCGGATTTGTCAGCGAGGACGAGAATCCGTTCCCCGCAAACAAAGTACTTGAATCGGCTTACACATGTGTTGTTGCTCTGACATGCACGGTTAACCCCGACACCGTTGTTTTCACGGGCGAGGCAATGAATGACGATATGATTGTTGATATCCGAGATGAAGTGGGAACTTATATTCCTCGAGAGCATATTCCTCATCTTGTCTACGGCTCTGACGTCAGAAAATATTACTTCTGGGGTCTTTGCGCCGAGGCTCTCAACAAAGACATCTGAAAATAAACAGCACAAGAAATCCTCTGCTCACTTGAACAGAGGATTTACTTTTTAAGCTTCTTTATCAGAAATTCTCGAAATATCCCGTAATAAGCCAGCTGTCACCGATTTTTTCGAGATTTATCGTACATGTTCCCATGTACTGACCAAATTCAACACAATCCATTGTTGCCGAGAAACTTGTATCTGTCAAATCGGTGATTACGGCACTGTCAAAAAGACGATCCATTCTGTAGTATCCCATGCCGCCGCGTCTGATGTAAGTATTGCCCTGATAATCAAATAACGGCTCCGAATAAAGCTCATCGAGAACATCTTCGCTTACATAAAACAGAAGATGATTTTTCACTTCTTCCTCGGAGCTTGCGCTTGTCACACGGAAGTAGCACGCCGCACCTGTTATCATATCATCTGTAAGTCCCTCATCGGTAACAAGTCCGTTCGGGTCGCATAATGCCAAATCCTCCTGAGAGTCCCAGTAACCGTAGTAAACTGTATCCTCGTCATAGCTTACGTTATAGCTCATGTCATCGAATCCGCTAAGAACATAGCACGGCATTGCAAGAAGATTTCTTGCGTCCTGTTCCGTGAATCCGCTCTCTGTTACCTGTTCGGTATTGCTGTTTAAATTCAAATTCTCGTTTTCGGTATTGTTCTCCGACTGCTCGGGCGACTGTGTTGGTGCGGGAGTAGCTGTAGGTGCTTGCGTCGGCTTTGCGGTTGCTTTAGATTTTTTCTTTGCCTTTGGAGTGGCTTTCGGTGTGGCTGTCGGTTTATCCTCCGTTTTTGGCGAATCCGAAATAAGCGACTTGCTGATTGCCGAAGCCTCAGGCTCTTTCTGTGCCCTTGCGTTTGGATTTGTACATGCCGCAAGCGACAATGCGGTTGCCGCCACGAGTGCGGTCGCTATAATTTTCTTTATGCTAATCATGATAATTTTCCTTTCATTTTTACCGTTTGGTTCTGCATTTCAAATATTCTTTTTATTTACGATTTAAACATTTCCTTCCGACTTCAATATAGCACCGCAAAACGGACAAAAAACGGACAAACGAAAAATCCCCGCTCAAACGAACGGGGATTCTGTTTATTCAAATGTAAATTTTAACTATCTAAACTCATTAATCAGAAGTCCTGTGAGTAGCCGACTATGTCCCAGCCACCGTCTATTTTGCTCATATAGATTGTGCATGTGCCCTGGTACTGATCCCACTCGTAGCAATCCATTGTTGCTGTGAAGCTTGTGTCTGTAAGATCTGTGATTGTTGCGTTGTTGAAGTCACGGTCAATCTGATAGTAGCCTCTGCCGCCTCTGCGAAGGTAGGTCTGGTTGTCGCCGCAGTCGAATGTCGGTTCACCGTAAAGCTGATCGAGGACATCCTGGCTGACATATGCGAGAAGCTGACTTCTGACATCATCATTTGAGACTGCGTCTGTTACGAGGAAGTAAGGATTTACACCTGTAATTATATCCATATCATCAGTTATCTGAGACTCATCTATCAAGCCATAAGGTGTTGCACCTGAGTCTGCGTCTTCCTGTGAATAATAAAGACCTAAGTATGTTACGCTTGTGTCATAACTTACGTTGTATGTCTCGTCATCAAAGCCGTTGAGCACGTGGCAAGGCATTGCGAGAAGATTTCTTGCATCCTGCTCGGAGAATCCGCTCTCTGTTGTCTGCTGTGGTGCTTCAGTCGGAGCAGGTGTAGCCGTTGGAGCCTGTGTGGCTTGCGGTGTCTGCGTAGGTGTCGGAGTCTGAGTAGCCTTAGGGGTCTCTGTCGGCTTTGCGGTTGCCTTAGGGGTAGCCGTTGCCTTCGGTGAAGATGAGGTTTTCGGTGATGCCGATGTGAGCGGCTTTGAGATTGCCGAAGCCTCGGACTCTGTCTTTGTTTTTGAATTCGAACATGCTGTGAATGATAATGCCATTGCTGCGACGAGAACACCCGCCATAACTTTCTTAATGCTGATCATAGTTGTTTTTTCTCCTTTCATTTTTAACCGTCTGCATTTAATTTTTTTCTTTGTTTGTTTTGTTTTTTATTTGTTGTTTAATCTGTGATTTAACTATACTACTTCGGTACGGACAATTCAAGGACAAGCCGCCGCTTTTAATATTTTTTCACTTTAACTTGTCGATTTTTTGTCTGTTTTTACAGCTTTATCAGAAATTTTGTGAATATCCCACGATGTACCAGCTGTCGCCTGATTTGCTCATATCGAGAGTGCATGTGCCGACATAGTTGTCTACGCTGAATGTGTAGCAATCCATTGTAGCCGTGAAGCTTGTGTCTGTCATATTTGTGATTGTTGCGTTTTCATAATCACGATTTATCGGAACATAGCCTGTATATTCTCTCTTAATGTAAGTTGTGCCGTTGTAATCGTAAAGCGGTGTGCCGTAAAGCTGATCGAGGACATCCTGACTCATATAGCAAAGAAGATCGTTTCTTGCTTCCATATCACTGCTTACGCTTGTTACGTTATAGAAGAAGCTCGAATCATCTGTCGGTGTGTCATCGGTGATTTCGTCTTCAGGCACGATGTACATTGGATCTGTCACTCCGACATCATCCCAGCTGTCCCATATTCCCTTGTATACGGTATCGTAGCTGTACTCTACACCGTAGCTGTCATCGCTGAATCCCGAGAGAACAGCGCAGTGATAAGAAAGAATATCTTTTGCTTCCTGTTCCGTCAGTCCACTGTATACCGACTGATTATCTTCTGTGGATTGATTGTTGTTTTGTGTGTCTGTCTGAGTAGTGGTTGCCGTTGTCGATGCAGCCTTTGCCTGTTGTACCTTATTTGCCGATTTTGAGTTTGAACACGCCGTAATCGAAACTGCCATTGCCGCTACGAGTACTCCTGCCATAATTTTTTTCATTGCTAACATAATTGTTCTCCTTTCGTTTTACCGTTTGTTGTTTTTTGTTTGTTCTTTCTGTTGTTTTGTTTTTGTATTTTGTTTTTTCTTGACTTAAGTATATACCGCCGTATCGGACAAAAAAAGGACAAATAAAAGTCGCAGAAAACAAATTTCTGCGACTTTGTTTGATAAATATAGATATTTTGCAATAATCAATACTCAACCGTTACCCATTCGCCCTTTTCGCTCGATTCAAAGCAGGCTGTGATAACAGAAAGCGTGTTGTGTCCGTCCTGACCCGTGATAAGCGGCTCTCGGTTCTCGATGATTGAAGAAACAAATTCATCGATAATACCCGACTTTGTCTGATTGTCGTTGGTCTGCATTTTAGAGACGGTATATTTAACGGTGGTGTGATCTCTCATTTCAAGAACGATGTCATCAGCGTAGTCTCCGAAAATCTTCATGACGCCCTTTGTTCCGTAGATAACGGTTGAATTGTCCTCGTCACCGTAATTTGTCCATGAAACATGCATGATTCCGGGCACGCCGTTCGTCATTTTGAAAAAACAGAATGCATTGTCGTCAACTCCGATAAGATTTCCGTCGGGGCCTCTCTTGTCGAGCGTCATAATGGTTGCGTTCACCTTTTCAAATTCCGAACCGAGAAGAAAACGGATGATGTCTATCTTGTGTGCACCGAGATCTCCCATTGCGCCGAAATTAGCCTTTGCCTTATCGAAGAACCAAGTTGAATTGTTCGAGGTGATTGACCAGTTCTCGGGGCCCGAATGCTTGAAATTAGACTGCACGGAAATTATATCGCCGATTGCTCCGCTCTCCAAAACCTCTTTGGCTCTCTTGTGAGTGGGATTGAGTCTCTGGTTGTGACCGACCATGAGAATCTTGCCGACCTCTTTTGCCTTTTCAATCATTTTCTTTGAATCGGCTGTGTCAAGTGCAATCGGCTTTTCGCAAAGAACGTGCTTGCCGCTCTCAAGTGCCTTTAATGTGTATTCGGCATGAGTGAAATTCGGTGAGCAAACGGAAACCGCTTCAATCTCGGGGTCTTCGAGAAGCTCGTCAACGGAATTATAAGCCTTGCAGCCGATTGCCATGGCAATCTGAATGCACCTCTGCTGGTCGAAATCATACACGCCGATTATCTCGGCATTGGGATTTTCATCGTACTCGGGGGCATGGCGGGTCTGAGTGATTTTGCCGCATCCGATAATTCCGACCTTGACCTTCTTCTGATTTTTCTTGTTGAAATTGAAATTAAGTGCCATGTGAAATACACCTCTTAATTAAATATAAACTTTGTTTATACACTTTGTTTTTTCGAGTAATTTTATCGTTCAATCAAATAACAAGCAAAAATTTATCTCTCCGTGTAAATTGTGTCTACTCTGACCTTTCTTGACGGCATATCGGGTGCTTTAATTCTCGAGAGCGCCATGCTCACCGCCTCAATACCGATTTTTTCATAGTCAAGAGAAACACTTGAAATTTCAGGCGAAAGCACCTTAGCGATGGTATCGTCATAGCCGGCAATCAGAAAATCATCAGGAATTCTCAGCCCTATCGGATAGACATACTGCATAAATCCCGCCGCAATCAAATCCGACGTACAGAACACTGCGTCAAACTCCACGCCGTTCTCCAAAAGGTGCTTTGCGGCACGGTAACCGTTCTCCGAATTATAGACATCGATAAACTCGATAAGCCTGTCGTCCCTCTCGATTCCCGCGTCCTTAAGCGCCGCCAAGTAACCCTCAAATCGCTCTCCCTCAACATCGTCATTGGGATAGCATCCGACAAAAGCCACTTTTCTTGCGCCTTTTTTAATCATTCCGCCCGTTGCCTGCTTTGCTCCGTCAATGTCATTGATATAAACGCCGTCAGTCTTGGGAATATCTATACAACGCTCTATCATAACTATCGGGATTTTCAGATTCTGGATTTTCTCGAGGTACTCTCTGTCAATATCGGGCATAGAGATAATCATGAGTGCGTCAACCTTTCGTGAGATGAACTCGTCAATCTCGTTTTCCATGCTTCCCGAATAATGCGTGAGTATAAAGCAGTTGTAGCCAGCCGATTCAATCGCTCTTGTCAGCCCTCTCTCGATAGAAACGAAAACCTGGTTGGCGTTAAACCGCATAAAAATACCGATAAGCTTAGATTCGCTCTGCTTGAGTGAACGCGCCATTTTGTTGGGAACATATCCGAGCTTTTTGATTGCCGCCTGAACCCTCTCTCTTTTCTCCTGACTTACGTAGCCGCCGTTTAGAACTCTGCCGACCGTAGTCAGCGCCACGCCCGCCTCCTTAGCGACATCCGACATAGTTGAGTTAGCCATAATGCAATTCCTTTCCTATCAAAACAGACTTTCAAAATCATCTGTAAATTACCGTGA
This sequence comes from Bacteroides uniformis, assembly GCA_963611165.1. Classification (GTDB taxonomy): domain Bacteria; phylum Bacillota; class Clostridia; order Oscillospirales; family Acutalibacteraceae; genus SIG603. Next base: position 16,751 of record CAVDQG010000043.1, read on the forward strand.
AGTTTTTATGGTATCGTTACCATATATTGCATTTTAACACACCCACTTTTCGGTGTCAATTACACTGTGAAAATTTCCTTGTTATTTTTATGGAGACGATACCATATTCTTCAAAAAAATTATTTGCTCCTAAATTCAGAGAAACAAATCAAGATTCGTCAAATATGTGGTATCGTTACCATATCGATATTATAGCCACATTTATTATGCTTGTCAACAGAAAACTTTTTAATTAATAATTTACAATTAATAAATAATAATTAGCTTATACACGGTCTCTCTATTCTTAATTTATAGCTGTGAAATTACAACCATTCCCGTAGGGGCGACCTTCGGTCGCCGTTGCTCCAAGGTGGTTTAAGGCTGATTTTTTCTTTTGAACCGCTTTTCTGTTCTTTATTTATCTATGTGTAAATAATTCGGCTTGGAAACTTAACTACGGGCGTTCCGCCCTAAAAATGCTTCCAAGCCTGTCTTCTTTTTTATTGCTTCGCTCTGTTTTTTGTTATTTCTCTTTGTGTTTCGCTTCTCTCTCGTGGGCTCCGCCCACACCCGTTCGCTTTTTGTAAAAAGCGAAACCAAAAACTTTTGTGTCTTTGGTTCTCTGCGTTCTCTATTTATCTTCGTGTATCCAATCCGCAAAATAAAATGCCCGTCTGCGAATGCTTCGCATTCTTGACGTATTTTATTTTGCTGTCTTCTTTTTTATCGCTTCGCTCTGCTTTTTGTTATTTCTCTTTGTGTTTCGCTTCTCTCTCGTGGGCTCTGCCCACACCCGCACGCTTTTTTGAAAAAAGCGTGGCAAAAACTTTTGCCTTTTTTTCCTTTAGCTCATTATTAATTAACCTTACCTAAGCTTAGCTCTTCTCTCCCTGAAATCCGGCATCTCCTTTTCCACTATTCTCCAGAATTT
>CAVDQG010000044.1:0-17649 GCA_963611165.1 Bacteroides uniformis
TTGATCGGCAAGAAAACAAAGTAAAACTTACGGAGGTAAACTAAATGAATCAAGAAGAAAGAAGTCCTCTTGCCTTCGCACCGATAGGAAGCCTGATGATGAAGTATGCTATTCCGAGCGTTATTGCGCTTGTCGTGAATGCGCTTTACAACATCGTTGACCAGATTTTTATCGGATGGGGCGTTGGCACCTTGGGAAACAGTGCGACTAACGTAATTTTCCCACTTAACATGGTTGTGACAGCTGTATCGCTTTTGCTGGGCGACGGCGGTGCGGCATATATGAGCCTTGAACTTGGCAGAAATAATCGCAAAAAGGCAGAAGACGGAGCTAACAACACACTCACATGGCTCATCATATCGGGAGTGGTGCTGTTTGCGATATGCGCGGCATTTTTGAAGCCGCTGACAAGCTTTTTGGGTGCTACTCCCGATAACCTTTCCTATGCGCTCGCTTACGGAAAGATTGTTATCATTGGCTTCCCGTTCGTAGTTATCGGCAGCGGTATGTGCTCGCTTATCCGTTCGGACGGAAGTCCTCATCTTACTATGATTGCCATGATAGTCGGCTGTGTCACAAACATCATTTTGGACGCATTGTTTGTTCTCGGCTTCAAATGGGGCATGGAAGGTGCGGCACTTGCTACCGTAATAGGTCAGGTTCTGAATTTCTTAATTTGTGTTTGGTATATTCCGAGATTTAAAACCATAAAAATCTCATTTAAGAGCATGAAGCCAAAACTTAAGCTGCTGAAAAAGAATGCGGCTCTCGGTGTTTCAAGCTTTGTTTCACAGTTTGCTGTTGCCGTGATTATGGCTGTTATCAATTATTTCCTTGTAAAATGCGGAACAGCTTCAGAATACGGCCCCGACATTCCGCTTGCGGCGTTCGGCATTGTCATGAAGTTCAACACGATTTTGATTTCAATTGTTACAGGTATCGGAACAGGCGCACAGCCGATAGTAGGATATAACTACGGCAGAGGTGATTTCGGGCGTGTTAAGAAGACATTTTCAATTGCTGTAAAGGCGGCAACGATTGTTGCGGTAATTTGCTTTATCATATTCCAGGTGTTCCCGAAACAGCTCACCGCAATGTTTGGTGATCAGGGCGAGCTTTACACTCAGTTCTCGGTTAAATCCTTTAAAATATTCACCCTGTTATGCTTCTTTAACGGCTTCCAGGTTGTGACGGGAATATTCTTCCAGTCAATCGGAAAGCCTTTGCTTTCGGGTGCGGTTTCATTCAGCCGTCAGATTATCTTCCTCATTCCTGCAACAGCTATTTTGTGCAACATAATCGGTTTGAACGGCGTTCTGTGGGCAGGCCCCGTTGCAGACGGTCTTGCATTTATACTCGCTCTCGTGCTTGTAATTTGCGAGATGAAAAAGCTTACGGAACTCGGCAAGTCCTGTGAGAAAGCTAAAAATTAAAATGGCATTTTATTCGGACCGCTGTGTCAGCTGTAACAGCTTAAGCAAACATCAGGTGGAAGAGACGCTGAATGACGGTGAAAAATATCAGTTTATCATGTATGAATGCGACGAAAAGTACTGTGAAGTGAACCAAAAGCGAAGACAAGGCGAAAGGGAGCTTCACAGACTGATGTACGACGAAGGAGAAAACAAGCATGAAGAAAATAATAACAATAGGACGAGAGCTGGGAAGCGGCGGAAGAACGATCGGAAAAATGGTTGCGAATAAGCTTGGTATACCCTATTACGACCACGAATTAATCGATGCGGCGGTTGAAAAATCCGGATTGTCTACGGCTTTTGTCGAGACAACAGAGCAAAAGGTGACAAGCTCCTTGCTTTATAATCTCGCAGTAGGCACGGCTTACGGCTACGGTATATTTAAGGATGCCGACAAGCAGACCTTGCCGCTTTCCGAGCAGGTGTATGCCGCACAAAAGGAGGCAATCAGAAGCTTTGCGGATAAGGGAAGCTGCGTTATTGTCGGAAGATGTGCAGACCACATTCTTTCGGACAGAGATGATGTTTTGAAAGTTTTCATTTATGCCGACAAGAAAAAGCGTGCCGAAAGATGCGTGAAAGAATACGGCTTGTCGCAAAATTCGGCACTCAAGCAAATTGAGAGATCCGATAAAGAGAGAAGCAGACACTATAACTGTTTCACTGATAAAACATGGGGCGAGAGAATTAACTACGATTTACTTTTGAACAGCGGAGAGCTTGGGCTTGAAGCTTGTGCAAAAATCATATGTTCCACAGCAAACGAGAATTAATAATAAATACACTTCAAATCAAATTACAAGAAAGGAAATTACCATGACTAAAGAAGAAAAACTTACATTGATGGAAAACCGTCTCAGAAAGCTTGAAACACGCAAGAAAGATAATGACGGCGTGTGCAGAAGACTCAGAAGAGAAATGAGAAATCTTCAGAAAACAGCTTGATTGCAAAGTGAAAGAGAGAACGCTTCCGAAAGGGGCGTTTTTTCTTTGCGTTAAAGTTAAAAATAATCAGAAATTATCATGAAATAAACTTGTTCTAAGCTTTAAAATGAAGTAGACTTAAAATGAATTTGTCTACAAAAATAATCATGGGAACACAGAAATGAAATATATAAACTATTATGATTCTCCGCTTGGCAGAATTATTCTTGCAAGTGACGGCGAGAACCTGACGGGACTTTGGTTTGACGGTCAGAAATACAGCTTAAAAGGCTTATCGGATGATGCCGAAAATAAGGATTTACCGATATTTGAAAGCACAAAGAAATGGCTTGATATTTATTTTGACGGTAAAGAGCCGAATTTCAGAGTGCCGATAGCTTTAAATGATACTCAGTTTCGTGTGGCGGTGTGGAAATTGCTCACGGAAATACCGTACGGAGAAACAGTAACTTACAAGTCGCTGGGGGAGAAAATTGCAAAGCAAACGGGAAAGAAAACAATGTCGGCACAGGCGATAGGCGGTGCGGTGGGGCACAATCCGATTTCGATTATAGTTCCGTGTCACCGAGTTGTCGGCTCGGACGGAAGCCTTACGGGTTATGCCGGCGGAACGGAAAAAAAGCTTAAGCTTTTGAGGCTTGAGGGAGTGAATTTAACGGTTTAAAAAGAATAGAAAATGCAAGTCAAGGTTTCTTGCTTGCATTTTAGCGTTGTAACAGCTTGACAAGTTAGCCGAAACAAACTATACTTTTCAGTGATAAAATTTGCTTTATTTATCTTTGATTGTATCTTATTTGAAATATCATCAGGAGGGCTAAAAATGCTTTTAATGAACAAAACATTAATTAAGCTTGCGCGCGGAATGTGGGGATGGATAATCTCGATAGCCGCAGTCGGCTTTTTGATGTTAATCGGAACCACGGCGCTTGCCGAGATTATTGCGGGATTTCTCGGAAATCTGTTCGAGCCGCAGAAGATTCTTGATACCGTTTGGAGTGCGGTCGGTGCGGCTTTGGCGGCGGCTGTATTCACCTTTTTGGCACAGCTTTTAAAGGGACTGCTTGAGTATAAGACGGCGGCTACGGCAAGAAACAGCATGAGAAAGACGATTTTTTCGAAAATTATGGCACTTGATGCCGGCGGAATTGAAAAAATCGGCCCGGTTTCAGCCATAACAGCATCAGTTGACGCTGTTGAACAAATGCAAAGCTACTTCAGCGTTTATCTGCCGACGCTTATTTATAGTGTAATTGCTCCGATATATCTTTTCTTTCATATCAAGGATATATCTTTGCCGATTGCGGTTCTGCTGCTCGTTGTTTCGCTATTACTTTTACCTTTTAATAACCTGTTTCGTAAAAACATTGAAATCGTGCGTAAAAGCTACTGGCGTTCGCTCGATGACATGACAGGCTATTATATGGACAGCTTAAGAGGACTCACAACCCTAAAACTTTTTGACAGGGATAAGGAGCATGCGGAAATTCTCGGAGAGAAAGCCGATATACTCAATAAGAACATAAATAAGTTTATGAAGATAAACTTCACCTCGTTTCTTGTCACAGAGACCATGATATATGCGGCAATAGTAATTGCTCTTATCAATTCGACTTATCGCATGGCGAGCGGAAGTATCACAATTTCACAGGCACTTGTCGTGCTAATGCTTTCATACAGCTATTTTTCTTCCGCAAAGCAGCTTATGAGTGCATCGCACAGAGCATTGACGGCTATTTCTGCCGCAGGAAAGGTTGAGGATATTTTAAATATTGATACAACAAGACCTTACGACACATCACTTCCGACAGATCCCGAAAAATTTGAAGGAATAAGAATGGAGAACGTTTCCTATGGCTATGAAGGAAGAAGCAAGGCACTGGAGGATATTTCTCTGAAGATACCTAAGGGTTCTGTTGTTGCGCTTGTTGGATTGTCGGGCTGCGGAAAATCAACCACCGCATCTCTTTTGATGAGATTTTGTGATGCAAACTCAGGAAATATCTATATCGACGGCAAGAACTATCAGAGCATGAAGCCGGAGGAGCTAAGAAAGCACATTGCAATGGTTCCACAACAGGTAAATCTCTTTTCGGGTACAATAAGGGATAATCTTTTGCTTGCGAATCCGAATGCGAGTGACGATGAGCTAATGTCGGCAATCACCGAGGCAGGACTCCTCAAATTTGTTCAGTCGCTCGAAAAGGGACTTGATTCCGATGTCGGAAATGCCGGTGCCTCTTTATCAGGCGGTCAGAAGCAGAAAATGGGAATTGCGAGAGCACTGCTTTCCAACGCAGAATATATGATTTTTGATGAGGCAACCTCAAGTGTCGACCCCGAAAGTGAAAAGGAAATTTGGAAAACTATCGGAAATTTGTCACTCACGAGAACGCTCATTATTATTTCGCACAGAATGTCTACGGTAAAGAATGCAGACTGCATTTATGTGCTCAAAGACGGTAAAATTGAGGAAGAGGGAAGTCATTCTTCTCTTATGGAAAAAGACGGATTGTACCGTCAGCTTGTTATTCGTCAGCAGGCAATGGAGGTGACAGAATGAAACGCAAATTCAGTTATTCCATGGGAGAAATGAACCGACGCCTTTTAAAAATCGGCAGACCGATAAGACCGTATATAATCATATCCACTTTATCAAGTATTATCGGTGCACTTGCGCACATGGGACTAATGGGCTTTGGCGCACTTTGGCTTTTAGCCGCCGCAGGCTATTGCAAGGGAGCGATAGCGTATGCGGTGTTAACAATCATGAGTGCTGTTTTGATTGCTTTGTGCCGTTATTTTGAAGGAGTTTTCTCTCATCTCGGTGCTTACGGAATACTTGCCAAAATGCGAGTTCATCTTTTTGAGTCGATTGACAGAATCTCACCCGCATTTATGATAGGTAAGGAAACGGGCGATATTATGAATATAGCGGTATCTGATATTGAAACCTTCGAATATTTCTTTGCACACACTATCGGGCCTATGTTCACGGTTATACTATTACCTGTTACGACGGTTGTGCTTGCATGGATAGTTAATCCGCTTTATGCTTGTATCTTGATTCCTATATACATTCTTATAAGTGCTGTTCTGCCTTTTGTTGCACTTAAAGCGGGAAGAGGAATCGGTATTAAGTACAGAGAGAGACTCGGCGTTTTAAAATCTAAAATACTTGAAAGCGTTTACAGCATACGTGACATTCAGATTTTCACGGCGGGAGAACGAAAATTAAACGAGGTTATGTCTGCGAACGAAAAGGTAAACCGTGCAGCATTGGGGCTTACGCTTCATCGCCAGACAATCGCATCGTTGCCGAATTTCTTTGTCTACCTTGCAAGAATTCTCATTCTTGTATGTGCCGGTGTGCTTGCATCAAAGGGAACAAATAACCCCGTAGGTACGATTGCAATCTCATTTGCGGCTACTGCTTCACTTTCTTCTACGTTTGATTTGACATTTGTCGTAACAAGCTTGCTTGAAACCTACGGTGCGGCAGAAAGAATGTTTAAAATTGAAGATACTGAGCCTGAGACGAGCGAACCGCAAAATCCTATTGTTTGCGGAGAGATAGAGAAAATCGAATTTAAGGACGTCACATTCAGATATCCGAATACCGAAAAGAACATTCTTGAGCACTTTAATTTCACGATTAACAAGGGCGACAGAGTCGGAATAGCGGGAGAGTCGGGAGCAGGTAAATCAACTGTGCTGAGACTTCTTTTGAGGTTCTATGAGCCTACAGAGGGACAAATTCTTATCAATAATATTCCGATTGAGAAAATAAGCTTTGCGGAGCTTCATAAAAGAGTGGCGTTTTTGGAACAGGATACTTATTTGTTTGACGCAACAATAAAAGATAACATCGGCATCGCTAAGCCTGATGCAAGCGAGGAAGAGATTAAGCTTGCGGCGAAAAGAGCGGGTATCTCAGAGTTTATCGATACGCTTCCCAACGGCTATGGCACCGATATGGGTCAGATGAGTGCAAGACTCTCGGGCGGTGAGAGACAGCGAATCGGTATCGCTAGAATACTGCTTAGAAACCCCGATATTTGCCTGATGGATGAGCCGTCAAGCGCACTCGATGCACTGCACGAAAGGGAGCTTTTACATACTCTTGAAACAGAATATAACGGAAAGACGCTCATGCTTATTTCTCACAGGTCTAGTACGCTTACGGGATGCACAAGAATTTTAAAGACTGAAAGCTTCAGAAATTAACTGGAAGATGTGCACAAAAATCGAGTACCAAAATTGTAATTATTTTTCTTGAGGTTTTACTTGAAATTCAGGAATGAAAGTGCTACTATATAGTCACCGAAAGGTAATATATTATTGAATACTTAATTAAGTTTGACGAATGCATGCAGTTTAATCACGAAAGGAAATTTAATATGAGACGAATAGCTGAAAATAACACAGGCAAAACTTTAACACCGAGTATTAATGTTACTGCGACAGGCAAAAATATTAAGAAAGCTCTTGATTTAAACCATATTTCAAACAAAAGAATAGCTTCGGATTTGTTTGTTTCGGTTCAGGCTGTAAGTGCTTGGAAAAACGGAAAGTATATTCCTGACATAGAGAATTTGAAGTATTTGAGTGTGAAAACGGGCGTTAGCATAGATGATCTCCTTGAGTTCGATATGATATGAGGAGATTTTAATTTCAGATAATTTTATGAGGAGAAGCGTTTATCGTTTCTCCTTTTAATTTTGCATTATTTTTTAAGCTTATTGACAAGTTTATTTGTCGGTTTAACCGATTGACTTTATCGATATAAATGTTATAATCAAGTGCAAAGAAAGAAAAGATACCGGCGCTTGGCTGAAATTAATGTGCTTTTGATAAACATATGATTCTGACTGACTACGTCGATAAATGAATGTTGGAGGAATAATATGGACGCTGTACATACAGGCACTTTAAGCGGAAAAAAGCATATTTTCAGAGGAGAACTCGCACTTTTGTTGGTTGTTCTTTTTAACAGCTTCGGAGTTGTCCTCATGCTCTATTCGGGCTCGGGAATTTCGGCTATTTCAAGTGTGCCTTACGCTTTTTCGGTTGTATTCACATTTTTGTCGCTCGGAACTTGGACGTATATATTTCAGGGGCTTTTGATTGCTCTTCTAATGATATTCCGTAAAAAATTCGTTCCGTCATACCTTTTAAGCTTTGTTGTCGGCTTTGCTTTCAGTGAATTACTTGATTTTCACAAAAGCTGGATGCACGTTTTACCGCTTACAATGCCGATGAGAGTGCTCTACTTCGTAGTTAGCTATTTTATCATTTGTACGGGTATTGCTCTTTCGAACAGATGCGGACTTCCGATAGTGCCAACAGACCTTTTCCCGAGAGAAACAAGCAATATCTTCAAAATCAAATATTCAAAGGTGAAAATACCATTTGATGTAATTTGCTTGGTTCTTACCGCCGTGATTACTTTTGTCGGTGTAGGTCACATCAAGGGTCTTGGAATCGGAACAGTCGTTGCGGCATTCACGATGGGCAAGGTAATCGGTCTTATCGGAGAGATGCTCGATAAGCACTTTGATTTCGTAAATTTCAAAACCAACAGAGCAAGCAGTAAATAAACTTAAGTAAACTGAAATCTCAACTTTAGCGGTTGAGATTTTTCTTTTTGAGTAGTAAAATTAAGACAAAACAACTGAGAGGTGTGAACATGAAAAAACTGCTGTTTGTAAATTCCTGTATAAGAGATAATTCTCGAACCGAGAAATTGGCAAGAGAATTTATGGCAAAGAGTAAAAGATATGAGGGGTATGAGATAGAAGAGGTGGCTCTCAAAAATCTTGATATTAAGCCTTTGACGAAGGAAGACATTTTTGCCCGTGACAAAAATATTTCGGAAAGCCGCCTCGAAGGCTATCCGTTAGCCCGTGACTTTGCAAGTGCCGATGAAATCATAATTGCCGCACCGTTTTGGGATTTTTCGTTTCCGTCACTTCTCAAGGTTTACATAGAGAATATATGCGTAAATAATCTGACTTTTTCGTACGATGAAAAAGGGTTACCGAAAAAGCTTTGTAAAGCAGATAAGCTTGTCTATATCACAACGGCGGGCGGATTTGTCGGCGAAAACCCAAGTGTGAAGATGTATTTAAGAGAGCTGTGCGATATGTTCGCTATTCCTGAGATTGATTTTTACTGTGCAGAGGCGATTGATGTTTTCGGTGACAGAGCAGAAGAAATTTTAAAAAGCAAGCTTGAAGAAATGCTGAAATAAAGAGCAAGAAAGAGAAAACTCCTATGTCCTTTCGGGCACAGGAGTTATTTTTATGTCTCGTGTGAACGGCTTCTGTATTCCGATGGGGAACAGCCCTTTTGTTTTCTGAACATTCTGCTGAAGTAAAGCGGATTTGCATAGCCGACTATTCTGCCAATTTCGTTGACGGAATAACTTGTGGTTTCAAGAAGAGCCTGAGCGTTCGTCATGCGAATTGCAGTCAGGTACTGGACGGGCGTCTGCCCTGTATATTTCTTGAAGTTGCGTATGAACCAAGAGACGCTCATTCCTTTAGAAGTAGCATAGTCCTCAACGCTGATTTCAAGATTATAATTTTCGCTGAAATAATTTGCAGCAGATTCCATTTGCTTGTCAAGAAATTCATTTTTAAGAACATGCTCCTTTGTCATCTCACGGCTGAAGCTAATCAGAAGATAACGCAGTAAAATCCAAAGCATTTCTTCGTAATTTGCCTGTGCTTTTTGCAATTCAAATATAATCTTTTTGAAAACACGCTCGTACTCCATATGTGTTCCGACATGGAATACTCTCTCATTATCGGTAAAACCGTAATTTCTGAGTATCTTTTTAACTTCGCCTCCCGTGAAATGAATCCAGAAGACCTCAGTTTTGTCTTTTGCGTAAAATTCATATTTTTGAAGCTCTTTCGGTCGGAACAGCACGATATTTCCTGCGCCGACTACGGTTTCGTTTTCCGGCTTATCGAAGTGAAAATGAACAAGCCCCGATGCGATATAGATTATCTGAAAATCCCGTCTTCCGTTAGGTCTCCATGTGGGCATTTTGGAGTGACTCGAAAGGCGGTAGTTTCCGCAGCTGCCGACTATAAGCGGACGGCTTCGGTCCTTGAAATCTATCCTCGATGAATGAAGATAACCTGTGTTTATGTACATGGCAGCCTCCTTTTGTGAACTTACTTAAATTGTATCATATTGTGCATATTTTGTCCAACTTTATTTATGGACTTTATTGAACAAAATCAATAGAATTAAATACAACAAATGCGATAATTAATGAATCAATTCGGCCGAGTGATATGCACAAAATTACCGTAGTGTGTACAAAATAATATATAAGGGAGGATTGTCATGATTATACCGAGATATTACGAAGACTTAAGTGTGCTCCATGAAAACACCGAGAAGCCCAGAGCCTATTATGTGCCTGCTTCAAAGCGCATGGATAATCTTGTCGAAGAACGGGAAAAGTCCGATCGCTTCAAGAGCTTAAACGGAAAATGGGCATTTAAGTATTTCGAAAGTATTTACGATGTTAAGGAAGCCTTCTACGAGAATGGTTACGATGTTTCATCGTTTGACGGAATCAGTGTTCCGAGCGTGTGGCAGATGTCGGGATATGACAGTCATCAGTATACTAACATACGCTATCCGTTTCCGTTTGACCCGCCGTATGTGCCTCAGGATATTCCCTGTGGTGCTTATGTGCACAAATTTAATTATAACGGCGACTTAAATGCACCTAAGGCTTACCTCAATTTTGACGGTGTTGACAGCTGTTATTATGTTTGGCTCAACGGAAAATATGTCGGATACGATCAGGTTTCCCATGCAAACGGAGAGTTCGACGTCACAGATTTTCTCGTGGACGGAGAGAACACTCTTGCGGTTTTGGTTTTAAAATGGTGCGACGGCTCTTATCTTGAGGATCAGGATAAGTTCAGAATGAGCGGAATTTTCCGTGATGTTTATCTTATCAATCGTCCGACAGGTTTCGTGAGAGACTATTTCATCAAAACAAAAATCGGCAAAACTGATGCTGAAATTTCAGTCGAAGTCGAATTTCACGGTGAAGCAAGCGCAAAGCTTACGCTTGAAAAGGCTGACGGAACGAAGTTAGGCGAGGAGAGTATTTCACAGAACGGGAATGTTAATTTTAAGGTTGATTCACCGATACTTTGGAATACGGAAAATCCCTATCTTTATACTCTTGTAATTGAAACTGAAAACGAGACAATAACAGAGAAAATTGCGCTCAGAAAGATAGAAATCAGAGACAAGGTAATTTATCTTAACGGACAGAAAATCAAGTTCCGTGGAGTAAACCGCCACGATTCAGACCCCGAAACGGGATTTGCGATCGATATGGAGCAGCTCAAAAAGGATATGACCTTGATGAAACAGCATAACTTCAATGCAATAAGATCAAGCCATTATCCGAATGATGCGAGATTCTATCAGCTTTGCGACAAATACGGCTTTATGGTTATAGATGAGGCGGATATCGAGGCCCACGGCCCATTCCTTATTTACCGTAAGGAGGACACCGACCTCGAGCGTTTCTCAAGATGGAATGAAAAACTTGCCGATGATCCGAAGTGGGAAGAAGCTATTCTTGACAGAATGCAGAGGATGGTCTTGAGAGACAAGAACCGCTTCTCGATAGTGATGTGGTCGATGGGTAACGAAAGTGCTTATGGCTGTAACTTTGAGAAGGCGCTTGAATGGACTAAGACATTCGACCCGGACAGAATTACTCAATACGAAAGCGCAAGATACCGCAATTATAAAGTAACTTACAACTACGATAATCTTGATATGTACAGCCGAATGTATCCGAGCCTTGACGAGATAAACGAATATCTTGAGAAGGACGCAAGCAAGCCCTACCTTTTGGTTGAGTATTGTCACAGTATGGGCAACGGCCCCGGAGATTTCGAGGATTACTTCGAGATGATTCAAAAGCACGATATTATGTGCGGCGGTTTCGTCTGGGAGTGGTGCGACCATGCGATTGCTCACGGAAAAGCGGCTGACGGCAAAACAAAGTACTATTACGGCGGAGACCATGACGAAGTGATTCATGACGGTAATTTCTGTATGGACGGTCTTGTTTACCCTGACAGAAAACCGCACACGGGTCTTCTTGAATACAAGAATGTTTATCGTCCTGCAAGAGTTGTTTCTTATAATCACGAAATAGGAAAACTTGTTCTCCACAACTACATGGATTTTGACGATCTTAAGGATTACGCCGAGATTTACTATGAGCTTACTCATGACGGAATTACCGTTCAGAAAGGAAAGCTTGCAGAATTCAGCGTAAAGCCCCATGAAGACAGTTCGACCGTTTTGGTTTTGCCGGTTAAAGACAGCGGAAAAATGTATCTTAAGCTTATCTATCGCTTAAAGAAAGATTTGCCGCTTCTTGAGAAAGACCATGTACTCGGCTTTGACGAGGTTTTACTTGAAAATGCTGATGGCAGATATACTCCTGCAGTTAAGCTTTTGGAAGAAAAATCTTCAGGTGATATAAAGATTTCTGAGGACGATGCAGAGCTTGTTCTCAAGGGTGCAGACTTCACATATACGCTTGATAAGAAAACAGGACTTTTCAAGAATATGAGCTTTGGCTCAAGAGAGTATCTTAATCACCCCATGCAGTTGAATATATGGAGAGCACCGACAGATAACGATATGTACATCAAAAATGAGTGGAAAAAAGCTCATTATGATGAGGCATATACAAGAGCTTATACAGTCACATGCGTACAGGACAAAAGCGGTGTAAAGCTTACTGTTAACGCTTGTGTGGTTGCGGCTACGGTTCAGAAGATACTTGATGTAAAGCTTGTTTGGCTTGTTGACGGCTGCGGCAGAATTCACGCAGAAATTCAGGCTAAAAAGGATGACGAGTTCCCCGTATTGCCAAGATTTGGCGTAAGATTGTTCCTTGATAAAAAGCTTGATGAGGTAAGCTATTTCGGAATGGGCCCACAGGAGAGCTATTCTGACAAGCACAGAGGCTCTTATCACGGCTTGTTCAGAAGCAGTGTAGCTGATATGCACGAGGATTACATCAAGCCGCAGGAAAACGGAAGTCACTTTGATTGTGATTTTGTCGAGCTTTCGGGCGGCCAGTGGGGCGTTTCGGTTGTGTCGGAAGATGTGTTTTCGTTTAATGCTTCGCATTACACTCAGGAGGTGCTTGAGAAATCGGCTCATAACTTTGAGCTTGAGGAATCCGACAGCACGGTTCTTTGCGTTGATTACAAACTTAACGGTATCGGTTCGAACAGCTGTGGCCCGACGGTACTCCCAAAATATCAGTTTGATGAAGCTGAATTTAAATTTGGCTTTACAATAATCCCGTTCGTCAAATAAGAACGGTAATTTAGAAAGAGTGGAATTTTCAAATGGAAGAAAAAACTTATTTAAAATGGTATAACAAAATCGGTTACGGCTCCGGTGATATCGCCGGTAATGTCGTTTATGCGTTCCTTTCGGCGTTCGTCATGGTTTATCTCACCGATACAATCGGACTTGCGGCTGGCGTAGTCGGTACGCTTATTGCTGTATCAAAGCTTTTTGACGGTTTCACCGATGTTTTCTTCGGTTCGATGATTGACAAGACCCACAGCAAAATGGGTAAGGCAAGACCGTGGATGATTTACGGCTACATCGGCTGTGCAATCACACTTGTCGGCGTGTTCGCAGTACCTACGAGTCTTGGCACAACTGCTCAGTATGCTTGGTTCTTCATCGCTTATACTTTGCTTAACGGTGTTTTCTATACAGCAAACAACATCGCTTACTCGGCACTGACTTCGCTTGTCACGAAGAACAGCAAAGAGCGTGTTCAGATGGGTTCATACAGATTTATCTTTGCTTTCGGAACAAGCCTTTTGATTCAGTCCGTCACGGTTCAGTTCGTTGAGGTTTTGGGCGGCGGAGCGGCTGCTTGGAGAACCGTTGCTATCATTTACGCTATCATCGGTCTTATCGTCAATACAATTTCGGGCTTCTCGGTTAAGGAGCTTTCCGAAGAGGAGCTTAACGAAGGTAAATCTGACGGAGCAGAGGAGAAGTACGGTTTAATCGAGGCATTCGGACTTCTAATCAAGAATAAGTTCTACATGATGATTTGCGGTACATACATCCTTCAGCAGCTTTACAGTGCAATGATTGGTGTCGGCATCTACTACATGACATGGGTTCTTCACAACACAGGTCTTTACAGTGTTTTCTCATGGGCAGTTAATATTCCGCTCATCATTTCTCTTATCTTCACCCCTGCGCTTGTCGGTAAGTGGAAGGGCATGTACAAGTTGAATCTCCGTGGTTATATGCTCGCTTGTGTCGGCAGAGGACTTGTAGTTGTAGCCGGCTGGATGGGAAGCGTACCGCTTATGCTCCTTTTCACAGCGATTGCCGCATTAGGTCAGGGACCTTGGCAGGGTGATATGAACGCTGTTATCGCATCTTGCTCAGAGTACACATACCTCACTCAGGGCAAGCGTGTTGACGGAACTATGTATTCCTGCACATCTTTCGGCGTTAAGGTTGGCGGCGGTATCGGTACTGCTATCACAGGTTGGCTTTTACAGGCAGCGGGTTATGTCGGTACAGCTACAACACAGCCTGATTCAGCAATCAACATGATCAGCATGATGTACCTTGTGATTCCGTTTGTAATTGAGATTTTAATTACTTTTGTCCTTTCGAGAATGAAGGTCGAAGAGGCTTGCGAGAAAATCAAAAAGGAAAAAGGCATTGCCTGATTTCCTCATATGTGTAATACTTTGAAGTCAAATTGAGTACGAGTGGGAGGCGCCTTTTGAAGCTGGGAAAATAGAAGGCGTCTCCCGATTCTTTGGTTTAAAAAAATGTCGGATTTTGGCAAAAATGGCTAAAAAACGTATTAATAAATGTCGGTTCATATTAAAATATTCCTCTTGATAATTATCCCGACAGTGCTAAAATGAAGTAGAGCTAAGCTCTATAAGTAATATGCGAAAGGGTGGATTAACATGAAGATTAACGAAATTATATATTTGATAAAAAACGGTGAGTATGACGAGAAGCTGCTCGATATTTATGTCGACGCGGCAAAAATCGAATACCAGCGTGAAAGATATAAGAAAGCGCTTGAAGCTTTCAAAACCTGTTACGGTGATGCAGATGTCTCTGTTTACAGTGCTCCGGGCAGAAGCGAAATCGGCGGAAATCATACCGACCACCAGCACGGTGAGGTATTGGCGGCATCAGTCAACAGTGATGCAATAGCAGTCGTTGAGAAAATAGATGAGCCTTGGGCATATGTAATTTCTCACGGATTCGAGCAGATAAAAGTTTCTCTCGGCAACCTCGAGAAAATTGACGAGGAAGAGGAGAGCACGACCGCACTTATCCGTGGTGTGCTTGCAAAAATCAAGGAGAACGGTCACGCTGTAGGCGGGTTTAAAGCATATATCACAAGTGATGTTCTCATCGGTTCGGGACTTTCTTCGTCTGCGGCATTTGAAACATTGCTCGGAACGATTGTTTCGGGCGAATACAATAACGGTGAAATCTCTCCGATAGAAATTGCCCAGATAGGACAGTTTGCGGAAAATGTATATTTCGGTAAGCCCTCGGGACTTATGGACCAGATGGCTTGCTCTGTCGGCAGTCTTGTTCACATTGATTTCGCCGATACCGAAAATCCAAAGGTTGAGAGCGTCAAGCTTGATTTGGATGCTTACGGCTATTCACTTTGCATAACCGACACAAAGGGTTCGCATGCAGACCTTACAGCCGACTACGCTTCCATTCCGCTTGAGATGAAATCAGTAGCTAACCTTTTCGGACGTGAGGTTCTCGGTGACATTTCAAAAGAGTTTGTTCTCGAAAATGCACCTAAGATTCGAGAGAAGTGCGGCGACCGTGCGTTCCTTCGTGCTTATCATTACGCATGCGAGAATGAACGTGTTGAAAAAGAGGTAGCGGCACTTAAAGCTCAGAACCTTGATGATTTCTTTGCACTCGTCAAGAAGTCGGGTAACTCATCTTACAAGTTCCTCCAGAATGTTTATACAAGCAAGGATGTTGTTCATCAGAATTTGTCCGTTGCTCTTGCAGTAAGTGAGGCTGTTCTCGGGGACGAGGGCGCATGCAGAGTTCACGGCGGCGGCTTTGCCGGTACAATTCAGGCGTTTGTTCCGAACAAGCTTGTCTGTGAATACAAGAAAGCACTCGACAGTGTTTTCGGAGACAATTCGTGTGTTGTTATGAAAATCCGTAAGTACGGCGGAATTAAGGTTATTTGAGATTATCTAATCTAAATCAAGAGGTGACTTTCAATGATAGACGATTTGATTTATGAGCTTGTGCTTTATGCCGAGAAAAATGAGCTTGTCGCAGAAGAGGACGAGGTTTGCGTAACAAACAATCTTCTCTCGCTTTTTGAGCGTGACGACTATTTTCCGCAAAACAAGGCGAGCGAACCGAGAGAAATTAGCGAAATTCTCGAGGATATGTTAGCTTATGCGATTGATTGCGGTATTCTGAACGAGCCGACAAACACCGAAAAGGATCTTTTCGACACAAAAATCATGGGTGCTGTAACTCCGCTTCCGTCGGTTGTGAGAACGAGATTCAAGGAGCTCTATTCGCTTTCTCCCGAGGAGGCTACCGACGATTACTATCGTTTCAGCAAGGCTACAAACTATATCCGTGAGGACAGAATCAAAAAGGACGAGAAGTGGACGGTTGAGTCCGAGTTCGGTAAAATCGACATCACAATAAATCTTTCTAAGCCGGAGAAAGACCCGAGAGACATTGCACTTGCGGGTAAGATCAAAAAATCCGCATATCCTGCTTGCCAGCTTTGTAAGGAAAATGAGGGATACGCAGGCACGCTGACGCACCCGGCAAGACAAAATCACAGAATAATTCCGATAAGTCTTTTCGGCGAGAATTATTATCTTCAATATTCACCTTATGTTTATTACAACGAGCACTGCATTGTTTTTAACGAAAAGCATGTTCCTATGGTAATCAATAGGGCTACTTTTGAGAAGCTTCTTGATTTTGTCGCACAGTTCCCGCACTATACTGTCGGTTCAAATGCCGATTTGCCGATAGTCGGAGGTTCGATTTTGAGCCACGACCATTTCCAGGGCGGAAGATATGTTTTTGCTATGGCAAGGGCTGAGTACGATAAAGAGTTCACACTGGAGAAATATCCGAATGTAACAGCCGGTATACTTAACTGGCCTATGTCAGTTATCCGTCTCTCATGCTGTGACGCTGAAGAGCTTGTTGCGGCAGCCGATACAGTTTTGACAAAGTGGAGAGCATATTCCGATGAATCTGCATTCATTTTTGCGGAAACTGACGGTGTACCGCATAATACTGTCACACCGATAGCAAGAAAGAGAAACGGAAAATTTGAGCTTGATTTGGTTCTTCGCAACAACATCACGACAGAGGAAAATCCGCTTGGAGTCTTTCATCCGCACGCACAGCTTCACCACATCAAGAAAGAGAACATCGGCCTAATCGAGGTTATGGGTCTTGCCGTGCTTCCGGCACGACTGAAAAAAGAGATGCATGCACTGGAAACCGCTTTGTTGAACGGCGAAAATCTCCGTGAGAACGAACTGACCGCTTCACATGCCGATTGGGCAGAAGAATGGGCTTCACAGTATGAACTGAATGAGGAGAACATTCACGGAATCGTTCAGGCTGAAATCGGCAAGGTGTTTGTTGAAGTTCTTAAGGATGCGGGAGTATTCAAGAGAACGAAAGAGGGCATGGAAGCCTTTGACCGCTTTGTCAATACTCTTGACGATTAATATTTGAGTACACGGTATACACCCTTTTCTAATACCACCTTCCTTTGAAATTACCCGAGGCTTTGGCTTCGGGTAATTTTCTGTGCAAAGACTAAAGCAAAACCGATGCACTTTTTTCATGCATCGGTTTTGTTGTCAAATACAAAGGAAATTTAGTTGTTCCAATTATTAATTTCTTTTCTGAGCCAATTTACCCAATTTTCGATTCCTTCGCCTGTCTTTGCGCTTATGAAGAAAATCTCGCAGTTTGGATTAAGCTTTTTTATTCTCTCGACTACTGCATCGTCATCAAAATCAAATACGCATTTTGTGTCGATCTTGTTTATGAGAACGCAGTCGCTTATTGTGAACATAAGCGGATATTTAAGCGGTTTGTCATCGCC
>CAVDQG010000045.1:0-16800 GCA_963611165.1 Bacteroides uniformis
CCGCAAAATTCGTCACGGGCAACTGTAACGATTTCGGTTTCAGAGACGCTATATATAAGTATATACTTGATAAATGATAAATAATAAATAATAAATAATAACGAGCTAAAGGTAAAAAGTTTTTGGTTTCGCTTTTTCAAAAAGCGAACGGGTGTGGGCAGAGCCCACGAGAGAGAAGCGAAGCACAAAGAGAAATAACAAAGAACAAAGGCACGAAGTGCCGACATAAAAGAAGATAGGCTGTCAAAGTTAACCAAAATGCGAAGCATTTTAGAACGCGTAGCGTTCGTGGTTGGGCTTTGACAGCCGAATTATTTACACCAAGAAAAATAACGAAAATCGAGACTGTTTCAAGGCAAAAGGGCGACCTTTAGTCGCCTTTGCGAGATTTATGCTTTCTGTGTTTTGTATTTCTCTTTGTGTTAATCGGTCGGCTGCTTCGGTCAACTACGGTCGCTTTGCTCCCTAAAAGCACTTCGTGCTTTTGGTTTCCCTCATCAGCCTATCTTCTTTATTATCGCTACGCTCTGCATTTTGTTTTAGCCACTGCTATTAATTTCTCTTGTGGGCTCCGCCCACACCCGCACGCTTTTTGTAAAAAGCGTGGCAAAAACTTTTGTGTTTTTCTGTATTCCTTTTTTCTTTGCAAACGCAAAAAGACCGCTTCCATAAGGAAACGGTCTCTTTTTCTTAGTTCTTGCTTGCGATATACTCGTCTATTGCCTTTGCTGCTGTTTTTCCTGCACCCATTGCAAGAATAACAGTTGCCGCACCTGTTACTGCGTCACCGCCTGCATAGACACCCTCGATTGATGTCTTTCCGTTATCGTCAGCGATAATCTCGCCCCACTTCTTTGTCTCAAGTCCCGGTGTGGTTGCCTTGAGCAATGGGTTCGGAGATGTTCCCAGTGACATAATTACGCAGTCCATCGGAATGACGAACTCAGAGCCTTCCTTGACGATTGGTCTGCGACGACCAGAAGCGTCCGGCTCGCCAAGCTCCATCTCAACGCACTTGATAGCCTTGACCCAGCCGTAGTCTGCGTCTCTCGGGTCGGTTACATCTGTAGGAATGATCTCGACAGGATTTGTGAGGGTCTTGAAGATGATACCCTCCTCCTCTGCGTGCTCGACCTCTTCCTTACGTGCCGGAAGCTCCTCCATACCTCTTCTGTAGACGATATAGACGTTCTCTGCTCCGAGTCTCTTTGCTGTTCTTGCGGCGTCCATAGCAACGTTACCGCCGCCGACAACTGCTACGTTCTTAGCGTGCTGAATCGGAGTTGTGGAGTCGTCTCTGTAAGCCTTCATGAGGTTAGATCTTGTGAGGAACTCGTTAGCAGAGTAAACTCCCTTGAGGTTCTCACCCGGGATATTCATAAATCTCGGAAGACCTGCGCCTGTTCCGAGGAAAATTGCCTCGTAGCCGTACTCGTGCTGAAGCTCCTCGATTGTGAGGACACGACCGATAACCATATTTGTCTCGACCTTAACGCCAAGAGCCTTGAGGTTATCGACCTCTTTCTGAACGATTGACTTCGGAAGTCTGAACTCAGGGATACCGTAAACGAGAACGCCGCCGGCAAGGTGGAGTGCCTCGTAGATTGTAACGTCATAGCCAAGCTTCGCAAGGTCGCCTGCACATGTGAGACCGGCAGGGCCCGAACCTACGACAGCTACCTTATGGCCGTTCTTCGGCGGCTGAATTGTAGCGACTGTTGCGTGAGAATTGTGGTAGTCTGCGCAGAATCTCTCAAGTCTGCCGATACCGACAGGCTCACCCTTGATTCCTCTTACACACTTGCCCTCGCACTGAGATTCCTGCGGGCAGACACGTCCGCAAACAGCAGGAAGTGAAGATGACTTATGGATAACCTGATAAGCGCCCTCAAAATCGCCCTCTGCGCACTTTGCGATAAAGTCGGGGATAGCGATGTTGACAGGGCAACCGCTGACGCATGGCTTATGCTTGCAGTTTAAGCAGCGCTTAGCCTCGTCAAGTGCCATTTCCTCGGTGTAGCCGAGAGTTACTTCTTCAAAGTTTTTATTTCTGACATTAGGATCCTGTGATGGCATAGGATTCTTTGTAAGTCTCATATTTGGCATATTACTTTACCTCCTTCTTGAAGAGATTGCATGCTTCTTCATGAGCTTTTCTCTCAAACGGAGCGTAGCTTCTTGCACGGCTCATGGCTTCGTCAAAATCAACCTCAAAGCCGTCGAAGTCAGGACCGTCAACACAAGCGAACTTTGTCTTTCCGCCGACTGTAAGTCTGCAGCCGCCGCACATGCCTGTGCCGTCAACCATGATTGGGTTCATGGAGACAACTGTCTTCTGGTCAAATGCCTTTGTTGTAAGGCAAACGAATTTCATCATGATGAGCGGGCCGATTGCGATGACTTCATCGAACTTCTCGCCGCCCTCAAGCATAGCCTTGAGCGGAACTGTTACGTTGCCGTACTCGCCGTAAGAGCCGTCATCCGTCATAAGCTTGAAGTTATCGGAGCAAGTTGCAAATTCATTCTCGAGGATAACGAGGTCTTTATTTCTGAATCCGATGATAGAGGTGACCTCTGCGCCCATCTCGTGCAGCTCCTGAGCAATCGGAAGTGCAATGGCACAGCCGACGCCGCCGCCGATGACGCAGACCTTCTTGAGACCCTCAACATGAGTGGGAACACCAAGAGGGCCGACGAAGTCCTGAATATACTCGCCCTCTTCTTTGTGGTTGAGCTTCTCGGTGGTAGCACCGACTATCTGGAAAATTATTCTTACATAGCCTTTTTCTCTGTCGTATCCTGCTACGGTCAGAGGAATTCTCTCTCCGTCCTCGTCCACTCTTAAAATGATGAACTGGCCCGGCTTAGCCTTCTTTGCGATAAGCGGAGCTTCAATCTCCATGAGTGTGACTGTCGGATTTAAGGATTCTTTTTTGACAATCTTATACATATCAACAATCCCTTCTAATAAGTTTTCGGCATACAAAACCATAAAGAATTATAGCACAATATACTATTTAATACAAGAAGAAATGCATAATTTTTGGCTTAAAGACTGAAACCATAAAGTTATTCGTTATCGGTAAAAAATGTCGTATGGTTTAGAGGAACTAACCCGAAACCGCTTCAAATCTCAGTTTCTTCTCTTGACATACATAAAGCTTTGTGATAAAATTTTCCTAAAATATTTTGACTCAGATAGGAGACTTAAAGATGAGCAGAATTAAGACAATTCAGACCAGAGATCTTAATAAGAGTGTTCTCACAGGCGGATGCGGCGAGTGCCAGACTTCTTGCCAGTCAGCTTGCAAGACTTCCTGTGGCGTTGCTAATCAGAAGTGCGAGAACAGCAATAAGTAATAATTCTCGGAATGAAGAAGCCGCCTTCAACGGGCGGCTTTTTTAGTGTGTTCAGTCCCTATTAACTTTTAGAAGACAGAAAATAGATTTCGGCAAGCGGAAACGCCGAAAAAGGAAAGGCGGAAGATTTAATGGTACATCAGTTCAAGCAGAACGGTTACAATATTGTCCTTGATACTTGCAGCGGCTCTGTGCACGTTGTGGACGAAGTGGCTTATGACATCATTTCCATGTACAAGGAAAAAAGCGAAGAAGAAATAGTAGCTGAGATTCTCAAGAAATACAAAGATACTCCCGACGTAAACGAGGACGAAGTAAGAGAATGCATCGGCGATGTCAAGGAGCTCGAGGAGAACAAGAAGCTTTTCACTCCCGATGTTTTCGAGGATATGGCATTCGAGTGGAAAAATAACTCCAAGGTTATCAAGGCTCTTTGCCTTCACATCGCTCACACCTGCAACCTCAACTGCTCATACTGCTTTGCAAGTCAGGGCAAATATCAGGGCGACCGTGCTCTCATGAGCTTTGAAGTCGGCAAGCAGGCTTTCGACTTCCTCATCGCAAATTCGGGAACAAGAAAGAACCTCGAGGTTGACTTCTTCGGCGGCGAACCGCTCATGAACTGGGATGTTGTCAAGCAGCTTGTTAATTACGCAAGAAGCATCGAAAAGGAGCACAACAAGAATTTCAGATTCACCCTCACAACAAACGGCGTTCTCATTGACGATGATGTCATCGACTTCCTCAACAAGGAAATGGACAACGTTGTTCTTTCTCTTGACGGAAGAAAAGAGGTTCACGACCGCTTCAGAGTTGACTATGCGGGCAACGGCTCTTATGACAAAATTCTTCCGAAGTTCAAGAAGCTTGTCGATGCACGAGGCGGCGAGAAGTACTATATGAGAGGCACTTTCACTCACCACAATGTAGACTTCACAAACGACATTTTCCACATGGCAGACCTCGGCTTCACCGAGCTTTCCATGGAGCCTGTTGTTTGTTCACCGAACGACCCGTCCGCACTCACCGAAGAGGATTTGCCGAAGCTTTTCGAGCAGTATGAGATTCTCGCAAACGAGATGATCAAGCGCAAAAAGGAAGGTCGCCCCTTCACATTCTATCACTACATGCTCGATCTTACCGAAGGCCCTTGCATTTACAAGAGAATCACGGGCTGCGGCTCAGGAACGGAATACATGGCTGTCACACCGTGGGGAGAGCTTTTCCCGTGTCACCAGTTCGTCGGCGACCCCAAGTACAGCCTCGGTAACATCTGGGACGGCGTAACAAACACAGCCGTTCAGGATGAATTCAGAAAGTGCAACGCTTACGCAAGACCCGATTGTGCCGACTGCTGGGCAAAGCTTTATTGCTCCGGCGGATGTGCCGCAAACGCTTACCACGCAACAGGAAGCATTCAGGGTGTTTACAAGTACGGCTGTGAGCTCTTCAAGAAGAGAATTGAGTGCGCTGTCATGATGAAGGTAGCAGAGGCTCAGGAACAGTAATGAACTCTCCGATTATCGATTTTGTAAACGAATACAACAAAAAAGATATCAGCAGACTGCATATGCCCGGCCACAAAGGTCGGGCTTTGCTTGGTTTTGAGAAGCTCGACATTACGGAAATCGGCGGTGCGGATGAACTTTACGAGGCGGACGGAATCATCCTCGAGAGTGAGAACAATGCGTCCTCCCTTTTCGGCTCGGCTCACACATTTTATTCTTGCGAGGGCTCAAGCCTTACTATAAAAGCCATGCTGAACATCGCTCTTCAGGCAAGCTTTTCAAAAAATCCTTATATCATTGCCGCAAGGAACGTGCACAAGACCTTTATTTTCGGCTGTGCACTGCTTGGAATCAATGTGAAATGGCTTTACCCAAAGGACGGGTGCAGTCTTTGCGAATGCCCCACCGAGGGCTGTGAGCTTGAAAAAATCCTCTGTGAAGCTAAAGAAAAGCCAATCGGCGTTTACCTCACTTCACCAGATTACCTCGGAAACATTCAGGATATTAAATCAATAAGCTCTGTCTGCAAAAAATACGGCGTTCCCCTTTTGGTCGACAATGCCCACGGCGCATATCTTCGCTTTTTGAAGCCGTCACTTCACCCCATTGACCTCGGAGCGGACATTGTATGCGACTCCGCTCACAAGACGCTTCCATCACTGACGGGCGGCGGCTATCTTCATATAAGCAAAGAAGCACCCAAAGAATTTTTAAACTCGGCAAGAATCAGTCTCTCGCTTTTTGCCTCGACAAGTCCCTCCTACCTCATACTCCAGTCGCTTGACGCATGCAATGCCTATTTAGCTGACAATTACAGCGAAAAGCTATATGCGGTAATCGAAAAAATCGAATCACTTAAATCAAAGCTTGTTTCCTATGGCTGGACTTTGAGAAAAACAGAAAAGCTCAAAATCGTTATAGATGCCGTAGCTTCAAAAGTTGACGGTGGCGACATAATGGCAGAGCTGAGAAAAAATAAGGTAGAATGTGAATTCGGTTCATTCGAGCACATAGTCATGATGTTCACTCCGGAGAGCAGAGAAATCGACTTTGAGCGCATCGAAGCGGCACTTGCCGACAAATCAAAATTTAAAGCGAGCGAATTTCTGCCGAATTTAAAAATATATCCGAGTGAAAACAAGCTTAGCATAAGAGAAGCCGTTCTTTCCCCGTTTGAAATGATTGACGTCAAAGACAGCGTCGGAAGAATTTGCGCATCCCCGACAGTCAGCTGTCCGCCCGCAGTTCCCGTAGCAATAAGCGGAGAAATCATCACCGAGAACAGCGTGAAAATCTGCGAACTTTACGGCATAGAAAAAATAGCCGTTGTAAAATAATATTGATATAAAATATGAAATAAAACAAGAACCGCCATTTGCCGAAATCAGGCAAGTGACGGTTTCTTTTTTACAGTTTTAATTTACTTTTTTGGAATCTTTGTCGTTTGTTTTGCTGATTATATAATGCGGTCGCTTTTTGGTCTCGCTGTAACCCTTAGCTATGTACTGACCCATAATTCCGATTGCAAAAAGCTGAATTCCGCCTATGAAAATAATCACACACATAAGAGAATCCCAGCCCGTCACGGCATTTCCGAAGAGCAAATGTCTGATAATCAAAAAGATAATCAGGATAACGCTTATTCCCGTCATACCGATACCAAACCAAGACGCAATGCTCAGCGGCGCCTGTGAGAAATTTATGATGCCGTCAATGGCATACTTGAAAAGTTTCCAGAAATTCCACTTTGTTTCGCCTGCAACACGCTCGACATTCTCATACGGAAGCCAGTAAGTATTGAAGCCTATCCAGCCGAAAATGCCCTTTGAAAAACGGTTCTGCTCGCCCATAGCGACGATAGCGTCCGCCATTTCTCTTTTCATAAGGCGGAAATCTCTCGCACCGTCTACTATATCGGCGTCGGAAATTTTATTGATTATCTGATAGAATTTTCTCGCAAACCATGAGCGCACAGGCGGCTCGCCCTCTCTGTTCACTCTTCTTGTTGCAACACTGTCATATTCGCCCGTCTCGAGTATCTCCATCATCTTGGGAAGAAGACTCGGCGGATCTTGCATATCGGCGTCCATAACCGCTACGAAATCGCCCTTTGCATTGCAAAATCCTGCGTACATTGCGGCTTCCTTGCCGAAGTTCCTTGAAAAGGAAAAGTACTTTACATGCGTGTCCTTTTCAGCGTAGTCGACCAAAAGCTTCAATGTGTTGTCCTTGGAGCCGTCATTCACAAAAAGAACCTCATAGTCGTAATTCATAGTCGAAAAAACCTTTGTTATTTCCTCGTAGAAATACGGCAGTGCTTCCTGCTCATTGTAGCACGGCACGATAATTGATATTTTTTTACTCATAAATTCCTCGATTCAATATGCTTTTCTCACGTTAAAGCGTAGGCTCTGCCGTGGTACTGATAGACAAACTCGTAGCCCGTGTAATCGGTATTGGCTATTACATCATTCAGGATTCTTTCGGCTGTTTCGTCATCAACTCCGACCATACAGACGACAACTCCGTCCTTTGACTCACGGTTATTCAGAATTTCTTTCAGATTCGGTATGTCCGTATCGGTGAAATAATATGTTTCGTCATAGTTAAATTTAAGCGGAAGCGAAGTGTAAACATCGATCCACTTGGAGCCGTAGTACTGCAGACAGTCGTAACCCTCAACGGTTTTCGCCTGCTGTTCGGGCTCGCCGTAATCGGAATACATAAAGTCGATACCGTACTTCTGCACGCTTCTGACGCAAAGAAAAACTACGCACACAGCCGCAATCGCTCCGACAATTTTTCTGTTTTTGATAAATGCTGTGAACACCCAGTAGATAACGGACATCATCCAAACCGCAACCATCGGATAGATGGGATAAATATATCTGTTGGAGCGAAGATTTGAACCGATTATCGCAACATAAGCAAAGCCGACTATCGCAACGCTTGCGAGAATATAGAGAAGAACTCTGTGGCTCACTCTCAAATTAAAGAGGTCGCTAAAGAAAGTCTTGAAAGACTTAAAGCTAAGCTTGTCCGTGCCCTTTGACTTAATAATAAATCTCACGATGCAGAAAACAAGCATGACTGCACATGCGATAAGGAATATTCTCAGAGTGCCGCCGAAAATCGAGCGGTTAATCCATTTCTTGTAGTAGTTTCCGAAGACATCTTCCGTGCTGTTCTTGAGGTTATTTGCGACCTCAGTTCCTCGGTAGCCGCCGAAAACATGTCTCAGCGTTGCCGGGAAAAGCACGAGGTTAGTGAAAAATCCGAGGCAAAGACTTGCCGAATACTTGATGAATTTCTCAAGCTTCTTTCTCACAAAGAAATATAAACAAATCGGAGCGGAGAAGAAGAACACGAACGGATAGAAATAATAGTGCGTGAGTCCTCCGAGCAACATTGCCGCATAGACGAGAAGATATGCCTTAAAATCAAGCTTTCCGTGCTTGTCAATCCAAACATGCACCGCTATATAAAGCATAATTTCAACTGTAAGCAACATGTACATTCTTATAAAAAGAACATTGGATATTCCCGATGCACACAGCGACCAGAGCACTACAGTAAGGATTGATTTAATCTTATCGTCCTTAAAAAAGTAGCTTGCAATATAATATAGAACGAAGTCGCCGCAAAGCATGAAGAAAATATTCAGCCCTATTCCCGTCCACTTTGAAAAACTTCCCTTGAAGATGAAGCAAACCAAATGCAAGAAGTAATAGTAAACAGGCGGATGAACATCGGCTACCTGATTTACGTAAGGCGCTTTAAAAGAAGCTAAGCCGTCAGTCTCCTTGACCGTGACATAGTTTCTGTAGTAACTGCTGTCAACCCAGCCGTTATTCGTGCTGTATTCATTTGCCGTGGTATTGTCAAGGAACGCATAATCCGTGCTGTTAGCCAAGCCGTAGGAATAAATTTCGTCACAGAAAAAGGAAAGTTTCTGAGTGCCAAACCATACGCATATCCCAACCTGAACCGCAAGCAACAGAACTATTGCCGCAGTCATCGTGATTTTTTTACTTTTCATACATATCTCCCGTAATCAAATTGATATATACACAATTAGAGTTATTATATCACAAACGAAATAAATATGATACTATTTGTATGTAGAATTTTTTGTACGACTTTAAGTTAAAATTGTTGAAAATAAGCCTAATTTCTCTTTATTCTCTTTCTTTCAAAAACGCCTTAACATCTGAAAGATACGGTATAGACACGCTCGCACCGTTCTTTCCCACAGCTATCGCCGAGGCGGCAGAGGCTGTTTTCAGTGCGGCAGACGGGTCTTTTTCGCCGATTATCTCGCCGACAAAATAACCCATGAAGGTATCCCCTGCACCCGTGGTGTCAAGTGCTTTTACTTTATATACGCCGTGAGAATATATATTTTCTCCGTCACTGTAAAGCGAACCTGCTTCACCGAGTGTGAGGAGTATTTTCTTGTTCGGGAATTTTTCTTTCAGTTTTGTGAGCAAATCTTCCCCGTTTATGTTATCCATGCACGCTTCGTCAAGACCTAATATACCGCCGGCTTCAATCTCGTTGAGAACAAATATATCAACCTTTGTGAGGGGCAAATTGAGAATTTTACCGTTCATCGGAGAAGGGTTGAGCACGACTGTCATTTTCTTTTCGTGTGCTCTCTCGATTATGTAATCCGTCATATTTATCTCGTTTTGAAGAATGAGATAGTCGCCGCTTCCAAAACCCTTAAGCGTTTTATTAACATCTTCCTTTGTTATGCTCATATTTGCTCCGCCGAAAAGAATTATGCAGTTCTCTCCGTCTGGAGTGTTCTGGATGACCGTATGGCCGCTCGGCATATCCTTTAGAGCAACATAATCTGTATTCACATTTGCCGACTTTAACGTATCCGTCAGCATTTTACCGTCAGCCTTTCCTACCGCGCCTGCCATATAGGTTTCTATTCCGTATCTCGAAAAAGCTATCGCCTGATTGAGTCCCTTTCCACCGCAGAAAATATTTCTGCCGCCTGATGAAATTGTCTCGCCGGCCCTGACAAAGTGCTCAACAGAATAAACATAGTCGATATTAAGTGACCCGTAAACCAAAACTTTCATACTATCCCTCACCTTTTCTCTTAATATACTTTATTTTACATCAAACATAACAAAAAAGCAAAAGCCGCCGTGATTTCTCACAGCAGCCTTCGCTTGTATGAATTATTTGTCGTAGACTGTTTTATCCGCAAACGCTCATAACAGCTTTCTTCCAGCCGTCATATTTAGCCTTTGCTTCATCTCGTGACATTTTCGGAGTGTGTCTTTCACGCTTCATTTTGTCGAAAATCTCTTCTCCCCAAATTCCGCATGAAAGTCCTGCCATATATGCCGCACCTATTCCCGAGAGCTCCGCCATATTGGGAACGAGCACATCGCAGTCGGCTATGTCAGCCTGAAAATGCATGAGATAATTGTTTTTTGTGGGGCCGCCGTCAACACGAAGCTCCTTCAAATCTATCGAAGAATCCTCTTTCATAGCATTTACGATATCGGTAATCTGATATGCAATGCAATCGAGCGCCGCTCTTACTATCTCGTTTCTGCCGCTTGTTCTGTCCATTCCGACTATAGCCGCCTTTGCGTGGGAATTCCAGTAGGGTGCGCCAAGTCCGCTGAATGCGGGTACGAGATAGAGGCTGTCATTCTTGTTCGCCGCCATGGCGAGACCCTCTGTCTCCCCTGCGTCACCGATGAGCTTGACATCATCCTTGAGCCAAGTAATCACGGCACCCGTGTAATTTAAGTTGCCCTCGAGAACATAGCTGACTTTTCCGTCAATTCCCCATGCAAGCGAGGTGACAAGACCGTTTTTGCTGAGAACTGCGGTTTCACCTATGTTCATCATAATTGACGAGCCAGTGCCGTAAGTCGCCTTAGCCTTGCCGTTCTCTCGGCAGTCCTGACCGAACAAAGCTGCATGAGAATCGCCCATAACCGCATAAATCGGTATCGGGTTTGAGAAAATTCCCTCGCAGTCCGTATAGCCGTAAAGTGCGTTTGAATCGAGAACTTTCGGCATATTCTCGGGATTTATTCCAAAAAGCGAGCAGATTTTCTCGTCCCACTTGAGAGAAAAAATATCGAATAACTGAGTTCTTGATGCATTGGAATAGTCGGTGGCATAGGTTTTTCCGTTAGTCAGACGATAGACAAGAAAGCTGTCCACTGTGCCGTGGCAAATCTTTCCGTCCTCGGCTTTTCTCTCTGCGCACTCGGTGTTCTCCAAAAGCCAAGCGATTTTTGCCGCAGGGAAATATGGTGAAAGCTTAAGTCCCGTTGTCTCAAATACATAATCGGCATTTTGCCTTATTTCCTCACGCTCGCAAATTTCCGCCGCCCTTGCGCATTGCCAGACAACCGCATTACCCAGAGACTTTCCCGTTTCTCTGTCCCAGATTACGCTTGTCTCTCTCTGATTTGAGATGCCAAGACAAGCCACCTCGTCGGGAGCAACATTTGCCCTTGTCAGAACCGCCTTGATAACTCCGATTACATTTTCATATATTTCCTCGGGGTCGTGCGAAACCCAGCCTTTCTCATTTACAAGCTGTCTGTGAGAAATATCCTCACGGCAAATAAGAGTTCCGCTTTTGTCGAAAAGCAAGCCCTTTGTGCCCTGTGTGCTCTGGTCGATACTTATTATATATCTGCCGCTCATAGGTTTTCTTCCACCGTTTTAACGATGCCCTCGGCGTTAAGTCCGTAGTAATTAAATACATCCTGAGATTTTCCCGTGATTATGTGATCGTCTGGAAGTGCCATCTGAATGACCTTTTTGGGGTCGTTTGCAGAGATAACCGAAGCGGCAATTGAGCCGAGACCGCCGAACGGTGCGTGCTCCTCGATTGTGACGATAAGCTCTGCGTCCTTTGCTTCCTCAAGAAGAGTCTTTCCGTCAAAAGGCTTTACGCAGTACATATCGAGAACCACTGCGCAAATCCCCTTTTCACCGAGTGCTTCAGCCGCCTCGAGGGACGGTCTAACCATTTCACCGCAAGCGACAATGACAACTTTTTTTGTTTTCTTCTCGCCGAATCTGATAACGGTAGCCTTATCCATTTCAAACGGACAGTTATCTTCGGAATAGATGTCCTCAACAGGATTTCTTCCCACACGGACATAAGCAGGTTTCTCGTCCGTCAAAAGTGCTTCGATAAGCTTAGCCGTCTGGAAACGGTCACTCGGCAGATAAACTCGCATGTTTGGAATCGCACTCATGGCGGCAATATCCTGTGCGGAATGATGGCTCATTCCAAGCTCGCCGTAGCTTATTCCGCCCGAAATTCCAATGAGCTTCACATTTGTGTTTGAATATGCGACATCAACCTTAGCCTGCTCGTAGGAGCGTGTCGAAAGGAAGCATGCCGGAGAAAAGCAATAAGCCTTTTTTCCAAGATGAGCCATACCCGCAGAAATGCTTACTAAGTTCTGCTCGGCAATGCCAACTTCAACCGACTGCTCGGGAAACTCGTTGAAAAACGGAGTCATGGAAGCCGAACCCCTTGAATCGGAGCAAAGTGCGATTATGTCTCTGTCCGTTTTTGCGTGAGCCATGAGCGTATCGCAAATAGCCTGTCTGTTTGGAATCTTATTCATTTTCGAGTGCCTCCTTCCTCTCGTCGATAGTCTTCATTATAAGGTCATATTCCTCTTTGCTCGGCACATGGTGATGCCATGCGGCTTTGTTCTCCATGACCTCGCCGCCGCCAAAACCTTTTATCGTGTTTGCTATGATGCATGTAGGCTTGCCCTTTACGGTCTTTGCCGCCTCGAATGCGTTATGAAGTTCCTCTATGCTGTTGCCGTTCACTTCGATTACATTCCAGCCGAAGCTCTCAATCTGATTATGAAGGTTCTCGTGAGTCATGACATACTCCGTCGTGCCCGAAATCTGCAGATGATTTCTGTCGATAACGGCGCAGAGATTGTCAAGTCCATAGTGGCCCGCAGCCATAAAGCCCTCCCAGACAGAACCCTCTGCCACTTCGCCGTCACCCATAACGGTGTAAACTCTGCTCGGAAGCGAGTTTTTCCTTGCAGCAAGCGCAATTCCTATGCACACGGGAAGTCCGTGACCGAGTGAGCCCGAGTTCATTTCTATTCCGTCAAGCTCGTTGTTCGGATGTCCGATAAACTTTGAACCGAACTTGGAAAACGTGTTGATAACCGTGTCGGTATCGAAGAATCCCTTGTCCGCAAGCACGGCATAGTAGCTCTCGACTGAATGTCCCTTGCTAAGAACAAAATAATCTCTGTTCGGATCGTCCTTGTTCTCGGGAGAAATATTCATCTGATCGTTATAAAGCGTGACAAGCGTTTCCATTACGGAGAAGTCTCCGCCGATATGACCGCCACCCGATTTCATTATCATCTCAACAACCACCTTGCGAAGGTCATATGCCTTCAGGGTGAGTTCTTTTGCGTTAAACATTATTGTCTCCTTAAATTACTTAATGCCGTGAATGGTATCGATAACCTCTTGCTCGATATCATCATAAAGGTCTGCCTTAACTCCGATGTACTTGCAAGCCTCGTACAAAACAGGCACAACATCCTGATGAATACCGACGCAGTGGTGAATATATGGGCCCTCAACTATCTTTGCCTCAAGGCGCGGCCAGTTCTCAACCTCTACCCAGAGATATGTGCCCTTTGTGTATGGGCCGTCAATTCCCTTTGCGTTACCGAGAAGAAGCGAATACTCGCCGTTGTCTCCGTCAAATCTTGCGAGCGTGACCTCGCCGTGCTTAGCCTCAGCCTCGACTGCTCCCGGGTGACTGAATGCCAAAGGATAGCCGATAGTCGGCTTGCATGATGCGCAGGAAAGCGGCCACGGTCCGCAGTGCTGTAAAAGCTCGCCGTTGTCGTTGTCGGGATGGCGAACCGTCCAGTCAGCAAAGAAGCTTCTGTTCTCGTCCATGCCGGCAGCCTCAACCATAAGTGCGGTGACTGCGCCGTGAATGTCTGTCTCGCATACTACGGGGAAGCCCTCTTCGTTGAGAAGTGCGTTAGCCGCACACGGCATAATTCCGATTTCTCCCTGAAGTGCGTTCCAGCACTGAATTGCTCCCGCAGTACAGCCGTATTTTGTCGCAAGATTTCTTATCGCAACCTTGAGCGCCGCAACATTCTCGAGCTCCTCTTCCTTAATTGCGATATTGAAATGCTCCTTGCAGTAAGCTACGGTCGCCTCTACCTTCGTGCCCTCTTCCTTTGCCGCTTTCATAGCGTCGGTGAGCTCTGCGAGCGGAATCGGAGAAAGCTGAATGTTGTACTTCTCGAGTAATTCGCCCTCGTTGCACATAGTCGACCAAAATTCATTAGGTCTCGGGCCGATTTGTAAAATTCTTATGTTTCTGAATGCCTTGACAACATTGCATATTCTCAAAAAGCGGTTAACGCCCTCCTCGAACTCCTTGTCCTCAAGGTTGCAGTTGGTAAGATATGTAAAAGGAACTCTGAATCTTCTGAGCACCTTGCCTGTTGCGAAAATTCCGCACTGGCTGTCACGAAGTCTTATGCCGTTTTCATCGGGTCGCTCGTCTCTTGGTCCCCAGAGAAGAACGGGAAGATTCATGTTCTTGGCAAGGCGTGCCACCTCGAACTCCGTTCCGAAATTTCCGTGCGGAAAGAAAAGTCCGTCTACCTTTTCTCTCTTGAATTTCTCTTCGATTTTTATTCTGTCGTTATCATCGTGGAGCAAGCCGTCCTCTGCTATGTCATCGATATCGACAAACTCAACTCCCATTTCTCTTAATTTCTCTCTTGTGTAGTTTGCGTACTCAACCGCCGCAGGTGCACTGAAAATGCTTCTTCTTGTCGGTGCGAAACCGAGTTTAATCTTTGCCATGTAAAAATCCTCCTTTAAAGCTTTTAGCTTTCTGACAAGATAAATATACCTTGTTAAAAGCTAAATTAACAGATATAATAAAGTAAATATTACTTTATTTTTACTTTATTTTAATTTATGGTGATTAATATGGCTATAACGGCAAAGGAATTGGCAAATAAACTGAATCTTTCTCAAACGGCAGTCTCGATGGCTCTTAACAATAAACCGGGAGTAAGCACCGCTACAAGACAGCTTGTCATCAAAACCGCCGAAGAATGCGGATTTGACTTCACGAAGCTCAAACATAAGGACAAAAATGACGGCACGGTCTATATGATTTTCTATAAAGCACATAATGCGATACTCTCCTACACTCCGATTTTCAATGAACTGTACGAGGGCGCAAAAGCTGAGCTTTCTCCCTTGGGATTCTCCGTGCGTGTCGTCCAGTTTTCCGAAAGAAGCGATAAGCTCGAAGACCTCTTCTCCGACCTTCGAGTCGGAAAATGCTCGGGAATTATCCTTGTGGGTAC
The DNA here is from genome assembly GCA_963611165.1 of Bacteroides uniformis. Lineage (GTDB taxonomy): Bacteria > Bacillota > Clostridia > Oscillospirales > Acutalibacteraceae > SIG603. The sequence continues at coordinate 15,272 of CAVDQG010000045.1, forward strand.
GGAAATATCAAGAAGCGCATGCAAGGAGTTTATCGACCTCGGATTTCCGCTTGTTCTTCTTGACAGCTACTTCGAGTCTCTCGACGTGACAAGCGTGGGAATAAATAATTCCCGCGGAGCATATGCGGCAACGGATTTTCTGATTAATCTTACGGGAACTCAGCCCGGCTACCTCAAAAGCAGCTACCGCATACCGAATTTCACGGCACGTCAGGAGGGATATTATGCCGCAATCAAGGAAAACGGAATGTCCCGTTCACGCTCGGTTGTGCACCAGCTCTCACCCGAAATCGAGGACGCCATGGCTGATATGCTCGATATAATCGACGAGGGCGCAAGCCTCGCAAAATGCTATTTTGCCGACAACGATATTCTTGCAATCGGTGCGATTAAAGCATTCAAATTGCGAGGATTCAGAGTGCCCGAGGATATAGCCGTAATCGGCTTTGACAATATCACGGAGGGCAGAATAATCGAGCCCGCTCTCACAACCATGGATGTTCCGAGAAAATTTATCGGAAGATGTGCCGCAAAACAGCTTGTCGATATAATCGAAATGAAAAGCATTCATCCGCAAAAGGTGGAAATTTCAACAAGCATGATAAAAAGGCTCTCACATTCAAGGTAACAAAAAAGCAAGGTGATTTTCGCACCTTGCTTTCGTTTTGTCTGTTTTCAGTTTCTGATAAAGCTTTTGTCGTTCTCGCTCATCTCGGCGGAAACGAATCTTTCCACTTTCATATGAAGATCGTATTTCTCACGAAGCTTCATAATCTCGCCCATTAAAGGCAATGCGTGGTGAACGTCAAGCGCCGCTTGGTCACGCCATGAATCTATTAGAAGTACGGTTTCTTCATCGTCAAGAGGGTAAAAATACTCGTATCTCAGATTGCCGTCCTCTTCTCTTATCGCATTAACAATTCCGCTTTCGGTCATTTCCTTTGCAAAACTTCTTGCACTGCCGTTTTCGCCGGTGTAATAAATGTTTACGGTAATAGCCATAAGTCTTTCACCTTTCTGTCACCTGTAATCCGACATAACCTCGAAAAACTCTCTGTTTCCGCTGATGTAATCGGCTAGAGCGAGTTCGGGGTCTTTGCCACGGAAAATCGCACAAATTCCACATGCGTCGCAGTCGCCGATACATTTGTAGGCTTGCCTTACAAAAGTTATTCGCTCGTCTACGCTTGATTTTCCTACTTCTGGAGCTCTCATATCAGTGAACCATACCGCTGTTGGCGATGTACTCGGCGTTAATCTCGCTGAGCTCCTTTTCGCCGTTGATGTAGGGAGCATAGAAATTATCAACAATTCCGCCGCCGGATGTTGTCGCAGCCGTTGCAGAAATCACACGCACCGCCACAGCGGCTGAGTCCGTCCTGAACAATTTTTATGCGTTCTTCTCTGGTAGTATCTTTAATCAAAAGACTTTTGAATTTCATGCTCTCATCCTTTCTTTGGGAGTGGTATTTCGGTTTAATTATAATACAAAGAACTAAAAAACACAAAAGTTTTTCTGTTCTTAATCT
>CAVDQG010000046.1:0-7076 GCA_963611165.1 Bacteroides uniformis
AAGTTTACCTTAACTTTCCTTGAATTTCAAGCTTTCTGATATTAAAATAAAAGTATATTTTAATGATATGAAGGTGTGAATTTTGAAATTAAATCTTAATGCTTTATCAGAAACAAAATTTTGGCAAGAAAACGAAGTCTGTTTACCAAAATATGATGTCGCAAAAGTGCGTGAGAATACTGTCAAAAATCCGAGATGGGTGCATTTCGGCGTAGGCAATATTTTCCGTATATTCTTAGGCTCTGTCTCGGATACGCTCCTTGAAAATGGCGAGGCCCAAACGGGAATTAACTGCGTAGAAAGCTTCGATTTTGACATTATCGACAAAATCTACAAGCCGCACGACAATCTCGCACTTGGTGTAACCTTGCTCTCGGACGGCAGTAAGGAAAAAAGAATAATAGCTTCGCTTTCTGAAGCTTTGACGGTCAAGGACAAAGTTAGACTAAAGGAAATTTTTACCTCAAATTCTTTGCAGATGGTAAGCTTCACGATAACCGAAAAAGGCTATGCGCTCAAAAGTGCCGACGGAAAGTATTTTCCCTATATCCAAAAGGAGCTTGAAAACAGTCCCGAGTCCGCTTCAAGCGCAATGGGCGTTCTTACCGCTATGCTGCTTAAAAGATTCAAGAGTAACCGTCTTCCGCTCGCCGTGGTTAGTATGGATAACTGCTCTCATAACGGCGAAAAGCTGAAAAATGCGGTGCTTGATATTGCCGAAAAATGGACAGAACACGGCTTTTGCGATGAAGAATTTTTGAATTATCTGAATGACGAGACAAAAATCAGTTTCCCGTGGACTATGATTGACAAAATTACTCCGAGACCGTCCGAGGCGATTGCCGAAGAGCTTGAAAAAGACGGTATCGAAGAAATGCGTCCGATTATCACATCAAAAAACACTTATGTTGCGCCGTTTGTAAACGCAGAGAAGCCACAATATCTCGTAATTGAGGATAAATTCCCTGCCGGAAGACCGCATTTTGAATCCGCAGGAATTTATATGACGGACAGAGAAACCGTAAATAAAACCGAACGCATGAAAGTGACTACCTGTCTGAACCCCTTGCATACCGCGCTTGCCGTGCTGGGATGTCTTCTTGGCTTCAAATCGATAGCAGACGAAATGAAAGACGAAGACCTCAAAGCACTGGTTAAAAAAATAGGAATTGACGAGGGCTTGCCTGTCGTAACCGACCCGAAAATTTTGTCACCGAAGGATTTTGTGAACGAAGTTATTGAGTATAGACTGCCGAATCCGTTTGTCCCCGATACACCGCAAAGAATCGCAACAGACACCTCACAAAAGATGGGCATACGATTTGGCGAGACAATAAAAGCTTACTGTGCAAACTGCGGCTCGGCAGAATCGCTCGATGCGATAGCTTTTGCGATTGCCTCTTGGTGCAGATACTTGATGGCAGTTGACGATAACGGCGAAAGCTTCAGATTATCTCCCGACCCGATGATGAGTGAGCTAAATGAAATAATCGGTGATGTCTCGCTCGGAGAAGAGTATCACGGAGAATTGAAGCCACTGCTTTCAAACGGGAATATTTTCGGAATGAACTTATATGAGGCAAAAATCGGTGAGAAAATCGAGAAGATTTTTGCTGAAGAAATCAAAGGTAAGGGAGCAGTAAGAAAAACGCTTAAAGCAGTTGTAAGCAATCGCTAAAGGCAAAAACTTTTGTGTTTTTACCTTTAATTTTGCTCAAGCATATAAACAGCCGTTTCGCTGTCAACGAGGAGTTCGTTATACACCCCTGCCGTTGCGGCTTTTTCGAGAACCTCAGCTTTATGCCGACCGAATGCGACCACCATTCTGTGCTTTGCCTTTAGAATGTCTTCCATCGGCACTGCGACCAACTTTCGGTTTAAACTTGTATCGGCGACAAATCCGTTCTCGTCAAGGATATATCCGTAAAGACTTCCTATGAATTTATCAGCGTTTTGAAAATCGGATTTCTCCACATATGCTTTCAAAAGCGGATTTGATGTCGGTAATCTCGATTTACTTCCTATTCCGCTCAATACAAAGTCCAGTTTCTTTGCTTTTTCGAGCGTTTCTTTTATTATCGGCTCTTTAATAAGTCCGCCCCTTACCTCGGGGTTATTTATATAAAGCGGTGCATTCAGATAGTAGGAATTTCCGCTGTAAGCCGCCGCCATTCGGCTGACAAGCTCCGCTGTATCGACTTCGGGATTTTTCATACCTAAGTTGCCCGTCAGCTGTAGAGCGTCAATCGGAGTTCCCACAACCGTTTGTAATTCTGAGACAACAGCCGAAACCGTTTTGCCCCAAGAAAGTCCCACCGTCATATCCTTTTCGAGGACATTTTTCATATATGACGCACCGACTCTGCCGATTGCTTTCACGCAATCGGCAAACGATGACACTTGAGAATTAACCACGATTGCCTTATTAAGTCCAAACTTTTCTTTGAGTTCTTCCTCAAGAAAGCTGTTTCTTTCGTTTGAATAGTTAATTCTTATTTCGACTATCTGCTCGTTCTTTGCGTCCTGAAGAAACTTTGCCACTCTGAATCGGTTTGTACCGTAAATTTTAGCTATTTCCGACTGCGTTTTTCCCTGATTGTAATAGAGGTCTGCCATATCGGCTAACATATCGTATCGCTCTTTATCAGAAATTCGGTCTATATCTTGTTTATTCATAAATTCACTCTAAGGTTAACTGTTCCTCGGGCTCTTTAATCTCAATTCCGAACGCGCCGAGTTTTCTTCGATATTTTGACGGGTCGCTGAGCTCGCCCTCCTGATAAAAGTGAGCGTCGATAATTCTTGCTCCGGCTTTTAAGCTCTGAGCCTGAACGCCTTGACTGTTCTTGGTCGTTTTCGTTTCGAGCATCGCAGTGTTTATAATGAGCGATTTAGCGTTGCTTGAGGTCATGAGAATATCCTTGTCCTCTTGCATACAGAACATAGTTACAAGCGGAGACTTATCGCTGTAAGCATTAATAAGCTTTTTTCTGTTGGTCTTGGTGATATAAGAAGACATATCGATTTTAGCCATCTTTCCGTTCTCAAAAACAAACAGCATAAATCCCGAATAATCGCTTGTTGCCGCCATATATATTGCCGACTCGCCGTCATCCATCTGTACCTTTGCAGGGACATAATCGCCTAAAACGGAAGCCTTGGTATCGGCAAATTCGCTTGCTTTGGTCTTATAAACCTTAAATTTATCGGAGAAGAAAAGAAGCTCCGTATTGTTTGTCGCTTCAATCTGTTCGATTATCTCGTCGTTTTCCTTAAGCTTCTGCTCGCCGCCCATACGAAGTGAAAGCGGAGTGATTTTCTTGAAATATCCCTCTTTTGTAAAGAAGAGATTTACGGGATAATCGGGAATTTCCTCGGCCTCTTCGATTTCCTCAATATCATCGGCATAGATAATCGTGCTCTTTCTCGGCTTGCCGTAAGTCTTGATAACCGACTGCAGTTCCTTGATTATGATATTTCTTATCTTTGTCTTAGACTTGAGTACAGCTTCGAGTTCGTCAATTTCTTTTCTCAAATCGGAAATTTCTTCCGTTCTCTTGAGAATATACTCTCGGTTGAGGTGACGAAGCTTGATTTCAGCGACATATTCAGCCTGAATTTCGTCTATACCGAAGCCAATCATAAGGTTCGGCACAACCTCAGATTCCTCGGCTGTCTCTCGTACGATTTTGATAGCCTTATCTATATCGAGGAGAATTTTTTCAAGTCCCTCCAAAAGATGAAGCTTCTCACGCTTTTTGTTCAAATCGAAATATGTTCTTCGCTTGACGCATTCCATTCTGAAAGCAGACCACTCCTCGAGTATCTGCTTGACGCCGAGAACCTTGGGAACGCCAGCAATGAGAACATTGAAATTAGCTGAAAAATTATCCTCGAGCGGAGTTTGCTTCATAAGCTTCTGCATCAGCTTATCGGGGTCAACTCCACGCTTGAGGTCAATTGTTATTTTAAGTCCGTCAATACCCGTTTCGTCTCGAACATCAGAAATCTCTCTGATTTTCCCTTGCTTTACAAGGTCTATGATTTTCTCGACAATTGCCTCAGATGATGTTGTCGGAGGTATTTCCGTGACATCTATGCAGTTAGCCGATTTATCATAACTCCAAACGGAGCGAACACGGATTGCGCCTCTTCCGCTCGTGAGAACATTTCTCATTTGTGCGGCATCATAGATTATCTGACCGCCGCCCGGGAAATCAGGAGCCTGAACGGTTTGAAGAATATCAAAATTTGGGTCTTTCATGACCTCGATTGCGGTTTCGCAAATTTCCTTGAGATTAAATGAGCAAATCGAGCTTGCCATTCCGACTGCAATACCCGTGTTGGAATTTACAAGAATATTAGGGAATGTTACCGGAAGAAGCGTCGGCTCTTTCATTGTGTTGTCGTAGTTATCGACAAAATCAACGGTATCTTTATCTATATCCTTGAAAAGCTCCTTGCATATAGCGTCAAGTTTAGCCTCGGTGTATCTTGAAGCCGCACAAGCCATATCTCTCGAATAAAATTTACCGAAGTTACCCTTGGAATCCACATACGGGTGCAGAAGTGCTTCATAGCCACGGCTCATTCTAGCCATTGTGTCATATATAGCGGCATCGCCGTGAGGATTAAGTCTCATGGTCTGACCGACAATATTCGCGCTCTTGGTTCTCGTGTTTCCCAAGAGGTTCATTTTATACATAGTGTAAAGCAGCTTTCTGTGCGATGGCTTCAGACCGTCAATCTCGGGAATTGCTCTCGACATAATAACGCTCATAGCATAAGGCATATAGTTGGTTCTCAGAGTATCGTTGATATCCTGATTCACAACCTCGCCCGCATTATGAATAACGCCAACAGATTTAGGCTGCTTTCTCCCTGTGTCTTTTTTCTTTCTCGCCATTTTCTGTCCTTTCATCAGGAAACATCGAGGTCATCGATGTAAAGGTTTCCGTTCTCGGCAATATAGTCCTTTCTTCCGCTTAAGTTATCTCCCAAAAGCAGGTCGAACATCTCTGTGGTCTCCTCCATATCGCCCGGAACAATCTTGATAAGTCTTCTTGTGGCAGGATTCATAGTAGTTAAATTCATCATATCGGGCTCGTTCTCACCAAGTCCCTTGGAACGCTGAATTGTATACTTCTGACCCTCAATCTGATTTAAAAAGTCGTCCTTTTCTCGCTCATTATAGGCAAAATAGGTGTTATCCTTACTCGTTATCTCGTAAAGCGGAGACTCAGCTATAAAGACCTTGCCCTCTTCGATAAGTGTCGGAGTGAGTCTCCAGACCATAGTAAGAAGCAAAGTTCTTATCTGAAATCCGTCAACATCGGCATCGGTACAGAAAATAATCTTGCTCCAACGAAGGTTATTGATATCAAAGGTTGAAAGATTCTTGTTTGACTTTGCCTTAACCTCGACGCCGCAACCCAGCACCTTCATAAGGTCAGTTATAATATCGCTCTTGAAAATTCTGTCGTAATCAGCCTTTAAGCAATTGAGAATTTTTCCTCGAATAGGCATAATCGCCTGAAAATTCGGATCTCTTGCCTGTTTACATGCACCGAGAGCAGAATCACCCTCAACTATAAACAGCTCCCTCTCCTCAACATTTCTCGATCTGCAATCGACAAACTTAGCCACTCTGTTGGTGAGATCCATTTTGCTCGAGAGAGTTTTCTTCATGTTGAGCTTCTGCTGATCGGCGTTTTCTCTGGCACGCTTATTGATAAGCACCTGATTTGCGATTTTTTCGGCGTCCATAGGGTTTTCAATGAAATAAACCTCCAGACTGTGGCGGAGCATTTCCGTCATAGCCTCATAGATACCCTTATTGTTAATCGCTTTTTTCGTCTGATTTTCGTACGATGTGACATTTGAAAACGACGAAATAATAATTATAAGACAGTCGAGAATATCGTCAATTTTAATCTTCTTCTCGTTCTTATTGTACTTATTGTTTGCCTTTAAATAGGAATCTATCTGATAAACAAACGCATTGGAAACAGCCTTTTCGGGTGCGCCTCCGTGCTCAAGCCAAGAAGAGTTGTGATAATATTCACTTGCACTCACTTTATTTGAAAATGCGCACGCAACATTGATTTTCACATTATAAAGCGGCAAATCGTCACGGTCACGAACTTTCTTTTCAGTTGTCCACTTCTGAACATCCGTAATGGCAGGCTCATCGCCGAGAAGCTCCTTGCAATGGTCCCAGATACCGTTCTCATAGACAAAATCCGTTGTCTCAAACTTGCCCTTACTTACTTCATTCTTAAAATGGAATACTATACCCGCATTGACGACCGCCTGTCGCTTAATCATATCCGTGTAGTATTCCACAGGAATGTCAATATCGGTAAAAACCTCCAAGTCAGGCTTCCAACGGATAACCGTACCTGTGTCACGACGGGAATAAGGCTCTTTGCTCAGTTCCCCGACAATTGAACCTTTCTCAAAGTGAAGCTTGTATATGTATCCCTCACGCTTAACGCTGGCGTCCATATACTCGGAAGCATACTGGGTAGCACAAAGTCCCAGTCCGTTAAGTCCCAAGGAATAATCATAGCTGCCGTTTAAATCGTTATTATATTTACCGCCGGCATACATTTCACAGAAGACAAGCTCCCAGTTATATTTCTTTTCCTTTTTATTATAATCAACGGGAATACCTCTTCCCTTATCCTCAACCTGAACACTGTGGTCAAGAAAACGCGTCACCGTAATTTCCTTGCCGTAGCCCTCTCTTGCCTCATCGATTGAGTTGGAAAGAATCTCAAAAATAGAATGCTCACAACCGACAATATCATTCGAGCCGAAAATAACCGCAGGTCTTTTTCGTACTCGGTCGGCGCCCTTGAGCATTGTTATACTTTCATTATCATACGTCTTTTTCTTTGGCATAAAAAATCCTTATATTATTCATCTCGAAATTTTGTTTGAACCTTACTCTTGATTATATCAGATTTTCGCTTAATTTACAAGTGTTTTGATTATTCACAAGTGATTGGCGTCTTATGTAAAGTTATTAATCTTTACATAAAAGCAAATTAATTCACACTTGTAATCTAGAT
>CAVDQG010000046.1:7086-16738 GCA_963611165.1 Bacteroides uniformis
GTTTTATTCAACTGTATCGGCAATTGGTTCTGCGTTCTTTGAAGCAACAACCTCTTCGGCAGTTTCATCAGGAATTTCACCTGAAATAGACGGAAGAAGTCTTCCCTCCATAACATCGATGAACTCCTTAGCCTCAACCTTCTCCTTCTCATAAAGAACACCCGCAAGTCTGTGGAGAATATCAATATGATCGGAAAGAATCTTGATGGTATCATCATAAGCCTTCATAATCATGCTCTTGACTTCCTCATCAATCTCAGAAGCGGTTCTCTCGGAATAGTCACTGATGTGGCCGTACTCCTTGCCGAGGAACGGATTTGAATTATCCGAACCATACATAATCGGGCCAAGCTTATCGCTCATACCGTACTTTGTTACCATGCTCTTAGCAACCTTTGTAGCACGCTCGATATCATTGGAAGCACCTGTTGAAATATCCCCCATGATGAGAGCTTCGGCACATCTTCCGCCAAGAAGAACGATAAGGCTTTCGAGCATTTCTTTCTTGCTCTGGTAAGATCTGTCCTCACTCGGAAGGTGCATGGTGTAACCGCCTGCCATTCCTCGAGGAATAATGGAAATCTGATGAACAGGATCCTGAGTTTTGCAGTAATAAGAAGCAATAGCGTGTCCCGCCTCGTGATAAGAAGTGAGCTTCTTCTCGTGCGGATTCATAACGTGAGACTTCTTCTCCGTACCGACAACTACCTTAATTGTAGCCTCTTCAATCTCTTCCATTGTGATAGCACGCTTATCCTTACGTGCAGCCAAAAGAGCAGCCTCATTGAGAAGATTCTCAAGGTCGGCACCAGTAAAGCCGGCTGAGCTCTTAGCGATAACAGAAAGATCAACATCGGGAGCAAGCGGCTTGCCCTTAGCGTGAACTCGAAGAATTGCCTCTCTTCCCTTTACATCGGGATAACCGACTGTAACCTGACGGTCAAATCTTCCGGGTCTCATAAGAGCCGGGTCAAGGATATCAGGGCGGTTTGTAGCCGCAATCATGATAACTCCCTCGTTAGCACCGAAGCCGTCCATCTCAACGAGCAACTGGTTAAGTGTCTGCTCTCTTTCATCGTGACCGCCGCCGAGGCCTGCGCCTCTCTGACGACCGACAGCATCAATCTCATCAATAAAGATAATGCAAGGATGATTTTTCTTAGCCTTATCGAAAAGGTCACGAACTCTCGAAGCACCGACACCGACAAACATTTCAACGAAGTCAGAACCTGAAATCGAGAAGAACGGAACTCCTGCTTCGCCTGCAACAGCACGAGCGAGCAAGGTTTTACCTGTACCCGGAGGGCCTACGAGAAGTACGCCCTTAGGGATTCTTGCACCGAGGTCGTTATATTTCTTGGGGTTCTTAAGGAACTCGACTATCTCACGAAGCTCCTCTTTCTCTTCATCGGCACCCGCAACATCGGCAAAAGTAGTTTTTCTTTTCTCATCGCTCTGAGATTTAACACGAGCCTTGCCGAAATTCATAGTTCCGCCTGCGCCGCCGCCTGCCATCTTCTTGTACATGAAAATCCAAAGTACGATAAGACCGGCAAACATAAGAAGTGAGGGCAGCATGCTGATTAGCCAGCTTGTCTGCTCGGGACGCAAGACATCCTGAACCATTTTATTGTCAGGGTTATCCTCATTGTACTGCTTGATGTAATCGGAAACATCCTCGTAGAAAAGTGACTGGCTCGGAATGACATACTTAACGGTTGTGTTATCCTTGTCATTGAGAGTTAAAGAAAGCTCTCCCGTTCCGAGGTCAAGCTTGTAGGCTGAGACCTGTTCTGTCTCAAAATACTCGATAATATCGGAATAGACTACACTCTTCCCATCGCTTTCGGCATCGTTATTAAACGAGAAGAAAATTATGAAAAAGACGATAATCGGGATTCCGAGATAAATACATAAGCTGCGAATCAGCTTTTTGTTATCCAAATTTAAAATCCTCCGTTTGATTTATATATCTAATCCATTTAGGATTATTTTTCGTAAACTTCAGGCTTAAGAACGCCGACATAAGGAAGGCTTCTGTAAAGCTCATCATAATCAAGGCCGTAACCGACGATAAATTCATCGGGAATGTCACAGCCCTTATATTTGGGATAAACAGGAACTTCTCGTCTTTCAGGCTTATCAAAAAGCGTTGCTATCTCAAAACTTGCGGGATTTCTGCCCCTTAGGAAATCCGAAAGGTAGTGTAAAGTCTTTCCGCTGTCAAGAATATCCTCTACAACCAAAACATCATAGCCCTCAAGATTGCGGTCAAGGTCTTTCTTAATCTGAACCACACCGCTGCTCTTAGTGCCGCTGCCGTAGCTTGAAACCTGCATAAAATCTATTCTGCAAGGAATGGTGAGCTCTCGCATAAGGTCTGTCATAAATACAATAGAGCCCTTGAGAATACCGACAAGAAGCAAATTCTTATCTTTGTAATCCTCGCTTATCTGCTTACCCATTCTTGCTACCATAGAATGAATATATTCTTCGGTATAGAGTATCTCTTTGATGTCATCTTGCATAGCTGCCATATTCTACACTCCTTAAATTAATCTATGCTGAACTTTATTAGCACGGATGTATTTTCATCCGGTAAATATTCGGCATTCACTCCTATGCCCTCAACAAACACGGGATTTTCACCGTCACGAATGACGATAATCCTGTCTCTCAGCTGTGCGGGAATCCCCTCTTCAGCCATAATTTTTTTGAGCGGCTTGGTGATATTTCTTCGCTTTAAAGTGAACCTGTCACCCTCTTTACGGGTGCTTACGCTCAGTTTGTTTTTAATTTTATCATAGTCTGCAAAATTATTAAATAACAAATTGTGAATTTTTTTGTCATTTTTTGTTATTTGCGTTCTTATTTTTATTGATTTGCCGTTTGCAAATCCCATTACGGCTTTATCGCTCGGTGAAATCTCAAAATCTTCAAGCGGTTTTGGATTTTTCTCAAAGAAAAAAAGCTTCCCCTGTGAAACGGCACACGACATATTTACAGGTACATCGCAAGCACCGCCGTGGAGCATATTTTTAATGGTTTCTATGTGCTTTTTCTCAAGCTTAACGCCATTGTATTTATCGGCTATCAACATAAGCGCACGGTTTAAGACTGCGCCGTCAGCCTCAGAAAGTACATCTGCTTTATATCCGAATTTTGTTTTTGACAGTCTGACAAGTTCTTCTGCTTTACAGGAAAGATATTCTTCGTCCTCACTTATATTATCACACATTCTTAGGATATTTCCCACAGCCGAAGGATTTATTTCTTTCAGTACGGGAAGCACAGTATGTCGGATTTTATTTCGATTATAATCATCCGAGAGGTTTGTGCTGTCTGTTATATAATCCAATTTATATTCCTTACAGTAATCCTCAATCTCTTTTCTTGTGAGTTTTAATATCGGTCGATAAATAAAGCCCCTTTTTTGAGGGATACCGCATAAGCCCTTAAGACCCGTTCCCCTTGTCAAATTAAGAAGAACCGTCTCGGCATTATCATCGGCATTGTGAGCCGTACAGACAACATCATTTTCGCCGAACATCAAAGACTCAAAGAAATTATAGCGCACTAACCTTCCTGCCTCTTCTTCTCCGAGATGATTTTTTTTAGCGAAAGACGGAACATCTTTTCTGAGAATTTCAAGTCTAATTCCAAGACTGTCACAGTATTTTTGACAAAAAGCCGTATCTCTGTCTGCCTCAGCGCCACGAATCATATGATTGACATGAGCGCAAACAAGCTTATCTGCACCGAACTCCTTAAACAGAATATGGGTGAGAGCCACAGAATCAGCCCCACCCGATAATCCGATTATAATTTTGTCTGCATTTGATAAATACTCAAACTCTTCCTTCAGCTTATTCATTTCGTACATACTCCGCAGATGTAAATCTTGTGAACTCTCCCTGCCAATGAAGCGGTATCGAACGTGACTCACCGTGACGGTTTTTAGCTACGATACATTCGCTCTTGTTCTGGTTTGCGTCCTCGCCCGAGCCCTCACCGTCAGAATAGTAAGCATCACGGTAAAGGAAGAGAACAATATCCGCATCCTGCTCGATAGAACCTGAGTCACGAAGGTCGGATAAAACCGGCTTGTGGTCAGTTCTTTTGTCGGAAGATCTCGCAAGCTGTGAAAGTGCAATGACGGGAATATTAAGCTCCTTCGCCATGATTTTCAAATTTCTTGTGATATCGGAAATTTCCTGAACACGGTTATCTATCTTTTTGTAAGAGCCCATGAGCTGTAAATAGTCAATTATAACGAGATCAACATGCTGAAGACGTCTGAGCTTTGCCTTGATTTCAGGAACGGTGATACCCGAGTTGTCGTCAAAATACAAGTCAGCGTGATTTAATATATCAGCCGCCTCAATAAGTCTCGTCCACTCATCCTGTTCAAGATTGCCCGTTCTAAGCTTGGAAGAGCCTACCATAGCTTCTGTTGAAAGCATACGTGCGGCAAGCTGTTCCTTACTCATCTCAAGGGAAAATACAACCACTCGTTTTTTGCACGTGCAAGCGGCATGTCTAGCGATATTAAGCGCAAACGAGGTTTTTCCCATACCGGGACGGGCGGCAAGAATAATAAGGTCGGAGCGGTTAAGTCCTGTGATAGTCTTATCCAGCTCGCCGATACCCGTTTCAATTCCCTTGAATTTTTCTTTCTCTTCTTCGTTATTTAGAGCGTCGAGTCTTTCAAAGGTTTGAAGTATAACCTCATTTATCCTTTGAATACCGTTCATCGACTTTCCCTGTCGAATATCGTAAATTCTCTGTTCGGCTATATCGAGCAGAGCGTTTGTCTCATTTGCAGGGTCTTGTGCGTCGGCAAGAGTTTGCCTTGTCGAAAGGATGAGCATTCTCAAATCATACTTATCCTTTACGATTTCGCAGTACTTATCTACATTTGAGACAGAAGGAACGGTCTGAGCCAATTGAAGGAGATAGAGCTTTCCTGTGCTTTCGTCAAAATCAGGGTCAGCCCTAAGCTCCTCAAGCAGCGTGACAACATCAAGTGCCTTGCCCACGGTAAACATATTTAGCATTACCTTGTAGATAAGCTTGTTATTCACTTGATAGAAAACTTCCGGGTTCGGAAGCATATCCGCCACCGTCGACATACACGACGGTTCAAGAAGTATCGCTCCGAGAACACTCTGCTCCGCCTCAGGACTATACGGGAGCGACAGTGCAGAAGTATCTCCAAGCTGTTGCATTAAGGCTTCATTATCCATGATTTACCTCAAATTACTGCTGTTCGATAACCTGAATGCTAATCTTAGCGGAAACACCTGTATAAAGCTTGACTTCAGCCTTGTAAACGCCGAAAGCCTTGATGTCGCCGTCGATGACAATCTTTCTCTTGTCAACATCAACGCCGAACTGGTTCTTGAGGTGCTCGGAAACTTCCTTAGCTGTTACCTTGCCGAAAAGCTTTCCGCCCTGACCTGCCTTAGCCTGTATCTTGATAGTCTTATCCTTAAGAAGCTCAGCAGTCTTCTGTGCGTTCTCTGTGTCGGTCTTAATCTTAAATGCCTTTGATTCCTCAGCATTCTTAAGCTCGTTCATAGCCTGTGAATTTGCTTCTTTAGCAAGCTTTTTCGGGAAAAGAAAATTTCTTGCGTAACCGTCGGAGGTATTTACAAGCTCCCCCTTCTTTCCGAGTGCTTTAACATCCTGTAATAATACAACTTTCATATTGTTATTTCCTTTCTTTGTTTTCGTTTGATTCATCTTTATTTTCGTTTATCTGAAGCTTTCTGTCAAGTACTTCAATGAGTGCAAGACGGGCTTCTTCAACCGTAATATCCTTTAACTGTGCGCCTGCCATAGTCAAATGACCGCCGCCGCCAAATTCCTCGAGAATAACCTGCACATTAACATCGCCTCTGCTTCTGCCCGAGATATTAACATCGTTTCCAAGCTTAAACAGAACGAATGAAGCGAGAACTCCCTGTAATTCGAGCAATTCATCGGCAGCCTGTGCGGCAGCCGTTCTCGTGTCGTTAGTCGATGTCTCCGTGTAAGAAATCGCACATCCTCGGTAAATTTCTGCGCTTCCTACAAGAAGAGACTTCTCCTTGCTCAGAGAAAGAGTATTTGCAAAAAGCATCTTTACTTCAACGGTATTTGCGCCCTTTCTGCGAAGAAATGCCAGAGCCTCAAATGTGTTAACGCCCGTTTTCATGACAAAATTCTTAGTATCAAGCATAATTCCCGCCATGAGAGCCTGAGCCTCAAGCTTATTGATACGAATATTATCCATGAAACGTATAAGCTCCGTTACCATCTCGGAAGCCGAGCTTGCATACGGGTCATGATAGAAAACGACAGCATTGTTAATTCTTGTGACCATCATTCTGTGGTGGTCAATAACAATTACATTGCTTGCCTTTTCGAGACACTCGGAAGATTCGACAAAAGTAGCCGAGTGAGTGTCCACAATAATCATCAAAGAGTTCTTTGTGATTTCCCCCAAAGCCTCATTCGGTGATATGAACATGCTCTTGTTATTAACAGGTGTTTTATCAAAAACATCAATAAGCGACTTTGCCATGGTCTGTGAGCGATTCACGATAATTCTTGCGGTCTTGCCCATACCGCTTGCCGCCGCAACCAGTCCGATTGCAGAGCCTATTGCGTCTAGGTCGGAGTTTCTGTGGCCCATAATAAAGACCTTGTCGCTGTTTCTGACAGCCTCGCTTATCTTCTCGGCATATACTCTGATTCTGACCTTGTCACGCTTTTCCACGCCGCCCGACAGACCGCCGTAGAATTCGTATTTATCGCCCTTTTCGAGTATAGCAACCTGATCGCCGCCTCGACCCAAAGCCATATCAAGAGCCTTTCTTGCCCATTCCTCACTTTCAACAGATGAGGAAGCCTCGAGACCGACGCCGATAGAAATAGTACAGCTTAAATTATTCGTGCCTTTGATAGCGTGAATTTTGTTTAAAATTTCAAAACGTCTGCGTTTCGCAAGTGCCATATGGCCCATATCGGTTATGAGCATATACATTCCGCCCGAAAGCGAACGGAAAAGGCCGCCCATTTTAACGGAAGACCATTCTCTTAAAACGCTTTCAACCTCAGCTGTAATTCTTGATTCGTCACCACCTGAAGCGTCTCGCAAAATTTCCTCCTTGTTATCAAAGGAAATAAGTGCGATAACAGGCTTTTTCTCACTGTACTCACGCTTAATCTGCTTGTACTCTCCGTCGTCCACAAAATACATGATATTGAAATCATTTTTCTTGAGACAATAGACAGAAAATTCCTTGCCTCCGGGCGAGACGTTTATAGCGCACTCACCGCTCATCTGCTTGAGCGTGCGTGGATGAATGAACGGCAAAACGCTGAGTCCTACGGGAGATTCTCCGCTGTTAAGCGTTTTGATAAATCTGTCGTTAGCCCAGATTATATCGCCGCCCGCACCTGTTATACATACGGACAAGCCAAGATTATTTAAGTTATCTTCTTCATCGGCAGAAAGAATTTTTCTTGCAATCCTCATTCCTGCCCATATGTGAAAATAAAATCTGGAGGAAAGCACCAAAACACAGGCGAGCATGAGTGTTGCTACAGTTATCTCAACGCAAAACCAAATTTTATGATAATAAAATGTAGGCACAGAAAAAATGTAAAGCAAAATAACCATCAAATTCATTACAGGTGACGGAACCCATACTCTTTTTCTCATGTGCTTTTCCTCCTCTCTTTTTTTATTTAAGCCTCCATGATAATTGGTAAAATCATCGGAGAACGCTTAGTTTTCTCATAGAAATATCTTGCAAGGGACTCTCGAACCTTAACCTTGATAGCGTTCCACTCGTGAATATTGCCGTCAATACAGTCGTAGATAGCATTCTCGGCAATTCTGCGAGCCTCCTCCATCATGTCCTCGGATTCTCTTACATAAACGAAACCTCTTGAAATAATATCGGGGCCTGAAATAATATCCTTTGTCTGATAATCAAGAGTACATACGGCAATGATAATACCGTCCTCGGAAAGAAGCTTTCTGTCTCTTAAAACTATCGCTCCGACATCACCGACGCCCAAGCCGTCAACCAACTGCGTGCCCGCAGGGACATTACCGCATTTCTTGATGAAGTCCTCGTTGATTTCAACGCAGTTTCCGATGTCACCGATAAAAATATTCTCCTCGGGAATACCCATATCTTTGGCAAGCTTTGCGTGCTTCATAAGGTGCTTCTGCTCACCGTGTACGGGTATAAAGTAC
This sequence comes from Bacteroides uniformis, assembly GCA_963611165.1. Lineage (GTDB taxonomy): Bacteria > Bacillota > Clostridia > Oscillospirales > Acutalibacteraceae > SIG603. The sequence continues at coordinate 15,341 of CAVDQG010000046.1, forward strand.
TTCGGCTTTGTGAGATACTGCATCATTTTGAGTTCTTCCTGACAAGCGTGACCCGAAACATGAAGATCGTACATGCTCTCGTAAACAACCTCACAGCCACGCTTCAAAAGTTCGTCAATAACGCCGCCAAGTGCCTTTTCGTTGCCCGGGATAGGTCTTGCGGAAATAATAATAAAATCGTTTCTTCCAACCTCAACCTGACGGTGCTCGGCATTTGCCATTCTTGTGAGGGCACTCATTGGCTCGCCCTGGCTTCCTGTCGTGATTAAAACAAGCTTATCATCGGTATATTGGTTAATCATAGAAAGATCGACGATAATTCCGTCGGGTACATTCATATATCCAAGCTCGGAAGCGATACCTACTACATTTACCATGCTTCTACCCGAAAGAGCTACTTTCCTTCCGTATTTTGCGGCACAGTCGATAATCATCTGTACACGGCTTATAGAAGAAGCAAATGTAGCGACAATAATTCTCTTCTTTCCTGCACGCAAAAACATCGAGTCAAGTGTAGCATTAACTTTCTGCTCTGTTTGAGTAAATCCGGGACGCTCGGCGTTGGTTGAGTCCGCCATAAGTGCGAGAACTCCCTCTTTGCCAAGCTCTGCAAAACGGTGCAAGTCAGTAGTTTCGCCCTCGACAGGGGTCAAATCTATCTTAAAGTCGCCCGTATGAACAAGCGTACCTGCAGGCGAGTGAATAGCAAGTGCAACCGAGTCCGCAATACTGTGATTAACATGTATAAACTCAACTGTAAAGCAGCCTGCCTTTATGCGTGAGCCGGCTGGATAGACTCTTAAATCTGAAATTCTGTCAAGCCCGAACTCTCGAAGCTTAGATTCTACCAGTCCAAGTGTCAGAGCAGTTCCGTAGACAGGCACATTTATTTTCTGAAGAAGATACGGAACAGAACCGATATGGTCTTCGTGTCCGTGTGTGATGAACAATGCACGGATTTTGTCTCTGTTCTGTTCAACAAAAGTAAATACAGGAATTACTGCATCGATACCGGGCATTTCTTCATCGGGGAAAGAAAGACCGCAGTCAACGATAATCATATCGTCCTCACACTCAAAGACGGTGAAATTCTTTCCTATCTCGTTGAGTCCGCCTAGAAAATATGCCTTAATGGACGGCTTAAGCTGTCTTCTGCTTTTCTTGCCGTTCTTCTTGTTTTGACTGTTCTGCTTGCCACCTGAATTCTTCTGATTATTCTGGGAATTCTTAGTGTGTGCGTTATGAGCGGATGTTTTTTTAGTCTCGTTCTTTTTGTTGTAATTAGTTTTCTTTACGGTTGCGTTTTTTTCCGTTTTTTCGTTACTCTTGTGTTCTCTTGTCTCCTTAATCGGCTTGGCTTTCGCTGTTTTTGCGTTTTTTTGCTTATTAGCCTTAGGT
>CAVDQG010000047.1:0-16610 GCA_963611165.1 Bacteroides uniformis
GCATAAACATTGATGGTGAGATGTATGTGGCGGACGTCGTTTCGTTTACTCACAAGAACACAAACCAGGTAATTGTCTCCAAAAAGTTCTTAACAGCTGAAGATCATGTTTTGATTATAGACGATTTCCTTGCAAACGGTTGTGCTCTTCAGGGTCTTATCTCTATTGTTAATCAAGCAGGTGCAACAGTTGAAGGAATCGGCATAGCTGTTGAAAAGGGCTTTCAGATTGGCGGAAACATTATCCGTAACATGGGATATCAACTTGAGTCTCTGGCTATTATCGATAATATGGATGCAGCTACCGGGGAGGTGAAGTTCCGTGAACAGTAATAAAACAAAGAAGAAATTAAATATGTCGGATGTTTCTCTCGATAATATTTATGTTCTTGACGGAAAAGTACCTTTCGGAAAAGCAATACCTTTCGGACTTCAGCATATTTTGGCAATGTTTGTCTCAAATATCGCTCCGATTATTATCGTTGCGGCAGCTTGCGGAGTTGATTCTGCTGATACAGCGATGATTATTCAAAGTGCTATGCTTATTGCAGGTATCGGCACATTGGTTCAGTTGTTTCCTGTATGGAGAATCGGTTCCGGTTTGCCGATTGTAATGGGAATCTCCTTTACATTTGTTTCTATTGCTTGCGTTATAGGTGCTCAGTATGGGTACGGAGCTATTATGGGTGCTGTTTTAGTTGGCGGTATTGTGGAAGGTGTTTTAGGCCTTTTTGCTAAATACTGGATAAAACTTATTACACCTATTGTTTCTGCAACAGTTGTTACCGCTATCGGCTTCTCATTGCTTTCTGTCGGTGCAGATTCTTTTGGCGGTGGAAGCAGCAATGCAGACTTTGGCTCAGCAACAAACTGGATTTTAGGTACAGTTACCTTAGTTTGCTGTATAGTATTTAACATTTTTGCTAAATCATACCGTAAACAGCTTTCTGTTTTATTCGGTCTTGTAGTAGGTTATATTCTCGCTTTGTTTATGGGAGTCGTTGATTTCTCTTCTGTTCGTGAGAGCAGTATAATCGCTTTGCCGCATATTGTCCCGTTTAAAATGGAATTTCATCTGAACGCAATTATCGCTTTCGTTTTGATTTTCCTCGTTTCAGCTACAGAAACCATTGGTGACACTTCTGCTTTGGCTTCTTCCGCACTTAACCGTAACGCAACAGAGAAGGAGACATCAGGTTCTATTGCTTGCGATGGATTTGTAAGTGCATTATCATCCATTTTCGGTTGTATGCCTATTACTTCGTTTAGCCAGAATGTTGGACTTGTTGCCATGACAAAGGTTGTTAACCGTTACGCTATCGGAACAGGTGCACTTATCATGATTATAGCCGGAATTTTCCCTGTTGTCGGAGCTGTTCTTGCAACATTGCCAAGCGCAGTTCTCGGTGGTTGCACCATAATGATGTTTGGTACAATTGTCGTCAGTGGTGTTCAAATGATAGGCAAATGTGGCTACACTCAGAGAAACATTACGATAGCTGCTTTATCTTTGAGCATTGGTTTAGGCTTCACTCAGTTCCCACAGCTTTTTGAGATATTCCCAAGCATTATCAGCACTGTATTCGCAGAAAACTGTGTTGCTGTTGTATTCCTCAGTGCAATTATCTTGAACTTAATTCTTCCGAAAAACATGGAAGCGGATAAATAAGTAAATATAAAAGTCTGTTTAATAGCAGAGAGTAAAAAATCAGAACTGTAAAGGGAATTTGCCTTACAGTTCTGATTTTATTTATAGGAAATATAATATTACATCTAATGCACAATCAAACGAATTGTTGCTTTCGACTATGGCTGTAAAGTGTCATTGCCTTGCGAAACTTGCTTAAAATTGACGACATAGCTTATGCCTGACAAATATCGTGAAATTGTAACTTTAGAATAAATGCAGAGAAATATAAAGCTTGTGGCCTTTACACTTAAGTGCAAGATTTAAACAAAAACAAGATATAATAAAAAGACGCTTATTTCATCAAAGCTCTGATGAAATAAGCGTCTTTTGTTTTTTGAACATCATATGTTTAAATTGAAGAGAATCCTTTTCCGAAGACCTCACTCGTACTGGACATCGAAATGAAGGCTTTTAAATTATTGCGGTGAATAAATGTTCGCACAGCCGCAGCCTGCTGTCTTGTAAGAGTTGTAAAGATTAAGTACTTGTCATCGTTTGTGTAAGCCCCTTTAGCTTTAACGATAGTAGCACTTTTGTTAAGATCTTTAATAATGAATTGACAAATAGCATCCTTGTCATCACATGTAATCATAACTGACTTACGAAGCATAATGTTTTCGATTATCGCGTCAATTAAGAAAGACTTAACTGTTAAACCAACAAAAGAATAGAGTGCTGTTTTTATATCGAAAACAAAGCATGCGATTATAATCATAATTAAATCAGTAATAAAAAGTGCTATACCAATATCCTGAACATGCGTATATTTTTTTACTATCATCGCCACAACATCAGTTCCGCCGCTAGAAGCTCCTTCATAGAAGAGTAAAGCTGAAGCTATTGCAGGAAGGGTAATGGCAAAAACCAGCTCAAGCATGGGCTCGTTTGAAAGAGGGTGCTCCATAGGGTGGTACTTTTCAAAAACCATCAAAAGAGCAGATAAAAGAACTGTTGCATAGGTTGTTTTTAGGGCAAATTCCTTTCCAAGAAAAATGAAACCTAAGCCCAACAAAAGAAAATTAACAACCAAAGAAAATGCACTGGCAGACAGCGGGGTAATTTTCGCAAAGACTACGGCGGCACCCGTTACGCCGCCGAAGCAGAAATTGTTTGGGAACTTAAAAAAGTATACTCCGATTGCCATAATAAAAATGCTGAGAGTGATAATCAGAAAATTTTTTAGTTTTTGTATCATAGTATGATACTCCTTTTGCCTTGAGAATAATGTGGTTTATTATGGTTTGAGCAAAGACATTTACTTATAAAATGTATCCACTGCAAAAACAACTCATAGTGTATAACCCTAAAACGATAAAGTCAACAGTTAATTTCAAATCAAACGAAAATATCTTGCTATGATAAAAAGTTATCAATGCATTCATTTTGACAATTATACAAACAATGTATCCAAGATATATAATTATTACAGATCAAGAATTTGTATTTATCTTTCATTCTTTTAGGAAACAAGGAGGACTATTCGACAAATGGAAATCACAAAATCGGCTGTCGCAGGTACATTGGAGTCCAGTGACGCAATGGTAACTATCGAACCGAACGAGGATGGTATTGAATTTGAGCTTGAAAGCTCAGTCATCAATCAGTTTGGACACAGCATCAAAAATACTGTTCTCAAAACATTGGAACGTCTCGGTGTGGAAAATGTAAAAATCAAAGTTGTTGATAAAGGTGCTCTTGACTGCACGTTAAAGGCAAGAGTAGAAGGAGCTGTTTTCAGAGCAGTTGACCAGAAAGAGGACTTGCCTTGGGGAGGTGCTATAAGATGAGTAATCCAAATAAAAAAAGATTAAGAAGAACTATGATGTTTTTAAATTGCCAAAAGCCGGGACTTATAAAGGATCCGTACATTTATAAGCCTGACTCAATTATGCTCGATCTTGAAGATGCAGTTGCTGAAAAAGAGAAGGATGTAGCAAGATTCTCTCTCTATCATGCTTTGCAGGAAATCGATTATCGCGGAGTAGAGCGAGTTGTCAGAATAAACGGTTTGGATACACCTTATTGGAGAGAGGATATTCGCTGCGCCGTAGCAGGAGGCGCAGATACAATACGTATTCCAAAAACCGAGAGTGCAAATGACGTATATGTAGTAGAAAAGGAAATTATCTCCGCAGAAAAGAAATACGGTATTCCGGAAGGCAGAACGCTTATTATGGCAGCATTAGAGTCCGCAAAGGGCATACTGAATGCACTTGAAATTTGTCAGTCTTCCGACAGACTTTTCGGCATTGCTTTGTCCGGTGGTGATTATACTAAGGATTTGCAGACACATATCACAGGAACAGGCATCGAGCTTATGGGGGCAAGACAGCATATGATTATTGCGGCAAGAGCTGCAGGCGTACAGTGCTTCGATACTGTTTACACAAACCTGAATGATATGGAAGGCTTCAGAAAAGATGTTGAAGCGATTCATTTGATGGGCTTTGACGGTAAGTCAATTATCAATCCGAGACAAATTTCAATAGTTCATGAGATCTTTACACCGACTCAGAAGGATATTATTTTTGCTGAAAAGGTTGTAAAGGAGATTGACGAAAAGAGTGCGCTTGGAATCGGTGTATTTACAGTAGACGGAAAAATGATAGACATTGCTTTCTATGACGGTGCAAAAAGAACCTTGGAGCTTGCAAAGGCTTCGGGTGTATATTACGGAGATTTGTAATACCGTTAAACTGCAAGAAACAATGTACAATTAACTGTTTATATTAAATCACAGTGCAGCTATTGAAAGGACGATAAAATGATTAATAAAGTAGGCCGTGAAATACCAGATGAGATAATTAAGCAAACCGGAAAAGAGGTTTTCCAAGGTAATTTCTATAAAGACGGAAGCGAGTTTAAAAAGGAAGGCCCTATAACAAAGGTTGTAATGAACCATGATACAAGCAAGCTTGTAGATTCTATTCATGATGCACTCGTTAAATGTGGTGCTCATGATGGAATGACTTTAGGATTCCATCATCATTTCAGAGAAGGCGACCTCGTTGTCAATATGGTCATGGAAGAAGTTCACAAGATGGGCATTAAAGACGTCACAATCTGTGCAAGCTCGCTCGGAAAGGCACACGATCCGCTTCTCCCAATGATTGAAGACGGCACAATCACCAATATCCAGTCTTCAGGTGTTAGAGGAAAAATCGGCGAGGCTATTTCTAACGGTAAGTTAAAGGGACTCGCTATTATGCGTTCTCATGGTGGAAGAATCAGAGCCATACAGACAGGAGAAACAACAATCGACATTTCGTTCATCGGAGCACCTACTTGCGATGACTACGGAAACTGCAAGGGTGTCGGCGGAAAGAGTGACTGCGGTGTTCTTTCTTACTCTTTTGTTGACGGAAACCATGCTAATAAGGTTGTTGCTGTTACCGATTGTCTTGTTCCGTTCCCAAATTACCCTGCAGATATCAACTGCACAAAGGTTGACTATGTTTGTGTTGTAGATCAGATTGGCATCCCTGAAAAAATTGCTACTGGTGCCGCAAAACCAACAACTGATGTAAGAAAGATTATGATGGCAGATTACTGCACAGAGTTTGTTATCAATACTCCTTACTTTAAGGACGGCTTTTCTTATCAGACAGGTGTCGGCGGTGCTTCAATCGCTTCTGCTATTTCACTTGGAAAGGTTATGAAAGAGCGTGGCATAAAAATGGGCTTCGCTGTCGGCGGTATGTCCAAGGGAATGTGCGATCTTTTGGATGAAGGCCTTGTCGGCATGCTTCTCGATACACAGGACTTTGATACATCAGCTGTTGAATCTGTTAAAAGACCGAACCACCATAGAATAAGCGCAGGCGCATATGCTAACCCCTTCAATAAAGGTGCTTTTGTTAACAAGTTGGATTTTGTTATTCTCGGTGCCCTCGAGGTTGATGTTAACTATAATGTTAATGTTGTTGTTGGCTCGGACGGAGTTATTACAGGTGCTCAGGGAGGTCATCCCGATGCGGCGGCAGGAGCAAAATGCACAATTGTTATTTGCCCACTTTTACAGGGAAGAATTCCTGCAATCTGCACCAATGTAACTACAGTCACAACTCCTGGTGAATCCGTTGATGTAGTTGTAACAGATTATGGTGTAGCAATTAATCCCGCAAGACAGGATTTGATTGAGTGCATGAAGGATGTTAAGGGTATTCCGTTTAAAACAATTGAAGAACTTAGAGATATTGCATATTCAATCACCGGAGAGCCTGAACCTGTTAAGTTTAACGACAGAGTTGTCGGTATCATCGAGGCAAGAGACGGTACAATTATGGATGTTGTACGTCAGGTTAAGCCGTATGAGTTTTAATTTTAAGTTATACAAAACTATATAAAAGAGGAAATTATATATGGGAAAATCACTTACAAGAAAAATAATTGAAGAGCATTATGTTTCCGGAAGCATGAATCCCGGAGAAGAGGTCTTCATTAAGGTCGACCAGACCTTAACGCATGATATAAATGCTGTTATGACTTATCTTGCATTCGAAGCAATCGGTCTTGACCGTATTCGCACAGAGTGCAGCGTAAGCTATTTGGATCACAATCTCTTATATGTCGATCACAAGACTCCTGATGATCACATTTATCTTCAGTCTGCCGCAAAGCGTTTTGGCGTGCATGTTTCAAGACCGGGCAATGGTATATGCCACACCGTACAGGTTTCAAGATTTGGCGCTCCGGGAAAAATCAGCATGGGCGGAGACAGCCATACTCCTCACGGGGGTTCTATCGGTATGCTTTGTATCGGTGTCGGAGGAATGGACGTTGCGACAGCTATGACAGGTGTTCCGATGCGTCTTAAAATGCCTCGAGTTATTAAGGTTAACCTGACAGGTAAGCTTAAGGCAGGCGTTAATGCAAAGGAAGTCATTTTGGAGATGCTCCGCAGAGTTTCAATTAAGGGTGGTCTTGGAAATGTCTATGAATATGTAGGTGAAGGAGCCGCTACTCTCGAGGTTCCGCAGAGAGCTACCATAACAAACATGGGCGCTGAGCTTGGTGCTACAACTTCAATTTTCCCGGCTGATGAACAGGTTAGAAAATTCTTAAAAGCACAGGGCAGAGAAGAGGCTTATCGTGAACTTCTGCCTGATGAGGATGCAGAGTACGATGATTATATCGATATCAATTTAAGTGAGCTTGAGCCGCTCGTTTCTTGTCCGCATCAGCCTGATAACGTCAAGCCGTTAAAGGAAGTAGAAACAGAAAAGCTTCCTGTTCAGCAAGTATTTATCGGAAGTTGTACAAATGCATCTTATGCCGACATTGCTAAAGCCGCTTTAGTTTTCAAAGGTAATCATGTTAACGAAAATGTAAGCTGTACATGTGCGATTGCTTCAAAGCAGACATATAAGCATCTGTTAAATGACGGTTACATCGGAATGCTCATCGATGCCGGTGTGCGTATTCTGGAAATTGCTTGCGGCCCTTGCTGTGCAATCGGTCAAACACCTGCTACAGAGGGTATTGCCGTACGTACATCAAACAGAAACTTTAAGGGAAGAGCAGGCAACCCCAACGCTAAAATTTACCTCGTAAGCCCTGAAAGTGCCGCCGCAACAGCTATAATGGGTACTTTTGCATCAGCTGAAGAAATCTTAGGCGACAATGTAAATATTCTTAACGATATTCATGAGCCGGAGGTATATGAGGTTGATGACTCTATGATTATCAAACCACTTCCAGAGGACGAGGCAAAGAAAGTGGAGATTGTACGCGGTCCTAACATCAAGTTCTTACCGATACCTGAAGTACCGACACAGCATCTGAAAGTGCCTGTAAGCTTAAAGGGTGGAGACAATATTTCTACAGATGATATCACACCGGCAAGCGCAGAATTTTCAAGCATGCGTTCAAATATTCCTCTTATGTCCCGGTACTGCTATCATCGTTATGCGCCTGATTTTGCAGCACGTGCTAAAGAGCTCGGTTCAAGCATTATCGTAGGCGGCGAGAACTACGGACAGGGTTCATCAAGAGAACATGCTGCTATTAACCCCATGTATCTCGGCGTTAAATGCGTAATAGCAAAGAGCATTGCTCGTATCCACAAAGGAAATCTTGTAAACCACGGTGTTATTCCAATGCTTTTTGAAGACCCGTCAGATTATGACAAGATTGATCTTTTGGACGAACTTGAAATTGATAACCTTTTGGATCAAATTCCGACAAGAGAAGTTGTTGTCAAGGATGTTACCAGGGACTTCGAGTTTAAGGTTAAGTTAGATCTTTCAGATAATGAAGTTGAGGTTGTACTCAGCGGCGGACAGTTACGTTACTTAAAGAAACAGTTAGGAGAATAATTATGAGTGCTATTTTAGAGCAGAATATAAATTTAGCAAAAGAGAAATTCGGTAATCTCATTGCAAACGAATCGAACAGAATAGAGAAGATGAAGGCTTCAAGCGTTCCTACCGATTTTAGCAAGAAAGATAAAATTGTTGTCGGAATTTTACCCGGAGACGGCATTGGCCCTATTATCATGAAACAGGCTCTTCGTGTGCTTAACGAACTCGTTAAAGACGAAATTGAGGAGAACAAAATCGAGGTCAGAACCATTGAGGGCATGACAATCGAAAACCGTGTTGCAAAGATGGAAAGCCTTCCTGCAGATATTCTCCCTGAAATTAAAGCATGTGACGTTTTGGTTAAGGGTCCCATGGTTACTCCAAGAGCAGGAGACGGTTTGCCGAATCTTATCAGTGCAAACAGCTTGCTTCGCAGAGAGCTTGAGTTATTTGCCGCTGTAAGACCTATTAAAATCGCTGATAAGAATATTGATTGGACGTTCTTCCGCGAAAATATCGAAGGCGAGTATATTTGGGGCGATAAGGGCATACAGGTAGATGACGACCTCGCTGTTGACTTCAAAGTTCAGACTAAACAGGGTAGCGAGCGTATCGCAAGAGCAGCTTTTGAATTTGCCAAAAAGAACGGAAAAAAGAATGTAACTATTGTTACAAAGGCAAATATTGTTAAGCTTGTAGACGGTAACTTTATCAAGGCAGTACGCAAGGTTGGCGAGGAGTATCCTGAGATTGAGATTCAGGAGCGTCTTGTTGACGCTATGTGCGCTAAGATGCTTGACCCGGGATTCAATCAGGGTATTGAAGTAATTGTTCTTCCTAACCTTTACGGAGATATTGTAACAGATGTAGCCGCAGAGCACGCAGGCGGTCTTGGCAATGCTTGTTCTTCTAATATTGGTAACAAGTACGCCTTATTTGAAGCAATTCATGGTACAGCACCTTACCTTATGTCTCATGGCAGAGGTGAATATGCTAATCCTTGCAGTTTGATTCGTGCAATCGGACAAATGCTTATCCATATCGGTTATGCAGATCGTAATGCTATTCTTGAGAAAGCACTTGAGATTTGCACAGAAACCGAAAAGAAGCTCGTAGTCACAACTTATGCTGAAGACGCAAGTGCTGCTGAATTTACTGATTACCTGATAGAAACAATTCAAAAGATTAAATAAAATATATTCTTGTCACCTATAGCAATTTGTACATTATTATGCTATTATATAATTAAATAATGTAAGTGTGTATAATAGTTAAACAAATTTAAATTAACGGAAGACACCCACCTTACATCAGTTTGTAGAAGGCGGGTGTCGTCTACACTTTTTAAATTGCATGAATAAAGGTGGCACTATGAAAGATACAGATTGGGAAATCTTATACGAGTTACACAAAAATCCAAATATGACAAAGGTTGCTAATTTGTTATATATAACTCAGCCTTCTCTAACAAAGAGAATTCAGCACATGGAAGAAGAGTTTCAAATAACCATAGTAAACCGCACGCCTAAAGGGTTGGAGTTCACACCCGAAGGAGAATACCTTGCCGAACAGGCTGCCAAATACAAGGATTTTTTAGATTCCACAAAGAAACATTTGAAAGACATGCAGGATAGAGCCGACACGGAGATTATTATCGGATCATCGTACACTTTCAGTAAGTATACATTATCAGATTTACTGCTGGATTACCGAAAATCTCATCCTAATGTTAATTTTACAATAATTAATGAGCAAAGCGATATCCTCTTCAAGAAGATGTTTGATGAATCAATTCATGTTGCTTTTGTACGGGATAACTATGAGGGTGCGGTTAATAAGACGCTTGTTGCCGTAAACAAGGCATATCTCATCAGTAAAGATCCTGTAAGCCTTGATCAGCTTCCGCAAATGCAATATATCACATATAAGACAAATGCCAGATCGAAAGCCTCACTTAATGAATGGTGGCACGAAAAGTTCAACACAGATCTTCCAAACGGAATGGCTGTAGGATATGTCGATGTTGCTTGGCAAGTGGTTGCAAAGGGATTGGGCTTTACATTAGGTTTCCTTCCGGATAATTTTGAAAATGAACTTAACTTAACGTTGACTCCGCTTGTCAAAAACGACGGAAGCATTGTTTCCAGAAACACATGGTTTCTTTATCCAAAAAGCAAACGCATGACAAAGGCTTTGGAGGATTTCGTGAATTATATCGAGAAAAACTGCAAGCTCTAAATATTATTTATGAAAGACATTGATTGGAAAATACTGATAACCTTATATGAGAAAAAAAGCATGACTAAGGCTGCGGAAGCACTTTACATGACCCAGTCTGCATTAACTAAGAGAATTCATTCAATTGAGGATGAGTGGGATATCAAAGTTGTGCGAAGAAACAGCCATGGCGTAACATTTACCGATGAGGGAAAATATCTCGTAAATAAATCTACTATTATGCTGGATTTTCTTGGCGAAATCGAAGAACACTTTGCACAAAACCGAGCGCAAAAGCCGTTGCTTCGTTTAGGTTTGCCAAATTCGTTCGCAAGGCTTCATATGCCTGAACTCCTTAAAGAATACCTAAGTGAGTTTAACAAAATTCAAATTGAGACCAATACAAATACAAGTGATATTATTGTAAATCAATTAACTAACGGAAATATAGATATTGGTTTTGTCTGTGGAGATTTTCCTTTTTTAGGGGAAAAGGTTTGCCTTTTTAATGAGAACTTATATATGGTAACGCCGAAAGGTGTTAGTATTGATGAAATCATTCAGTTTCCGCTAATTGAGTCTAATTTCAACACTTTGGTTAAGCTGACGGTAACGCAATGGTGGAAAAATCATTTCAACATAATGCCGCAGGAAACACATCGTGTTCCTTATGCAGACATAGCAATTGAGATGGTAGAAAACGGGCTTGGCATATCATTTGTGTTTGGCGATAAATGGAAAGTCGATAGTGACAAAGCACAAAAGTTGCTCGTTTATGACGGCAGTGGGCAAGTTGTGTCGAGAAATGTTTGGATGATGGTTGGCGATGAATGTTTCACCAAACCCGACATCATGGATTTTGTCTCATTTGTTGAAGATTACTATAAGGTGAATTGCTGATTTTGGCAATTCACCTTATTTTTTTATTCAGTAGCATTGTGCAAAACAGGCCATTCCTTTTTGGAATATAACAAGTGTCGATTAACGAATTTCCATTTTATACTCGAGCTACATATAATAAATGTATACAAATTCTTGATTTTTAAACCCCCAGTGTTAAAAAAATCACAATACATTTATATGTGCCTATCAGGTGTACAAGGAGGATATCATGACAATTGCGTATGTTGGATGTAGATCCACAAAAGAGCGACATGCAAGAGGTAAAGGCTTAAAGGTTTACAACATTAGCAAATGCGGAGACTGGAATGAAATTCAGTGTCTCAAAACTGAGGAAAATCCATCTTACCAGACTATGGATCTTACAGAACAGTTCCTGTATTCAGTTCACGGAGACTTCACAATGGTAAGCAGTTATAAAATAGCTGAAGACGGAACGCTTTCCCATATGAATACAATTGACATCGGAGGCAAGAACCCTGTTTTTATTACCGTTGATAAGACTAACAAGTACATTGTTGTAGCTACTCTTCAGGGTGGTGCTGTTTATGTAATCGAGCGCAATGAAGACGGTACTTTAGGAAAAATCGTTACTAAAGTCAATATGGAAGGACAGGGAGAAGGAAAAATCTCTTTTGCTCACCAGTGTATTTGGGATCAGAATAAAGAGTATCTTTTTGTCGTTACTCAGGCAAGAATTCAGGGATACGGAATGGTAAGAGTTTTCAGATTTAATTCAGAAGACGGTTCATTAACCACAACCGATACCTATTACTCAAGAACATATGACGAGCCGAGACATGTTTCTATTCATCCTAATAATAAGTTTGTTTACCTTATCAATGAAAAAGGAAATAAAATGACTTACCTTTCATTTGACGACAAAACAGGTAAACTCACAGCAAGACAGAATCTTCCGTCTTTACCTGAAACTTATACAGGTGAAGGACAGGCAAGTGCTTCTGTTCTTGATAAGAACGGTGAAATATTGATTGGTTCCAACAGAATTCATGAGTCTATTGTTTTGTATAGAGTTGATCAGAATACAGGCTATATGAAGGAGCTTGGATATTATCCGACACTCGGACTTACTCCTCGTTTTATTTCTTTCAATCTTGATTACAGTAAGTTCTATGTTGCCAATGAAGACAGTGATACAATTGTTGAAATGAAACTGGATTCAGAGACAGGTCTCATGAGTTACACAGGACGAATTATTCCGACTGAAAGCCCTGTTTGCATTACCTTTAAGGAGGTTTAATCATGAACTTAGGACTTATATCTTTAATTTTGCTGCTTGTAGCAATTATTATAGGTTTCTGGAGAAACTGCAACGTAGGTATTCTTTGCATCGGCTTTTCAATGATTCTTTCCGTTGCTTACGGACTTAGCACAAAAGAAGTTATTGCCGGCTTCAGCTCATCTCTTTTTATTCAGATGGTCGGTATTACATATCTCTTCTCAATTATTAACGGCAATGGTACTTTGGAACTTCTTGCAAGAAAAATGGTTGCTCTTGTTGGAACAAAAAAGCGTCTTATCCCTATAGTAATGTACATTCTCGGATTTGTCATTTGCGCTGTTGGTCCCGGAGCAATTCCAAGCCTTGCAATCGTACCGGTTATTGCGATTCCCGTTGCTGTTTCAGCAGGAATCAACCCTATTATGACTGCTATTATCGGCGATCTCGGTGTTATGTCTGGACGCATGAGCCCGTTAACTCCCGAGAGTGCTGTTGTTCGTGAATTAATGGAAGAGCAGGGATTAACAGGCAACACGATACCGATTATGTTCGGAATGATTGTTACCGCACTTGTTACCGGTGTTTTGGTCTATATTTACTACAAAGGCTGGAAGGTTGATGAATCTTCTTCTGTAGTAAGCATAAAGGAGTTACCTAAATTCAATGTAAAACAGTGGTGTTCACTGGTCGGACTTTTGGTTCTCGCTGTAGGCGCACTGTTTTTCTCTTGGAACGTCGGTCTTACAGGTTTCTTAGTAGGAACTATCTTGGTTGTAATAGGCGACGGTCAAGAGAAGAAAGCTATTGCAGGTATTCCTTGGAATGTAATTCTGATGGTTATGGGTGTCGGAATACTTATGAACATCGTATCCATCTCCGGCGGAATTGATATAATGGTTGCCGGATTAGAGAAAATCATGGGTCAGCATACAGCTACAATGATTATGGCAATTGCATCAGGATTCATGTCTTTCTTCAGCTCTGGTCTTGGTGTTGTTTTCCCAACATTGATTCCGACTGCCAGCGGATTGGGCACAGCTCTTGGTGTTAATGCAGTTCAGCTTGTTACTGTTATTGTCATCGGCGGTACTGTTTCAGGCTTCACACCGATTTCAACGACAGGCGCACTTATCATGGCCGGTGTTGCTCAGCAGGAAAATGCTGAGGAGCGTTTTCCACAGAATAAGCTCTTTGTTGAGCTGTTTGCCGTTTCCTTTATCGCACTTGCTGTACTAGCAATATTCGCTGTTTTGGGAGTTTACGGTCTTTTCGTTTGATTATAGTCAATTTGATTAAAGAGGAAGTTTAAAGCTTCCTCTTTAATCACAATAAAGGCTTGTGTTTTAAATCAAAGTAACACTTGAGACAACTTCCAATGGCGCAAGAGATGTTACCAGAGTTATTTCAGCGTATGGCTTTACCAACCGATTAAAAAGGTCAGATTCAACTTTGTTAAAAGTTCTACTTTTTAGGAATAGTAGTATTATCTTTGTGAATTAGATTTTAATCCGTCTTTTTATTATACTAATTACAGAAGGGAAAGTCGTAATTAAAAATTATGAAACTCCTCTATTATACTAAAATTATCGACAGCAAGTGTGCTCACTTGCTAAATTGTAAAAACTAAAGGATTTATTAGAGAAAGGATAATTGTTATGGTTAAACTGTATAACGAAGGTGTGTATTTATTAAACGGAACAGAAATTGTCCCTGAATCAGAAGCTCAGCCGTCAGCTAATAAAGCAGAGGCTAAGAAAGGCACAATTGCTTACTCGATTTTAAAGGCACACAACACTTCAGATAACATGGATAAGTTAAGAATCAAGTTTGATGCTATGACAAGCCATGATATCACATTCGTAGGAATCATTCAGACAGCTAAAGCTTCAGGCTTGAAAGAGTTCCCAATTCCTTATGTATTAACAAACTGCCACAATTCTCTTTGCGCAGTAGGCGGTACAATCAACGAGGATGACCACGTATTCGGTCTTTCTGCAGCTAAAAAATACGGCGGTATTTTTGTTCCGCCTCACATGGCTGTTATTCACCAGTATATGCGTGAAACAATGGCAGGCTGTGGCAAAATGATTTTGGGATCAGACTCTCATACACGTTACGGTGCTCTCGGTACAATGGCTATCGGTGAAGGCGGCGGAGAGCTTGTAAAGCAGTTGCTTTGTGATACTTACGATGTTGCTTATCCGGGTGTTATCGCTATCTATATGACAGGCAAGCCAAACCCGGGAGTCGGCCCTCAGGATATTGCTCTTGCAATTATCGGTGCTGTTTATAAGAATGGTTATGTCAAGAACAAGGTAATGGAATTCGTAGGTCCCGGTGTCAGCAACATGACTTGTGATTATCGTAACGGTATCGATGTAATGACAACAGAAACAACTTGCTTGTCTTCCATTTGGAGAACAGATGATAAGACTGAAGCATTCTTGACAACTCACGGCAGAGGAAATGAATATAAAGAGCTCAATCCTGATGCTTGTGCATATTATGACGGTATGGTCTATGTTGACTTGTCAACAGTTAAGCCGATGATTGCTTTACCGTGTCATCCAAGCAACACATTTGAAATTGATGAGTTAAATGCAAACCTCGAGGATATTTTGCACGAGGCAGAGCAGAATGTTCTTAAACTTTCCGATAACCCTGATACTCACTTCAGCCTTATGGACAAGATTAAGGACGGCAAGCTTATGGTTCAGCAGGGAATTATTGCAGGATGTGCAGGTGGTACATACACCAACATTATGGATGCAGCTCATATCCTTAAGAACGCAAAAACAGGAAACGATGTGTTCTCATTGTCTGTTTATCCGTCATCTATGCCGGTTTATATGGATTTAGTCAAAAAAGGTGCTATTTCTGATCTTATGGCTGCAGGTGCAATACTTAAGACAGCATTCTGCGGACCTTGCTTCGGTGCCGGTGATACTCCTGCTAACAACGCACTCTCTATTCGTCACACAACAAGAAACTTCCCGAACAGAGAAGGTTCAAAGCCGGGTGTTGGTCAGCTTTCCGCTGTCGCACTTATGGATGCTCGTTCAATCGCAGCTACTGCAGCTAACGGAGGCGTATTAACATCTGCAACAGAGTATGCTGATGACTATGTTGTTCCTGAATACGATTATGACGATACTTCCTACAAGTCAAGAATCTTTAACGGATATGACAAGCCGGAAAAAGAATCCTCACTTGTATACGGCCCGAATATTAAGGATTGGCCTGAGATGAGTGCTTTGACAGACAACATTCTTTTAAAGGTTTGCTCCAAGATTATGGATTCTGTCACAACAACAGATGAGTTGATTCCTTCTGGTGAAACTTCTTCTTACAGATCTAACCCTCTCGGACTTGCTGAGTTCACTCTTTCACGCCGTGATCCTGAGTATGTCGGACGCACTAAGGCTGTTAATGCTGTTGAAAAGGCAAGAGTTGCAGGCAAGGATACAACTGAGGTCGATTCTGAACTTAACAATGTATATGCAAAGATTTCTGACAAATTCGGCGATGTTGATGCTAAGAATGTAGAAATTGGAAGCGTTATCTACTGTGTAAAGCCCGGTGACGGTTCTGCAAGAGAGCAGGCAGCAAGCTGCCAGAGAGTTCTCGGCGGTCTTGCAAATATCTGCGAGGAATACGCTACAAAAAGATACCGTTCAAATGTTATTAACTGGGGTATGTTACCATTCCAGATGAAGGAAACTCCTGAATTTGAGGTTGGCGATTACATTTACATTCCTAACGTTAAAGATGCATTAAACGGCGATATGCAGGATATCAAGGCTTATGTTGTAGGCAAGGATATGAAAGAAATCTCCCTTTATATAGCTCCGTTAACAGAGGACGAGAAGAAGATTGTCCGTGCTGGTTGCCTTATTAACTTTAACCGCAATAAAAACAACTGATTTTACCATCGCATGTAAGTATAAAGTTTAGTAATAGCAGTATAGTCTTTTTGAATTAGATTCTTGGAGATTATACTGCTATACTTTAATTAAGAAATAGATGAAACAAATATTTCTTTAACCACTGTTAATAAACTAATTTGTGTGGAGGTATTATTATGGTAGCAACAAAAGAGTTAAATTTTACAAGTGTTTTTGGAAGTTACATCATGAAAACTCAGTATGAGACATTACTTGCAAAAAAGCAGGCTAAGAGCAATAATGCCGAATCTAAGAACAACTATGTTTTACAGGAAACTGTAGAAGATTACATTGAACAGGCATAAGCTAATCATC
>CAVDQG010000048.1:0-15518 GCA_963611165.1 Bacteroides uniformis
GGAGGTGCTTTTGATGTTTATCGGCAGAGAAGCGGAACTGAAATTCTTAAATGATAAATACGAAACCGAGGGTGGTCAGCTTGTAGTTCTTTACGGCAGGCGGCGTGTCGGCAAGACCGAAACCTTGCGGGAGTTTTGTAAAGGCAAACCGCATATTTTCTTTTCCTGCACACAGACGACCGACAGAGTACAACTTCAGAAGTTCTCAAGGCAGATATTAAAGGAGGATATTCCGGCAAGAAACTATGTTACCGAGTTTGCGGATTGGGAAAAAGCTATTCGTGCTATTCTTGACCTGCCTTACGGCGATAAAAAGAAGCTGCTGATCATAGATGAGTTTCCGTATATGTGCAAGGGAAACAAGAGTATTCCTTCCATTCTGCAAAATCTGTGGGATGCGGAGCTTCGGGATGCGAATGTAATGGTTGTGCTGTGCGGAAGTGCAATGAGCTTTATCGAAAAAGAACTTCTTGCAGAGAAAAATCCTCTTTACGGTCGTGCAACCGGTATTTACAAGATGAAAGAAATGGGATTTTACGATGCCGTAAAATTCTTTCCCAATTACTCTGAGCGTGACAAGGTGATTGCTTATTCTGTTCTCGGCGGTATTCCTCATTATTTAAGACAATGGAATCCAAAACTGTCGGTTGGGGAAAATATCAAACGGAACATTTTGACAAAGGGATGTATTTTATACAGCGAGGTTGACTTCCTGCTTCATCAGGAGCTTCGGGAAACGCCGATTTATAACTCCATTATTGAAGCGGTGGCACTTGGCAATACAACGCTGAATAATATCAGTCAGAAGTCGCTTGTTGAAGACACTTCCAAAACAAGTGTGTATCTGAAAAATCTGATTGAACTCGGCATTGTGGAACGGGAGTTTTCTGTTGATGCCAAAGTGAAGGAACAGGCAAACGGAAACCGTGGAACCTATAAGCTGACGGATAACTTCTTCCGTTTTTGGTATGCTTTCGGCTTCGCCAATTTCTCACAGCTTGAGGACGGCGACGTTGACGGTGTATATGAGTATATCGTTGAGCCTGCACTTCACGAATTTGCTTCATTTGCTTTTGAAGATGTCTGCCGTGAGTTTGTCCGTGAAATGCAAAAGAAAAATGAGCTGCCGTTCCGTTATTCCAAGATGGGACGATGGACGGGCAAGACCACGATTCGAGATAAAAACGCAGAAAACGGACTGAGGCTCGGAGAAACGGAAATCGATCTTTTGTGCATCGACCAAAAAGCAGAAAAGTATTTGATCGGAGAATGCAAGTTCAAAAAAGAAGCGTTTACTTACACGGAATATCTTAATATGCTTGCAAAGCTGACTCCGCTGAAAGAAAAAGCAACATTTTATTATGCTCTGTTTTCGGAAAACGGTTTTGATGAAAAAATCACAGAAGAAGCCAAGACGAACGGAACACTTCTCTATGCTCTTGAACAGATCGTTAATTACAACTAAATTCTCCTTTGGCGGGAAGATGAAAATAACCGCTCCGCAGGAGGCGGTAGATGGCTTTTCACGGATACTCGACAAATTCAAAAAATAATTTCTCTAAGGTGGGTTCAATTGGACCCACCTTTATTTTGCGCTATTGACGGATTAAAAATCATCGAATATAATTATAAACGCAACGAGCGTTGCGGATAGTGCGAAGTGAGGTATATGAAGATGCGTTCAAAGAGTATTGAATTGAAAAACAAAATCTGTGAGGTCGTGAACGACTGGAAGAGGAATGCTGGGAAATCGCCCTCACTGAAAGAACTCGGTGATGTACTCGGCGTAAATAAATCCACCGTATACCGCTATCTAGTCGAAATGACCGATGAGGGTACTCTCGAGTATGACGGAGATACCATTGATACAAAGGAACTCAATCGCAGAACCATGAATACCGCTCGTGCTGCTATCGTTGGCAGCATTCCCTGCGGCGAGGCTCAAACCGAAGAGGAGTATGTTGAGGAATATGTCAATCTTCCGACCAATCTTTTCGGAAAAGGAGACTTTTATATTCTCAGAGCCCAAGGTGACTCTATGGAGAATGCCGGCATCGCTGAGGGAGACCTCATTGTTATCCTGAAACAACCGACTGCAGATGTCGGGGATATAGTTGTCGCTCTCGATGACCAGAATCAAAATACACTGAAAAGATTCGGCGGCTTTGATGATAACGGAAAGACAATACTCGAATATATGAACGAGGAGGTCTATCCCGGCAAAACTATATTAGTCAATGAGCTTACTGTTCAGGGTGTTGCAAAACATGTAATTAAGAGCTTATAAGGAAGGGGTACAAAAAAGTTGGATAAAGTACCTGTTGATGTTGAGTTTGAAACTCTCGCTGACGGACTGATACTTCCGAGAGTGATTATTTGGACTGACGGACGTCGATTCAAAATCTCACGGGTATTGTATCACGGAGCTTCTTCAGCTAATGAATACGAAGGAATTCGCTACACGGTAATCATCGGTAGTGCGGAAAAATATATTTACCGAGTCAATCACAAATGGTTTGTGATGGCTTGACAGGAGGTGTGGGCAGTGAAGAAATTCGCTACTTTTGACGAGATCGAAAACCTCTGTGAAGCCATGATAAAGGACTTCATGAAGCGTAAGCATTATACCAATGCGCATTGTGTGGACATTGAATCCTTTGTCACGGAATATCTGGGAATTCCAATCGTCTATGAGGCATTCGCAGAACCCGATCCGGGAAGAATAGGATTTCTATCGGACGGTATTCGACCTCTATGGGTTATGCGAGGAAACCAAAAGGTGCAGGTTCTCTTTCCGGCGGGAACAGCCGTTATCGAAAGATTCCTGCAAAGGCCAAATGAAATTGGGAGAAAGAGATTCACGATAGCACATGAGGGTGCTCACTTCATTATCGGAACACATATACCGGCTCAAACGAATGCAGCTTTTCACAGCGAATACAGCAACGAGATGGAATACTCACGGGAGATGTTCCGTGAAATGCTGTCAATCAACGAAGCATTTACAAATCGTGCGTCTGCCGTGCTCTTAATGCCGTTTTTCCTTGTATCGAGGGTTCTGAAAAAATATAACGGCGGCAATAAAATAGTAGCCTATGACGGTTATGTTTTGGCACAGGATCAGAAGCTGCTTATCCAGAGAATGGCCGATGCAATGGGCGTGAATTATACGCCATTGTTTGTGAGACTTAAGGAGCTGGATCTTCTTGATATTCATCCGATTGATGAATACCTTCCAACATTTAGCCGCGGAGGTGTGATGCAATCATGATGCAAACAGTTGAGGAACGTTACAAAAGGCCTTTATCGGCGGAAACACTCAGAAAACTTGAGATATCCAGGCGTCAGGCCGAACAACTTGTGAAACGAGAGATTAAATGTCCAATCTGCGGATTTTACCTTCTTGATGTGTATGGGACAGAGCATAACATAACAAGAGCAAAGTGCAAAAAATGCAAATTTGATGAGCCTATTGACACCGCAATGTTCAGAACTCTGAAAAGGGGAACACGGCATCGTGTGTACTCAAGAAAAAACAGGCCTCTCAGATAAAATTGAATAACTAAAACGACTTTTAATCGCGCAAGCGGAGCAGGACCCGAAAGGGCTGAAAAACTACCAAGCACCGTACGAAGCCGAATTGAGATTAAGGGATAATCATATCCTGATTTCTTGATTCGTTTCGACGGTGCTTTTTTGCGCGTTAATTTGCTTTGTACGGTATTAGGAGTTCTATTCCCGCAAGCGCGGGAAAGGAACTCCTAATGCTTTATATATGGCTTTGCTACATAGCCGAATATCCGTAATCTCCGAATTTTTGACTTCAACCCAAATTCAAAAATTCAAAGGAGATTACGAAAATGAAAAACACATATTTGGTATTTGAAAAAGGAATCGGCAGTGCGCTTCGCATTGCCTCAAATAAAGAGTGGAATCAGATCTTGGCTGAAAACAGGGGCTGTTCAATATTTGGCTGAAAACAGGGGCTGTTCAATATCTCGGAGACGGTTTTTTATTATGGACTGTTTTGAGGACTGCGGAGAAATGGATCGTATGTTTATCGAGGTAAGCAAAGATGAATACGACAGATGGCATTCACGTCATGTTACTGATGAAAGACGCCGAAAGGCGGGAAAAAATTATGATTTTATTCCGCTGGAAGCGGAAATGTCATTTTCGGGATTATCCTTCGAAGAGACAATTCCGAGTGACTGCGATGTGCAAAGAGATGCTATTGACGGCTTGCAAGTTTCTCTGTTGAGAAAGCAGCTCTCAGCATGGAAGCCTTACGGAAATGCACTTCTCGACTTATATCTTTCCGGTCAAAGAAAAGAGGCAACCGTAATTTTGAGCAGTGAATATCAGGTTTCAACAAGAACGGCTCAGAGATGGAAGGAAGGCTTCGAGAGCTTCATCATAAAATTTTTTGAAAGAAATTCATAAAACAGTGTCGTTTTTTGACCTCAAATGTTGCGGTAAAGGAGTGTAGGGACTTTATTCCCTGAAAGATTGCATCTGCAGTAGCACTCAGTGACCACCACGGGGCACACTGACCATTCAGCACCATACCAGCGGCCACTCACTACTGCTGTATGCAGAAAGGTTGAGAGATAAATGGAACAAATTAATTTCGAACAAATTCGCAGAGGCGATATTTTCCTCGCCGATCTGGGAATGACGGTCGGTGCTGAGCAAAGCGGCACGAGACCTGTTTTGATTATCCAAAACGATAAGGGCAACCGATACAGTCCGACAGTGATTATTGCCCCACTTACAAGGAAAGAAAAGAGAATGTCGCTGGCAACCCATGTGGTAATTGATTCAGGTCATGGGCTGCATGAAAAATCGGTTGCTCTTCTTGAGCAGGTCAGAACGATTGATCGCAAACGACTGCTCAATTATATCGGGACAATCAATGGGGATAAAATGCAGCAAATTAACGCGGCACTATGTGCTAGCCTTGATTTGGCCTGAGTTAGGAGGAAAACATGGAATTTGATGAAACAAGGCAAGTAAAGCTGAAAGATAAACCAAAATCCAATATCCTTTGTGTCAAGTAAAACTTTATTGAAAAGGATGACGCATTATGGAAATGGACGAAACAAAACAAGTCAAGCTCAAAGATAAGCCGTTATTAACAATCAATGAAGCCTCAGAGTATTTCGGTTTAGGGATACACAAGCTTTATGCGCTTTCAGAAAGCCCAGATTGCAGCTTCGTTCTTTGGGTTGGCTCGAAGCGATTATTAAAAAAAGAAAGGCTATTAGAATATTTGATGCAAGCGTATTCCATATGATGACTTGCACTCAACTGAGAAAGGAAGGATATCATGCCAAAGAGAGAAAAAAAGAATGTTCGCTACGACAGTCACAGAATTCGACTTCGCACAGGCGAAACTGAAAAAAGCAATGGGTACGAATACAGATGGACAACCCCTGACGGAAAGAGGCATTCGGCATTCGCAAAAACGCTCGATCAACTAAGAGAGATTGAAGAAGAGTTAGCGGCGGATCAACACGATGGACTCAAAACAGATGTAAGAAGCCTTACAGTAAATGATTGCTTTAATCTTTGGAAAGAGCTCAAACGAGGCATTAAGGACAGCACATTTAAGAACTACATTTACATGTATGAGATGTTCGTTATGCCGACCTTCGGGAAGAAAAGAGTTGTCCAGGTCGTGAAGTCGGATGTGAAGCGTTTTTATAACACCCTCAGCGATGAGCGGCAGCTCAAGGTTTCCACAATCGACAACATACACAATGTACTTCATCAAGTTTTCCAAGTTGCTGTGGACGATAACTATATCCGCACAAATCCAACGGATAAAATGCTGCGTGAGTTGAAGGTCGCACATGGGCATGAAATTGAAAAGAAGAGATCGCTTTCTTTTGCACAGCAAGAACTTTTTTTCGAGTTCCTTAGAAATTCAGACATCTACAGACACTGGTATCCCTTCTACTACATTATTGCCAACACCGGACTAAGAGCAGGCGAAATCACCGGACTGAGATGGCGCGATGTAGATTTTGACGCGGGAATAATCAGTGTGAATCATACATTGGTATATTACAAACACCGAGACGAGAATGGGACCTACTTTGGAATTAACACGCCTAAGACGGACGCAGGAAAAAGAGAAATCCCTATGGCGTCAGGTGTCCGCGAAGCCTTTGAAATGGAGAGAAAGTATCAGGAAGAAAACCATATTACCTGTCGTGATCGAGTTGATGGCTACGATGACTTCATATTTGTAACTAGGAATGGAACTGTCCGTCCACCGTGCGGTGTGAATAAAGCACTGAAAAACATCATTCGCGACTGCAACGATCAAGTTCTCCTGAAATATGGGATTGATAGTGATCCGACATTACTACCCGACTTTAGCTGCCACATACTCCGCCACACATTTGCGACACGCCTATGTGAATCGGGAGTAGGGCTGAAGACGATTCAAGATGTGCTCGGACACGTCGATATCTCTACTACGATGAACATTTATGTGGATTCAACACGAGAATCAAAAATACGGGATATGGCA
This sequence comes from Bacteroides uniformis, assembly GCA_963611165.1. Taxonomy (GTDB): domain Bacteria; phylum Bacillota; class Clostridia; order Oscillospirales; family Acutalibacteraceae; genus SIG603. Next base: position 6,542 of record CAVDQG010000048.1, read on the forward strand.
GCCTACAACAAATACATGAATAAAGAAGATGAGTAAGAAAACGCCTTGAGTCGGCAATATTATCGGCTCAAGGCGTTAAATTTTTTATCTGTTCTATGTTGCCAGCAGGGGGAGGTACTCCACAAGGTTCTTATTGCCGTTTGCACATTTCACAAGCTGAATCTCAATCACTATACTAAAAGCTACAGAGGGAGGTACTTTTAGTATGGAAAACAGTTTGATGAAAATGCGGCCTGAGTTAGCAAAAGAATGGTCGGAAAAGAATCTACCGCTTACACCAGATGATGTGCCCTTCGGCTCGAATAAGCTATATTGGTGGAAAAGTTCATGCGGTCATGAATGGCAGACAAGCGCGAAAGCACGCTCTCATGGTGAAAAGTGTCCGATATGTGCTAACATGAGGATTATCAGCGGAGTCAACGATCTTAGCACATTAAAACCGAAACTTGCAGATGAATGGTCAGATAAGAATCTCCCGCTAACTCCTAATGCGGTTGGAATAGGCTCACATAAAAAAGTTTGGTGGCACGGCAAGTGTGGTCATGAGTGGGATGCTCCGATAAGAAACAGAGTCAATGGTGCCGGATGTCCATACTGTTCTCACAACAAGGTTTTAGCAGGGTTCAATGATTTGGAGACACTTTATCCGAATATAGCTGGAGAATGGTCGGACAAAAATTTTCCGTTACTGCCGTCTCAAGTAACTGCTTATGCAAATAAGAAGGTTTGGTGGAAATGCAACGAAGGACATGAATGGTTCACACTTATCTCAACAAGGTCATATGGGAGCAAATGTCCATATTGCAGCGGGATTAAGTTGCTGAAGGGCTACAACGATTTTGAGACTCAATATCCCGAGCTTGCAGCCGAATGGTCAGAACGCAATGGAAATATCGAACCTTATATGGTGAACGCAAGGTCTACTAAGAGCGTTTGGTGGAGGTGCAGCTGCTGCGGTCATGAGTGGTTGATGCAGGTCAAGACGCGAGCTTCAGGCGGAATGTGCCCCGTTTGTGCGGAACGAGAGGTTAAACCCGGCATAAATGATTTGGCGACAAAACATCCGAACCTTTTGCTTGAATGGGATTATAAGAAAAACAAAATCGATCCGACAAAGACAATATTTAAATCGTACAAGCGGGCATGGTGGTTATGTGAATTCGGACACAGTTGGAATGCGCCAATAAGCGATAGAACGATGCACGATATTACCTGTAAGGAATGCGATGCGGAATTTGCAGCTTCTCTTCCTGCTTTGCTAACACTGTATTATGCGCGAAAATCATCTCTCAAAGTCATTGCCATGTCTGATGATGTGATTGGATTACCTCTTGATGCGTATTTGCCGGCACTTAATATCGCAATAGATGGTCAAGCTCGTGGAACTAAAATAAAGGCGGTAAAGAAAAGCCTCTGTGAGCGAAACGGTATTGACTATCATGAAATCGCTGAAAAGGGGCCGACCGATATCGCAAATCATATCAAGAGCATCTTCCGCAGTCAGTACATATTTATTACCTCCGAAACCGAGGAAGATATCAAAATTTGCAAGGAACATTTCTATTCTTTGAAGCGAAAAACGATGGCAAGGTTGCCAAATCAGTAGGCGCTTTTTTAACCCATTTGGCAACCTTGAAATGGTGTTTGAACTCTGAAAAAGCCTGTAAAATCAGGCTTTTTTGCTTTTTGGGGTGAGCAAGGATGCCTGCCAACCGAGTTTGGCAATGTTGCCTTAGATTATGCCTTGAGTTGGTGTGTTAATCGACCCAAGACTTTATATTTTACTTAGACAGCTGCTTTGCGATGTAGATAATCAGATCCATGTATTTGGGCTCAAGCTGTTCAAACTCAACGAGCAGCTCGTATTCCTTGTGCGGCTGCATCTTTTTGCCGCTTACTAGGAGAAAAAACTCCCAAAGTGAAATATCAAGAGCGGCGCAGATGCGCTCAAGTGTGGGGATTGTCGGGCAACTTTGCTTTTTGAAGATGTACTTCACGGTATTCTCCGATATGTTTGCTTCAAGGGCGAGTCGGGATATAGTAAGTCCCTTTTCCGTTCTTATGCAATCAATCGTGTCGAGAATTTTGCTGATGGTTTCTTGATCATTGCAAACTAAATCTTTCATGGTACCTCCTTGAGGGCCGATTAACACCGAAAATGAAGCCGATCCCTCAATGGGGGTGGAAATTTGAGATTTTAGCGGTAATACAGATGTATTTGGGGTGGCTATTTGCCTTCCTTGCTTGATTTGGATTGCCTATAATTAACTGTGCATTGTCGTATGGAAGGAGCAATTCGAGATGCCCGACAGCAAATTGACATATTATAAGGACATAGAGAGCCGACAAGTATCGTGGCTGTGGTATCCGTATATTCCTTTCGGAAAGATAACAATTGTCCAAGGAGACCCGGGCGAAGGTAAGACAACATTTATTCTCAGCCTGCTTTCTATAATTTCACAAGGTAATTGTTTGCCTTGCTCTGCAACAAGTATAAGCGGAAATGCCATATATCAAAATACTGAAGATGATAACGCAGATACGATTAAGCCAAGGCTCGAAAAGCACGGTGCGGATTGTTCGAAAATATGCTTTATAGATAAGCCAAGCGGCCTATCACTGGACGATGATGATTTACTGAACTCAATTGTCACATGTAATGCCAAAATTCTCGTATTAGACCCCATTCAAGCTTTTGTCGGTGAGAATATTGATATGAATCGTGCGAATGCAGTAAGGCCTCGTATGAATAAGCTGAAGGAAATTGCCGAGCAGACAGGCTGTGCAATTGTTCTCGTCGGTCATCTCAACAAAAACTCCGGTGGCAAGGCAAATTACAGAGGTCTTGGCTCAATTGATTTTTCTGCAGCAGCCCGAAGTATATTACTTATAGGCAGATTACCGACTGATGAAACAGTTCGCATTCTCGCTCATCAGAAAAGTAATCTTGCGCCTATCGGCCCATCATTGGCGTTCACCCTGCAGGATGGAATTGTTGAGTGGATTGGTAAGAGAAATATCAGCGCAGATGAACTGATGAACAGCAGCACGCAAGACAGAACATACAATAAACAGGAAGATGCAGCAGATATTCTGAAGCGACTTCTCATAAACGGACCAGTGTCGGCTTCCGATATTATAGAGAGCGCGGAGTTACAGGACATTGGGAAAAGGACAATATTGCGTGCTAAGGCTGCACTAAATATCGAATCCTTTAAAAAGAAAAGTGAATGGTACTGGAGGCTTCCGGATGAATAAAGAAAATCAGAAGAAAAAGTATTTGGTCGGCGGCTATGTGAAAAATGCCTTGCTATGGCGTAATCGTAACCCCGAGGAAATGATCGCATATAATCGCTTCTATTTTGAGGAGCAGCTTCGCGATATCGAGGGAATGGAACTGGTGGATGTCTATGTTGACGTGACAGGTCATAAAGAAACATATAAGCGTCCTGAAATGATAAGGCTCCTGAGGGATATCACCAAAGGAAAAATTAATATGATCTACTCACGAACCAGTGGATATATAGCGGCAAATGTCAATGAACTGTGTCGGCTAATGGCATTCTTATTTGAGCAAGACGAAATGGTCGATATCTATACAGAAGATACCGACTACCAGTTTGATACGATTTCAAACCCCGATCATCAAATTGAAGAATTACAACGCATGGCCTTTAATTACTGCGCCGTTTATCATGATGAATACTTGGAATGGCGCAAAAAAGTGCTCGAACAAATGGATAAGCTACCGTAAAAGAAAGTTGGAACCGGAATGGAAACGAAAGAAAACAAGACAATATCTCAAATTCTCGCCGATGTGAAGGATTACAATGAAGAGGCGCTGGCAGAAGATAAAATGTTGAAAGACCTTGAGGCGACTTACATCGATGAGGAAGCATTGAAAGACGGAACTATCGATCCGCAGCTTGCGGCACAGCTTTATGAGAAAAAGCGACTCGCGACAGAAATGAGACGCCAGCTCATAAGAGAGAAAATTGCTATGGCAGGTTCCGATAAGGTGAAGTTTATCCATCCCAAACCGGTTCCGGCGATTAACGATATGTCTCACAAAAGGGTTGCGGTCTATGCTCGAGTAAGCACTAAGAGCCTCGATCAGACATCGTCCATTGAAAATCAGACGAGATATTACAAGGATAAAGTAGCTAAAAATCCGAACTGGGAGCTTGTACGCATATACAAAGACGAGGGCAAATCCGGGACTTCGACAAAAGGCAGAAAAGAGTTCAAGCAGATGCTTGAGGATGCCTATAACAAAAAGTTCGATCTTATTCTGTGTGCCAGCGTTTCAAGATTTGCGAGAAATGTTGGCGACTTCATGGAGGAAATAACGAATCTGCGAGTAAAGAATTCCTCTCATCCGGTCGGAGTGTACTTTGAGACTGAGGGTATCTACACTCTCGACGAAAGAGCATCCGACACATTGGATATGCAGGCATTGTTCGCGGATTGGGAGTCACGAAATAAAAGTCGAAGAATGATTCTGTCATATGATCAGCGAATCTTCACATGCCAGTTTCCAATATCCGACCTCCTTGGCTATCGCCACACAAGAACCGGCAAGCTGATAATGATTCCGGAAGAAGCAAAAACAGTTCGCTTTATCTTTTTGGCATACTTCTGCGGTTATTCGGTTCAGGAAATTGCGGAAATACTCACCGAGAAAGGCAGACACACACTAAAAGGCAGAACAGATTGGAATGCCGGAATGGTTAAAAACATTATGCTGAATGAACGTCGATGGGGACACCTTCAGGCACGAAAGAGCGTGGTTCTCGACTATAAGAAAAAGCTCATTGTAAAAAATGACGGGATTCGCGAAGGGGCATATGTTGAAGATCATCATGTAGGAATTGTTTCTCCGGAAATTGCAAAGGCAGTCAGTTATCTCTTTCCAAACGCAACCAGGCTAAACGGAGTACAGGATGTTAAGGTAATCCGAGAAGGCGGACTGCGTGGATTCGTCAGCGTTAATCCGGCATGGCACGCCGTTGATAATACGACATTTCTGGATCTGTGCTGCAGTGCGTATGACGAGGACGAGCTTATTAAAATAAAAGAAGAGTCAAAAATTATGTCAGGTGAAGCTCATTCAAATGTCCTGTCCATGGAATTTGCAGGCTATCAAGTGCCATACGGCATATACTTTCTGACGAACAAAATGCCGTCAATAACAGTATCAAAAAACAGAATAAAGCTGAATAAGGCCTGCTATAAAAAACTGGGCGAGTGCAAATATGTAGAGTTTTTGTACCACCCGATCTACCAGTTAATCGCCATAAGGCCTTGTGACGAGGAAACAGATACAAGCTTCTGCTGGAAGAAAGACAGTGGCGCTATCTCTTTGAATTTCGAAGCTGAGGCCTTTACAAGTGCTCTTTACGAGAGAATGGACTGGCTGCAAGACCTTGATTTTCAGTTCAGAGGCGTATTCAGACAGCGCGGCGATTCAAAAATACTGTTTTTCTCTCTTGATGAGCCGAGAATCCACCCGGTTAAAAGAGCAGAAAAAGTTGCGAATGAGTTTGACGATGTTATGGACGATGAGCCTGCTTTTACAGAAGAACACTCTGAGGCTTCTTCGGATAATGAAGAGACAAACGCTGAATTGATTCAATTCATTCCGTATAAAAACAACACTGAATCGGGAAGCACACCCAAAACGGAATGGGCTTATCCTGACGAGTGGAAATTGAATATCGGCCTTAGCCATAACATGCGAGCGAGAAGAGATAGACTTACAGACATAGTTACCGAAGCTGATATTCTTGTTGATGGTACATGTGCGGTCAATCCGCTGATTGGCGAAATACCATCAAAGGAGCAAGCCTTAGAAGAGCTTGAATCCCTGCTGATTGAGATGTAACGGAGGTTTTCTGAGATGGATAGTGAAACACAGAGAAACAAAACAACGGAACAAGGTATTTCATACCGTGAGTTTGAGCTTGTACAAGAGTTTGCGAAAGCAAAGCTTGAAGCCCAAAGTGAACTCCAATATGAAGACCTCAGTGATTATCAGATACCGCCGAGAACGCAGTTTTCCATGCTGAAAAAGCCGGCGGTAAGTATAAAATATCGTGAGATTACCTTCAACACGACTTGCATCAGAATGTTTGAGGGCATCACAAATGTACTTATGTCTTTAAGTGAGAAAAAGCAACGGCTTGCTGTTATCATGCGTAAGGAAGAGGGCTCGGCCACGGTTGAATGGTCGAGAAAAAAAGAAGACAAATATGTCAACAAGACCATTACTTCACTTGAGTTTACGGATGCAATCTATAAATTGATGAACTGGGATAGAAACAATCGCTACAAAGTTCTCGGTCGGATATCCAACTCTGCAGAAGGATTGATCCTTGTTTTCGAATTGGAAGAAGCAATTATGTACGATGCACTTCCCGAGGAATATGTTGATAGAAAGACCGGAGAGGTCAAAAAACGAGTAAAAGTGTATTATCCGGAAAAATATGAGGGACGCATCGGCAACTATTATCACGATTACGTTGCTACCGAACAGCTGACTATGTTTGAGAATCTTGATGAGTACGATAACGGTGAAAAACAAAATGCCGATTCAGAAAGTCAAGACTCAAACAGTTCCGCAGATGCTATGAGGCCAGCTGTGCTTCAGGAGAACTCTACCACGCAAACTTTTGCTCAAAGTGGTACATATTTAGGAGGGCCACCAAGTGAACGACACGATGAATAAAGAGATAAAGCTGACTATTACCTTACAAGGGAAAGAAGGGGCTATCGGTATAAGAAAAAATGTATACCGTGCAATGGGATGCCCTCAATATGTCAGTTTGAGAATCTCATATAAGCATAACTCTCTTATGCTGCTGCCATGTGAGTCAAAGGATGTTATGTCCTACGCTGTGCCTGAGCAGTACAAGAAAAACAGCAATAAAAGCAATTTCAGGATACACAGTCTTAGCTTTGTAAAAAGTGTGTTGCTTGATAATGGCCTTGATATCGAAAGCACGTATGTCTTGGAAGGAACCAAAGTAAAAGATACCGACGCTATCACTTTTTCCATTGAAAATGCTATACTGTTAGAGGAAAGCATGGTATGCTCTGAGTAACAAAGGTTGGTGAAGCAATTATGATAGCACCCATTATCGACAATTTTATTGCCAGATATCGAAATACGCGTTACAGTCTCGACGGTGAGAGCACAAGAATTATAAACGAGCTATTTGCCTGCCTTGCTCGGCTCGAGCCTTGCGGGGATGACGAAAGACATGAATTATGGCTTAGAGCAGAACGCGGAACAATAGAAGACTTCGGCGATTATGATACATTTGTTGAGGATGAGATAGTTGAAACCCGGGAACAGTTCAATAAATGCTGGTTGGAAAACTATCCGGAAGAGTATTCCTGGTACAGGCTGATAACTGTAGAATACAACGATTATCGCACCGTAATGCTCAACGGAGAAGCTGTGGTTCAGTTATCTCCGGATGATAAAGGTTGGGAACATGATGTTTCTGAGCCTTTGCAGCAGTTGCTAAATTCAGTAGAAGCGGCTGCCGAGATGATAGCAGGCGGAACTTATAACGATTGGATTGAGGAAAATCTTTCGTATAAATACAGAAGAGGCACTATTCCTGTCAAGGATTTCTGGAATCTCTACCCTAAGGAAAAAGAAGAACACCAAAGCATCATCTCTGATGAAGAATGCAGAAAATTTGCAGACTATCTCAGAAACCCGAATGCCGATATGAGACTCAGTGAAATGACAGTCGAGCGTTATCTTGATATCTGTAAATTAGGCTATGTAGCAAATAAATTAAAAGGTACTGAATCTCTTTCAGCACTTGAACTGTTCAAAAAGTATGCAGACGACAGGAATGGTGGACTTCTAACACTTCCGAGATCCTCTCCGGAAGCCTTTGAAAAATGGTTTGGTTTATCTCATGAGGAAAAGTGGCAGATAGATAACCCCTCGCATATTTGGGAAGTGATTCAAGGCAGCTCAAGAACACGGATACATCTTAATGTAAATAAGGACAACGGAGGCTATTGGTTGTCCGTATCTTCAAATGAATATTGCTGCCCTGAATATGCTGTCAGGATTTATAATGCACTCAGAGATAACGATATACCGGTGTCAATTTACAACGGCGAACGTATCTCTCGCTATCTAAATGGAGATGGCAAGATTGGTATTGTCCCTTGTTTTGAAAATCCGTCAGATTATTTCTATGGAGGATTCAGCGATAAAGAAGTCGGCGAGTTTACAAACCTCCCCGACAATGACGCAGAACTCCTTATTCAAAAAGTATCGTGGGAGCCTTTGAAAAAGGTTCTTTTGAGAAAACAGCAAATTCCGATGTAAAGTTTACTTTCAATCTCAAATCGGATATCAAAACATATTATATCCTGCCAAGCGGGACAAGTCAACGAACATCACCTCATGAACGAGATGGTTTAGCCCTGCCTGTATTGTATAATAATGCATGCAGGGGGTGAGTGTATGGTCTCAGAGGATACATTCTCTCAAAGGCTTGCTGAGCTACGGATCAAAAAGGGTGTTTCGGCAAGAGATATGAGTTTATCTATTGGGCAAGGACCCGGTTATATTAACAATATCGAGAATGGGCATAATCTGCCGTCCATGTCTGCTTTCTTTTATATCTGTGACTATCTCGGAATTACACCTGCTGAATTCTTTGATGCAGAGAACAAGGACCCGGGGAAACTCGACGAACTTTACAATAAAATGAAAAGCTTCAAGCCAGAGAAGCTTGAAGCGATTGAAGCAGTAATAAATCAAATGAAGTGACAAGGAAGAGATCTCTGATGAAAGAACTCTTCCTTGATTTATATTCGGAGCAAATTTAAATAATTATCGAAAGGGCCTATCACATCTTGAAAAATTGTTGTTTTGGCCTATAATAATAACAGGGTTAATTTATTTGCCGTCAAAGGCAACTTGTTACTTGACAATGAAACC
>CAVDQG010000049.1:0-15304 GCA_963611165.1 Bacteroides uniformis
CAAGTGATGCGGCTTATAAAGCTGCAACTGGCGCCGTAACCAAGTATACAAAAAAGCAAGCGAAAGCTGATAAGGCTCAATATAAAGCCGACAAAAAGAAATATTCTTTCTTTTCTACGAAGAAAAGCTACGAAAGAGCCCAGTACAAAGCAGATAAAGCCCAATTTAGAGCCGATAAATATAAATATCGAGCCAAACAGCAAGAGTCAAAATCGATTGACGCAAAGGCTAAAAACCTTAAAGCGAAGAAAAAATATGATAAATGGGTCAATAAAATGAACAAGGTGTTTACGTCAGACCTTATGAGCTCCGTCGATTCTGCTGCAATCACAAACGCCAAAGAATACATTAAAAATTATAGTGGCGAATAAAAGAGGAGGTGAATGTTTACGACTCAAACCATTACCTCTAGATTCAAACATGCATGGAATGCGTTTAAAGGGGAGAGCTTAATCGATTACCGAGATTTAGGTGTAAGCTACTCTTACCGAGCAGATCGACCTCGACTAACCAGAGGCAATGAAAGATCAATTGTTACCTCTGTTTACAACCGAATAGCGTTGGATGTAGCCGCCCTATCTATTCAGCATGTGAGATTGGATAAGAATGGGCGATTTTTGTCTGCTATTGACGATGGCTTAAATAATTGTCTTACACTCGAAGCCAACACAGACCAAACGGCTCGCTCGTTTATTCAGGATATTGTTATCTCAATGTTCGATGAAGGATGTGTGGCAATTGTGCCCGTTGACACGACGACCGACCCAAATGTGTCGGGATCATACGACATTCTGAGTATGAGAGCTGGAAAAATACTGGACTGGTATCCTAAATACATTCGGGTTAGGGTTTACAACGAACAGACAGGACGAAAAGAAGATATTATCGTTCCAAAGAGTGCGGTTGCCATCGTAGAAAATCCGCTATATGCGGTAATCAATGAACCGAACTCGACAATGCAACGACTTATCAGAAAACTTAATTTGCTGGACATCATCGACGAGCAAAGCGGAGCAGGAAAACTGGATTTAATTATTCAGTTACCTTATGTTATTAAAACAGAGGCTAGGCGAAGAGAAGCAGAGAACAGGCGTAAAGACATAGAAAATCAGCTTTCGGGGACCAAATATGGCATAGCCTATACAGATGGAACTGAGCGCATCACACAGCTTAATCGCTCTGTTAACAATAATCTAATGTCTCAGATTGAATACCTAACGAGCATGCTATATAGCCAGTTAGGAATAACTCAGAGTATATTGGACGGTACAGCAGACGAGAAAACTGTGCTTAACTATAACAATCGAACCATTGAACCGATTATTTCAGCCATAGTCGATGAGATGAAACGAAAGTTTCTAACGAAAACCGCAAGGTCTCAGATGCAGTCGATCATGTTCTTTAAGGACCCATTCAAGTTGGTTCCGGTAAATGAAATAGCGGAAATAGCAGACAAGTTTACCAGAAACGAAATAATGACATCTAACGAGATACGCCAGATAGTCGGTATGAAACCTGCAGATGCGCCCGGAGCAGACGAACTGAGGAATAAGAACTTAAGTTCGCCAAATACGGGAGCAGAAGAAACATCCGTTAATCTTACCAAAACTGGCGATAATTTAGAAAAGGAGAAAAATCAAAATGAGTAAATCTTACTCGGTAGAAAACTGTGATTTCCGCGGTTGGGCTACCAGAAACAATTTAAGATGCTCTGACGGAAGAGTTATCCGCAGAGACGCGTTCAAGGATAATGATGGCGTTAAGGTTCCGCTTGTTTGGAATCATCAGCATAATAGCCCTCGAGATGTTCTTGGACATGCGTGGCTTGAAAATCGTGAAGAAGGCGTATATGCTTACGGCTATCTAAACGATACGACAGATGGCGAGATTGCCAAGACCTTGATAAAGCACGGTGATATTTGTGCTCTTTCGATTTACGCAAACCAGCTACAGCAGACTCCGGGTCTTGATGTTCTTCATGGAAACATCTGTGAGGTTAGCCTAGTTCACAAGGGCGCAAATCCAGGAGCATTTATCGATTCGATGTTGGAACATTCAGACGGTTCTGATGACGAGGCGATAATTTATACCGGCATGCCGCTCTATCTAAGCCATGCTGACACTAACAAAGGTAAAGAAAGTACTGAAGAAGATGACAATGAAGACGAAACTGTCGCAGATGTTATCGAAACGATGACCGAGAAACAGAAAAAAGTTATGTATGCTCTAATAGGCAAAGCTCTTGAAGACTCTGGCGACGAGTCTGATGATGAATCTGAAACAGAAGAGGAGAAAGAAAACAACATGAAACACAATGTATTTGACAACGACTATCAGACCCCAAACAATGTATTGAGCCACGCTGATCAGGCTGACATTCTTACGATGGCTAAGACTAACAGCGTAGGTAGCCTTCGTACAGCAATGGACATCTTTGCTGACAATAATCCGGACAGTGTCCTTGCCCATGGAATTGACAACATCGATACTTTATTCCCAGATTATCAGGATGTGCGACCCGGTGCCCCCGAGCTCCTTACAACAGATCAGGGCTGGGTTAATGAAGTTTTAAAGAAGGTACACAAGAGCCCAATTTCCAGAATCCGCACTCGTCAGGCAGATATTAGAAACATTGAAAATCTCAGAGCAAAAGGCTACAAGAAGGGCGCTCAGAAGACATATATCGGTAATATTTCGCTTGTGCACAGAACAACAGATCCTCAGACCGTTTATGTTAAGAGCAAGCTTGATCGTGATGATATCATTGATATTCAGGATTTCGATGTCGTTAACTATCTTTACAGCATTGATAGAATGAATCTCAATGAGGAGCTTGCAACAGCTATCATGATAGGTGACGGCAGAACTGTAGGCACGGAGGGAAAAATTGCTGAGGACAAGATTCGTCCGATTTGGCTTGATGATGAGCTCTATACAATTCATGCAGATGTTGATATTGAGGGCATGAAGACCGCTCTTCAGGGAACCAACACCTCAGCAAACTTTGGAGATAACTATGTCTATGCGGAAGCAGTGATTCAGTCTCTGCTTTATGCTCGTGAGAAGTACAAGGGTTCAGGCACACCTGATTTCTATTGTACTCCGCACCTTGTAAATGTAATGCTTCTTGCTCGTGACCTCAACGGTCGTCGTATTTACGACAAGGTCAGCGATTTAGCTGCCGCTCTCAATGTTGGTCAGATTATTACAGCAGAGCAGTTCGAGGGTAAGAGCCGTACGACAACTGACGGAAAGACAAAGAAGCTTCTTGGTCTCATGGTTAATCTTGCTGACTATTCACTTGGAGCTACAAAGGGCGGCGAGATTACTCACTTCACCGACTTCGACATCGACTTTAACCAGGAGAAGAGTCTTCTTGAGACCCGTTGCTCAGGTGCAAACACTCGTGTTCTGTCTGCAATCGCTCTTGAGGAAGACACAACAGAGTAATAAAATCTAAGAAAGGATGAAAATTCAAAATGGCAAAATTTTACGGAAAAATCGGATATGCGATAACCGAAGAGTCCATTCCGGGTGTATGGACGGAGAAAGTCGTTGAAAAATTTTACTATGGTGACTTGCTTCGTAATACCAGAAGAATCCAATCAGCAAGTCAAGTTAACGACAGCATAGATATTTCAAATGAGATTAGCATATTAGCAGACCCATATGCCAGAGAGAATTTTCATTCCATGAAATATGCAGAGTTTATGGGTGCTAAATGGAAAATTACAAGCGTAGATGTTCAGTACCCAAGACTTATACTGACTGTTGGAGGGGTATACAATGGCGAGCAGGCTTGAATTGCAGACCCTTTTGGAAAAATTGATAGGGAATAGGAATGTATACTTTCAACCTCCAGAGTCGGTAAAAATGAAATACCCCGCTATTGTGTATGAGCTTAACGATATAGAGAACACTCATGCCGATAATGGGGTATATTCTTTTTACAAGCAGTACTCGGTAACAGTAATTGACACTAATCCGGATAGTACCTTTGTAAATCAAGTAGCTTCTTTGCCTACTTGCAGATTTGATAGATATTATGCAAGCGAGAATCTCAACCATTGGGTATTCTCGCTATATTTTTAACTAAAGGAGAATTAATATGTCTAAGATTGTTTGGGATAAAACCGGAGAGCGCCTTTATGAAACCGGTTGTGATCGCGGAGTTCTTTATCCGATTCAGAGTGACGGCACTTATAGTAAGGGAGTAGCGTGGAACGGTTTAACAGGCATCACAGAGAGCCCGTCTGGCGCCGAAGCATCGCCAATTTATGCCGATAATATTAAGTACGCAAACCTTATTTCAAATGAGGAATTTGGTGCGACAATTGAAGCTTATATGTATCCGGATGAATTTGCGGAATGTGATGGATCAGTTGAGATTCTTCCGGGAGTTTATGCAGGTCAGCAGTCTCGTAAAACTTTCGGTCTTGCTTATCGAACCGTTCTTGGTAATGATACAGATCTCAATGAGTATGGTTATAAGCTGCATCTTGTTTACGGTTGCCTCGCTGCTCCATCAGAAAAGAGTTACAGCACTATTAATGACAGCCCAGAGGCGGCAACACTTTCATGGGAAATTAGCACTACGCCAGTTTCCATCGACTCTACGATTGACGGTAAGAAACTCAAATCTACTTCTATTCTTACTTTTGATTCTACAAAGTTCAAAGCTCAGTTTATGACAAAGCTTGAAGAAATCCTTTACGGAAAGGATCCGACCGCAACAGATGGATCAGATGGTGTTGAGCCCCGCCTTCCACTTCCTGACGAAATCATTAAGCTTTTCCAGGAAGCCGGAGAATAATAATTAGTAATTAAACAAGGAGCCGTTACTAATGCTGACGGCTCCACTTTTAGTTTATATGAAGGAGAAAACAAATGATTAAGGAAACTATTACATATACCGATCTTAACGGCGTCGAGAGAACTGAAGATTTTTACTTTGACCTGTCCAAGCCCGAGGTAGTAAGAATGCAGGCAAGCACAAAGGGTGGATATGATGTCCAGCTTAAGAGTGTTGCATCCGGCTCAAACGGCGCACTGATTATGGAATTTTTTGAAAATTTTCTTAAATCTGCATATGGCGAGAAGAGTGACGATGGCAGACGATTCATGAAGTCTGAGGAAATTTCAAGAGCATTTATGGAGACCCCTGCATATGAGGTACTGTTCGAGAAACTCGTAACAGATTCTACAGCCGCCGCTGAATTCGTTAATAAGGTCATGCGTGCTGATGCACTCAAGCAGTCATCCACACCAACAGTAGTAAAGTAAAAACAAGGAGAATAAGGAATGCTGAAAATTACAATTCCGGAAACGGAATTTTGGGACGAAATTCATGAGGAATTTGTCTATAAGAAAGAGCAGACTTTGCAGTTAGAGCATTCCTTAGTCTCTCTTTCAAAATGGGAAAGCAAATGGCACAAAGCTTTTCTAGGAAAGCAAGAAAAAACCAACGAAGAGATCCTTGACTATGTCAGATGCATGACTTTGACCCAGAATGTAGATCCCGAACTCTATACAAGGTTGTCTGCAGATAATTATTCCGCTATCAACGCTTATATCGAGGATCCAATGACCGCTACTACATTTTATGAGGATAAAAACCCTAGCCGAAATAAAGAAACTGTTACTTCGGAGCTTATATATTTCTGGATGATTTCCTATAACATACCTGTTGACATATGCCAAAAATGGCATTTGAACAGATTATTGACCTTAATTAAAGTTTGTAATGTAAAGAATGCACCTCCGAAAAAGAGAAGCAGACGAGAAATGCTGAATCGCCAGGCTGCCTTAAATGCGGCAAACAGAAAAAGATTCAGCTCGAAAGGATAAAAGAAAGATGGCAATCAAGATATTCGTAGACCATCAGAAACTCACAGCGATTGACAAACCTATCGCCTGGTCCGAATCGCAAGAATTTGTTAAATTTGAATTTGATTTCACTCCCGACTGGGATGATTTACTGATCTTCGCTCAATTTACTCAGGAGCAAGAAACATACAATGTGTATTTAAACGACGACAACACCGTCTATTTGCCCCAAGAAATTCAAAATGGTGCCGTTAAGCTTACCCTTTGTGGCACTAAAGGAAATGTAAAAGCCACTACAAGCTCTCTTGTTTTTATTATAAACCCTACACAACTTAAGGAAGACGGCTCATCCACCGTCATAACTCAGACCCTCTACGAACAGCTTGTGAACCGTATCGAGTGGGGCGATGCACTCGGTATAGACCACATAGAGCAGACTTCAACCTCGACAGAAGACGAGGGCGAAAATGTAATCACATTCTTTTTCACGGATGACACCGAAAAGACATTCACCATCCGCAACGGCTCTAAAGGCTCAAAAGGAGACAAAGGAGAGCAGGGCGAAAAGGGCGAAAAAGGTGAGCAAGGCATTCAGGGTGTTCAGGGCGAAAAAGGTGAAAAAGGCGACACAGGAGCACAGGGAGAGCGTGGAGAGCAAGGCTCAAAAGGCGACAAAGGTGATACAGGTGCTCAGGGTATTCAGGGTGAGAAAGGCGAAGACGGTCAAGACGGCATCTCACCGACTGTAAGCGTCAGCAAGACCGACAAGACAACCACTATCGCTATCACCGACAAAGACGGCACAAAGACCGCAGAAATCAAAGACGGTTCGGACGGTGCTAAAGGTGAAAAGGGCGATAAGGGAGAGACTGGAGGCAAAGGAGCAGACGGAACAGACGGTTTTTCTCCTACCGTGTCAGTCTCTAAAGCAGACGGAGTGACAACCGTTACAATCACCGATAAGGACGGAGAGAAGACGGCGGAGATTAAGGACGGCGAAAGCAAGGGCTCAGACAGGTGGGTTGACGGAACGGGTGTTGGATCGGTTAGAATGAGCGGTGCGAGAACAGCAAGCGGTGACCACTCATGTGCAGAGGGGAGCTCAACCACTGCTTTAGGGTCATTCGCACACGCCGAGGGATGGTACTCCCACGCCCGAGGGATGGCGTCGCATGCGGAGGGCACGGACTGCGTCGCAAGTGGCGCTCATTCCCACGTTGAGGGGCGAGGGTCTCTTGCGTACAGCATGTATCAGCATGCTCAGGGCATGTACAACATTGCCGACACTGAGAACAAGTACGCTCACATCGTGGGCGGTGGAACATCCGACAGCAACCGAAAGAACATCCACACTCTCGACTGGGATGGAAACACTTATTACAGCGGAGACGGTACTTTCACCGTTGACGGCACAGAGTATACTATAAGTCAGATAATCACAGCAATTAAAGCACTCGGAGGAACATTTGAATGAAATCTTTAACAAATAAAAACTGGTGGTCGGCGGCACTCATCCGCTGTTTAAAGACAGTCGCACAGACGATGATAGCAACAATCGGTTGCAGTGCGGTGCTGTCTGAAATCGATTTTAGAGTGGTCTTATCCTCGGCAGTCGTGAGCGGACTTCTTTCCGTTCTCACTTCGATTGCAGGACTTCCCGAAGTAAGTGAGGAGACGGAAGATGAATGAAGACAAGCTTAAAGAATACCTTAACACACGCAAAGAGAAGTTGCAGCGTTATTATTCCGACACAAATGTATATGACGGAGCTGTTATCTCTTACGGCGGTTTAAAGGAAATCAATATGCTTTTGAAATGGTTGGAGGAACAAGCCAATGACTAATTATTACTTTGTGAAAGTCCTTGAATTTGAGGGCAAGACAGAAGCAACAATGACAACTTACGACATCTACGAGAACGCACTCATTGCGTATCACGAAGAAATGGCAGAATCTATCGGAGCAGACGGGCTTAAGGCGGTCAAGGTAGCTATCCTTGACGGTAATCTGTTCACAATGCTTTACAATGTTTGGGAGAGCGGAAAGGGAGCGAATACAAGCACCGTTCCGATTCCTGTTTATTAAGAGTACAAGACGGGCTTAGGCTCATTTGTAATATCCTCCTTAAATTATGGCTACGGCGGTTGAAGTTAAACTTTAGCCGCCAATGTAGTCAGATTTAAGCGGAAACAGGGTAAATTTAAATGAAAATAGATTAAGGGGGAAATTATACCCCTAAATCTAAAACGCAAGGAAAGTGCCTTAAAAGGCTTAATTTGAAGAGGTAGCAAAAATGATTACGCCGAATGTAAGAGAGAAAAAAATCAAGCCGAGATATGCAAACACAAAAGGCTCGTTTGCCGAGGAAGACAATCCATACTATGAGGGCAATCTCAAAAGCGAGTTCGACAAGGAATTTCTTCACGGCTACGATATGGCAGCAGAGGAAATCTTGCCGTTGTTCTTTGACAACATCTATATGTATGAGGACGAGCTTGCAGAGGTCGGAGTTAAGCTCAGGCAGAACACAGTTGAAGTGCTGAAAGAGTGCTTGGCTGATTATGTGGAGACTCAGAGAAACGATATAGTTGTTTCGATGATTGAGAAAGAAGATTAATTTGCCGCCGACATTTGTGTCGGGAGCAAAAAGTTTGAGAAAACAAATTAAAGTTTGAGAACGCAAACATTTTATGCGAGAAAGGAATTTAATATGGCATATTCGAGATACGGAATTGATGTAGCAGAACATCAGGGAGTTTTGGACTGGAAAGCAATCAAGAATGAGGGCAAAGTCAGATTTGCAATTCTTAGATGCGGTTACGGTTCGGACTATACTAATCAGGATGACGGACAGTTTGAAAACAATGTCAGAGGTTGCGAGGAGAATAAAATCCCTTACGGAGTTTACATTTACTCATACGCAACAAATACCGATATGGCAAAGAGCGAAGCGGAGCACGTCAAGAGACTTCTCAAGAAGTGCGGTTCTTGGTTCAGACTCGGCGTTTGGTACGATGTCGAGGAGCAGTCACAGCTTAACTTAGGCGGTCAGATGAACGATATTCTCAACGCTTGGCGTTCTGCTATGGGCAAGCCGAAGAACTGCCGAAGAATCGGACTTTACGTCAATCCGAACTTCCTCAACAACTGCTTCAGAAACATTTCTGATGATGTTCCTCTTTGGGTAGCTTGCTGGGGCGGTGACAAGCCGACAGGCGACAAGTACAAGAATATGGTTATGTGGCAGTGGGGCACAGCGAAGAATCTTAACGGTACTCACGGCGATGTAGACGGAGATTACTGTTATATCTCAATCTATCACGATTATCTCTACGGCAAGAAGTCGACTTCAACCAACAAGAACACAAAGAGCGTTGCAGAGCTTGCACAGGAAGTCTTGGACGGCAAGTGGGGTAACGGTGACGAGAGAAAGCAGAAGCTTGAAAAAGCAGGATACAACTACTCAAAGGTTCAGGCTAAAGTAAATGAGCTTGTAGCCGCTAAGAACAGCTACAAGGCAAAGGTCAAGGCAACAAGCGGTTTGAATTGCAGAAGCGGTGCGGGCACAACTTATCCGGTCGTCAAGGCTTATCCTTACGGAACTGTTATCACAATCACAGAGACATCTAATAACTGGGGCAAGACCTCGGACGGATGGGTGAGCTTAGAGTGGGTAACTAGAATTTAATATCAGAAAGTGAAATCGTGTATGATAAAATTTAAGCACACTGGAAATTTTTCTAAAACCACACGATTTTTGGAGAGAGCTAAAGAATCCGTAAAACTCGGTGATTTGGACCGTTACGGACGAGAAGGTGTTGCAGCTCTTTCGTCCGCAACACCTGTCGATACCGGTTTAACTGCAAAATCATGGTATTACAAAATCACAAATCAAAGCGGAACTGCTAAAATTACATTTTACAATTCAAATATTCAAAATGGAGTTCCGATTGCGATAATTTTGCAATATGGGCATGGCACAAGAAACGGTGGTTGGGTAGAAGGACGAGATTACATCAACCCCGCTATTCAACCGATTTTTGATAAAATAACAGATCAAGCGTGGAAGGAGGTAACGAAAACATGAGCAAAACGATTGACGAAAGAGTTGTCGAAATGCGATTCGACAACAAGCAATTCGAATCTGGAATTTCTAAGACATTATCTTCTTTAGATGCATTAAAAGAAAAATTGAATCTTGATGGGGCAACCAAGGGTCTAAAAAGCGTTAAAAATGCAGCCGAAAGTATCAACTTGACCATAGTAAGCGCTGCGATTGATACTGTAAAGGATAAGTTTTCTGCATTAGGGGTTACAGCTGTAACCGCGCTTACCAACATTACCAACTCAATTGTTAACACTGGTAAGCAGATGCTTAATTCATTGACCTTAGAGCCGATAATGACAGGTTTTCAGGAATATGAAACCCAGATTAATGCTGTTCAGACGATTCTTGCTAATACTTCTTCTAAAGGCACAACTCTGGATCAAGTAAATAACGCATTAGACCAATTGAACCACTATGCTGATAAGACCATCTATAACTTTACCGAAATGACCCGAAATATCGGTACATTTACGGCAGCAGGCGTAGATCTAGATACATCTGTTTCGGCAATTCAGGGAATAGCTAACCTCGCAGCGGTATCAGGTTCTACCTCTCAGCAAGCATCAACCGCGATGTACCAGCTTTCTCAGGCTTTGGCAGCTGGTAAAGTACAGTTGCAGGACTGGAACTCTGTCGTAAACGCCGGTATGGGCGGACAGGTATTTCAGGATGCGTTAATACGCACATCTGAACTTTTGGGAACTGGCGCTAAAGAAGCAATTAATACTTACGGCTCGTTTCGCGAGTCATTAACCCAAGGTGCATGGTTAACGACCGATGTATTAACCGAAACACTTAAGCAATTTGCGGGTGTTTATTCGGAAGCAGACCTTATTCAGCAAGGATTTACCGAAGAACAAGCGAAATCGATAGCTGCGATGTCCGTGACTGCAGAAGAAGCCGCAACCAAGGTTAAAACGTTTAGTCAGCTGATTGATACTCTAAAAGAAGCAGTACAGTCAGGTTGGACTCAAAGTTGGGAAATTATAGTCGGTGACTTTGAAGAAGCGAAAGAACTTTTAACATCCGTTAGTGATACGTTTGGCGCAATTATAAACGCCCAATCAAACGCAAGAAATGAACTATTACAAGGTTGGAAAGATCTCGGCGGCCGAACTGATATTATCGAAGGTCTGAAAAACATATTTGTTGCTCTAGGCGATGCGATAGCTCATGTTGCATTTGTTTTTCGAAGAGTATTTCCGGCCACGACTGCCCAACAACTTAAGGATATTTCTGAAAAATTCAGAAACTTTACCGAAAAACTAAAACTAAGCGACGATGCCGCAATGGTCTTAAAGAAGAATTTTAAAGGTTTATTCTCTATTTTTGACATAGCACGGCGAGCTTTTTCTGCAATAATTACTGCTATAAGCCCATTGTTTTCGGTAGTGTTAGGCTTGGGAAAGTCATTCTTTAGCTTAACTGGTGAAATAGGGTATGCCATTTACCAATTCGATTGGTTTTTGAAACGATCTGGTGCGTTCAAAAAGCTAGGGACCGCAGTATCTAAGATCATTGATAAGGTTATCAAATCAATAGATAACGTCGTAGATTATTTTAGACCGATTGCCGAAGAAATTGAAAAAAAAATAATAGAGATCAAAGAAAAACTTACCGCTAATGATTTCGAAAAAATTAAAGAAATACTTTCTAAGATACACAATATAACCATAAAACTCGGAAAAATAGCTGTGCACTATCTGAAAGAAGCCACTGACAAACTAACTGACTTTATCAAAACAAGTGGTGCCTTGGAAAAGGTAAAAACCGAATTTTCAAAAATAATTAAATATGTGAAAAATGTAGTCGATAGATTAAGTAAGATCGATTCTATTGATGATATTGTCACCATTTTTAAAGATGTTAAGAATGATGCCATAGATTATATTTCGGAAAAAGTTTCGAAACTTGGAGAACTTTTCAATAATCTCAAGACCTCAATAAGCGAATTTAGAGACTCGGCAATACAGCATTTAAATTCAGCAGGAGAAGGTGTAGATTCCTTCAAAGGAAAACTCGCCAGCTTGATAAGTTTTTTGGGAACAAAATTCGACAATATCGGTTTCGGCGAAGTAGCCACGGTAGTCCTTGGGGTCGGAATGATAACGTCCCTTAAAAAACTTGGCAAGGCCTTATCCGCTTTAGCCGAACCTTTACAAAATATATCGGAAATAACCGAAAAATTTGGTGGCATTCTTACTGGCGTCCAAAAAGTACTTAAAGCGTACGCATTACAAGTTAAATCAAAAGCTTTACTAAATATAGCAATAGCAATCGGCATCTTAGCAGGGTCGATTGCGCTACTCAGCTTATTAGATACAGGAAAAATGTGGGGTGCAATTGCTGCGTTAACCGCATTGGTTGCACTTTTGGTTGGTGTGTCCGCAGCAATGGGTGCCATCAGCAAGATAGGTGGTGCTAATTTCAAAGGTACAGCCTCAATTGTTGGTTTAGCTGCATCATTGATGATTTTGGTGTTGGCTTTAAAAACTTTGGATGGATTGAACAGCAATAAAGTTTGGCAAAATATGTTAGTTTTATCAGCCCTTGCAGTGGGCTTGGGCACAATAGCGACCATACTAGGAATAGTTGCTCCCGAAATGACCAAAGGATCATTAGCTATGCTTTCTTTGTCATTGGCGATATTAAAGATGGTAGAGGCAATGAAAGAAATCGACAGGCTAAATCTGAATGATGCCGAAGGATCTCTAAAAACCTTGAAAAATTTAACGAGAATTTTAGCAAAGACTGCTCGATCGTGTCGTTCGTTAACTTTGGGGTCCGCAGCTGGAATATTATCAATTGCCGTATCGATTAAGCTTTTAGTATCTGTTTTTAAAGATTTAGCTTCAATGGATGTAAGCAATGTTAAAAGTGCAATGAAGAGTTTTGCAGAAATAACTGCAATGTTTGCGATTTTAATAATGTCCACTAATTTCGCCGGGGAATTTGCTGCCCAAGCGGGGCTATCTATTCTCGCCATGTCTGCATCTTTACTACTAATAACTGTTGCAATTAAAAATATGTCTGGTATAGACGAAAGCGGTCTAGCTAATGCTACGAAAGCTGTTGCGTCACTTTTAGTCATATTCGGATTAGTAACTGCCCTTTCTAATTATGCTGGCGAAAATGCTGTTAAAGCTGGTGCGATGCTATTATTGATGTCAGCTTCGTTAGTTGTTTTAACTGGGGTTATTCTAGTTCTCAGTCAAATTGATCCCGATGGTCTATATCGTGCAGTAGCGGCAATTTCGGTTTTGGAATTTATGTTTGCCGGGTTGATTGCCGTCACCAAATTGGCTGAAGATTGCAAAGGAACTCTGATCACTCTTTCTGTGACCATAGGTGTTTTAGCCGTGTCATTAGGTGCGTTATCAATGGTAAACTCTGAAAACTTAAAGGCCGCCGCGACATCGTTGTCTATGGTGATGGCTATGCTTTCATTAATGATTGCCAGCACAAAATTGGCAAAAGATGCTGAAGGCGTGTTGGTCATGGTGGCTTTAATAATTGGAGTATTAGGTGGAATTTTGTATGCTATTGCAAGCTTGCCAACCGGTGCGGCGATACCAGCTGCTGAAGCATTGTCTATTTTATTACTTTCCATGTCGGCATCTTTAGTAATACTAAGTAAAGCGGGAAAGGTGTCGATTACCGCACTAGGCGCAATGGCGGCACTAACCTTAATTACTGCTGGCTTAGCTGTAATTATAGGTTATTTATCTTCCATGAATTTAGGCTCAACTTTGGAAATCGCTGAAAGTCTATCAGTATTACTGCTGTCACTCTCTGCTTCGTGCTCTATCTTAGCTTTAGCCGGTCTTGCAGGCCCTGCAGTCTTTGTAGGAATAGGTGCTTTAGCAACTCTCATAGTTGGTATTGGCTCATTAATGGCAGGAATAGGAGCATTAGTAACTTATTTCCCCAACCTAGAGCAGTTTGTCACAAAAGGCATTTCTTTGTTGAATTCCATTGGATATGGCATAGGTTCGTTTTTGGGAAGTGCAATTTCTGGTTTTTTAGAAGGCACAACGAGCGGCATGCCTGCGATGGCAGAAAATTTGTCTGACTTTATGGAAAAAATCCAGCCTTTCTGTGAAGGAGCCGCAAATTTAAATGCCGATGCATTAGCTGGTGTAGAGAATTTATCAACAGCAATCAAATGCCTTTCAAATGCAAATTTAACAGATTCAATCTCGTCTTTCTTTGGGGGTGGGCGCTCACTCTCAGAATTTGCATCTCAGTTGAGCCCACTCGGAACAGCAATGAAAGAGTTCTCAGATTCGGTATATGGTATTGATGAAAGCGCAGTTACGACAAGTGCCACTTGCGGCAAAATGTTAGCAGAAATGGCTGCAACCCTTCCAAATTCAGGCGGCATAATCAGTTGGTTCACCGGAAACAATGATATAGGCGCTTTTGGGGACCAACTAGTTCCTTTTGGAGAAGCCATGAAAAAATACTCTGACGCCGTCACCGGATTAGACGAAGGTGCCGTTACAAGCAGTGCTTCTGCCGGAAAAACTTTATCGGAACTGGCGAACAACCTACCAAATTCAGGCGGCCTATCAGGCTTATTCTTTGGTAACAACGACATTGATACTTTTGGAACACAGCTTTTGTCGTTTGGACGAGCAATTAAGCAATATTCTTATGTAGTAACGGGATTAGACACAGATGCAGTCACAGCAAGTGCTTCTGCGGGGCAGACACTTGCCGAACTGGCGAACAACCTACCAAATTCAGGAGGCAAAGTTTCAAAATGGTTTTTAGGTGAACAAGACTTAGCAGTTTTTGGCACCCAACTTTTAGCATTTGGACGAGCAATTAAGCAATATTCTAATGTAGTTGTAGGATTAGATGCCGATGCCGTTAATACAAGTGCTACTTCGAAACCGACCAACTTAGCTCTACAACAACCGAGTTTGGAAATCTTATCGACCTTGCCTCGGGGGCTACAGATATTGACACCAGCGGAATGTCTACATTTGCTCAAAACTTAACCACTTTAGGCGACGCCGGAGTTCAGGGGTTTATCGATTCGTTTACCAACGCAACTTCAAATGTTAAAGCTGCCGCCAACGACATGATATCTGCATTCATTTCTGGAGTAAAAAGCAAGCAAGCGGTAACCAAACTCGCATTTGTAAATCTAATTAGTGAATGTTTAACAGCTTTAAAAAATAAGTACGAGCAATTTAAATCTGTTGGAGGCACTACGATGGTTAATTTCATCGGAGGAGTCAAATCCAAAGCTTCGTCTGCTAAAAACACATTCGTTAATATTATTTCGGAATGCTTAGGTGCAATAAGAAGTAAATACGGAGAGTTCAGGTCAAGTGGCATAGAATTTATAAACTATATTAAG
>CAVDQG010000050.1:0-15002 GCA_963611165.1 Bacteroides uniformis
TGGGACGGCAGAGAGCTGATGCCTGACTTTGATGTGTTTGTCGCAAAGGACGGCGAAACCTATCGCTATCTCATCAACAACGCAAATTTTGAGTCGTTCATCAAGGTTGTGAAGGTGGATGCCGAAACCGGTAAAACCATTCCGTATGCCGGTGCAGGATTTCAGATTTACGATCCGGACGGCAATAAGGTCACGATGACCTTTACCTATCCCTCTGTTACTACCATCGATACCTTCTACACCAACGACGAGGGTAAGCTCATCACTCCCGAAAAGTTGGAATACGGCAGTGGATATAAGCTCGTTGAGGTTTCCGCTCCTTACGGCTATGTACTGAGCAACGAGGCAGTTTCTTTTGATGTCACCGAGGATAACTCCACCGAAGAAAGTGGCGTTAAGGTCATTGAGGTGAAGCTTGCCAATGTCGCACAGAAGGGCGTAATCAAAATCTCCAAGTCAGGCGAGGTATTCGCCACTGTCACCGAGGCGGACGGCGTATATCAGCCTGTTTACGAGGTACAGGGACTCGCGGGGGCAACCTATGAGATTATCGCCGCTGAGGATATCAAGACGCTTGATGGTACGCTTCGTTACAGTGCCGGCGAGGTTGTGGATACCGTAACTACCGATGAAAACGGTATGGCTGAGAGCAAGGCACTCTATCTCGGAAAATATGAGATTAAGGAAACTTACGCGCCCTATGGAATGGTACTGAACGGTGAAACTCACACCGCAGTGCTCGTGTACGCAGGTCAGGAGATTGAAATCACTGAAACCGCCGCAAGCTTTACAAATGACAGACAGAAGGCACAGCTGGCACTCACCAAAGTGCTTGAACAGAACAAGCAGTTCGGCATCGGCACGAACAATGAGCTTTCGGCAGTCACCTTCGGATTCTACGCAGCGGAGGAGCTCACAGCGGCGGACGGCAGCAAGATTCCCGCCGACGGTCTTATTGAAATCATGTCGGTTGATGAAAACGGCAAGGCAACGCTTAAGAGTGACATTCCATTCGGCAGCTACTATGTGAAAGAGCTTAGCACTGACAGCCACTATGTTCTCTCCAATGAGAAATATCCCGTTGTATTTGATTACGCGGGACAGGATACGGCAACTGTCGAACTCAAAGCTAACGACGGCAAGAGCATTTCCAATGAGCTTATCTACGGCAGCGTTAACGGTCTCAAGAAGAACGAAAACGGCAACGGTCTCGGCGGTGCGACCATCGGCCTCTATACAACCGACGGGAAAGAGCCGATTCTCACAACCAAGTCCGCAGACGACGGCAGCTTTTCCTTTGAGAATGTTCTTTACGGTGAGTATGTCATCAAAGAGATTGAGGCACCCACAGGCTACGTTCTCGACAGCACTCCTCACTCGGTGAAAATCGATAAGGACGGCGCGGTTGTTGAGATTGAACTCACAAATACCGTCATTCGCGGAAGCGTTCAGCTCACCAAGGTGGACAAGGATTATCCCGATCATCATCTGAGTGGTGCGGAGTTTGAAGTGTACAAGGACGGCAAGTCCATCGGCAAGCTGGAGGAGCTCTCCGACGGTGTGTACAAGATGGATAATCTCGAATACGGTGAATACACCTTGAAGGAAACGAAAGCTCCCAACGGTTTCTATCTCGATGAAAAGACCTACACCTTTGCCATCAAGGAAAACGGTGCGACGGTAGTTGTTGAGAACGAGGCCGGCAAGGGCTTCATCAACGAAGCACAGACCGGCAGTCTCCGCATTGAGAAAACCTCCGAGGACGGTAAGCTTCAGGGTTTCACATTCCGTGTTGAAGGCACAGACGCCACCGGCAACGCTTTCTCCAAGACCTATGTGACCGACGAAAACGGACAGATCAATATCGACGGTCTGCGTATCGGTGACTATGTGGTCTCCGAGGTTGCAAACGATGCTACCAAGGCATATGTGCTCCCCGACAATGTAACCGTCACGGTTCACGCGGAGAAAACAGTTGTCGCGAAATTCCATAATAAGCTGATCCCCGAAACTCCGGATGTTCCGAAAACCGGTGACAACACAAATATGACGCTGTGGGCAGCGCTTGCGGGAGCTTCTCTCGTAGGCGCAGGCATCGCGGCGTTCTTCACATTCAGAAAGAGAAAGGAGACCGGACGTCATGAGCGCTAAAATGATTATCGGCATCGGGCTTGTGGTGTTTATCATCGCAGGTCTTGTTTTTGTGAAGCTGAGAACAAGAAATAAATAAAGGCACGGCGGGCGGCGGCATCTGAACACGGTGCCGCCGTTCCGCTTTGAGGAGGAACAAACATGTTTATAGACTGGGACCAAATCGAGCAAATCAAGAAGAGATATCCGCACGGCACGCAGATTATCGTAAATCAGATGGGCGATGATCCGCATCCTATTCCGCCCGGTACAAAGGGCGCGGTGCTGTTCGTGGACGATATCGGCACGGTTCACTGCCGCTTTGAAAACGGCAGGCGTCTGGGCCTTGTACCCGGTGAGGATAGCTTCAGCATCGTAAAAGAGAAAGACAGAGGTGACGCACGATGAGTATTGAAATAACGGTAAGGCCAACTACAAGGGCAGAAGACCTTTACACCTACACGCAGTCCACGCAGATTCAGGGACAGACCGGATGCATCGGCCACCTGAGAGCGGATATGGACTCTAACGGCGAGGGCTTTTTCTCTTCATGGGATAACCACAGAGATTATCTGAAAACCGATGAATTTAAGACCGAGTTCGATGAAGTCATTAACGAGCTTCGTTTCGGTGAGGATGGCGCTTTTCTCAAGAACAGGCCGGCACTCGCAAAATATTGCAGAGAAAATCCGGACGCAAAAATGCAGACCGACGGCAACAATTTCGGCTTCCGCGTGGATACCGACAATTACAGCTATCTGATGCGTGTGAACCCAAACAAGGGCGAATACAACCTATACTGCTACTGTTATGTGCGCAAATGGCTTGACGGCCATCTGAAGAACACCGAGAAAGGCATACGCTTCATCAACAGCAATTACAAAGAACAGTTCCGCATTCCCGACGGCGGCACGATCCGCATTCGCTACCCCGACGGAGATGTCGTCACGCGGCAGTGCCGGTATATCGACGACTATCACCTTGAGGTCGGGCGCGGCGGGGACAACCTCTATCATATCTGCGAGTTTGCCGAGCGTATGGAACGCTGTAATGCAAAAGTCGAACCCGTTGACGCTGCGAAAGAATTAGAAACGCTGAAAAATCGAGGTGAGGCACGATGACAGTCAAAGACGAACGCCATGTCATATGGTCAAATTACGACTTGAATTTTGATGATTGGAAAGACGATTTAGCGGAGGAATATCCCGATGCAAGTCCGTCTATGCTTGAGGATTTGATGTATGAGCGCAACGGAGAGTATCTCGATGATGAGCGTGCCAATCTCAATATTCAGCTCAATGAGCCGATTCTTGTTATCGCCGATCTCGGCCTCTGGAACGGCAGACGCATGGCATATAAAGAAATCCCAAGCGGTAATATCCGTGACTGCCTTTATTCCGACTACGACTACACAACCTGGTATGTTGACAGAAACGGCGATTTTCGCTGTGAGGATATCCACCATGACGGTACGAACCATTATCTTTACAGAGCCTACAAGGACGGAGTAACGGAGGCACAAAAGGACCGGCTAAAGGAAAAACTTTATTTAGGCACAGCAACAAGAGCGGATATTACGAGGGTGACAAAACGCCTCGGCGATGAAATCGGAAAGGTATACGGCTGGAGCTTTCCCACACCGCAGATAAGCCGAGGTGAAGCGCGATGAAGCAGAAAACACCTATCGCAAGACTTGACTATCTGGGCTTTAACGGCAAGGTTTGCAGCAGAATTGAATACAGCGATGAACAGAGCTTTTTGGCGGATTTAAATGAATCCCTTTATTACGGTGAGCCGCTGAGTATAACCCTTTACCGTGATCGGAACGGCAAGACAATTTCTCAGGCATTTTTGAAAGACCTCGATACTCTGCCGAAGGGATTTTTCATAGAAGACAGTCCCCACAGAATTGCAGAAAGAGGTGAAGCACGATGAGAGAAGACGCAATGACCGAGAGCTTTGAAAATGTCACGGTCCTTAACCACCCTATGATTTTCACCTGCTTGCGTATCGACAGAAGCACCGTTCCGGCGGGGCTATATATGTATGAGGTGCGCCATGACGATGACTGCCGGGGCAATCCTGTTCAGATTGCCGAGTGGATCATGGTAAATCATTGGGGTACGCTCATTTCAAATAAGCCGATACGCCTTGAGCCGAGTGCGAACGGCAATAACGCTTATCGGGATATTGACCCGGAAAACGATTGGAACTACGAGGGCACGCTGACAAGCGTGAAGGAATATATAGAGAAAAATCCGCCGACAATCACAGCGGAAAAGAAACACGAAAAAGAGAGATAGGAGGCCTTATGGATAAGAAACAGGCAATCTGCAATTATCTCAGAATTTATCATATCGGCAGACGCAATGCCGTTCACAGCAAGGAGCTTGAGGATATCTTCGAGCTTGACGGGCGCAATATTCGACGAAAGATAAGCGCACTCAGGCAGGACGGCTTTCCCATCTGCAGCGATGAATCGGGATATTACTACGCAGATAATCAAGAAGAGATAAACAATACCGTCGGCAGGCTTAACGAGCTTGTAACGAAGGTTTCAAACGCAAGAACCGGCTTGCTGTTCGCATCTGTTATGGATACAGCCGAGCCGATGATTGAAGTCACGATAAAAGTACGATAAGGAGGAGTTAACCATGCCGAGCAAATATCAACTCATAACGGAGATGGCGTCCGCTGCCGCAACGGATATTACCTCCGCTGCCGAGCGTTATACGGATTTTCTTGTAACGGCGGCAAACAACTACAAATACCGCTTTAAGGAGCAGCTTCTCATTCACGCGCAAAAGCCGGAGGCTACGGCGTGTGCCGAAATTGACACATGGAACAGGCTCGGTCGATGGGTTAACAAGGGCACCAAGGGAATTGCTCTTTTAGTGGACAGAGATGTTCCGTATAAGCTGAGATATGTATTCGATGTGTCTGACACCAACAGCCGCGCGGGAAGAAATATTACCCTTTGGCAGATGAAGCCGGAGTACGAATATGCGGTCTCGGAAAGTCTCGCGGCAAGCTTCGGTGAGATTGAGGACGCAAGCGATTTTGAGCACTTTCTCATAAATGTTTCTGAAAACGCCGTTGATGATAACCTTTCAGACTATCTCACTTCCCTCCGGTCAGTCAAATATGGAAGCCTGCTTGAGGAGCTTGACGGCGACAACCTGAAAATGTGGCTTGCGAATACAGTCAAAAGCAGTGTTGCGTTTATGGCTCTTGCCCGTTCGGGATATAACCCGAGAGCATATTTTAACCGAGAGGATTTTGAGCATATCTTTGATTTCAACACTGTTGAGGTCGTTTCCGTGCTCGGTGCGGCGGTCAGCGATATTTCCGAGATGGTAATAAAGGAAATCGGAGAGACGGTCAAAGAGGTTGAGCGACAGGAGAAAAAGCAAAATCGCACATTTGAAGGAAGAAGCTATTTTGAATATCATAATGACAGAAATAAAAATGCCGAAAGGAGCAATGAATATGGAAATGACCTATACAATGCAGGGAGATTATCTGATTCCCGATCTGACAGCCCCCGAGAGCCCGACACTTGGGAAATATGGAATGCTGCGACGGACCTTCCTGCGCGAGCACCGCGACGGGATTTACACCGGGATGCTGCTGAAAGGAACGCTGAACAGCCATCTGTCACAGGTAGACAGACAGGCTACCGAGATGATGGAGCAGCTGACAGAACAGATGAAGAAGCAGTACGGCGTGACGGAACAGCTGAAAGCGGAAGATCAGATGAAGTGGGTGCAGATGATGAACTCAATCAGGCACTCGGCGGAGGAAGTAGTCCTGAACGATCTGATTTACGCGTAAGCCTTCCAACCGAAGAAGAACAGCAGCAAATCATTACAGAGGCGGAGTCGGAAAAGGACTCCGCTTTTGCTATCTCTCAGGAGGATATCGACGCTGTTCTTACTCGCGGCAGCGGTATTCACGAGGGCAAGTATCGTATCTATGAGCAATATCTCAAGGGTGAGACTGCTGAAAAGAATATCGTTTTTCTTAAAGATGAGTACGGTATCGGCGGTGCTTATCCCGTAGTTGCCGGAAGAAATCTTGACGAAAGTCACGGCGGCAAGGGTATTAAAATCAGTCGCGGCAGAATTTCAGAGCCCGATTCCGAGATAACGCTTAAATGGAACAAGGTCGAAAAGCGTATCGGTGAGCTGATAACTGCCGACAGATATTTAAGCCAAGCCGAAAAGGATTACTACCCGACCTATCGTGCCGAGACCGAAGCGAGAAATGCCCGATGGGAGATTTCAAAGGAGTTTCGCTCCATTATTTACGACTATAACGAGTTTGTCGAGCAGCTTGGCACAAGTGAGAAAAAGCTGAATCTTTACTATCTCTCCGACTGCTGGAATGCTTTCGGTATCGGCGAAAAGAAAATGTACGCTCGTACCTCTGAGGGTGACTATATTCTCCCCATGATGCGTGACGCGATGAATACGATAATCGCGGATAACACGCATCTGACAGCACGCTGTGAGGCAATGCTCGAATCCCTAAACAGCGATATCGCAAAGTCCTTAGAGCCGACATTTGATGAATTGAATCCCACTCTCGAGCCGGAGAAGGAATACCGCTATCATCTCGGTGATACCGTGTTTCTCGGCACACAGGAATATGAGGTGCTGTCTTTCGGTAACGATGAAGTTGTGCTGCTCGATATGCAGTTCCCTCTGTTTCACAAGAACTTGC
Source organism: Bacteroides uniformis (assembly GCA_963611165.1). GTDB lineage: Bacteria > Bacillota > Clostridia > Oscillospirales > Acutalibacteraceae > SIG603. The sequence goes on from CAVDQG010000050.1 coordinate 6,856, forward strand.
CGAAGGATGAATTTGAAAACCGGCTAAAAGAAAATCCGCTGAACGATAAGCTGTTGGAGGCAGTAACAGAGCCAGAAGTCGCCGACAACCCTGTGGCGAGGATAACGCTTGATACGGGCAGTAATGCACTCCACTGGATTTACTTTAATCCCGATGCCTCTGCCGGCGGACAGTATGTCAGCGGAGATCTTGATTTCAGTGTGTTTGAGGAGCTTATCGAGCAATACGACATTGCAAATCATCCCGAAAATGCTGAAAAGTTCAGAGATAACCTTGAAGAGATGTCCGATCAGTTCCTTGCGGATATCAACACGCCGTTCTTTTTCGATGCGGAAAACGATTATGAGTCTGATTTTGACTATGTTGAATTTACGGCGGATAATTTGTTGAAGATTCACGAGGATATTCTGTCACTTGAAGCGGACCGAGAAGCCGAAAGAGCAACTAACGAATACGAAGCCAAATTTGGTGCGGATGGTACAAGACAGTTTCACCTGGGTGAGGAGCTTGACGAGCTTCCCATAAGCACGGTCGAGGACGGCAGGGTTGTTACCTATCCCAATGCCGAGGCATTGCTTGACGCTCAGGAAAACACCACAGACCTGACACCTCCGCCGACAGTAAAAAGGCCGCAGAGGGTTACGCCTCACATGCTTCATCCGGAAATAAGCACAGAATACCGTACCGACTTCAAAATCGAAAATGATGATATCGGAGTCGGCACACCGCTTGAGCGGTTTTATCATAACATTCAGGCGATTCAGCTTCTGAATAAGTTGGAGAATGAAGGTAAGCTGGCAACACCCCCCGAACAGCGTGTGCTTGCCGATTATGTCGGATGGGGCGGTCTGTCAGAGTTCTTCAAAGAGGACAATCCGCACTATGCGGAGCTTAAAAATGTGTTGTCGGAATTGGAATATGAATCCGCGAGAGAGTCAACCCTTACGGCGTTCTATACTCCGCCTGTTGTCATAAAGGCAGTGTATAAAGCACTTGAGAATATGAATTTCAAGACGGGCAATGTGTTGGAGCCATCCTGCGGAATCGGCAATTTTATGGGACTTGTGCCCGACGGCATGAACAGAGCAAGGTTCTACGGCGTGGAGCTTGACAATGTCTCGGGCCGTATCGCACAGCAGCTTTATCAGAATGCGAGCATCGCCGTGCAGGGCTTTGAGGAAACCAATCTTCCCGACAGCTTCTTTGACTCGGCGGTCGGCAATGTTCCATTCGGTCAGTTCAAGGTGCCGGATAAGCGTTACGACAAGCACAATTTCCTTATTCACGACTATTTCTTTGCCCGTACCCTCGACAAGGTGCGACCCGGCGGTGTCATCGCCTTCATCACCTCTAAGGGCACGATGGACAAGGAAAATCCCGCTGTGAGAAAGTATATCGCACAAAGAGCGGATTTGCTCGGAGCAATTCGATTGCCGAATAACACCTTTAAGGACGCCGCCGGCACAGAAGTCACGTCCGATATTATCTTCCTTCAAAAGCGAGACAGACTCGTAGACATTGAGCCATCCTGGGTGCATCTTGCGACCGATGAAAACGGCATCAAAATGAATTCATATTTTGTCGAGAATCCTGAAATGGTGCTCGGCGATATGCGGATGATAAGCGGTGCTCACGGTATGGAGTCGTCTTGCGTTCCTTATGAAGATGCTTCTCTTTCGGAACTTCTCGACGGTGCCGTTTCCAATATCCACGCGGAGATTACGGAATATGAGCTCGACGAGCTTGAAGCGGATGAGAAGGATCTGTCTATCCCTGCCGATCCGAATGTGAGGAACTTCAGCTACACGGTGGCGGACGGCAGAATCTATTACAGAGAAAACAGCCGCATGAACCCCATTGAGGTATCGGCGACAGCGCAGAGCCGCATTAAAGGCATGATTGCAATCCGCGATTGTGTGCGAACTTTGATTGAGTATCAGACGGAGGATTATCCCGAAGAGGACATCAAAGCCGAGCAGGAAAAACTCAACAGCCTTTACGATGATTTTAGCAAGAAATATGGGCTGATAAGCTCCAGAGCGAACAACTCGGCATTCAGTTCGGATAGTTCCTACTGCCTGCTGTCCTCTCTTGAGGTGCTCGATGATGAGGGCAACTTCGTCCGTAAGGCGGATATGTTCTCAAAGCGAACCATCAAGCAAAAGGTCAAGGTTGAGTTTGTCGATACAGCATCGGAAGCATACGCTCTCTCCCTTGCGGAAAAGGCAAAGGTGGATATGCCGTATATGATGAGCCTTACAGGTAAAACCGAGGAAGAAATATTTAACGACTTAAAGGGGGTAATTTTCAGAAATCCGCTGTATAATGAAGCCGATGAGACTACGGCAAAATATCTTCCCGCAGATGAATACCTCTCCGGCAATGTCAGAGAAAAGCTTGCTACGGCAAAGCAATATGCGGAGTTCTCACCCGAGCTGTATGCGGAAAATGTTGCCGCGCTTGAGGCGGTACAGCCCGTTGATCTTACGGCAAGTGAAATATCCGTCCGCTTGGGTGCGACATGGTTGCCTCCGGAGATTGTCGAACAGTTCATGTTCGAGCTTTTCAGCACTCCGAGATACAGCCAGTGGAACATTCATGTCCGGTTTTCAAAATATACCGGCGAATGGAATGTTGAGGGCAAATCCTACGACAGAGGCAATGTAAAAGCGTATAACACCTACGGCACGGACAGAATCAACGGATATAAGATCATGGAGGAAACGCTCAATCTGAAAGATGTGCGTGTCTTCGACTATATCGAGGACGAAAACGGCAAGAAGGTTGCTATTCTCAATAAGAAAGAAACAGCCATTGCTCAGGGCAAGCAGGAGCTCATTAAACAGGCCTTCGCAGATTGGATATGGCAGGACCCCGAACGCCGCGAAAGCCTCACACGGATGTACAACGAAAAATTCAACAGCATCCGTCCCCGCGAGTATGACGGCAGTCACATGAGCTTTGTCGGAATCAATCCCGAAATCACTTTAAGACCTCATCAGGTCAATGCCATTGCCCACATTCTATACGGCGGCAACACTCTCCTTGCGCATGTGGTCGGTGCCGGCAAGACCTTTGAAATGGTTGCGGCGGCACAGGAATCCAAGCGCTTGGGACTGTGTCAGAAAAGCCTGTTTGTTGTCCCGAATCACTTAACTGAGCAATGGGCAAGCGAGTATCTGCAGCTTTATCCGTCGGCGAATATTCTCGTCGCGACGAAAAAGGACTTTGAGACGAAAAACCGCAAAAAGTTCTGCGGCAGAATCGCAACCGGCGACTACGATGCCGTTATCATCGGTCACAGCCAGTTTGAGAAAATCCCCATGTCGATTGAACGGCAGAGAGCAATTCTTCAACAGCAGCTTGATGAAATTCTTGAAGGTATCACGGAGCTTAAACGCAACCGCGGCGACGGCTTTTCCATTAAGCAGCTTGAGCGAACCAAGAAAACGGTTAAACAGAAGCTTGATAAGCTCAATGATCAGTCCCGCAAGGACGATGTTGTTACCTTCGAGGAGCTCGGCGTTGACCGTATTTTCATTGACGAGGCACATTATTACAAGAACCTCGCCGCATTCACGAAAATGCGAAATGTCGGCGGTATCAGCCAGACGGAGGCAATGAAATCAAGTGACCTGTATATGAAGTGCCGCTATCTCGACGAGCTAACCGACGGCCACGGTGTTGTGTTTGCCACCGGTACGCCAATCTCAAACAGTATGGTCGAGATGTACACGATGCAGAAATATCTGCAATATGAAGCACTCAAGCGAAATGACCTGCTTCACTTTGATGCATGGGCATCCACATTCGGTGAGACCGTTACGGCGATAGAATTATCCCCGGAAGGCACGGGCTACCGAGCTAAAACGAGATTTGCCAAGTTCTACAATCTGCCCGAGCTTATGTCACTTTTCAAGGAAACGGCGGATATACAGACGGCGGATATGCTGAAGCTCCCCGTGCCGGAGGCACATTATCATAATGTGGTCTTGAAGCCGTCCGAAACACAAAAGGAAATGGTTGCGGGGCTCTCCGATAGAGCAGAGAGGGTCAGAGCTAAAATGGTTGACTCATCCGTTGACAATATGCTTTTAATTACGAACGACGGCAGAAAGCTCGCTCTTGACCAAAGACTCATGAACGATATGCTGCCCGACAGCGAAACAAGCAAGGTCGGGGCGTGCGCGGATAATGTTTTTGATATCTGGCAAAAGACAGCGGATAGCCGTTCCACTCAAATGGTGTTTTGCGACCTGTCTACTCCTCATGGTGACGGCAAGTTTAATGTGTACGATGATTTGAGAGACAAGCTCATGGCAAAGGGCGTCCCAAAAGAGGAAATCGCGTATATCCACACTGCCAATTCCGAGGCACAGAAAAAAGAGCTTTTCGGAAAGGTGCGCAGCGGTCAGGTTCGTGTGCTTATCGGCTCTACGCAGAAGATGGGAGCCGGCACTAATGTGCAGACAAAGCTTGTGGCACTGCACCACCTCGACTGCCCGTGGAGACCGTCGGATCTCCAGCAGCGTGAAGGCAGAATCATCCGCCAGGGCAACGGAAACAAGGATGTGGATATCTTCACTTATGTGACGGAAAATACCTTCGACAGCTATCTGTATCAGCTTGTGGAGAGTAAGCAGAAGTTCATCGGGCAGATTATGACGAGTAAGTCTCCGGTGCGTTCCGCTGAGGATATCGACGAGACGGCCCTGAGCTACGCCGAGATAAAGGCCCTGTGTGCGGGCAATCCGCATATAAAGGAAAAGATGGATCTCGACATTGATGTGTCGAGGCTCAAGCTACTAAAGGCAAATCACCTAAGTCAGCGATACGCACTTGAAGATCAGCTTCTCAAGGAGTTTCCGCAGCGGATAAAATCCCTTGAACAGTATATCGAGGGCTACACGCAGGATATTGACCGGCTAAAGAGAAATACCGAGCCGAATGAGGATGGCTTCTCTCCGATGATTCTCCCCGGCGGTACGGTGCGAGACAAAAAGGCCGCAGGTGAAGGTATTATCGCATTGTGTAAGTCAATGACAAGCCCCGAAGCCTTCAAAATCGGTGAATATCGCGGCTTTGATATGGAGCTTGCCTTTGATACCTTTTCGAGGGAATACAAAATCACCTTGAAGGGCACGCTCAGTCACACGACGGCACTCGGCACTGATATTTTCGGTAATATTCAGCGACTGGACAATACGCTCGGAGCTTTCGGGGACAGGCTGAACGTCTGCCGTGAACAGCTTGAAAATGTTCGTGTTCAGATGGAAAACGCCAAGGTTGAGGTACAAAAGCCGTTCCCTCAGGAGGATGAGCTAAAAACGAAAACCGCAAGGCTCAACGAGCTTAACGCGCTTCTTAATCTCGATAAAACCGAAAACGAAATTGTTGACGGAGAGAAAAGCGAGAATACACCGGAGCGTACAACTTGCGAAAGAGAAAGATAAAAGCAATTTGCACATTTGCGGCGGTGAGCATTTTCGGATACACTGAGGTTGAAAACAGAAACGGAGGTGCCGAAAATGTTCCGCCGCAAACAGGAAAAACGAATAGTCGAGCTCGATGCGTTCGAGCTTCGTCTGGCAAAATACGCTCTTTTGAGCTTCAGAAACAAACTCCTGAGTGAGGGCAAACCCACAGAGGATGTGAATGAACTGATTATAAAGATAATGAAATGAGGTAATGTATTGGCAATTTTCTATATATCCGATTTGCATATCGGGCACGCGAACATTATTAAGTTCGACAACCGCCCGTTTGCGGACATTACGGAGATGAACAACAAGATAATCGAAAACTGGAACGCGAGGGTTAGAACGGATGACACCGTATATATCCTCGGTGATTTCATCTGGGCTAAGGAAAGCGAGTGGCCGTTCTATGTCGGACCGCTTGCCGGCAACAAGGTACTCATTCGCGGCAACCACGACCCGAAGCAGTTCTCGGCAGCGACAAAGAAGATGTTTCAGGAGATTACGAACCTGAAGGAAATCAAGGACGGCGGCAGGCATGTTGTAATGTGCCACTATCCGATACCGTTTTTCCGCGCAGGCTTCGCTCCGACCGCATTTATGCTCTACGGTCATGTGCATCAAACGATTGAGTACGAGTATATCGCAAGGTTGCGCCGAGAGGTCAAGGCAAACTCCACAGGCTACGGCACACCGAGTGGCAACTTCATCAATGTCGGCTGCATGATGCCGTATATGGACTATACCCCGAGAACGTTGGATGAGATTATAGAAGGAGACGCGGGATATTTTAAGACAAATCGAGAAGAATAAGAGTGATGTTCCCTTAATGTATTGACTATTCCCTTATTATATGCTATTATTTAAGGGAATAAAGGAGGCGCGAGGGAATGAGATCTTTTAACTATTCCGAAATTAAAGATAAAAAATGGGACTCGGAGCTGCTCTCTCTGATAGCCGCCATATATAAGGAAGTCGGCAAGCAGGAGCTGTACTTAAAGCAGCGCCCTGATGAGCTTGAAAAACTGGTTGAAATTGCTAAGGTTCAAAGTACTGAGGCATCGAATGCCATTGAAGGGATTGTTACCACAAATACTCGAATCAGACAGCTCGTTGAGGAAAAGACAACACCGCGTAACCGTGATGAGCAGGAAATTGCGGGATATCGTGATGTTCTGAGCATTATTCACGAGAGCTTTGATGTAATTCCGATCACGCAAAACTATATCCTGCAGCTGCACAAAATCCTGTATGGGCATATGAATAATCCTGTTGCCGGTAGAACTAAGTCAGTGCAGAATTATATCAGCGCAACCTATCCGGATGGACATGTTGAAACACTGTTCACTCCGCTGTCACCGTTTGAGACGCCTGAAGCACTTGATAAGATTTGCGAAGAATATAATCGTGTCATCGGGAATATGGAGCTTGAGCCGCTGATTGCAATTCCGATTTTCATTCACGATTTTCTATGTATCCACCCGTTTAATGACGGGAACGGCAGAATGAGCCGACTGCTTACAACATTGCTTTTGTATCGTAGCGGCTTTTATGTCGGAAAATATGTTTCTCTTGAAGCAAAGATTGCAAAGAACAAGGACTTGTATTATGAGGCACTGTATCAGTCTCAAATCGGCTGGCATGAAGGTACTGAAGACGCAGTTCCCTTTATAAAATATCTCCTCGGTACAATTCTTGCAGCGTATAAGGATTTTGAAGAACGCATGGAACTCGTTGAACCAAAGCTGTCTGCTCTTGAAACGGTTCGAATGGCGAGCAAAAACAAGATCGGACGATTTACAAAGCAGGACATTCGCGAGCTCTGTCCTGCTCTCAGCGACAGCTCAATTGAAGGAGCATTCCGCAAGCTGATAGCAGCCGGCGAACTTCAGAAGGAAGGTAAAGGGAAAAACACCTGCTATTTCAGATTGAAGTAGCTTCCTTTGCAGAACACATATTCCCTTATTCTTTACTTGATTTTAAGGGAATGCCCAATTAAATAACAGGTTATCAACTCAGCCGCCTGGTTTTCAAAAGAAATCAGGCGGCTTTTCTATTTCCGGAGGTGATTTTATAGTGTGAGCACATTTATCTTAGGTGCGTTTCTGTTCCTCGCAAAGGTTCTGGACAACGCACTGAGTACAACGAAAACAATACTGATTCAACGAAGTCGGTGGCTGCTGGCCGCAATCGCGGTGGTGCTTTCCGACTTCATTTATTATTGGCTGACAAAGAGAATTGTCTCGGCGGATAGCGACTGGGCGATTCTCATTGTCTCTCTGGCCGGAGGCGTAGGCTGTGCACTGGCATGTGTGTTGAGCGAAAAGCTCTCCCGCGACAGGACATATGTTAATGTGATTATGTCGGATAATCTTGAGGCGATGAAGGCCTTCAGAGATTTTCTCGCAAAGCATCACATCACAAATGTGGCGGCGGATACCTACACCCTCGACTGGAACAAGAAAACAATCTCGATAACAGCGTATCCCGAAACCAAAGCGGAAAATTATCTGATTACAGAATATATAGAAAACAGTCCGCTGAAGTTCAAACGCGTTATCCGGAAATAAATCAAAGGAGTTTCAGCAAATGACAAACGAAGAATTAAATACCGCTCTGTACCGGAAGATGTTCGCAGAGCAAGAAAAATATCGAGACTGGCTGCTCGGT
>CAVDQG010000051.1:0-14737 GCA_963611165.1 Bacteroides uniformis
CTATGAGGGCATCAAGACGATGCACATAGCGGATTTCCTGTTAAGTTCTGAATATTAAACGACAAAATTGTCAAATGCTCGCTTTGCAACAGGCGGGCATTTTGTTTGTAAAAAAGAAAATAGTATATTTATCGCTTTTGTTTGAATGATATTTTAGTCATATGCTGTTTGGAGGGGTGGTTTTGCTATTGTGCCCATTTGAAATAAGTGATAAAATCATATAAAAATTCAGAGCGGATTTTTAACCGCTTTGTAATCTGTATGAGACTGTAAGAGGTATGCTATGAAAGGTTCGGAGTGTAAATTTCTAAAATTTATGGAGGGCTCGGGTAAGAGGTTTGTTATTCCTGTTTATCAGAGAAACTACGACTGGAAGACGGAGCAGTGCAAACAGCTTTTTGATGATCTTGTGAAGATAATCAGAAATAACAGAAGAAGTCACTTCTTCGGAAGCGTTGTGTCTGTTTACAATCCCGACGGAAGAAACGATGAGTTTTTGATAATTGACGGACAGCAGAGACTTACAACCGTTTCACTGGTGCTTCTTGCGGTGTATAATCTTTTAAATGAAGAAGTTCTCACTTCCGAAAGTCCTTATTTGAAACAGCAGATTTTGGAGGAATATCTTGTCGATAAATGGGCAAAGCAGGAGACACGCATTAAATTAAAACCCGTTAAAAATGACAGAGACGCATTCGATAAGTTGTTTGAAAGCGCAGACGAGCATGTAAGAGAATCAAATCTTACGACAAACTACAATTATTTCTACGAGCGGATTCAGAAAAGAGAAATTTCGGTAGACGAGCTTTTTGATGCGGTGTGCCGTTTGGAGATAATCAGCATCACGCTAAATAACGAGGATAATCCTCAGCTTATTTTTGAAAGTCTTAATTCAACGGGCCTTGATTTGAGCGAGGGCGATAAAATAAGAAATTACATTCTTATGGGTTTGCCGACTAAGCTTCAGGACGAATATTATGAGAAATATTGGAATCGCATAGAAAAGTGCACGCTTTACGATGTCAGTTCGTTCATAAGAGATTATTTAAGCATAAAGCAATCGGCAATTTCTTCCCAGAAAAAGATATATATTAACTTTAAGGATTATGTCGAGAGTACAGGTGTTGACACCCGGAGTTTGCTTGAGGAACTGCTTGACTACGCAAAAAGTTATCAAATTTTACTTGGCGGCGGCACGGAAGATAAGGCTCTGAACGCTTGTATATACAGACTTAACCGCCTCGAGACAACCGTAACAAGACCGTTTTTCCTTGAGGTTTTCAGACTTTACAAGGAACAAAAGCTTAATCTTTCTCAGGTGAGGAAAATCTTTTTGATAACAGAAAGCTATTTGTTCAGAAGGACAATTTGTGATTTGCCATCCAACGCTCTGAATAAGATATTCTTGCTTCTCAACAAAGAGATAATCAGACTTGACGGCACAGACGCCGATTATGTGGAAAAGCTAAAATATGTTCTTCTTTCAAAAAAGGAGAAGTCTCGCTTCCCGGATGATTACGAATTTGCTTTGAATCTGACGGAGAGACCTGTCTATTTGATGAACAGCAAAAATAAGCTATATATAATGGAACGCTTTGAGAATTGGGGAACTCTTGAAGATAAAGACGTTTACGGCCACTGTGACGACGGCGTTTACTCGATAGAACACATTATGCCTCAGCATCTAACTCCGTCTTGGATAAACGAGCTTGGCGAAAACTGGGAAGAAATTCATGAGACTTGGCTTCACAGAATCGCAAACCTAACGCTAACTGCATACAATTCAAGGTACAGCAACAATTCTTTTGAGGAAAAGAAAACCATGCGAAACGGCTTCAAGGAGAGCGGCATCCGCATGAATACCTATATTGCGGAAAAGGAAAAGTGGACGTTTTCGGAGCTTGAAGAAAGAAATGAATACTTAAAAAGCCGTTCTCTTGAGATATGGCAGTTGCCGCAGACGCAGTATCAGCCAAAGGAAAAACAGTTTGATACATGCACGCTAAGCGATGAATTCAGCCTGAGGGGAAGAATTATCAACCGTTTTGCTTATAAAAACACTGAACAACCTGTCGGAAGCTGGACGGAGATGTTCCAAAAGGTTGTGAGGATTTTGTACTCTGAGGACAGAGGAATAATCACAAGGCTTGCGGTTTCTTCCGAGGGCAAACTTAGCAGTAGCTTTGATACAATTGAAGATAAATTTATCAATGCGGCGGAGATTGCTGACGGGGTTTATGTTTCGGTTAATTCAAATACCGACCAAAAGCTTAATTTATTGAGAAATCTGTTTGAACTATATCATATTGACTCCGAGGATTTGATTTTCTACTTGGATGACGAAAGCAAGAAATCCGATGGAAACGACGGCATAACCGCCGAGAATTGCTTTAAGTACTGGACATATGCGTTAGAGCTTATAAAACAGGCAAATATAGATGCGGAGCTGTTTTCTAAGACAAATCCCGTAAAGAGGGGATATACATCAGGACATTTCGGTATGAGTGGATTCGAAATAACCTGTGTGGCAAGAAGAGGGAATGCTTCTGTTCAGTTCTATCTCGGAAAATCCGACAGGGAAGCTAACAAAAAGGCTTTTGACAAGCTGTATTCCAATAAAGACGCTATCGAAAGTGCACTTGGAGAACAACTCGAGTGGAACAGAGGAGACGATATAGTGGCATCATACATTAGTTATTACTTGAATAATGTAGATGTCAACGATGAATCCGATTGGAAATTGATGGCAGAATTTCACGCCGAACAGAGCAAGAAATTTTATGATGTTTTCGTGCCGTATCTGAAATGAGAATGTGGTACTGTTATGACAGATGAAAAAATAATCGAAGCACTCAAAAATATTTTTGATGAAGTAACCGAAGAGGAATATCCCGAAATCTACGATATACTTGATGCAAATGTCGATTTTGATGACGGAGTATTGTATTGCAGTGAGGAATATCTGACCGATTTGCTTCATGAGGCTGACGGTGCAAAACGCCTTCCAAAGTGTGTGGCTGATTTTCTGATTAAATCATATTCTGAGCGTATGGAAAACGGCGATGCCGATGCGGCATGTGATATTGGTGCACTTTACTACACGGGCAGGTGTGGGGAACAGAGTTTCAAGAAAGCACTTGAATATTACACAATTTCCGCAAACGGCGGATGCAGACAGGCACAGGAGAATCTCGGCTATTGCTATTATTACGGAAGAGATACCAAAGTTGATTACGAAAAGGCTTTCCATTTCTTTGCACTTGGAGCATTTGACGGGCATTTGCGTTCACTTTACAAAATCGGTGATATGTATCGTAACGGCTATTATGTAGGGAAGAATGAAAAAGAGGCGTATCGAATCTATAAGCGTTGCGAAGAGACAATGACCGATTCGGCTGAGGGGTTAGTCGGAGCAGATGTTATGATGAGACTCGGAGACTGCTATTTTGGCGGTATAGGTACGGATGTTGATTATAAGTCTGCACTGAAATATTACCAAGAAGCCGAAAGACTGTTTTATGAACGTTTGGAGGAGGGGGATTATTTGATTAGCGGTTGTTATAACCACGTGATTTCCCGACAGGCTGAAACAAGAGATAAGCTGAAAGAGTTGCTGCCGTCATTTGACTGGACTGAAAATAAGAACTGAATATCTCAATTCCCAAGCGCTATACCTCGCTACTATTGACAAAATGCTGTATTCGGTATAATATATACATAATTGATAAAATTGTTGATCAATGTGGAATTTGTCTTGTTTTGAAGGTATAAAATTATTTACTTCAGACGGATGATGAAAGGTGTGGTGTATATGAAACTGAAAAATGTTGTGGTAGCCGGCGGCGGTGTCTTAGGAAGTCAGATTGCTTTTCAGTCGGCTTATTGCGGAGCAAACGTTACTATTTGGCTAAGAAGTGAGGGCTCGATAGGAAGAACTCAGCCTAAACTTGATAACCTCAAGAAAACCTATATCAAGGCTATCGAGGATATGGCAAACGGAACGGGCGACTGGTGTCCCGGTATTGCCGACAGCGATAATTTCGACAAAGATGCTTGCCTTAAAAAGGTCGAAGAAGCGTACAACTCCCTTAAGCTTGAGCTCGATATGAAAAAGGCTGTTGCCGATGCGGATATCGTGGTTGAATCTATGGCGGAAAATGAGAAGGACAAAATTGCTTTCTATCAGAAGCTTGCTCCGCTTATGCCGCAAAAGACAATACTCGTAACAAACTCCTCGACGCTTTTGCCGTCAATGTTCGCAAAGTATACGGGAAGACCTGACAAATATCTATCTCTGCATTTTGCAAATTCCATTTGGAAAAACAATACCGCCGAGATTATGTGTCAGGATCAGACGGACAAGAAGTATTTTGATGAGGTTCTCGAGTTTGCAAACGATATACGCATGATAGGCTTGCCCGTCAATAAGGAAAAGAGCGGATATCTTCTTAACTCCATGCTTGTTCCGTTCCTTTTAAGCGGACTTGATCTCTATGTTTCAGGCGTTTCAGACCCAAAGAGTATTGATATTGCTTGGACAAGGGGCACGGGTGCGCCAAAGGGGCCGTTCCAGATTTTCGACACGGTCGGACTGAACACTGCTTATAACATAGTTCATCAGTATCAGAGCGTACCGGGACTTCTCTCTCCGTTACTTAAAAAGATGATGATGCCGTATAACTTTAAGAAGATGGAAAAGGTTCTCAAGGAATATATCGATGCAGGCAAGCTCGGTATGTCCTCGGGTGAAGGTTTCTATAAGTACAAGTAAAAATAAAACTACCCAAGACCGATATATCGTTTGATATGTCGGTCTTTTTCTGCCGTGTTTGAATTGTTCACAAATTGATGTTAAGATTAATTTATTAAACCAATGAGTGAAACGGAGGATTTTTATGTCGCAAATTACAAAAAGAGCACTCGAACAGTCGCTTAAAAATTTACTGCTTAAAAAACCGCTTAATAAGATAACAATCAATGATATAACCGAGGACTGTGGAATTAACCGCATGACATTTTACTACCATTTTCAGGATATTTACGACCTTGTGGAGTGGGCTTGTCTTGAGGACGCAAAGAAGGCACTTGAAAACAAGAAAACGCATGACACTTGGCAACAGGGCTTGATACAGCTTATGAATGCCGTTCGTGAGAATAAGCCGTTTATCATTAATGTATATAATTGTGTCGACAGGGCACAAGTGGAAAAATACATCAAGCCGCTGACGGATGATTTGCTTCTCGGAGTGGTTGAGGAGGAGTCGGCAAACCTGAATGTACGGGAGGACGACAAGAAATTTATCGCTCAGATTTATTCCTATTGCTTTGTCGGAATAATGCTTGACTGGATAAAAGCCGATATGCGAGAAGATCCTGAAATTCTTGTCGAGAGGCTTGCACTTGTCATTGAGGGCGACATAGCTTCCGCACTCAAACGCTTCGATTTATCGAATTTATGATTTTATCAAAACAACCGAAATGATAAAAAACTATACAGTATTCGCGCCGTGATTAAAATGTTATCACGGTGCGATTTTTGTTTATTGTGAATTTGCGGTGGAAAAACTAAAATAAAATCACAAAAGAAAAAACAGAAATACGGAGGTTTATTTATGTATTATTCAGCAGGAACTTATGAAGCATTCGTACACCCCGAGAAACCAAAGGGAGTAGACAAAAAATCAGCATACATCATCGGCACAGGACTTGCAGGTCTTACGGCTGCGTTCTATCTTGTTCGTGACGGTCAGATGAAGGGCGAGCACATTCATCTTCTGGAGAAGTTGGAGCTTGCAGGCGGAAGCTGTGACGGCAGAAAAGACGTAACTAAGGGCTTCTATATGAGAGGCGGCAGAGAAATGGATAACCATTTCGAGGTTATGTGGGACTGCTTCCACGATGTTCCGTCAATAGAGACGCCCGGCGTATCCGTTCTCGATGAATACTATTGGTTAAATAAGCATGACCCGAACTATTCACTTTGCCGTGCATCGGTAAACAGAGGACAGGACGCTCACACGGATAAGAAATTTAAGCTTGACAAGGAATCCGCACTTGCACTTTCCAAGCTTTTCATGACGCCTGAAAAAGATCTTGAGGATAAGAAAATTTCCGAGGTTTTGCCAGAGTCTTTCTGGTCTACTAACTTCTGGCTTTATTGGCAGACAATGTTCGCTTTCCAGCGTTGGTCAAGTGCTCTTGAAATGAAGAGATACCTTTGCAGATTTGTTCATCACATTGATGGATTGCCTGATTTCAGCGCACTTCGTTTCACAAAGTACAATCAGTACGAGAGCATGATTTTGCCGCTTGTTAAATATCTTGAGTCACACGGCGTAAAGATTGAGTACGGCATGGATGTCAAGAATGTTATCATCGAAACGAAGGGCAACAAGAAGATAGCAAAGCAGATTATTTACGTTAAGGACGGAAAAAAACAGAGTATTGATTTAATCGAGGACGATCTTGTCTTTGTCACAAACGGCTGCTGTACAGATACATCATGCTACGGCGATCAGAAGCACGCTCCCAATCTTTCGGGAATCAAAAACGGCGCGGGCGAATCATGGGATATGTGGAAGAATATTGCAAAGCAGGCAAAGCACGGCGAGTTCGGTAATCCTGATGTTTTCTGCGGTGATGTCGAGGCTACAAACTGGATGAGTGCAACTGTCGAGACTTCCAACGAAGAAGTTATTCAGCACATTATTAATGTCTGCAAGCGTGATCCGAGAGAGGGAAAGGTCACCACAGGCGGAATCGTTACCGTTAAGGACAGCACCGAGAATTGGTATCTTTCATGGACAATTAACCGCCAGCCGCAGTTCAAGGCTCAGGATAAAAAGACAGTTCTTGTCTGGGTATATGCACTCAACACAAACAGAGAGGGCAATTATGTCAAGAAAGCAATGAGAGACTGCACAGGTGAAGAGGTTTGCCGTGAGTGGCTCTATCACATCGGTATTGACGATAACAAGATAGATGACCTTGCCGCAAACGCTTGCAACACAACAACTTGCTACATGCCGTACATCAACGCATTCTTCCAGCCGAGAAAGGAAAGCGACCGTCCGAAGGTTGTGCCCGACGGATCTGTTAATCTTGCGTTCATCGGACAGTTTGCAGAAACTCCGAGAGACACTATTTTCACGACAGAGTATTCCATGAGAACAGGCATGGAGAGTGTTTATACACTTCTCAATATCGACCGTGCCGTTCCTGAAGTATGGGGAAGTCAGTACGATGTAAGAGAGCTTTTAAGAGCTTGCTACTATGCTATTGATAAGAAGAGCATAGATGAAGCCGAATTAAGCCTTAAGGAAAAGCTTCTTCTTAATATAGTTCTTAAAAAGGTAAAGGGAACAGACATCGAGCTTCTTTTGAAGCAAAGCGGTCTTATCAAGTAAAAGAGTATTCCTAAATTTACACTTTCTTTTTCGAACGCCGAGAGATTTTCTCTCGGTGTTTGTTTTGTCCGCATTTTGTCCTTGCTATGATGTTATAGTTTAATCACAACAAACACAAAACACCTAATCAAAAACAGAAACGGAGAAAAGAAAATGGAAAAAACTAAAAAACGTTTGTTATTCGATCACCCGATGCTCAGCATGATTATTATGCCTGTTTTACTGTTCTTAATTATTCAGGTTGCTGAATTTATAATAGCGAATATGGTACAGGCAGTATTCGGAGCAGGCACAGACAGACACCTGGCATCCGCTTTAGGCGAGATAATTCCTGCGGCAATCGTTTTGGTTATGCACAGGGTTTGGTTCAAGGAAGAGCTTCATCACTTCTTTGGCACAAAGCACTTCGGCAGAGGCCTTCTCATAGGATGGGGCGTTATGGCGGTACCTGTAATGCTGTTAGTAATGAGAATATTAGAGGCGTTTTTAGGTGAACTGGAAATTGGTAATACGGTTCTTGCGTTCTTCTATGCATTTGCACCGGGACTCGGTGAAGAGGTAATTTTCAGAATTATCCCAATTTCACTTGCTATGAGAAGCAGAAACAAGAATGTAATTACAGCTGTTCTTATCGTTACAAGCCTTATGTTCGGCCTTACTCACAGTGCCAATATTCTTGTAGGCGCAGACCCCATTCAGACATTGATGCAGGTAATTTACGCAACAGCTCTTGGCTTGACATTTGCGGCAATTTACCTCAGAACAGGTAATATTTGGGTTACAATCTCTATTCACACATTCACAGATTTTGTTTCATATCTTGGATTAAGCACACAGCAGTCAGGCGGCGTTCTTGCCGAAAAGGCTGATATGACAACTGTTATCGGTTTGAGTATCTTTGCAGTGATCTTCTTTGCAAATGCACTTGTTGCATTCAGAAAGAGCAAGAGAGAAGAAATCCCTGCGGTTTGGGACAGAATCTGGGGCAGAGAGGCACTTGAGGAAACTGTCTTACAATAAAGACTAATTAATCAAATAACTTGACTGTTTCAACTTAAAAAAGTAAAATACAGTAAATAAGAATATCCCGCCAAACGAGGCGGGATATTCGGCATTTTGTCTTATAAAACAAGAGATTTAAGAAAGAGAAAATATGGAAAATCAAAATAAAGCGTTGTTTCATCTTCCGGGGTTATTTGAGTTTTATGAGTTTTACAAAGTATTTTTACCGCTTTTTAAAGAGCACAGAGAATATTTTTACGATAGGTGCGATATTGCTTCAATCTATGGGGCTACAAGCGATTGCCTTTGGGGTGGCGGCAGAATAAGCGAGAGCGATTGTTCACCGGAAAAAGCAATCAAGCTTGCAAACGAATACGGAATATCCGCAAGACTTACATTCAGTAATTCTTTGCTTAAAACAGAGCATTTAAATGACAGAAAGTGCAACAGACTTTGTAAGCTTTTATCAGAAAATAACGGCGTACAAAATGGAGTGATAGTTCATTCCGATTTGCTTTTAAATTACCTTAAAGAAAAATATTCAGAGTTATATTTTGTTTCGTCCACAACGAAGGTAATTACGGATTTCGGCAAATTCAGAGAAGAATTAAACCGAGAAGATTTTAAATTTGTCGTTCCCGATTTTAGATTAAATAAGTCATTTGATAAGCTTAGCTTCTTGTCATCCGAAGAAAAAGCTAAGGTTGAATTTCTCTGCAACGAGTGCTGTTATGTCGGATGTGCGGAACGAAAAAAGTGCTATGAAACCGTGAGCCGAAAAAGTCTCGGAGAAGATGCAGAGCACATATGCAAAGCACCGAATTCGGATGACGGTTACCGTTTTTCAAAGGCGATGCAAAATCCTATGTTTATCAGTGTAAACGACATAAAGAACACATATCTTCCCATGAACTTCGAGAATTTTAAAATTGAGGGAAGAGGGCTTGGCAGTGCACTTATACTTGAGTTCATTTTGTATTACATGACAAAACCCGAATATCAAATTTATGTGCGTGAAGAAATGTATCTTGACAATATGCTTGATTTATTTTGATGAAAGCTAAAAAGAAACGGTGCACTTCGTTAAACGAGATGCACCGTGGTTTTTAGCTTTATTTTCTTTTTTTGAACACAATATCATAGCCGAGAGCATTGGTGATTTTGAGCAAGGTTTCAAGGCTCGGAGTGCCTGTCTTGCTCTCAATTCTTGCTAATTGCGGCTGGGTTAAATGAGTTTGCTCTGCTAATTGTTTTTGCGTGAAGCCTTCTTTTTTTCTGAGGTCTCTTAAACGATCGATAAGCTCGATACACATTTCATTCATTGATTCTCTCTCCCTTCGTGGTTCTGATATATATTATAATGAAATTTGTATATTTGTGAAGAGAAAAAATAAAAAATATTTGCAAAATTTCTAAGCGGGTTTTTAAGTTTAAATTCTGTGTGCTTAATCAAAAAGTAATTGCGTTTTGGCTATTACAAAAGCTAAAATTATATGCTAAAATACGAAGTATACTTATTTGTAGCGGAGGATTGTATGAAAGCAGTGTGGATAACAGACGGAACGGGAAATCCGTTTTATGCAAGAAAAAAGATTGAAGTAAAGAACGAAATTGAAAAGGCATGTGCAAAGGTTTGCGGCCTTGGTCAGTTTAATTTCTATATCAACGGGGAAAAGGTCAGCGACCATGTGCTTGATCCCGGTTGGACTGATTACAACAAACTCGTTCAGTATGTCGAATTTGATGTAACGGATTATCTGACTGTCGGAGATAATGTCCTTGCGGCGGAAGTCGGTAACGGCTGGTACAAGAAACAGGATGAGGGGTACACCTTCCATTTTCCTGAATTTATGCCGCCGAATCCAAATCCGTACAAACCGTACGGCGCATATCTTGTATTATCGCTTAGCTTAAAAATCACATATGAAAACGGTGAGGAAGAAGTAATCACAAGCGGTGAGGATTGGAAAACAGGAGAACATCCTGTGCGGATGTCAAATGTTTACGGTTCTGAAATCATCGATAACAGACTGAAGACGGATAATTGGAACAAGCTTGATTTTGACGACAGCGACTGGAAGAATGCTGTTCTTGCTAATGCGGAAAATTCTCCCAAAGGAGAGCTTGTAGCACAAACCCAGCCACCGATAAAAGTAATTAAGACTTACGAGGGAAAATATCTCCATACCGTAGGCACAAGAAAAATCTACGATTTGGGACAAAACACATCTTCATTGTTGTCAGTAAAATTAAAAGGAAAAAGCGGAGCAGAGGTGAAGATTTATCCTGCCGAAAAGCTTGATTCTTGTGGCGACGCAGACCAGATGGCAAAGAACTGGCTGCCGATAGATTCGTGCGTAACCTGTATCCTTAGAGGCGATGACGATTTTGAAAGCTTTAAAACAACTTTTACATATGTCGCATGTCGATATCTTGCCGTTGAGGGTGATGCCGAGATTGGTGAGATAAAGGCAAAGGCGATAACAAGTGCTTGGAAAACGGACGGAACATTTGAGTGTGACGATGAACGCTACAATAAAATATATAATATGATTGAGCGTACTGTCGAAGCAAATATGCTCAGTGTTCACACGGATTGTCCCACTATAGAGCGATTTGCTTGGCAAGAGCCGAACCACCTTATGGCACCATCAATTTTTTTTATGAAAGACGGAAAGAAGCTGTGGAAAAAATTTTTTCTCGACCTTCGTGTCGCTCAGCATGACAAGAGCGATTTCTTCTTTGATATGAGCGGAGAGAAGTTCTATCCCGGTGACGGATTGGTTCCCTCACAGGCTCCGTGCTACATTCCCAATGTTCTTCCTGTTCCGGGAATGGGAAGCTTTTATGATATTATCCCATGGGGAAGCACTTGTATTTTGGGCGTGTGGTGGCACTATCAATTCTACGGTGACAAGCAGGTTCTTTCAGATAACTATGAAATGGGGAAGAGATACCTTTCTCACCTTAAGACTAAGATAAACGAAAACGGTTTTATAAATCACGGCTTGGGTGATTGGGGAAATCCTGACGGACAGCTTGCAAGAGAAAATGTTGAAACGGCTTTTCTCTATGCCGATGCAATCACTTTTTCAAAAATTGCTTTGATTCTCGGAAATGAGGACGACTCTAAAGATTTTTCGGATTTTGCTGAAACAGTTAAGAATAATTACAACGAAAAGCTTCTTTGCAAAAATCCTTCAAGTGGAAAATGGTGCTATCGTGTGTGGGGTGATGAATTTATCACAACACAAGCCGCCGAGGCTTTGCCGCTTTTCTGGGGAATAGTTCCATCTGAAAAGGAAAACGACGTTGTGAGCGAATTTAAAACCACACTGACAGAGAAAAAAAGCTTTGCCAGCGGAGAAATCGGTCTTCCGTATATTATTCAGACTGCCGCTAAATACGAGATGAACGATTTAATCAGTGAGTTCATAACAAAAAAGGAACACCCGAGCTATTATGCTTTCATCCTTGACGGTGAAACTACTCTTGGAGAATACTGGGAAAATAACCCTCGCAGTCATTGCCACGATATGATGGGTCATATAATCGAGTGGTATTATAACGGTATTGCGGGAATTAAAGTGCTCGAACCCGGATTTAAGAAGATAAGCATTAAGCCGTATATGCCAAAGAGTATGAACGAATTCAGCTGCAGCTACAATTCTGTAAGAGGCATGATAAAGATAAAAGCAAAACGAAACGGCGAGAAGCTTGAGACCGTAGTATCTGTTCCTGACGGTATAGAGTACAGTGTAGAAGCTTAATTGTTTGCACAAAATAACGAATAACTACAAAAAAGTCCTTCGCTTTGTATAGCGGAGGACTTTTTGCACGGGATATTTCATCAAAATTAAATAGGTAAAACAAAAAGGGTTGCGGTATAAAGCATACCGCAACCCTTGAATTGTTCAGTTAATCAGAAATCAACTTCTGTGTCATAGTAGCAGCACTTGAGGAGCTTTTCCATCTCTTCAACGCTTGGTTGACGTGGGTTAGAACCTGTGCAAGCATCTGCAATAGCGTTAACTGCGATGTCGTGAAGTCTCTCAAGGAACACCTCTTCAGGAACGAAGCCCTGCTCTGTCGGATAAGAGTCAGCACCGTAGTTCTTGATGCAGTGAGGAATGTTGAGATCATCGTTCATCTTGCGCAGATAAGCAATGAGTGCGGCAACCTTCTCGTCGTCGGATGCGCTCTTGTCGCAAATCTCCATGTAATCTACGATAACGCCGTATCTCTTCTTTGCTGTCTCGTCCTTAGCGTTAAATGCGATAACCTTAGGAAGATACATAGCGTTAGCGGCACCGTGGATGATGTGTGCGCCGTAGTCAGCAAAGACAGCACCTGTCTTGTGAGCCATTGAGTGAACAATACCGAGAAGTGCATTTGAGAATGCCATACCTGCGAGGCACTGTGCATCGTGCATTCTGTCTCTTGCTTCCATGTCGCCGTTGTAGGAAGGAATAAGATCCTTCATAATCATCTCGATAGCGTGGATAGCAAGCGGGTCTGAATAATTGCTGTTAGCTGTGGAAACATAAGCCTCAACAGCGTGAGTCATAGCGTCCATACCTGTGTGAGCAACAAGCTTTTTAGGCATTGTTTCTGCAAGCTCAGGGTCAACGATAGCGACATCAGGAGTAATCTCGAAGTCAGCGATAGGATACTTAATACCCTTGTCATAATCTGTGATGATAGAGAAAGCAGTAACCTCTGTTGCAGTACCTGATGTAGAAGAAACTGCGCAGAAGTGAGCCTTCTGTCTTAACTTCGGAAGTCCGAATACCTTGCACATATCCTCGAATGTGCACTCAGGATACTCATACTTAATCCACATTGCTTTAGCGGCATCGATAGGTGAACCGCCGCCCATTGCGACAATCCAGTCCGGCTCAAACTCGAGCATCTTTGCGGCGCCGTTCATAACGGTTGTGACTGACGGGTCGGACTCGATACCCTCAATAAGCATGACCTCCATGCCTGCCTCTTTGAGGTAACCGACTGCTCTGTCGAGGAAGCCGAATCTCTTCATTGAGCCGCCGCCGACGCATACAACTGCTTTCTTGCCTTCAAGATTTTTTAAGTTCTCAAGAGCACCCTTTCCGTGATAAAGATCTCTTGGTAATGTAAAACGTGCCATAATAATTTCCTCCCTAAGCCAACACTTCTTTTGTGTTTAAGCTTCTATTCGTTAAAACTTTAACACCCTTTCTAGGCTTTGTCAATAGTCTACAAAAACAATAATTTATACCGATAAAAAAGCAATGTTTCGACTAAATTTAGTTTAAAAATGAGGAATAAATTACAGTAATTGCATTGATTGAGTGATGAGCAATTCATTGATTCTATCAGTGCTAAATTGGTAATTTTGCTGTGCTTTGGTACAATGAGACGGACAAAAACGAAATATTGAAAGGATATAATTCTGCATGACACAGACGAGTCAAAGCTTGAAATTTGCTTTACAATGGTATAGTATTGAAGTACCAATATACAAAAGTTGAAAGGAAGAAGAGAAAATGGCAGAAGAAGTTATTGTCAGAGCGTACAAAAAAGAGGATATTGCCGATATGGTGAGAATTTGGAATCAGGTGGTTGATGAAGGAGTTGCTTTTCCACAGCTTGATTTACTTGATGATATCAGCGGAGAAAAATTCTTTTCAGAACAGACCTATTGTGCAGTAGCCGAATATGAAAATAAAGTAGTGGGAATGTACATACTTCATCCGAACAATGTCGGTCGTTGCGGTCACATAAGCAACGCAAGCTTTGCTGTCGATTCATCCTGCCGAGGAAAGCATATCGGTGAAAAGCTTGTTTCCGATTGCTTAGTACAAGGAAAGGAACACGGATTTAAATTGCTTCAATTCAATGCGGTCGTTGAAAACAATGTTCACGCGCGACATCTTTATGAAAGATTAGGCTTTGTTCTTGTCGGAAAAATACCAAACGGATTCAAGATGAAGGACGGTCATTTCGAGAATATTTGTGTTTATTATCATGAACTTTAAGCTAAATTTGCTCCTTTAATTGATATAAAATTTATTTATATCAGAAAAATGAGCGAAAATTCGTGACCCTTAGCCGATATATAGTGAGAGGAAAAAATCTTCTCACACGAAAAGCTGCCCAAGCTTAATTGTTAATGCATTTGCTTCAAGGAGCACAGAGTTTTTCTGTGCTCCTTTGTGCTGCTTAGTTAAAGGTATCACAAGCAAGCAGATGCGAACGACAAAATTAAATACCAAGGAGGAAACAACAATGAGCAAATGGGAAGACAGATTAAATGATTTTATGGAAGAGGAGGTGAACGACGCTGCCGA
>CAVDQG010000052.1:0-14249 GCA_963611165.1 Bacteroides uniformis
CATTCTTGACGTATTTTATTTTGCTGTTTTTCTGTTGTGTTACACTTATTTCTTAGCGTTCTGAATTTTACTTTGTGTGAACAAGTCGGCTGATTTGGTCAACTACGGGCGTTCCGCCCTAAAATCACTTCGTGATTTTGGTTTCCCTCATCAGCCTGTCTTCTTTTTTTATCGCTTCGCTTTGTTTTTCGTTATCTCTCTTTGTGCTTCGCTTTTCTCTCGTGGGCTCCGCCCACACCCGTTCGCTTTTTGTAAAAAGCGAAACCAAAAACTTTTGTGTTTGCTTGCTTTTTTTCTTTTTCTCTTATTCTACCTTGACGTACGGTGCGAGCTTTTCCGCTTTCTCCTCCGATATTCCGTTCACCTCAGCAAGCTCATACGCCGATGCGAAATCCCCGTTTGCCTCTCGGTATTCTATTATCTTCTCCGAAAGCTTCTCGCCTATTCCCTCGAGCCTTTGCAGTTCCTCTTCATTCGCTGTATTGATATTTATCTTCTCCTCATCAGGGACATACTTATCCTCTGTGAGGTAAACCGTACTCGATACGTTTACGACTTCAACAGTCTTTCGGCTTGAATATATCACCGTCACCGCAAGAATCATCGTTATCAACAAGCCTATGAAAAATATTCTTTTATTTCTGCGGTCTTCTCTCATTTTGCCCTCAGCTTTTTTAGGAATTTCTCGAAATACTCGGGAAGCTCCGCTTCAAGCTCGATTGTCTCTCCCGTTATCGGATGAGTAAATCTGATGTAAGCGGCATGCAGACACTGACCGCCAAGCTCCGTTATCACTTTAGAGGGGCCGTAAAGTGGGTCTCCAGCCACGGGGTGTCCCATATAAGCCGAATGGACTCTTATCTGGTGCGTTCTTCCCGTTTCGAGTATGAATTTCATATAGGAAAAGCCGTTCAGTCTCTCGATTGTCTCGTAATTTGTGACTGCTTCTCGTGCGTTATTGCCCGACAAAATGACAGCCATTTTCTTTCTGTCCCTCGGACTTCTGCCTATCGGCAAGTCTATTCTTCCGTTTTCTTCTTTATAATGTCCGTAGACAACCGCCCTATACTGACGGTCAAAAGAATGCTCCTTAATCTGCTCGGCAAGTCCCTGATGTGCGACGTCGTTCTTTGCGACAATCAAAAGTCCGCTTGTGTCCATATCGATTCTGTGGACAATTCCGGGGCGGATAACTCCGTTAATTCCGCTTAAACTGTCCTTGCAGTAATAAAGCAGAGCATTGACGAGTGTTCCGCTGTAATGCCCCGGTGCGGGGTGCACTACCATTCCCTTCGGCTTATTCACGACAAGCAGGTCGTTGTCCTCGTATCGTATATCAAGCGGAATGTTCTCGGGGAGAATATCTGCGTCTACAGGCTCTGGCAAAATAATTTTTATACTGTCGCCGACGCTTAATTTACAGTTCTTAGCGACAGTCTTTCCGTTCACGGTTATATTTCCGCTTTCAATCAGATTTTGCACGGCAGAACGGCTCATATTTTCGATATTTATAAGTTTATCGATTCTTCCGTTCTCCTCGGCGGTCATTTCAATGATATTTTCTTCATTCATTGCTGTCTTCTCCGCTAAGCTTATCATTTTTCTCCATCTTATCCATAAAGAAAATGACGAAAATCACCATGAGCGCAACTCCGACAGTGACTAGACAATCGGCAAAGTTGAAGATATATCCGAAGAAATAGAAATGAATAAAATCGATGACATATCTAAGTCTCAGGCGGTCGATTAAATTTCCCAGTCCTCCTGCGATAATCATAACGCATGCGATTTTCGAGAGAAGATTGTGGTGCTTGTATTTTACGAGAAAGCCGAAAATCACGGCAGAAACCAATACCGTGACGACTGCAAAGAAAATGCTGTTATTCTGAAGCATTCCGAATGCGGCACCAGAATTTTCCGAATATGTGAACTCGAGAAAATGAGGAATGAGCACGAAAGTGCCGATTGGCTTGAGTGAACTCACGACAATTAATTTGATTATTTGATCTACAGCCATAAGGGCGGCAATCACGAGAAGATATAGCAGCAAAATAAAACTCCTTAATGAAAAAAGCAAACCCGAGAGTTTGCTTTTCTTTTGATTTTTAATTAAAGATGGATTCCGTCACCGAACTCGAGGGTGCTGTAAAGCGACTCTTTCTCTTTTCTTAAGGATTCGGGAATATCGGAATAAGCGTTGAGATTGATTCCGTCAACAGAATCGAAAGACGGCTCCGGTGCGTCGGAATCGTCAAAGCTGATTTCATCTGTATTGCCGAAATCAGTAAGGCTATCGTCTGCAACATCGTTTACGGAATAAAGCTTAACATCGTCCTCATCGGGAAGCTCAATTGCCTCTTCCTTTACGGGAGCGGGCTCAGCCTTGGGGGCTTCCTTGGCAATCGGCTCGCTTTTTGCGACAGGCTTTGGCTCTTCTGCCTTTTTCTTCTCGAGCTCCTGGGTGTAATCGGGGAGATTCTCAATCTGCTTGAGGTGGTCTCTGTAAAGTGAGAAGAGATTGGTTCTGAATTCTGTGACGAGTGCCTTGAGGGAGTCGAGCTCCTTTTTCTTTGTCTCAATCTGGCTCTCGTAATTCACTACCATCTGCTTCTGTCTGTTGGTAGCGTCGTTTAAGATAACATCAGCCTTCTTGTTGGCGTCGGCAAGAATGGCGTCGCCCTTCTTCTTAGCCTCCTTGACGGACTGATTTCCGAGCTTCTGAGCTGTTAAGAGAGCGTCCTTAATGCCCTCCTCGTCCTTCTTGTACTGCTCAACTTTCTGAGCGAGAAGAACCATTTTCTCCTTGTACTCGGTATTTTTCTCGGTGAGTTCGGCAATCTTAGCCTTAGCGGTCTGGTTCTCCTTTAAGAGTGCGGTGAACGACTCGGTAACCTCATCTATGAAATCGTCAACGTCCTCCGGCTTATATCCGGAAAAGTTTGACTTTCTGAAACTAATCTCGCTAATCTGCTTTAATGTCAGCATGAAAAACTGCCTCCTTATTTATACTTTCTCACATTCAGAACAAGTCTTCCTTTTTTTGTTCTGCTGCAAGCTGTGTCTACTATGTACTTGCCCTTTCCCCTTACCGAAATCGTCGAACCCTCTGTGACCTGCTGTGAAACCGACATACACTCTCGGTAATTCAAACGGACATAACCGCCCTTTATGGCGGCTGCTGATTTTTCTCTCGACAAGCCGCAAAGCGCCGCCACAACACAGTCGAGCCTTTCGGAAGCGACAATAACCGTCTTTTCCTCGAAATTGTGACTGACGGGAACCTCGCCGTCAAGGCCGAGTGAAAGCGAAACTCCCACCTTGCCTATCTTGAAGATATTGTCGAGAAAATAATTTCCAAGCTCCTCACGGACAAAGACGACTGCCCTGCCCTCTTCAATCAGAATATCTCCGACAGAAGCACGGCTTATTCCCTGAGCCATGAACGAGCCGAGAAAATCTCTGTGGTCGAGTGTGAATCGCTTGTCGAATTTAACCGTAACGGCGACAAGCGGAAACAAATCCTCGCTCGGGTCGAGATAATCGGGAAAAAAGCCGATGAAGCACCTCTCTGCATCGGGATAGCCTCCCCATGTGAGATACTCCGCTTTTTTGCCGACAAGATAGCCCTCGGCGTCCAACCTTTCGGCCGGATCGAGAAATCCGACAAAGTGCGGACTTCTTTTCGAGAGCCTCACGGCATCGTCAATTCTTGCCGCAAGAATATCGTCAATCATAAGTTAGAAGCTTACTCCGCTCTGCTCGAGACCGTCGAGAAGCACATCACCCGAAAGATCTACGTTTTGAGGAGTGATGATATAAGTCTTTGTTGCAATCATCTTAATCTCGGCATTCTTTGCGTAAGTAATACCGTTGATGAAGAGAAGAATCTTGAGATAATCGTCTGCACTTGCACGCTCGAGGTTAATCACTACAGCGCAGTTGGAAAGGATAGCGTCTGCTATTGCCTTTGCGTCATTTGTGTATGTTGTCGGCTTAAAGACAACTACCTGAAGCTGGCTCGAAGAGCGTGAGCTGAAGTTCACGACATTATTTGATGAAGAGCCTGAGTACGACGATGAAGCCGATGAAGCCGATGAAGCTGCAGAAGATGATGAAGAACGGTGGAAGAACGACGGAGCCGAACTTCTTGCGGAATTTGAAGAAGAATAGTTGTCCTCCTCTTCTTCCTCCTCGTCCTCGTAATCCTCATCCTCGTAGTCGTAATTCTCTTCGTAATCGTCATCCGGGGGATTCCACATTTTAGAAATCTTATCTACAAATCCTGGCATAATAATTCTCCTATATACTCAATAATTATTTATAAATTCTCTTACCGAAAAGTGAAGAACCGACTCTTACCATAGTCGCTCCGCACTCGATAGCGAGGGCATAGTCTGACGACATACCCATTGAAAGACATAACATATTAACATTATCCATATTTTTAGCCTTTATGTCAACAAAGAATTGATTCATTTCGGAAAAATATTTCATTAATTGCCTGTCATCATCGCAAATCGGAGGAATTGCCATCAATCCGTTGACGTGAATACCGTCAAAAGTCCTTGCTTCGTCTATAAATTCATAAAGTGCGTCGGGGTCTACTCCGCCCTTATTTTCTTCTCTGCCGACATTCACTTCAATAAGCACGTTCATTATTTTATCGTGCTTTTTTGCCTGCTTTGAAATCTCGGCAATCTGTGAGATTTTGTCGCAAGACTGAATCTGGCTTACTTTATCTATAATATACTTAACCTTGTTTGTCTGAAGTCTTCCGATGAACTGCAAATCGCAGTTTGTGAGATTATATCTCTCGTATTTATCGAGAAGCTCCTGCACACGGTTCTCGCCGATATGGTCAAGTCCCAGTGAAATCGCATGATTGATAACCTCTGTGTCGACTGTCTTGGTTGCAGCCAAAAAGGTGATATCGTCCTTTGTTCTGCCGCTTTTAAGTGCCGCATTCTCGATATTCTCGCATATTTCCTTATAATTTTCTTCAACCTGTGCGAATAACTCAGGATACGATTTTTCCGTCATAAAGATTATTTCCTCCTATTACAACTTCGTCATAAAGCCTTATCGTCTTGCTCGTGTATAGCTGAGATTTTTCTTCATCGCTAAGCTCTGTTTTGCAAACGGCGTAGCCGTTGATTGTGGTATCGGTAAAGACCTGCACAAAGGTGAGCATATCACCCGACTTCACATAAACGCCGCGAACATTCTTGTGCTCAACTTCTGTCTCGTTGCCGTTCTCGTCTGTCTCTGTCGAAGTGACTGTCTCGAAGTGGATTGCCTTTTCGCTGACAAGAACGCCCGAATAAGTTCCTATCGTGATAACGGCTGTCTCGTGTCTCAAAGTCGCAAGCTCCGCATTCATATTGGAGCACTCGAGCACCAAGACGGATTTGCCCGAAGCGGCGTCCGTGTTGCAAGCCACCATAGTCGCAGGAACTTTCTCGGCTCCCGATGACGGGAACTCGACATAAAGGTTGCTTGACTCTGTGATTTTAACCTTGTCTGCCTCTTCAATCTCGGCAAGCACATACCATTTGAAATCCGTGCAAACCTTTCCGCTGTGCTCCACGCCCGACGGCTGAATGTTCGAGAATGACTCAAACTGGCTCACGGTAGTCCACTCAATATTATCAATATCGAATGCGTCCTCATAGCCGTCCGTAGACGACACGAAGTAACCCGCACTCGGAGATGTGAGCGTGCCGATTGCCGAAGATGCGCCCGCAAGAACCGAATTCATCTCGCTTTCGAGAGAAGAAATTTTTGCGCTGTAATCATCGTTTGTTTCGTTGCCCATAATAATCTGCTTTTCGCTCAAAAGATACTGAAGTCTCGAGCGAGAGGAGCTCTCTGCGCTGAAAGCTCCGCTGTTGGAGTCAGAGACAACGCTTGCCAAAACATCGGTTATCTGATTTCCTATCGTATCGGAGGTGTTGGAGCTTATGTCCGAGCTTGCTTCAAGCGATTTGAGTGAATCAATCTCCGTCTGAAGCCTTGCCGCACGGGTCTGAGCCGTTGCGTCCGACTCGGAATTATATACATTTGCGATTACGCCGTTCTTTTCGACTCGTCCTCCGTCATCAATCTGGTAGCTCAAAACGCCGCCCGAGGAATAATCTATCGTCTCCTCGTTTCTTATGACCCACGAATCCACCTGAACGGTATCGCTTATTGTCGTGTAAGTAGCCTGTTCCGTTGTTACAATTTCGGTTTTTGCTCTGTAAATGGCGTTTGCGATGTAAGATAAAATCATAAACGCCATAAGTCCCGCAAAAATACCGACAACGATTTTGTTTAGTTTATTGCTCATAATCAGAATAAATTTGCCTTTTTCACTTTTTCTTCCGCCGCTGTCAAAAATTCAGCCGTGCAGGAATAATCATCGGGATAAATCCAGCTTATACTTTGTTCCTTTCGAAACCATGTCAGCTGTCTTTTTGCGTAGTGACGGGTGGCAAGCTTGATATTCTCAGCCGCCTCGTCAAGGGTAAGCCTTCCGTCAAAATAAGGAAAAAGCTCCTTATAGCCTATCGCCTGTGCGCTTGTACCCTTTCCGTCAATATGATAATACTTTTTTGCCTCGTCTACAAGACCGTCTTTCACCATAAGGTCAACCCTTAGGTTAATTCTCTCGTAAAGCTTCTCACGGTCACGATAATTAATGCCGAGCATGAGAAAATCGTATCTCGGCTCTGCATTCAGACACTGCTCAGAAAATTTCTCATTAGTCACAAGACAGTATTCCAGTGCTCTTATAAGTCTCTTGTGATTTTTGATATCGATACTTTCTGCCGCCTTCGGGTCAAGAGCGTAAAGCTCTGAGAAAAGCTTATCTTCGCCCTCTTCTTCAAGTCTTTTCGTAAGATTTTCACGGATTTCATCGTCCCTCGAATTTTCGTTGAAGCTTATGCCGTAGATGAGACTTCTTGCGTAAAGTCCCGTTCCTCCGCAAAGAACGGGAAGTTTCCCTCTTGAATATATATCTTCTATGATTTCCGCCGCTTCGACAACGTAATCCGAAACGCTGTAAGGCTCATCAGCATTTTTGCACGCTATCAAATGGTGCGGAACTCTTTCCAATTCCTCTCTTGTCGGCTGAGCCGTTCCTACCTGCATTCCTTTATATATCTGCATGGAATCGCACGAAACTATTTCTCCGCCGAATTTCTCGGCTAAATGAATCGCAAGCCCCGTCTTTCCCGAGGCTGTCGGCCCGACTACCGCCAAAAGTGGTTTTTTGCTCATTACTGTATCCTTCCGAATTCTCTTTCGAGATCTCTTTTTCTTATGACAAGATAGACAGGTCTGCCGTGCGGACAATAGCGAATCTCGGGATTTTCCTCGAGAAGCTTAGCTATTTCAATCAGCTCGGCGTCACTGTTCTTATTGCCCGCCTTGACCGCCGCACGGCAAGCAATGTTGTGATAAAGCCAGTCCATGTATTCCGTGGACATGGTGTTTTTGTTTGACGTGAGATAAGCCGCAATCTCCGTCACGGCATCGGCGGCGTCATGTCCGTCAAGAAGCATGGGGGCAGTTCTTATGAGAACCGTACCGTCACCGAAATCGTCTATCTCAAAGCCAACTTCGGAGAATTTATCGAGATTCTCGAGAACGGCATTGTAATCGTCCTTTTCGAGAACAAGCGGAACGGGTGTAAGTAAAACCTGAGCGTTTTTGCCGTCGTCCGTTTTTTTGAGCTTCTCATAAAGAATTCTCTCGTGAGCGGCATGCTTATCGATGAACATCATGCGTTCCTCGTCAAGCTGAAGAATGATGTAGGTTGAGAAAACCTCGCCCACAAATCTCGAGCTTATCGCCCTCGAACCGGGAACGGCAGTCGGAAGCTCCTCTTGGGCTTTCGGTGCTTCCATTGACTTACTTTCGATTTCCGTAATCTCCCCGATACCGACTTCGGGCTCTGATTCTTTTTCTTCCTCGACAGTCGGCAAAGTCACTTCAAGTTTAATCTGTTCTCTCGGTCTTTCTTCTTTATAAATTTCTTCTCTAATCTCCGATCTAATCTCGGATTTAATCTCGGCTTTTTCGACCTTTTCCTCTTGTGTGGGAAAATAGGCTTCACGGACAAGCGATTCTATTCTCTCGTCAGTCTCCCGGATGTCCTCAGCGGTAATTTCATCGGCTTCGGACAATTCATCGGCATTCATGCTCGAGAAAGACTCCGCCTTGATTTTATCGATAAGACTTGAGCCCGTGAATCCGCTCTTTGCGGCAGGCTTCGGGGCAGGTCTTGCA
This sequence comes from Bacteroides uniformis, assembly GCA_963611165.1. Classification (GTDB taxonomy): domain Bacteria; phylum Bacillota; class Clostridia; order Oscillospirales; family Acutalibacteraceae; genus SIG603. Next base: position 8,275 of record CAVDQG010000052.1, read on the forward strand.
TCGGATTTGAACTTATCCCCCATGCCGCCGCCAAAAACTCCTGTGGAAGGATTCTGCTTTTTCGTGTAAGATGATTCGGGGAAATAAGCCTGTTCGGCTTTTTGAGTAGGTGCGTAAGGCGCAAAGCTGTTCGGCTTAATCTCCATTACCTTGGGGGTGTCACCCTTGGTGAGAGCCGACTTTGCCGCATGATACACGGCGTCGAAAACAGGTCTTTCGTTCGTGAATCTCACTTCAAGCTTAGTCGGATGAACGTTAACATCAACCTGAGAAAAATCCATTTGCAAATGAAGCACGCATGCAGGGAATTTTCCCACCAAAATGGTATTTTTGTAAGCCTCGTCAAGTGCCGCCATGGCGGTTTTACTGCGTACGCATCTGCCGTTGATGAAGAAATTCTGCATATTTCTGTTCGGTCTTGCACTGTGCGGCGATGAAATGAAACCGTAAACCCTTATGCCGCCAAGCTCATAATTGACGGGAATAAGACCGCCCGTGAACTCCTTGCCGAAAACCGCATATATCGAGGATTTCAGCTTGTTGTCCCCTGGAGTATGAAGCGTCTCTTTGCCGTCACGGATAAATCTGAACGAAATTTCAGGGTGAGACAAAGCGACTTTGTCAATAATTCTTGCGACAGAATTTCCCTCGGCTACGTCCTTTTTGAGAAACTTCATTCTTGCGGGAACATTAAAGAACAAATCTCGCACGATAATAGTCGTTCCGTCAGGACAGCCGGCATCGTTTATTTCCGTAATCTCTCCTGCATCGCAAACGGCTCTCGTGCCGCATTCTGCTTCTCTCGGCTTTGTGATAAGCTCCACATGAGAAACAGCAGAAATCGAGGCAAGCGCCTCGCCTCTGAAGCCGAGTGTGCCGATTGAATCCAAATCCGACTGAACGAGAACCTTGCTCGTGGCGTGCCTTAAAAACGCAACCGCAACATCGTCACGGTCTATTCCGCAGCCGTTATCCGTCACTCGCATAAAGGTAATTCCGCCGCGGCAAATCTCGACAGTTATGGCAGACGCTCCTGCGTCAATGGAATTTTCGACAAGCTCCTTTATAACGGAAGCGGGCCTTTCTACAACCTCGCCTGCCGCAATGAGCTCGGCTACGTGTTTATCAAGAACATTAATTTTCGGCACAGGAAACACCTGCCTTTCTTTTTATTTAAACTTTATTATTTCAACATGCTTGTTATCTCAAAGAGAACATTCATGCACTGCATCGGTGTCATTGCGGTGAGATCGATATTTTTAAGCTTTGCGATAACCGCATTGTCGGGGGTATCCATCGTAAGCTGCATGGGCTCTTCCGCCTTTGCCTTTTTCGGTGCGGACTTTTCTCCCTCACCGCTTTCAAGGCTGTGAAGCACTTGTTTCGCACGATTAAGAACCTTATCGGGCACGCCCGCAAGCTTTGCCACCTGAATACCGAACGAATCGTCAGCACCGCCCGGGATAATCTTCCTTAGGAAAGTTATGTCATCGCCGTGCTTTTTAACGGCAATGTTATAGTTCTTAACTCCGGGCAAAATATCCTCAAGCTCCGTAAGTTCGTGGTAATGAGTTGCAAAAAGAGTCTTTGCGCCTAAATTTTTCTTGTCGTGGATATACTCGATTACCGCCCTCGCTATGCTCATTCCGTCATAAGTCGAAGTTCCTCGTCCGATTTCATCGAGAATGATTAAGCTGTCCTTTGTGGCATTCTCGAGAATTTCCGCCACCTCGCTCATTTCGAGCATGAAGGTAGACTGTCCAGCCGACAAATCGTCGCTCGCTCCGACTCTCGTGAAAACAGCGTCAACGATGCCGATTTCTGCGGATTTAGCAGGTACGAACGAACCTATCTGAGCCATAATGACAATCAAAGCCACCTGACGCATGTATGTCGATTTACCCGCCATATTGGGACCCGTGATGATTGCCATACGGTTGTGGTTTTCGTCAAGCTCCGTGTCGTTCGGCACGAACTGAGCGTTTTTCATGAGTGCCTCGACAACGGGGTGTCTGCCGTCCTTTATCGACACTCTGCCGCTTAGGTTGACAGTCGGTCTTGTGTAACCGTATTTCACGGCAACCGCCGCAAATGACGAAATAACATCAAGCTCGGCAATAGCCTTAGCCGTCTCCTGAATTCTTTTAAGCTCGTCTGCAATCGCTTTTCTTATCTGCTCGAAAAGCTGTCCCTCAATCACAAGACTTCTCTCTCTTGCGCCGACTATGCGGTTTTCGAGATTTTTGAGCTCCTCGGTTATGTATCTCTCGGCATTGGTGAGAGTCTGCTTTCTTATGTAGCTGTCGGGCACCATGTTCTTGTAGGAATTTGTTACCTCAATGAAGTAACCGAAAACCTTATTGTAACCTACCTTAAGCTTGGGAATTCCCGTTGCTTCCTTTTCTCTTGCCTCAATCTCGGCAATGAGAGTTTTTCCGCCGTTCATATCGTCTCGTACGCTGTCGAGCTCCGCTGAAAATCCTCTGCGGATGATTCCACCCTCACGAACGGAGAAAGGCGGCTCGTCCACTATCGAGGAATCGATAAGCTCTCTTATGTCCTCTGCGGCGTCTATTCTTGCGTTGATTTTCTTGAGAAGCGTGGCATTTAAGCCGCCGAGAACATTTTTCAGCTCAGGAAGCTTGGAAAGAGCCATGCAAAGCGACCTTAAGTCTCTGCCGTTAGCCGAACCGTAAACAATTCTCGTCATTATTCTTTCGAGGTCGAAAATTCCCGTAAGCTGTTCGATTACCAAGTCCGCTTTCTCCCTGTCGCCGACAAGCTCTTCTACGGCATTTTGACGCAGAATAATTCTTGCGGGGCTCATAAGGGGCTGTTCAATCCACGAGCGGATGAGCCTCTTGCCCATTGCGGTTTTGGTTTGGTCGAGAACCCACAAAAGCGAACCTCTTCTCTCCTTGTTGCGCATGGTTTCGAGAAGCTCGAGATTTCGCCTTGCGTTCATATCAAGACGCATCGTCTTGTCCTCGGAATAAAGCTCGATATTGTTAATTCTCTCGAGACCGCTTATCTGGGTTCGGCTTAAGTACCTTATCAAACCGCCCACAGACAGCACAATTACGGAGCTGTCCGAAAGAGAAAGCCCCGTGAATTTGTCGAGTCCGAATTGCTTAATGAAAACACGGTCAGAGGACTCATAGTCCTTTTCGTCAAGACACTCAAGCGAAGCGGAAAGCTTCTCTTTGATGAAATCGGCGACCTTGTTAAATGAAAGCACCTCGGAATTTATTAGTATCTCTCTCGGCGTAAATTTAGACAATTCCCCGATGACGTGAGAAGAAATCTCCTCGGGATTACTGTCCGAAAATTCAGTTGCCGACATTTCGCCAGTCGAGACATCGGCAAAGCAAATTCCCGTGCTCTCAGAGCTTCTGTAGATACTGCAGATATAGTTGTTTCGTGATTCGTCCAGCATACTGCCCTCAATGACAGTACCCGGAGTGATAACTCTTATGACCTCTCGTTTGACTATTCCCTTTGCGAGCGACGGGTCTTCCATCTGCTCGCAAATCGCTACCTTGTAGCCCTTTTCGACAAGCCTTGCGATGTAGCTCTCTGCGGAATGAAACGGAACGCCACACATTGGCGCCCTCTCCTCCTGACCGCAGTCTCTGCCCGTCAGGGTTAGTTCGAGTTCCCTTGAAGCCGTCTTGGCATCATCGAAAAACATCTCGTAGAAATCGCCGAGTCTGAAAAACAGCAGAGTATTCGGATATTTCTTCTTAATCTCGAAATACTGCTGCATCATTGGTGAGAAATCAGCCATTTTCTCTCCTATTCAAGCCGTTATCAGTGGCAGCCGCCGCAGGATGAGCAGTTGCCGCCGCAGCTTGCGGCAGCGTTGTAGTCGGCTGTCTCGGGGTCTGCGCCCTCTGCGCACATACCGATGATACCCGTTACTCTCTGAACGAAATTATCAAGCTCTGTCTTAGCCTCGTTGTATGCTGTCATGTTGGGGTTGCCCATAATTCCCGCATAAATCTCACGAAGCTCCTCGTTCATCTTTGCGATTTTCTCCTCGTCACGGTCTTCCTTCTGAGCTTCGTTGTTTATCGAAAGTCTCTTGAGGTTAAAATTTCCGATAGCGTCCTGAAGTGACTTGTCGTTGTCGGCAAGGCTTGTTACTTCCTGAAGCTTAATGTATCTCTCGTCTTCCTGAATTGCCTTTCCTAAGGCTCTTGCTGCTTCAATAATATCCATTATGGTTTCTCCTATTAAAATCTTGGTTTATTTATATATTATTCGGAGACTAACTCTCCCTTTAAAATCCAGTTTCTCGCCTCGGTCACTTTAACTACGGCAAATTCTCCGATTAAACTTTCGTCACCGGGGAATTCAACGATAATGCTCGAGCCTGTTCTTCCCGAAAGAAGTCCCGTCTTGGGGTTCTTCTCCTCAACGAGAACTCTCTCGACCGCACCCACCATAGAAGCGCATCTCTCGGCGGCTATTTTCTCCTGAGTTTTGAGAAGCTCCGAAAACCATCTCGATTTCTCCTCTGCGGGAATCGGGTCTTCCATCTTCTCCGCTCTCGTGCCCTTTCTCGGTGAGAAAATAAACGTGAAGAGTGAAGTGAACTTAACTTCCTCGATTAAGCTTAAAGTATCCTTGAATTCCTCGTAGGTTTCACCCGGGAAGCCGACGATTATATCGGAAGTCAGCGACAAATCGGGCATAAGGCTCTTTGCGTAATTTATGAGCTCGAGATATTTCTCTCTGTCGTAGTGACGGTTCATTGCCTTTAGCACTCTGTCATTGCCGCACTGGCACGGAAGATGAACATAATGCGGAATATGGCGGCTGTTTGCTATGACCTCGAAAAGCTCGTGAGAAGCGTCCTTCGGATGAGATGTCATAAATCTTATGCGGTAGTCACCGTCAATTGCGTCAAGTCTTCTTAAAAGCTCTGCGAAATTGATGTCCTCGTCTAGACCCTTTCCGTAGGAATTGACATTCTGACCAAGTAACGTGATTTCCTTGTAACCCTCATCGACAAGCTGTTTGAACTCTTTAATGATGTCTTCGCTTCGGCGGCTCTTCTCTCTTCCACGCACATACGGAACTACGCAGTATGTGCAGAAGTTGTCACAGCCGTACATAATGGTAACCCATGCTCTGCTCTTTCCGTCTCTTCTTGTCGGAATATCCTCGACAATCTCCTTCGACTCATGTCCTCTGACAAAAATTCGTTTGGACTCTGAGACGCAGGTATACATCATCTCGGGAAGCTTGTGAATGACATGCGTTCCGAAAACGATATTGACAAACGGGAAGCTCTTCTTAATTCTCTCGGCGACATGCTCCTGCTCCATCATACAGCCGCAAACGGCTATGAGAACGGACGGGTGCTTTCTCTTTATATTTTTGAGCGCGCCGACATTACCGAAAACTCTGTCCTCGGCGTGCTCTCTGACGGCACAGGTGTTGAAGATGATAAAATCAGCCTCTTCCTCGTGCTCGGTGAACTCAAAGCCCATCTCGGCAAGCATGCCTTTAATTTTTTCGCCGTCAGCGACATTCTGCTGACAACCGTAGGTTCTGACAAAAGCCTTCGGAGTGCCCGTAAGGGAACGAACCTTCATAATTTCTGCCATATCGGCGGTATAGAGGCGCTGCTTCTGAAGCTCCGCCTGAATATCTGTATGTTCCAAAGTATTCTCCTCTTGTATTTTAATTTACTTCGAACTGTTATTGTATCATACAATCGCAGTATTATCAAGAAAACGGCTAATCTTTTAATTGCCCTTTAATTACCTTCGCCCATTACGTCCCACGGCGTTATCATCGCAAGAAGCGGCTCGTCTTCGTTTCCGTTTCTCGTTATGAAAATCACGGAAACACGGTTGTTTTTTCCTCGGACAACCTCGAAAATATCCCTTGCGTCATAAAGCGAGAGCGTTTTGTCCGCAAAGACATAATTGTCGGCATGAGCGTTTATCGGAAGGAGCTCCCGA
>CAVDQG010000053.1:0-14183 GCA_963611165.1 Bacteroides uniformis
GTCAGCTTAACTACGGGCTTCCGCCCTAAAAATGCTTCGCATTTTTGGTTAAGCCTCCAAGCCTATCTTCTTTTTTATCGCTTCGCTCTGTTCTTCGTTATTTCTCTTTGTGCTTCACTTTTCTCTTGTGGGCTCCGCCCACACCCGTTCGCTTTTTGTAAAAAGCGAAACCAAAAACTTTTGCCTTTAGCTAATTATAAATTATAAATTTAAAAAGTGAGGTATCCGAAGATACCTCACAAATTTTTTATTCAGTAGATTTATTCAGCCAAAAGCTTTTCGGAAGCGGCTAGCTTCAGGCATGTGCTGAAGACGTGGATAGCCTCTTCGAGCTCTTCAATCGGCGGGAATGACGGAGCAATTCTGATGTTGCTGTCGTTGGGGTCTTTTCCGTAAGGGAATGTTGCGCCCGCATTTGTGATGATAACACCTGCCTGACGGCAAAGCTCAAATACCTTCTTTGCACAGCCCGGCATAACGTCACAGCTGACGAAATAGCCGCCGTTCGGCATGTTCCATGTTGCAATGTCAAGCTCTCCGACATCACTCTCGAGAACCTCGCCTACCTTTCTGAACTTAGGCTCGAGAAGCTCTCTGTGACCCTTCATGATTTCGAGAACACCGTCAATATCCTTGAAGAAGAGAACATGACGAAGCTGATTGAGCTTATCGGGGCCGATTGTCTCGACTGTGAAGTGACGCTTGAGGTCGACTATGTTTCTGTCGCTTGCCGCCATTGCGGAAACGCCCGCACCGGGGAAAGTAATCTTCGATGTTGAAGCGAAGATAAAGACGTTGTCCTCTGTTCCCTCTGCCAAAGCCTCGTCCCAGAGATTGAGAAGAGTATCGGGAGTGTCGGTCAAATCGTGAACGCAGTATGCGTTATCCCACATGATTCTGAAATCCTTTGCGGCAGGGTGAAGCTTTGCGAATCTTCTTACTGTCTCATCGGAATATGTGATGCCTGTCGGGTTGGAGTACTTCGGAACGCACCAAATACCCTTGACGCTCTCGTCCTTGACGAGTTCCTCGACCATATCCATGTCGGGGCCTGTCTCGAGCATCGGAATCGGAATCATCTCAAAGTCAAAATACTCGGTGATGCCGAAATGTCTGTCATAGCCGGGGCACGGGCAAAGCCACTTTTTCTTCTCGAGTCTGCCCCACGGTGTCTGACCGCTGAAGCCGTGAGTCACACCTCTTACCATTACGTCAAACATGACTGCAAGGCTTGAGTTGTTTCCGATAATTATCTGAGAATTCGGAACACCTATCATTCCGCTGAAGATTGACTTCATGGAATCGAGACCATCCCAAATGCCGTAGTTTCTTACGTCGTCGCCCTTTGAGTTAGCGAACTCGTATCTTGCGTGAAGAGCCTCGAGAACACCGAGTGCCAAATCAAGCTGTGCAGCTGACGGCTTTCCTCGTGCCATGTTAAGGCTGAGCTTTTTTGCAAGGATTTCGTCATATTCTTTCTTTGCCTCTTCGTGAAATGCGACAAGCTGCTCCCTGTTCATCTCTTTAAGTTTCATAATGCGTTCTCCTATCCTTCTTCTTCGGGCTGATTTATTAATTATTTGTGAATTGAAATTATTGCAATTATTTCATATTTGTTCTTATCCTTTAAGTATTCTAATATATTTTAACCTAAAATGCAAGATTTTTAAAATTTCCTTGCATTTTTCTACTTCTTATAGTATTATTGCTAAACTTTTGACTATTTATTGTGCACTTTGACCTATTTAGTCGGCGGCACAACAAAAAAGCAGTCCGAGAACAATCGAACTGCGTTTTTTGATTTTGTATTTATTAAGAAATTCTTCCGCTGTCAGTTTCAAAAACCCTGTCCGCAACATTCATGGTCGAGGCACGGTGAGAGACAATCACGACGGTCTTTTTGCTTGCCGACTCTCTTAAGGACTTCAAAATTATTCCCTCGTTGAGCGAATCGAGATTGCTTGTCGGCTCATCGAGAAGCATAAGCTCGCTGTCGTGCAAAAATGCTCTTGCGATGCCGATGCGCTGTTTCTCGCCGCCCGAGAGCGTGTCTCCGAGCTCGCCCACCTGAGTGTCGTAGCCGTTCGGAAGCGTCATGATGAAATCGTGAACGGAAGCTTTCTTTGCCGCTTCGATTATCTCCTCACGGGTAGCGTCTTTTTTTGCAATAGCTATGTTATTTGCTATCGTATCGTGGAAAAGCTGAGTTTCCTGAGTGACATAACTTTCGAGGTCTCGAAGTCTCTTTGTAGGAATTTTTCTAACATCTTCCCCGTCAATATTTATCTTTCCCTCGCCTACATCCCAGAATCGCATGAGAAGCTTTAAAAGCGTCGATTTACCCGAACCGCTTGCGCCGTGAATACCCGTGATTATGCCCGGTTCAAGCTTAATCGAATAATCTTTGAGTATCGTTTCTTCTCCGTAAGCAAATGTTACATTCTCTGCGGAAGCTCCTTTGAAATCATGTTCCGTTACATTGAACGAGCCGTCATCGGGAATTTCTCTCACCATAGGCTCTTCCTCTAAAAGTGAGAGAACTCTCTCGCCGCTGGCTAGGGTCTGATTTAAGTTATTGGATAAACTTGAAAGTGCGACTGTCGGGCCGAACGAACCCATCATGGCTACGGTACAAGTGATGATTCCCTCGAAGCCTATTTTTCCGCCGTTATAAAGTGAAACGGTCAGAAGAAGCATGGCAAAGGAAGAAATCAGGATAACAGAATTTGTGACGGCACGCTGTGACCCCTCAAGCTTACTTAATTCCTTTTGAAGCGAAGAAAGGCTGTTTGACTTTTCGCTCATTTCGCTCTTTCGCTTTTCTCCCTGAGCGTACTGAATAGTCTCATCAAGGCCACGCAGAGAATCGAGAACGAAGCTGTTGAGCTCGCCGAACTGCGTGCGGTACTCCATGCCCTTGCCGCCGCCCTTTTTGCCGTTTACGACAGGGATTAGCACACCGACGATAAGATAAGCGACTAATGCAAGAAGTCCGCAAAGCACGTTATAACTGCCGATAAAGACAACCATAATCACGCTCGTCAGCACTGCTATTGCAATGGGCGAAACCGTGTGTGCGTAGAACACCTCGAGGAGCTCGATGTCTGTCGTGATGATTGAAATGAGATTTCCCTTGTCTCTGCCCTCAAGCTTGGCAGGGCAAAGCTTTCTCAGTGCCGCAAAAACCTTGTGGCGGATTATCGCAAGAAGCTTGAATGCTATGAAGTGATTGCAGTACTGCTCGGCGTAATGCAAAAAGCCTCTCATTACAGCAATGATTATCATAACGGTCAAAATTGTTTTAAGCGATGTTCCCGAAAGCCAAGAGTTTTGCGGATTAACAAGTCCGTTTTGCGACAAAATATGCACGATGCCCTGAGCCGCCAGAACCGTGAGAAATTCTGCGCACAAATAACCGAGTGTGCCGAGTATGATTGCCGCCGCCATTATGTGGATAAGGGGCTTCACAAGTCCTATGAGACTGCCCATAACGGAAAGGGCACTTCTGCGTTTTACTTCGTTATTCTTTTTATTCATCACGCATTCACTCCCTTTCCCCAGTTTTCAAGCGACATCTGACTTTCGTACAGGTGCTTATATGAGCCGTTTTGTTTCATTAAGTTTTCGTGTCTGCCACTTTCCTTTATCTCGCCGTCCTTTAGGAAATAAATCATATCGGACGAAACGACATTCGCAAGTCGGTGAGAAATGAGAAGTACGGTCTTTCTCTTTGCGAGCTCATGGATAACCTCCATGATGAGCTCCTCGCTCTCGATATCGATATTGGACGCCGCCTCGTCAAAGATGAATATCTCGGCGTCATCTCTTAAAAGTGCCCTTGCGATAACAAGTCTCTGGCACTGTCCGCCCGAAAGATTGCTTCCCCTTTCGAGAAGCTTAGTCTCAAGTCCGTCCTGCGACTGCAAGAATCCCAGAAGATTAACCTTTTTGAGCACGGCTTCCATTTCCTCGTGGCTCACGTTCGGCTTTGCCATTCTCAGATTATCCGCAACCGTTCCTTTGAAGATATAGCTGTTGTGACGGACAAGAACTATTCTCTTCATCAATTCGGATTCCCGAATCTGTGAAAGATTAACTCCGCCGACAGTTATCTTGCCCGTAAAGCCTCGATTTTTGCCTGCCAAAATTCCCGCAATCGTGCTCTTTCCGCAGCCCGATTCTCCGACAAGCGATATAAAGCTTCCGCTCGGCAATTTCAGATTGATACCTTTTAATATTTCTCTTTCTGCTTCATAGGAGAAATGCACGTCTTCAAAGGAAACATCAAGCTCTCCATCAGGCAAAGTTTTGTCACCCGATTTCGGTTCGGGTAAATCGAGAATTTTGAATATCTTGTCGCTTGCCGCCATACCGTTCATTGCGATATGAAAAAATGAACCGAGAAGTCTCAGCGGTAAGAAAAATTCACTCGCAAGCAAAACTATGCAGAGCGTTCCCGACAAAGTGATATTTCCTTTTAGGAATTCACTCACGGCAACCGCCATACCGACAGCCGCACCGCCATAGGCTACAATATCCATGACGCTTGTGGAATTTAGTTGCATGGTAAGCACCTTCATGGTGATTTTTCTGAAATTCTGCGACTGAATGTCCATTTCCTTTGACTTCTGCTCGTCCGCCTGATAAATCTTGAGCGTTGTAAGCCCCTGTAAATTCTCGAGGAAACTGTCTCCAAGTCCCGTGTAAACGCTCCAATATCTGTTCAAAAGCCGCTTGGCGATTTTCTGAACGACTACGATTGAAATCGGAATCAGCGGAACGCATATTAAGAGCACCACGCTTGATTTAAGGCTCACTCGGCTCAAAATCACGAATAATGTAAGCGGTGCGAGCAAGCTGTAAAAAAGCTGAGGAAGATATTTTCCGAAGTAAGTTTCGAGCTGTTCAACGCCCTCCGTGGAAACCTGAACCACCTCGCTTGACGCCACCTGTTCGCTGTAGGACGCACCGAGTTTCAGCATTTTTTCGTAGATTTTCTCACGAAGTATTCGCTTGACATCGGCACTCGCAAGATAAGATGACCTTGCCCCGAGCTTCTCGCAAATAAAGCGAACAGCCACCACGGCTGCAAGCACGATTGCCGTGCGGATTATTACGGCAGTTTCGACGCTTGACGAAAGAACCCTTTCGAGCAAATCGGCAATCGTGAACACGGCGGCAATCTGAGCAAAAAGCGAAATCCACTGCCACAACACTACGAACACAATGTATTTTTTAGCGTGAGACAATAGGCTCACAAGTCTTGTTTTAATCATTTCCCCTTGCTTCCTCCCTCCTGTTTTTTCTTCTCTCTTTTGGAGCAAATCAAATGCCAAAAAGCGAGTATCGGATGATAAAAAATCATTCTCGGCCCCGAAAAACGCATGACCTTTCTTATCTCCTCACGCATTGTCGGCTTGTAGCAATGCACACGGCAGTTTGCACAAAAGGTTTTTTCTGCCATAAACGGGCACTTCTCGCTTCGAAGTCTTGCGTAATCGGCAAGGTTTTGACACTTTTCGCACATTTTGCCGTTTTTCTTAAATTCGTCCTTGTGATTTTTTCGGCAATAGAGCCTAATCATTTCATCAACGACATATTGCTCTTTTTTCCTCTTTTTTTCTACCTTATCCAAACTTACTCAACCTCCGTTTTTTCTTCCTCCGGCTTGATTGTCTTAATTCTTAAAAAGAAATACAAAATATGACACACCCACACGACCGCAAGGCAAATTCTGCCTATCGGCACATTTTTCATACAAATAAAACCGACGAGCATGACCGCCGTGACTGTTCCGATGATTTTAAGCTTTGTAGCCAAAGTCATAGCCCTTTCGGTCACAAAACTGTCGAGATGCTTTTTGTAAAGCTTCGTGCCGACAAACCAGTCGTGCAGTCTTTCTGAGCTTTTCGCAAAGCAAAAAAGCGTTGCCATATAAAACGGCACGGTAGGCAAAATCGGCACGACAACACCTATTGTACCCAGAGCCAGACAAACAAAGCCCAGCGCCGCAAATGCTATTCTGATTGGATTTCTCATCTTCCTTCTCCTTGTGATTTATTGTTGATTGGCTTATATTTTATAATAGTGCACGGGCTGTTTTAAGTAATTTATTGTTAAATTTTTCTTGGTGCTCGGGCGACCTAAGGTCGCCCCTACGGGATAAACAATAGCAAAAGCCGATAACAAAACCCTTACGCACATAGATAAGCAAAGAACACAAATACCGTAGGGGCGGTCTTCGACCGCCATTTATCCATTTTTGCCTTGTGCGTGGGCGACCTAAGGTCGCCCCTACGGAAATTGTTGTAATTTCATAGCTATAAACAAGTATACACAAATCCGTGTATCCGTTCATTATTAATTATTATTTATCAATTGTTAATCACAACTAACCCCACAATAAAACAAAATCTGCCAAATCTGCGGACAACCGTAGATGCGACAGATTTTGTAAAACTCAAATGAAATTCAAACAGAATTTAAATTTAACTTAAATGTTATTTAGAACTCGGCAGAACCTGTTGTTCTCGGGAACGGGAGAACGTCTCTGATGTTGGAAATGCCCGTGAGGTACATAATCATTCTCTCGAAGCCAAGACCGAAGCCTGCGTGCTTTGTGCTGCCGTAACGGCGAAGGTCGAGATACCACCAGTAGTCCTCTTCCTTAAGTCCGAGCTCGTGGATACGGTCGAGGAGAAGGTCGAGTCTTTCTTCTCTCTGAGAGCCGCCGACAATCTCGCCGATTCCCGGAACAAGAAGGTCAACCGCCGCAACGGTCTTGCCGTCCTCGTTTGCTCTCATGTAGAAAGCCTTAATTTCCTTCGGGTAATCCGTGACGAATGTAGGCTTCTTGAAATATTTCTCAGTGAGGTATCTCTCGTGCTCTGTCTGGAGGTCGCTTCCCCACTCTACCTTGTACTCGAACTTGTCGTTGTTCTTCTTGAGAATCTCGACAGCCTCGGTGTAAGTAACTCTTGCGAAGTCGGAAGAAGCAACGTGGATAAGTCTCTCCTTAAGTCCCTTGTCAACAAAGGAGTTGCAGAAATCGATATCCTGCGGGCAGTGCTCCATAACGTAATTTATGACAAACTTAATCATGCTCTCGATGTACTGCATGTCGTCCTCGAGGTCGCAGAAAGCCATCTCGGGCTCAATCATCCAGAACTCTGCGGCGTGGCGCTGAGTGTAGCTCTTCTCTGCACGGAAAGTGGGGCCGAAAGTATAAATCTTTCCGAAAGCCTGAGCGAATGTCTCGCCCTCAAGCTGACCCGAAACGGTGAGGCTTGTCTTCTTGCCGAAGAAGTCTTCGCTGTAATCGACAGAGCCGTCTTCTTTTCTCGGCACATTGTCGAAATCGAGAGTAGTAACCTGGAACATCTCGCCTGCGCCCTCTGCGTCACTGACGCTGATGAGCGGTGTGTGAGCATAAACAAAGCCCTGCTCCTGGAAGAACTTGTGGATAGCGTAAGCAGCTGTGGAGCGAACACGGAAAGCGGCTGAGAAAAGGTTTGTTCTCGGTCTCAAGTGAGCGATAGTTCTGAGGTACTCAACCGTGTGTCTTTTGGGCTGAAGCGGATAGTCGGGAGTGCTTGCGCCCTCGACTGTAATTTCTTCTGCGTGAATCTCGAACGGCTGTTTTGCGCCGGGAGTCTCGAGAACGGTACCGACAACAACGAGTGCCGCACCGACATTCTGAGCGGAAATTTCAGCGTAGTTTGAGAGCTTGTCTGCCTCAAAAACAATCTGAACGCCCTTAAAGCAAGAGCCGTCGTTGAGGTCGATGAAACCGAAAGCTTTCTGAGCACGAATGTTTCTTGCCCAGCCCGCTACGGTCACGGATTTATCCTTATATTCCGATATATCGGCATAGAGCTTAGATATTTCAGTTCTCTTCATAGTGTCTAATCCTTTCAATGAATCAATCTTTTAATATAATACACGCTATTTCACTTATTTGCAAGCAAAATAAACGCTTATGCTCGAACCTAATTTAAATTAACTAAAAGCAAAAACGGGAGCCATTTAGACTCCCGCTGAAGTTTACTTTGTCTTAACAGCCTTTTTACTGCTCCAAGAGGAATAAATCTTCGTGCTCTTTCCACCGACCGTGACGGTCTTGTAGGTTCTTATCTGGACATAATAAGTTGTCTTTCGGCTAAGTCCCGAGACCTTGAGGCTTGAAGAAGAATTGTTGTTTACATATCTGTATTTTGAATCAGACATACTGCTACTCTTGGAATATCTGATGAGATAGCCGTTTGTGTTTGATTTCTGAGTGTTCCAGTATACTCTGAAACATGTAGAATAGTTTGCGATTTTCTTGATTGTCGTTGCCTTGGGAACGATGTCAAACGAAAGATATACAGTGCCCTTGTAGTTGCCCTTGAAGGTAACCTTAACCGAGTATCTTCCGACATTCACGTGCTTTGCGGGATATGTCACCGTGTAGTCCGTGCCGTTCTTAAGAGCCGTGCCCTTGCTGTTCTTGACAGTAACGACAGGAGTTCTCGAAGAGCCTGTGTAAGCTAATTTTGTGTAATTAAGCTTAACCTCGCTTATTTTATAGACCGTGCTTGTCTTGGAGACATTTCCGCAAGTCGTGCATTTTGTGGTGATTTTTCCGTTTGCGCTTGTCGTTGCGGCAGTTACAACCGAAGTATACTTGTGACCTTTAGCTTTAATCGTCTTTGAAGCTACCGTGTAACCGCAAACCGTGCAAACCTTTCCCTCTGTGTTTCCGCTCGCAGTGCAGGTTGCGGCTTTTGCCTTTTTGGTCACCTTGTAGCTGTGGCTCGACTTGCACTTGCTCATATAGACAACATTCGGCTGAGGGTTAATGTCACCAAAAAGCTCGCTTTTAATTATGCTGTTCCAATTTTCTTTTGTTCCGACATAATTAATTGTGCTTAATTTATAACAATGTTCAAATGCATTATATCCGATTGAAGTCACGCTTCTCGGAATTGTAATGCTCGGCAAACCCGCACAAGCAGTGAACGCATGATCACCAATGTAAGTCACTCCATCGGGGATAGTTACACTACTTTTTATATCGTAGTCATTAAAAAATGCATAGTCTCCTATTGTTTTGACATTTTTACCGATTTTTACGCTTGTTATTCCTATTCTGGTGCCGTCTGCCGAACCGCAGCATGATGCAAACGCATAATCTCCTATCGTGGTCACGCTGTCGGGAATCACTAAGCTTGTAAAGTTATGACAACCACAAAATGCATAATCACCGATTGTCTCCACGCTGTTTCCGATTTTGAGATTTGCCAAGCTGCCACAGCTAAAGAATGCATAATCACCGACAGAAGTTACACTGTCAGGGATAGTAACGCTTTTAAGGCTGTTGCAATCATAAAATGCATTTCCACCGATAGTTTTCACACCGTAAGGAATAGTAACACTTGTGAGACTTGTGCATTCGTAGAACGCATTTTCTGTGACAGAAGTTAATTTTTTCGGGAGATTAACGCTTGTCAAAGCGGTGCAGTAGCCGAATGCATTATTTCCGATTGAATATACTCCGTCAGGAATTTCAATGCTTGTTAAGCTTTCGCATTTATAAAACGCAAAATTACCGATTATTGCCACGCTATCAGGAATGCTTACGCTCGTGAGACTAACGCACTGACAAAATACTTTATCTCCGATTACGGAAATTCCCTCGGGGATTGTGACACTCGTGAGACTTCCGCAACCGTAAAATGCGTTATTTCCGATATAAGTAACTTTCTCGGGGATTGTGATGTCATTAAGGCTTGTGCATCCCAAGAACGCATTATTTTCGATAGATGTTATGCTGCCCGGAAGTGTCACGCTCGTGAGACTTACGCAACCGCTGAACGCAGAATCAGCTATAGAAGTCACGCCATCGGGAATTACAACACTACCAAGACTTTCGCAACCGTTGAACGCAGATTTTCCGATTGAATAAACTCCGTTAGGGATAGTTACGCTTGTAAGAGCGGTACAGAAGCCGAATGCGGCATCTCCTATCGAAGACACGCTGTCGGGAACGCTCACGCTTGACAAACTTGTGCAACGGAAGAATGTGAAATTATTTACCGCAGTCACGCCGTAAGGAATATTTATGCTCGTAAGGCTCACACAGCCGTAGAACGCAGAAACTCCCAGTGAAGTTACGCTCTCGGGAATTGTTATATTTTCAAGTGAACTGCAATTCTTAAACGCTTTGCTTCCTATCGAAGTAACAGTATTTGGAATTGTCACGCTCTTTAAGTTACTGTCAGCTTCAAAAGCGGAATCGCTAATCGAAGTGACACCCTCTTTGATTACAACGCTTTCGATTATGTAGCCCTTGTAGCTTGCTGTCGTGTCCATTGCGCCGTTACCGCTGATGGTAAGAACATTGTTATCATCAAGCGTCCAAGTCAAACCGTCACCGCAAGTTCCCGATTCCGTGACGCTTGCTACTTCCACGGCATCAGACTGATTTTCGGCTTCTTCCTCGTCTTCGCCCGCTTCAATGCTCTCCTCGCTCGGCTCTGCAGTCGGCTCTTCTGTCGGCACGGCGGTCGGCTCCAAAGTAGGTGCGACAGTCGGCTCTAAGGTAGGCTCTGCAGTCGGCTCTAAGGTTGGCTCTGCAGTCGGTTCTAAGGTAGGCTCTGAAGTCGGCTCGGGTGTAGGCTCTGTGGGTTCTAAAGGTTCTTCCTCTTCAGAAAACTCTTCGGTCACAGAAGTTTCGGCTTCGGTGTCCCCTTCGGCTTCCTCGGCAAAGGCTGTCGGCATGGTGCTAAATACCATCAAAGCACTCAGCAAAATTGCCGCAATTCTCTTGCTCATACAATTACCTCCGATTTTAAAACACATGCTTAAAAAGTTGTTATCGCATGTATTGTAATATATAAATCTATATTAAAACTCTGTACCGCTTTTGTCAATATGTTTAAAGCAGAACTTTACCAAAAATCGTCTTGTTGGTACAAAAATATCCCTTAATATCGGAGCAAAACGCATTTGTTTCAATATATTAAAATAAATCATGAGCAAAATTAATGTGAGGAGCGAAATCCGTTCCCCACACTATACTTATTATTTATTTTTGTAAGCGTTTATCAGTACGCACTTCCGACAAAGTCCTCGTTTACGAACTGGTCTTTCACATTGCCGCCGCTTATTGTCTGCTCGACAACGCCTGAGTAGTACTTGTCACCGCGAATATCCGTGAGAACAACAGTATTGAGGTATGTTCCGTCAGAAACAGCACTCATCTCTGCCTTAGTGAGCTTGCCGTAAACCACGATGTCGCCCTCAAGCTTTGTTATGCTTCCGTCCTCACCGCTGTAAACATCGTATACGGGAGTAATCTGGTCGCCGCCCTTAAGCTCTATGTTCTGCTTTGCGGAAACATAAGCACTGGATGCGTCTTCCTCGTTTGTAAGCTTTGTAGCTCCCTTAATGCTTGTCTCGCCCGTTGCCTTGTCATAGGAAAGGAGAAGATAGCAGTCATCGTAGTTTATCTTGACGGGGCTTCTGTAAGAAACCGCACTTTCGGTCTCGGAGACAATCTCCGTGTAAAGCGGCTGACCGTTTAAGGTTATCCACTTTCCGTCAAAGTTTGTGCTTACCACGCCGTCCTCGCCAATGTCGGCGCTTGCACCCTCGCCGTAATAAGTGATTGTGCCCTCGTCCTCGTCATATTTTCCGAGTTCTACATTTGCTTTCTGAGCGTTAGTCTTCTGACCGTCCGTGAGAGCAATGCTGAAGCCGTCCTCGCCGAGTGTGATTTCGTTGTGAGTGAATCTCTTGAGTTCTGAGGTGTCGATAACAGAAGCCGTGCCAAATCCCTTATCTGTCGCAAACTGCTGATATTCGTCATTGAGGCAGCCTGCAATCTTATAGTAGTAAAGTGCGTTTGTTGCGTCATCGTCACAAACAGAATTTATGTAATCCAAGAAATACTGCATACCGCCTGCGCCGCCGACATAGACGGGCATATAAATGCTGATACCCTCGGAGTCGGAGAGATAGCCGCTTTCACGGTGATAGAGAACCGCTCTGTCGAGATTATCAAGTACCTTTTGGCACTCGTTCGGATAGTACTCGGAAAGTGAGTTCATGTAATTTGCGAGGTCGATTGTGTTGAGAACTCTGTATGCACTCTCGGCAAATCTTGTGGAATTGTCTGCCGCCGCACCGACTGTCGAAAGAACGCTGATGTCTTTGACGGCGTCCTTAAGAATTGCGGAATTTAATTCGCAGTAGGAATTATATGTGTCCTCTGCCGCATTGATGTCGATAACAGAGAACTGCACGTCAAAATCAAGCATATCATGAGTATTGACACGCCATGTCACGTAGTAGTCAAGATAAGAGTCCGCTACAGCCTGACCTATGGCGGCAGGATTAAGTGTCGGGTCGTCCGTCATAGCCTGAAGATACTCGCTGTGGTTCCAGCCGTCGCCCGGCTCAACCTCTTCGGAGCCTAAAAGATACTTGCCGTAGCCGTAAAGTGAATGTGCAACTTCGGTAGAGCCCATAAGGCAAGCGTCAAAGCCTATGATGTCGAAGTGCGGATTTTCTGCGTCTTCCTTGTAATTAGCCGCAAAAGCCGACTCGATGTCCTTTAAAGTCATTCTGCTGTCGTAAATATCATCAACGCCATAGCCGAATGCACCTGCGCCGTGGTCCCAGAGAACAAGCATTCTGTGGTCGGACGGGTAGTTCTCATCGCAGAACTTCATGAAGTCCGCAAGAGTGTTCGGGTCGCAGGAGTCCTGAAGCGGCATATTCTCCACTTCCTTGAAAACGCCGTTCTTATACTCAAAACGCTGGGTTTTGTTCGGGTTAATCACGGAGTTGTCCCACTTTGTTGCGCCGCCCGTCTGAATGACGATGTTGATGTTATCAGACCATTCGCCGCTTACAATTTCATTGATGTCGCTTGAAGCCGCACCTGCAGGCATTTCGCCCGAATAGCTGTCGTCTGTCTTTGGGTAGACAGTCGGCTCATACATATAGTCGGGCATTTCGATACCCTTGCTGTGAAGCTCACTGTTGTACTGCTCAAGCTGCTCGGCAAACTCAGCCGCCGACTTGCCCGAATTCTCGGCTTTCTCGTCCTGGGTGAGAGCTACCGTTATGGGTGAAAGCTCGTTTGTGTAGCCGTCCTCAAGGTTAGAACCTACCATATAGTAGCAGATTGTCCAAGTCTCGTCTTCGCCGATTTTGTCAAGCGAATTAATTTCGTCCCGACCCTTTTCGTCAATAGCGGAGTATTCGTAAATCTTCTCCTTGTCAACGGGATTGTTTCTCTTCGAGATAAAGAGTGAATTTACCACCGACGCCAAAATCGGCTGACCCGCTTCGGAGAGAATAAAGCAATAGCTTCCGCTCGCAAGTATCACAAGTGCCAAACCTGCTACAATCAGCCTTTTGATTACCTTGTGCCAAAGCTTCAAGAGGAACGGTGCGTTCTTGTATCTTGCTTTTTTCTTACGCTTTTTCTCTTTTCTTGCGGCTTTTTTGGCAGCCTTTTTTTCTTTCTTCTCCAGCTTCATATTGGCTTTGTCCTGTTTCCAAAGCTCTTTTTTTAGCTGTCTTTTTGATTTCTTCGGCTCGAGTGCCGTTTTCTCGGTTTTTTCGACCGCCGTGGTCTCGATTACCTCATTTTTCTTTTCTTCGTTCACTTTTAGTCCTTTCTTTTTGAGTCTTAATCTTTTTCGATTAGATGTTTTGTCTTTTGCTTTCGCTCGGTTAATTTACACGCAAAGTATACCAAGTCCGCACGGACAAACACCGGACAAGCAAAAGCTCTCTCGGTAGCAAAACAGGTACATTTCTCTTCTTGCCGTCAAAAAAGCTTATCACCCTCTGTAACTGCATACTATAATACTTTTATAATATTTGCAAGAGGGAATTTGAATTAAAAGCAATAAATTATAAATTTCGAGAGCTTTGTTTTAAAATTTGAACGAAGAAAAGTTCCGACAAGATAATTTTATCTTTCTTTTAAGTATATCAAAATATCAAAGTCAAGTATTAATTTTAAATTATTTTATTAACAAACAGAATTTCCGAAAAACTTTGATATTCCGAGCTTATTTAATTCACCTCGAAACAACTGTCAATCCACGAAGCATTTGCGCCGTGCTCTTCCATGCACTCCCTCACTAAAGCGTCGACTTCATCGGGAGGTATCCCGTATCCTT
>CAVDQG010000054.1:0-14165 GCA_963611165.1 Bacteroides uniformis
AATAAAATGCCCGTCTGCGAACGCTTCGCATTCTTGACGTATTTTATTTTGCTGTTTTTCTGTTGTGTTACACTTATTTCTTATCGTTCCAAATTTTACTTTGTGTGAAAAAGTCGGCTTGTCGGTTTAACTTCGGGCATTTCGCCCTAAAAATGCTTCGCATTCTGGTTAACTTTGACTGCCTATCCTTTTTATATTTGCGTTCTCTATTTATCTTCGTGCAAACAATCCGCAAAATAAAATGCCCGTCTGCGAATGCTTTGCATTCTTGACGTATTTTATTTTGCTGTCTTCTTTTTTATCGCTTCGCTCTGTTTTTTGTTATTTCTCTTTGCGCTTCGCTTTTCTCTTGTGGGCTCCGCCCACACCCGCACGCTTTTTGAAAAAAGCGTGGCAAAAACTTTTGTGTTTTTCTTTTTCATTTTTCTCTATGTGTAAAAAATCACCGCATCCTTAATCGGACACGGTGATAATTTTTTATTATTTCTCCATATTCTCAACAGCTGCCTTGATGAAGCCGTGGAAAAGCGGATGATACTTATTCGGTCTTGACTTGAACTCAGGATGATACTGTACTCCGACAAAGAAGTCGTTCTCTGCAATCTCAACTGTCTCGACAAGTCTGTCGTCAGGTGATGTTCCGCTGATGACAAGTCCAGCCTCTGTGAATCTGTCACGGTAGTCGTTATTGAACTCGTATCTGTGACGGTGACGCTCGGAAATGAGGTTGCTTCCGTAGCACTTCTCCATCATTGTGCCTTCCTTAATTTTGCACGGATATGCGCCGAGTCTGAGTGTTCCGCCCATATTTATTCCCGTGTACTGGTCCGGCATGAAGTCGATAACCTTATTGAGTCCGAACTCGTCAAACTCGCCTGAGTTAGCGTCCTTGATTCCGCATACATTTCTTGCAAACTCGATACATGCAATCTGCATACCGAGGCAAATTCCGAAGTAAGGAATGTTATTTGTTCTTGCATATTTGCAAGCGAGAATCATACCCTCGATTCCACGGTTGCCGAAGCCGCCCGGAATGATGATACCGTTAAGACCCTTGAGCTGCTGCTCTACATTATCCTCTGTGAGGAACTCTGAGTCAATCCAGTTGATGTCAACGTTTGCTCCGAGGTAGTATCCAGCATGTCGCATAGCCTCAGCGACTGAAAGATAAGCGTCGTGAAGCTTAACGTACTTACCGACCAAGCCGATTCTTACATTCTTGTTTCTCGACTTAATCTTCTCAATCATATCGTACCAATCGTGAAGATCAGGTGTTCTCTCCGGGAGATTGAGCTCACGGCAAACGATATCGGAGAAGTGGCTCTTCTCGAGCATGATTGGTGCCTCATAAAGAACAGGAATAGTCTTGTTCTCGATGACGCAGTCACGCTTAACATTGCAGAAAAGTGCAATCTTATTGAAGATGCTCTCGTCCTCAATCGGCTCATCGGAACGAAGAACGAGGATGTTCGGGTTGATTCCGAGTGCCTGAAGCTCCTTAACGGAGTGCTGAGTCGGCTTTGACTTATGCTCCTTTGAAGCTGCGAGATACGGAACGAGTGTGACATGGATGAAGAGAGAATTCTCTCTGCCAACCTCGAGTGAAACCTGACGGATAGCCTCAAGGAACGGCTGTGACTCGATGTCACCGACAGTTCCGCCGATTTCGGTGATGATTATGTCTGCGTTATTCTTGGAACCGACGCTGTAGATGAAATTCTTGATTTCATCTGTGATATGGGGAATGATCTGAACGGTGCTTCCGAGGTACTCGCCCTTTCTCTCCTTGTTAAGGACATTCCAGTAAACCTTACCTGTTGTAAGGTTGGAGAACTTATTGAGGTCTTCGTCGATGAATCTCTCGTAGTGACCGAGGTCGAGGTCTGTCTCTGCGCCGTCCTCTGTGACGTAAACCTCACCGTGCTGATACGGGCTCATTGTACCCGGGTCAACGTTGATGTATGGATCAAGCTTCTGAGAAGCGACTCTGAATCCTCGAGCCTTGAGAAGTCTACCGAGTGAAGCGGCTGTAATACCTTTACCGAGGCCTGACACAACACCGCCGGTAACAAAAATGTACTTAGTCAATAATATCACCTATCCTTTTCTGACTTGTTTTTATTTGAAATTACGATTGGATATTCATAAAAAGGGGGCTGGAAACGAACGCCCTGTCAAAAGAGAGTTCTGCTTCCAACCCTTTTGTTGGCGTAATCAAAAACAAGCTTGATTATATCATACTTCAACTACACCGTCAAATACTTTTTCTGCTGTTCCGGTCATAAGAACCTTTTCGTCTGTGTAATTAAGAACAAGATCACCGCCAAGGAGCTTAACCTTGATGTCTGTTCCCTTTTCACAGTAACCGTTAAGGCAAGCTGCGACTGCCGATGCACAAGCACCCGTACCGCAAGCCATAGTCTCGCCGGAGCCTCTCTCCCATACTCTCATCTTGAGGGTGTGCTCATCGATAACCTCGATGAACTCCGTGTTGACTCCCTCAGGGAAAATTGGGTTGTGCTCGAATCTCGGGCCGATGTCCTCGAGATCAAGCTTATCAATCGAACGTGTGAATACAACAGCGTGCGGGTTACCCATAGATACGCATGTGATGTTGTAAATCTGGTCGCCGATTGTGACAGGCTGGTTGATGACAGGCTCGCCCTTGAAGGTTGTCGGCACAAGCTCAGGATCGAGAATTGCCTTGCCCATATCAACAACTACCTTATAAACCTCGTTGTTCTTAGTGATGATGCGGCACTCCTTGATTCCCGAGAGAGTCTCAATGTGGAGAACCTTCTTGCGGCAGATATTGTTGTCATAGATATACTTAGCTACGCAGCGAATACCGTTTCCGCACATTTTTCCCTCAGAACCGTCAAGGTTGAACATACGCATCTTAGCGTCCGCAACTTCAGACGGGCAAATGAGGATAACACCGTCACCGCCTACGCCCTTATGTCTGTCAGAAAGATAGATTGAAAGGAACTCAGGAGAAGAAACCTGTGTTTCGAAGCAGTTGATGTAAATATAGTCATTGCCGATACCGTGCATCTTTGTGAACTTGAGCTTCTGGCGCTCAGTCTTCATGTTGTTGATATCAACAATCTCTGTGTTAAAGTTAGTGTAACGGCTGAGAAGGCTGTCTGCAAGTGCGTTTGCGGTATCCATTGATGTAAGGCACGGGATACCGAGAAGGCTAGCCTTACGGCGCATCTTAACGGAGTCGAGAGCCGGGTCTCTTCCCTTTGAAGATGTGGAGATAACGTAATTTACCTTGCCGCTGTTGAGAAGTGAAAGAGCGTTGTTGGGGCCCTTATGAATCTTATCAACGATTTCAACCTGAAGACCTGCGATAAAGAGGTTGAGGGCTGTTCCTCTTGTAGCGTAAAGCTTGAAGCCGAGGCTTGCAAACTTCTTTGCAATCTCAACAACCTCACCCTTATCCTGATGTCTGACGGTGATGAATACGCCGCCCTCTTTCTTCATCTCATTTCCTGCGGCAACAAGTCCCTTGTAAAGAGCTTCTTCCATGTTGTTGCCGATACCGAGAACCTCACCTGTGGACTTCATCTCCGGGCCGAGCTGAGTATCAACGTCTGTGAGCTTTTCGAATGAGAATACAGGAACCTTAACTGCGGTGTAAGGCGATCTCTTGTAAATGCCTGTTCCATAGCCTAAATCCTTGAGCTTGTAGCCAAGGCTTACCTTAGTTGCGAGGTCGCACATAGGAACGCCTGTAACCTTGCTTAAGTAAGGAACAGTACGGGAAGCACGCGGATTAACCTCGATAACATAGAGTGAACCGTCCATGAAGATATACTGGCAGTTCATAAGTCCGATAGCACCGAGCTCCTTGCAAAGCTTCTCTGTTGTATCGATGATTGTTGCTGTCATGTCATCGTCGATATCCGTCGGAGGATATACGGCAATGGAGTCACCCGAATGGATACCCGTTCTCTCAACGTGCTCCATGATACCCGGGATGAGAATATTCTCGCCGTCGCAAATAGCGTCAACCTCGAGCTCCATACCGCTTAAGTACTTATCGATAAGAACAGGGTTCTTCTGCTTGTGACGGAGAATGATAGCCATGTACTCCTTGATGTCGTCGTCGTTGTGAGCGATAATCATGTTCTGACCGCCGAGAACGTAAGACGGACGCATAAGTACAGGGTAAGTAAGCTTGTTTGCGGCGTCAAGTGCCTCTTCTGTTGTGAAGATTGTGTAACCTGCAGGTCTCTTAATGCCGAGCTTCTCGAGAACAGCATCGAAACGCTCTCTGTCCTCAGCGGCATCGATACCGTCTGCGGATGTACCGATAATCTTAACTCCGTTGTCGGCAAGTGTGCGTGTAAGCTTGATAGCTGTCTGACCGCCGAATGCAACGACAACGCCGACAGGCTTCTCGATATTGATGATATTCATGACGTCTTCTGCGCAAAGCGGCTCGAAGTAAAGTCTGTCACCTGTATCGAAGTCTGTGGAAACAGTCTCGGGGTTATTGTTGATGATGATAACCTCGTAGCCGAGCTGCTGGAGCGACATTACGCAGTGAACGGAAGCGTAGTCGAACTCGATGCCCTGTCCGATTCTGATTGGGCCTGAACCGAGAACGATAACTCTCGGCTTTTCGCTCTTGCCGATGAAGTCAAGTGCCTCGTTTTCTCCGCCTGCCTCGGGCAGATCGTAAGTGCCGTAGAAGTAAGGTGTGCCGGCGGCAAACTCAGCGGCACAGGTATCAACCATCTTGAAGGTCTCTTCAATCTTGTACTCAACGGGGTGACCGCTGATACGAACCATTGAAGCGGTTGTGAAGCCGAGCTTCTTACCTCTTACATACTGCTCGTATGTGATTTCGCAGTCCTTGATTTCCTCCTCGTAGTCGAGAAGTTTTTCTATCTTAGCGAGGAACCAAAGGTCGATTTTTGTCAAATCGTGAACTGCTTCCTTTGTAACTCCTCTTCTCATAAGCTCTGTGATAGCGAAAAGTCTCTGGTCTGTTGCGTCCTTGAGAATCTTCCAGAGAACCTCGTCAGGCTCATCCTTAAACTTATAGAGCTCGAGTGTGTCAAGTGAGATTTCTGCGCCTCTGACAGCCTTCATAAGTGCCATTTCGAAGGTATCGGCAATAGCCATAACCTCGCCCGTAGCCTTCATCTGAGTGCCTAAGTTTCTCTTAGCATAAACGAACTTATCAAAGGGCCACTTCGGGAACTTAACTGCAACGTAGTCGAGTGTCGGCTCGAATGCGGCGTATGTCTTTCCAGTGACGGCATTTACAATCTCATCGAGAGTGTAGCCGATAGCAATCTTAGCGGCAACCTTAGCGATAGGATAACCTGTAGCCTTGGAAGCAAGTGCGGAAGAACGGGAAACTCTCGGGTTAACCTCGATAACCGCATACTCGAATGAATCAGGATTGAGTGCAAACTGACAGTTACATCCACCCTCAACGCCAAGCGTCTCGATAATCTTGATAGCGGCAGAACGAAGCATCTGATATTCCTTGTCGGCAAGTGTTACTGCAGGAGCGATAACGATTGAGTCACCTGTGTGAACGCCGACAGGGTCGAAGTTTTCCATTGAGCAGACTGTGATAACGTTGTGAGCGGAGTCTCTGATAACCTCGAACTCGATTTCCTTCCAGCCTGCGATGCTCTTCTCGATGAGAATCTGAGTGATAGGCGAAAGAGAAAGTCCGTTTGCTGCTCTCTCTGTGAGCTCTGCCTCGTTCTCGCAGATACCGCCGCCCGAGCCGCCGAGTGTGAATGCGGGACGAACGATAACCGGGTATGTGATTTCCTCTGCATACTCGAGAGCGTCCTTAACTGTTGTGACAACCTTTGAAGGAACAACAGGCTGATTTATGGATAAAAGCATATCCTTAAACATCTGTCTGTCCTCAGCCTTATCGATTGTCTCGGGGGAAGCACCTAAAAGTGTGACTCCGTGCTCCTCGAGGAAGCCCTCCTTTGCGAGCTGCATGGAAAGGGTGAGACCTGTCTGACCGCCGAAGCCTGAGAGAATTGAGTCCGGCTTTTCCTTCTCGATGATTCTCTTAACGGTTGTGAGATTAAGCGGCTCTATATAAATTCTGTCAGCCATGGCTTTATCAGTCATGATTGTGGCAGGGTTGGAGTTTACAAGAACAATCTCGATGCCGTCCTCTTTGAGTGCACGGCAAGCCTGTGTTCCGGCGTAGTCAAACTCTGCAGCCTGACCGATAACGATAGGGCCGGAACCGATAACAAGTACCTTTTTAATGTTTTTATTAAGCGGCATAATTTCTTCCTTTCTCCTTATTTATTGTCCATCATCTTGAAGAACTCGTCAAAGAGAACCTCGGCGTCCTTAGGGCCGCCGCAAGCCTCGGGGTGGAACTGAACGGTATAAACGGGGTGATTTAAATATCTCACGCCCTCGTTTGTTCTGTCGTTGACGTTGATGAAAAGCTCCTTGGCGATTTTCGGGTCGATAGACTCCGAGACAACGGCATAGCCGTGGTTCTGGCTGGAGATATAAACTCTGCCTGTCTCGAGGTTCTTAACGGGCTGGTTAGCTCCTCTGTGACCGTACTTTAATTTCTCTGTTCGGAAACCGTTTGCAAGAGCAGTAAGCTGATGACCGAGGCAAATTCCGAATGTAGGAATATCGAGAGCCAAAATCTCCTTGAGATTCTCGATGACCTCTTTGTTCTCGGATGGGTCTCCGGGGCCGTTCGAGAGCATGATTCCGTCGACATTAAGTGCCTTAATCTGTCCCGCTGTTGTGTTGTGCGGACAAACAATAACGTTTGCGCCTCTCTTTACGAGCTCACGGGAGATATTCTCCTTGAGGCCGAAATCGAGAAGTGCAACTCTGTATTTTCCGTCAGAACCGTTTGTGTACATATCCTTTGTAGAAACGCTCTTGACGGCATCTTTAACGGTATAGGCTTTAATTTTGTCAAAATCTGCATGAGACGGATCGGTAACGATTGCACCGTTCATAACGCCTGCTTCTCTTATGGTCTTTGTGAGAGAACGCGTGTCAATTCCGCAAAGACCGACTATCTTTCTTTCCTTTAAAAAAGTGTCAAGATCACCCTCGCATCTAAAATTCGAAGGATCTTGACACCATTCTTTAACTATATAACCGGCAGGTCCGATAACATTGCCTTCAAAATCGGCAGGGATTACACCGTAGTTGCCGATTAATGGGAATGTCTGTGTTACGATCTGTCCAAAGTAGCTCTTGTCTGTGAGGGTCTCAAGATAACCTGTCATACCTGTTGTAAAAACAACCTCGGCGACAACCTCTCCCTCGTAGCCAAAGGACTGACCTTCAAAAACTTTTCCGTTTTCAAGTACCAGATAAGCTTTACTCATATCAGTTCTATACCTCTTCTCTTCAAAGTTATAATCCGTAAAATTGCACACTAACAGACTATTTTTGAAATTATATCAAATCCAGAATTTCCCGTCAAGGGTGAATATTTATAAATATAGATTAAATTCGATAAAATAAATAAAAATACCCTCGATAAGGTATCATCTTACCGAGGGTACTATATTTAGAGTTCGGGACTATAATTACTGATAATCTCTTCGGCAACGCTCACCTTGGTTGTGCGGTTGTCCATTGCCTGCTTCTCTATGTATCGGTGCGCCTGTGTTTCATTCATACGCAGATATTCCACCAAAAGACATTTTGCCTGACAGACGATTCGAAGTTCGTCAAGCCTTGTCTTTAATTTATCCGACTCTTTCCTGTATCTTTCAAGCCTTGACGCATTCGACACCACAAGCCTTGTGAGCTGATGGAACAAATGTCTGTCAACGGGTCTTGCGACCGTGAAGATACCGTAATTTTCAATCTTAGAACTGACATTATCAAACAACTGGGATTTCACCAGCATAATAACCGAGGCAGAGTACTTCTCGGTTATTGTTATTGCCAAATCGTGACCAAATTCATCGCTCAGCGGCGCATTGATTATCACGAGGTCATAGTCGTATCGCATGAGCATACGCCTTGCCTCGGAGCCGCTGAAAGCAGACGAAACAGGAGAAAAAGCAGATTTATCCAGCATATCGGAAATCGCAGACACGCCCTTTTCTGTTCCCGTGACTATAAGAACGTTAAGTGTATTGTTAATACTTGGCATAGTGTTTCATTTCCTTTTTACTGAATTTTATCTGCCCGCAACGGTGCTCAAAAGCTCCGCCGGAATAACCGATTTGACAAATTCCGAGTCTCGGCAAATAAGCTTCGCTTCACCGAGCGACCCCGGAAGAGAAGACTCTCTCACTTCACGAAGAGTGAGGTAATCGAGAACGCCCTCCATGCCCGCAGAAATGAGAAGTGCATAAGCAAGATAAGGATTAGCCGAGGAATCGGGCGAGATAATCTCGACTGTGCCCTCTTCCTTGTTGATATTAAGGATATTTCTGCCCGACTTATTCTTCCATGTTACGGTATCGGGAATGTCGCTGTCTCCAAGGCGGTCGTATGACTCCTCCTTTGAGTTGAGCACGGCGGTGATTTCCGCACAACGGCGGATAAGCCCCGCAAGGAACGACTCCGTACACGGCGAGCCCTTGTATCTCGGTGCAAACTTAATCTTGAACGAGTTTCCGCATTCGTCCGCAAGCGGCTTCGGTCTGAAAGAAGCGTGAAGTCCGCTTCTGTCTGCCATATTCTTGACAACGCTGCGGTAAGCGATGACGTTGTCGGCGGCGCTCATGGGACTGCTCTCGACAAAGACCACCTCGTTCTGTCCGGGGCCCGCATTGTGATGAGAAAGTATCGGAGTGATACCCATGTCCTCAAGAGTAAGGCAAATGTCTCTTCTGACATCCTCGCCCTTATCGGTCGGCGCCTCGTCCATGTAGCCTGCACGGTCAAAGGGAATTTCCGTCGGATTGCCCTCCTCGTCGTTCTTGAAAAGATAGAACTCGATTTCGTTTCTTATCTTGATTCGCATATCGTTCTCTATCGCCTTTTTGCTCACCTCACGCAAAATGTTTCTCGTGTCACATTCAAACGGCGTTCCGTCAGCCTTGACAATGTCGCAGAAGAAACGGATGACGCTTCCGTGAGACGGTCTCCACGGCAAGGTGCACATGGTGTCGATATCGGGCTTGATGAAAACCTCGCCCGAGTGGCCGAAGCCCTCGATGAACTTTGCCTTGACGGGGACGCCTGTCGAAAAAGCCTGATCGAGCAGCGGTGGCTGAATGGAAATGATTTTTAGCTTGCCCCTTACGTCACAGAAAGCGAGTTTGATGAATTTAACATCGTTTTCCTCTATAAAGGACATCACATCGTTTATTGTATATTTCATTTTAATTACCTCATTGGTATTAATTTACAAATATTGATTCAAATTACGCAAAGCAATAATATTGCACTTTGATTTAACCTCGTGCGATGGCGACCAAAGGTTGCCCCTACGGGTTTATTCTGTTTATGTATATCTGTTTTATTAAGATTATAAAATAATTCTTTGCGGACTGTCAATTTTTACGAAAAAATTAAGATTACAGCACATTTCCGTTAAACTCGGATTTAATTTTTCTTGTATTTAAGCACAACAAGGCGCAATGACGCTATTTGTGCTTTAGTTCATAGTTCACAGAATCACAGTTTAACTTGAATGCTTTTGGGCAAATTTCCCATTAAAGCCACTTTCAAATTACGGCACAAATTCTTTGGATAAATTTTATTGACTTGAGCCTATTTTACCTATAAAATATTTTGTAGCACAAGTTAAAACCACTCTTTTTTATATTTGGAGGAAACAATGTCCTATACAGCACAGAAAGATTCCGTACCTGAAATTTTCGGCACAAATGTCTTTAACGAAGACATCATGCAGCAGAGACTTCCGAAGGATGTTTACAAGCTGCTTCGTGAGACAATAGACAACGGCAGAGAATTAGAGCTTTCCGTGGCAAACGCAGTAGCAAACGCCATGAAGGATTGGGCTATCGAAAAGGGAGCAACACACTACACCCACTGGTTCCAGCCGATGACAGGCTACACCGCAGAGAAGCACGACAGCTTCATCACGCCGACAGCCGACGGAAGAATCATCATGGAGTTCTCCGGCAAGGAGCTCATCAAGGGCGAGCCGGACGCATCGTCTTTCCCCTCGGGCGGACTTCGTGCCACCTTTGAGGCAAGAGGCTACACCGCATGGGACCCCACCTCCTACGCATTCATCAAAGATAAGTCTTTGTATATCCCCACGGCTTTCTGTTCCTACGGCGGCGAGGTTCTCGATAAGAAAACTCCGCTTCTAAGGTCAATGGAAGCAATCAACACCCAGTCACTTAGAGTTCTCCGTCTTTTCGGCGACACGACAACCAAGAAGGTCACAACTACAGTAGGCGCCGAGCAGGAATATTTCCTCATTGACGAGAAGCTTTATAATAAGAGAGAAGACCTTCTTCTTTGCGGCAGAACGCTTTTCGGAGCAAAGCCGCCAAAGGGTCAGGAGATGGACGACCACTATTTCGGTGCTATCAAGCCGAGAGTTGCCGCCTACATGAGAGAGCTTGACGAGGAGCTCTGGAAGTACGGCATTCTCGCAAAGACAAAGCACAACGAAGTAGCTCCCGCACAGCACGAAATGGCTCCGATTTTCACCACGACAAACCTTGCGACAGACCAAAATCAGCTCACAATGGAGATTATGAAGAATGTCGCAAGAAAGCACGGCCTTGTCTGCCTTTTGCACGAAAAGCCGTTTGAGTATGTCAACGGAAGCGGAAAGCACAACAACTGGGCTCTTTCGACCGACACGGGAAGAAATCTTCTCGCTCCGGGCAAAAACCCGTCCGAAAACGCAACATTCCTCCTCTTCCTCTGCGCCGTAATCAAGGGCGTTGACGAATATCAGGACTTGCTCAGAATCTCAGCCGCAAGCGCAAATAACGACCACCGTCTCGGCTCAAGCGAAGCACCGCCCGCTATCGTTTCCATTTTCCTCGGAGACGAGCTCACCGATATTCTCGACGCTCTCGACAAGCACCGTGCATATGAGGAGCGTGAGACAGAAAGAATGGAAATCGGCGTTTCCTCACTTCCTCATCTTCCGAAGGACACAACCGACAGAAACAGAACATCGCCGTTTGCGTTCACGGGAAATAAATTTGAGTTCAGAATGGTAGGCTCTTCCATGAGCATCGCATGCCCGAACATCATGCTCAACACGATAGTTGCCGAGGAGCTCAAGCAGTTTGCTGACGAACTCGAGAAAGCCGAGGACTTCAACAAGTCACTTCGTCACCTCATCCGCCGTGTCTACAGAAACCACAAGAGAATCATTTTCAACGGTGACGGCTATTCCGCCGAGTGGCTCGAGGAAGCTAAGGCAAGAGGACTTCACAACCTCGCAACAGCCGTTGACGCAATTCCGCATTACTGCGATGAGCAGAACATAAAGCTTTTCAAAGACCACAACATCTACAACGAGGTTGAGATGAACTCGAGAAGAGACATTCTCCTTGAGGAATACGAGAAGACAATCAACATTGAGGCTCAGACCATGATTTCAATGGTCAAGCGTGATATTATTCCTGCGGTAAGCAAGTATATCACAAGCCTTTCCGACAGCGTAATCCGTCAAAGAAGCGTGATTAGCACACTTCCGTGCAAAACGGAGTGCGATTTAATCGAGAAACTTTCCGAGGCTCTCGACAAGGCATATTCGAGCGTATCGGGACTTGAAATTCTCACAAAGGCTTATGATGACATCAAGTCGGATGTTCTTGAGGGCTCTGTTTTCTGCAGAGACAGAATCATTCCGTGCATGAAGGAATTAAGAGACACAGTCGATTTCCTCGAGGACAAAACGGGCAAGGAATTTTGGCCGTACCCGAGCTACACGGAGCTTCTTTTCAAAATCTGATTAATTTTTCGGTTAATTTACGGGGGACAGCTTTTCTGTCCCCTTTTTTTGAAATCAAGCGTCATTCTGTACCAAAAAGATATCTCGATAATTTCTACGGAACCGAATATCAAACGAGAATTTCACTAAAACGCTATTAAATTTCGATAAAAAGCACAGTTTTTTCGTTTATTTACACATTTAGAACAGCCTTGTTTGTGCAAAATAGATATTTTGTTCTAATACTATTTACTTTTTTTGCAAATAATTGTATAATTCTATTATCGATATTCCACAAAAGTATCCTAAGCGGAGAAAATAAACAAAAGGCTGATATTTTTCTCCGCAAAATAAAATGTATTTGGTAAAAACACCGCTCCCCTTGAGGCGGTGCGGGCTCAAATGCATAAATCACTTGAGAGGTAAGATCTTATGCGCCTTAGAAATCAACCTATAGGAAACAAAAATTTAGTGGGAGCAAGAGTTGAACTCGCAAGAAAGAACCAGGGCATGAAACAGAAGGAGCTGCTCGCTCAACTGCAGGTCAAGGGAGTTGACATGAACTCCAGCGGTCTTTCTAAGCTTGAAGGACAGATTCGTGCAGTAACCGATTTTGAGCTTCTCGCAATTGCAGAGATTTTGGATGTAGACGTCATGTGGCTGCTCAAAGGAAACGGCGAAGACGATTGATTTTAACTGATTTTAATTTAAATATAAGAAACTTCTTTTTTCATTATTAGATACTCTGACAAACCCACCGTGATAATCTCTCGGTGGGTTTGTCGTTTATAGATTAAGTATCGATTCTTTCCATTTCTGTCAGCGACATATTGCGGTAAACGAGATCGTCACGCACGGTAAAGCCTAATTTCTCCCAGAATTTGTTCCCCGTTTCGTTTCGCGAGAAGACGACAAGTGCGGTCTTGTTTATTCCGAGTTTCTTGAGCTCACCGAGTGCCGATTCCACCAAGCTTCTCGCCGTGCCCTGTCCTCTGAAATTGGGATGAACCGCTGTGTGATAGATGTAGCCACGTCTGCCGTCGCTTCCGACCATGATAACGCCGATGATTTTGCCGTTTTCCTCTGCAACAAAGCACGTGGTTGGGTTACGCCCAAGAAAGCGTTCTATTCCCTCTTTCGAGTCATCAAGATTATTAAGCCCCATTCCCGTGCACGACATCCAGAGAGCATACACGCTCTCGTAGTCGGCTATTGTCATATTTCTGATATTCATATTAATCTCCGATATTAGTCTCCAAACAGCTTTTCTGCGTTTTGGTACATAATTTTCTCCAAAATCGGACTTAACTCCTCGCAGTCAAGCAAAGCGTTAACCTTTCCCTCTATGCGTTCACTCGGTGTATACGGGAAATCTCCGCCGAATAAAATGTGATTTTCGTCCGTAAGCGTTTGAAGTATCTTTATTCCGGACGGGAGCGCATCGCCCGCAATGTCAAAATAGAGCGACTTTAGGCTGTTTTGCGTCTCAACGGGATTTCCGATTCCCTTTGCCGCAAGCACCTTTGTTATGCCCGAAAGTCTGTCGATTACATTCGGCAGGAACGAACCGCAGTGCGGCACAATAACACGCACATTCGGATATTTTTCGAGCGTGCCCGATGTGATAAGGTTAATCACCGCACGGGTGGTGTCGGCAATGAACTCAAAAAGCGGAAGCGGAGTTGCCGTGAAACAGCCGTCGGGGAATTTTTTCGGTGCGGTCGGATGAATCAAAACGACTGCGTTTCTTTTGCTTAGCGTCTCAAATAAGGGATTGTATTTTTCGTCACCGAGATACAAGCCGTCCGCATTGCTCGGAAGCTTCACCGCATCGGCGTGAAGTTCGTCAAAAGCGTAATTTATTTCGTCAATCGCCGCCTCTATGTCAGGAACGGGAGGAGCCGCCGCAAACATTATCTTATCGGGATATTTTCTTTTGTACTCTGCGGCGCACTCGTCCAAAGCTCTCGAAATCTCAGCCGCTTCCTTGGCGTCCTCGTACCAGAAATGCGGAGAAGAAACGGAAATGAGGCTTTTTTCTATCCCCGCTTTCTCCATGCTCTCCAAATGCTTCTCAATGCTCCAATCGGGAGTAGGAAAACCGTCCTCGTTCTCCTTGCCGTGTCTTTTGAGGCTCTCTAAATATTCAGGACAGGTAAAATGCGAATGTACGTCAATTATTTTCATTGTTTTTTCCTCCTTGTTTGAATTAATAAATAATAAATAATAATTAATAATGAGCTAAAGGCAAAAAGGCAAAAGTTTTTGCCACGCTTTTTACAAAAAG
>CAVDQG010000055.1:0-14140 GCA_963611165.1 Bacteroides uniformis
TTTGCTATGGCTAAATTATACATGAGCGAAACGGACAGAAAACGGACAAGTTTTTAGTCCGTATTTTAAAGTTTTCGGGCAAAAGAAAAAGGACGATTAAAACCGTCCTTCTTCATCATATCTTCTCATTTAATTTTCCTCGAATAACTCTCACCTCGTGCGGCTCCAAAAGTGCCGACATTATCAGCCTCGAGCTTTCGTCCACCCTTGCGTGGCTAATCGTAACATCATAAATCGAACGGTACTCAAGGTAACCGAGAATATCATCTGTTTTCATCGGTGCGCCCATTTGCATCCATGCGTCATAGCTTGAGCCGTGTTCACGGTTTACGGATTTCGTCGTGATAATATAATCGCCCATAATCAGATTATCGAGAAATATATGGAGAGATTTAGAACCCTTATCGTCAAATTCATAATAACGGTCATAATTTGTCTCTTCAATGGGGGAAAGAACCGTTCTGCGGTGACGCTCAAGATTATACGGACAGTAGTAATAAAGAAGCAGCGAAAACTCGTGCCTATCTTGAGAGACAGTCAAAAGGTAGCCGTTTCCCGCAGACACAACATCGCCGACCAATTCATTGAGGAGCATTCCACAGGCATATGCCGCCTTGGGAACAAGGCGATAGGTAAGCAAGCCGTTTGAGCCGTGGTACATGGTATTATCGGGCATCATTTTTTCACTGTAATCCGTAAGATTTCCCATGGCAAACACATCTACCTTATCTCTATTTTCAATCACATTTTTAACTATACATGCACCGTGAAAGCATGTGTCGTTTCCCGGTGACTGCCCCCACATACCGGGATTGAACATCAGAATAAAAAGCGGAACAGAGACGCCGAATTTTCCCATAACCTCATGAATATAATCTAATTCCTTAGAAAGAATATCGGGATCGTCGCTCATGGAATAGACCTCGTCCACGCTCTCGTTATATATAAGATTTTGTGCGTCAGAGTCGGTGAAATCGCACAGAAAGCTCTGAAAACTCATCAAGTCGGGCAAAGCGTCATTTTCCTTTGCGAACGACAGAAGTTCCTCAAAAACAACACTGTCCTTAATTGAAACGTGACCCGTATCAAGACCGAAACCGCAAACCGAAGCCTCAGGCAAAACTGATTTAATCGCACGGTAAGTAACAAGATAAAACTTCTTGTAATCCTCAAGACTGCAGTTGCCCACCGATATTTGAACCGCCTGTTCCATGGAGAATTTCCAAGACGATACCTCTTTTCTGCCGTAAGCCCCCACAAAATGCTTCAGAGTCTCCGTTACAAGCATCTGCCACTCATCAAGATCTGTCGGCAGACTCACCACATTCGTGCCGAACATTTTCGGAATTTTGTCGGTGACGAGACAGCTCGGCGTGTAGTCGAGAAAAATCCATGGCGTTATCTGCACATCTCTCAAGAGAAAATCTATCACCAAATCAACATATGAAAAATTAAATTTCAGCTTACCGTCAGAGTCTCTTGTGCACACATGAAGTGCGTCGGCATATATTCCGTGCATATGATAATTTTGAAAATGCAATTCCCTTTTTGCTCTTTTGAGAGCAGACTGAAGAACGCCCCACAGCATTTGATCCATATAACCGACGCCGATACATTTATTCCAAATGCGACCGAGCGGTTTGGTTTTTCCGTCAAGACTTGCCTCTATCACCTCGGACTGAGCCTGTCTGAGTGAAGTGGTGCTTTTCTCGATCGAGCGGTAACGAAGAAGTCCCATGTAAGAGACGGCATCGGTACCTGTCATCGCACAGCTTTCATCATTTTGCCGTTCACTTTCCGAAGCTTTTTCCCTTTGCAAGCGGATATATGCGCCCGGTGTCATATCGAACTCCTTACGGAAAGCTTCAATGAAGCTGTTCACACTGCCGAAACCGGAAGAAAACGCAAGCTCCGTTACGGACGATTCGCCTTTGTCAATCAGCTGTCTAGCATGGCTCAATCTCACCTCACGCAAATAGCTTGAAAAGTTCTTTCCTGTAATATCAGCGAACAATCTTGAAAAATAGCCCTCTGAAAGTCCGAAGCTTTCGGCTGTTTGCGAAAGAGTCAGCGGCTCTGAGAAATGTTCCCACACAAAGCGAAGTATCTCTTCCTTTCGTGCAAAGTCTTTTCTTCCCATTTCTTCCTTGTCATCTTCAAACTCATCCGAAAAATCCTGATAAAGAATACTGAGTAATTCAAGCAACTCAGCTTGCATATTAAGCTTAAGCTTTCGGGAATCGTCGGTGTAATCCTTAAAGATGTTTGCAAGATGCATGCGTATAAGGTCGAGTGTGGATTTCTTTTCGGGTTGAAGTGACGACACGCAGTTTATCGTTCCTATGCTGTAATCGCTCAAAAGCTCTATCGGAATATAAAGGGAAAGTGTGTGGCATCCCTCCTCACGCTCTTCACGGTGAGTTTCAAACGGATTGAATACCGCAAAATCTTCCGCACTCAAAACAAAGCTTCTCTTGCCCGTATACACTGTACAGTTACCGCTCAGGGAAAATAAAAGCTCGGCTTGATTGTGAAGATGAACTCCGTTTTTGTTTTTATCGCAATCTGTTTCAAAAATTATATCTGTCGCCATAGTGAAAATCCTTTTAAATCAAAAATCATATATTTTATTGTTCTATTTTATCATTAAAACCCCTGCTTTTGTTTATCAAAATGAAAAATCCCGAATATTTGATATTTTTATCATCTATATTTAACCAAACAATCAAAAAGCAATTAATGTTCTGAATACGCCCAGCAACAAATATAAACAAAATAATCAGCAAATCAATAGAAACTTTTATATCAAAAAGCTAAAATACAATCAGATTTTCACAAAAGATGTGGATTAGTCATAAGGAGGCTAACATGAAAGAAAACGAAAAAAGAGAAGACGGCTTCGTGCCATTCGCTCAAAAACTCAATTACTCCATAGGCTCGGGCGGAGGAAACATCATAACCACTATCGTCGGAAGCTTCATTGCCGCATATCTCACCGACTCCGTTGGCGTAGGTGCCGCCGCAATGTCCACCATGATACTCGTCAACCGAGCATTCGACCTTTTCACCGATTTCTTTATGGGCTCGATAGTCGACCGCACTCACACCAAATGGGGTAAGGCAAGACCGTGGGTTGCACTCAGCGCACCGCTCATTGCAATATTCTTAATTTTGGTGTTCAGCGTGCCTGAAAGCCTCGGAAGCACAGGCAAACTTGTCTATGTTTACATCACTTACCTTTTGCTTAACGCCATCGGCTTCACAATGTTCTTCATTCCGCACACGGCACTTCTCTCGAGAATTACGCTTAACGGTAACGAAAGACAAAAGATAGCCTCAATGGAGCAGATTTTAAATCAGGTTGCAGGTCTTGCCGTCACAACCTTCTGGGTTCCGCTCACAAGAAGCGTAGGCTACAGAGGAACAGCTATCATCTACGGTGTTGCCACCTGTGTGTTCATTCTCTTTGCGTTCTTCGGAACAAAGGAAACTGTCGGCGAAAATGACAACAAAAAGCCTGAAACTAAATCCGCCGTACCTTTCAAAACTCAGATTTCAACTCTTGCCAAAAACAAATATTTCTGGCTTGAAACTCTTTTCTTCTGCCTTTTACTCCTTCACAACTGCGGATGCGGAATGGTTTCATACTACTACTGCAATATCGTTCTCGGAAATGCCGCTATCGTTGCAATTATTTCCGCTTGCGGCATGATTCCCGCAATGGTTATGAACCTCATTTTGCCGTCACTTGTTAAGAGACTCGGCAAGCGCAGAATTATGATAATGAGCTCCTGCGTAGTCATAATCACAGGCGTTATCATGGGACTTTTCCCGACTGCCGTCGGACTTATCTGCGTACTTTATGCAATCAAAGGCTTCTTCATGGGCGCAATGTTCTCTTGTGCATTTGCTCTCACAGGTGATGTTGTCGACTACGGCGAGTGGAAATTCGGCATTCGCTCCGAAGGTCTTGTAATGTCAGGCGTAAGCATAGGTCAGAAGGCAGGTCTCGGACTTGGCCCCGCTATCGCAGGCTGGATTCTCGCATTCGGCGGCTATGACGGACTTGCAGAAACTCAGACAGCAAGCGCCGTCGCATCTATCAACTTCACATTCACATTCTATGCAGCTATCTGCGGTGTAATTCTTCTCATTGTCAGCTTGCTTTTCGATGTTGATAAGCACACTTCTCAGATGCAGGCAGATCTCACAAA
Organism: Bacteroides uniformis; assembly: GCA_963611165.1. GTDB lineage: Bacteria > Bacillota > Clostridia > Oscillospirales > Acutalibacteraceae > SIG603. Next base: position 4,215 of record CAVDQG010000055.1, read on the forward strand.
AAAACATTCTTTAAACTAAAAGGTAAACTATAATGTTAAAATTCGATACAGAAAAAGTCAACGAAAATATCACTCGATTCTATGCATTCGGAACAGAGCTTGTCTACCTCATTGAGGGAAGCGAAAAAAATGCTCTGATTGACACAGGAAGCGGATTCGGCAGCTTAAAAAAAGCCGTAGACGAGCTTCTTTCGGAGCACGGCAACAAAAATCCGCTTGAAGTTCTTCTCTCGCACGGTCACATCGACCATGCGGGCGGAGCGGGAGAATTCACGAGAAACGGCATTCCCGTTTATATGAATCCTGATGACAAGTACATCTATGACCGCCACATGTCGGAAAAGTTCCGACGAGACGGAATTTCCATGGAGAATTTTGAGGGTCACGGCGAATATGTCGAAGAAGAGGACTATATCCCCTCGGCTGATTTCTCCGATATCAAGCCGCTCCATGAAGGAGATGTCATAAATCTCGGCGATGTCAAAATCGAGGTATATTCCTGCAAGGGACATACCCTCGGCAGTGTTGTTTTCCTCATTCATAACAAAGATAACAAAACCTATCTCTTCACGGGAGACGCCTGCAACCTCTTCACCTTTGTTTTCGACAGCTATTCTACGAGCATAGAGGAATACGAAGAGAGCCTGAAAGCACTTAAGCCGAAAATAGACGGAAAATATGACGAGGTTCTCATCTCTCACGGTGACGGCAAAGGTTATATCGGAATGATTGAAGATGTAATCGATGTCTGCGAGAAGATAAAAGTAGGACAGGTCGACGCTATACCGTTTGAATTTGGCGGAGTAAAGGGAAATATCGCATTTGCACCGAACCCCGAAAGCATGAAGGGCAACATAGTATTCAGCCCCGACAGAATCCGGAAAGAAAACACGAAAATTTTCTAAGCCTTCACTTCTTAAAGCTTACCGAGTTTTTCTCGGTAAGCTTTTTTGCAATTTCCAGAAAAGTCTCTTGCATTTACATTTTAAATATGTTATATATAACTTAAGTTTTACTGAAAGGAAAGGTGCATCCAAATGGGTTGGAATTCAAAAGTTTCGTATCAAAAAGGAAACTGTTAATACCGCCCTCGGATAAGTGTGCCCTTTTATACCTTTCAGCAAGGCGGAATCGGACTTTTATGCGTCCGCAGCTTTGCTGTGGGCGTTTTTGTTTTGCCCAAAAAGCATTGTAAGCGGCACACTTTTTCGTTTGAAATGAATGAACAGCGAAATTATTCTTGCAAAAACGAAAGGGTGTTCCTTATGAATACGACTAAAACCAAAAAATTCAATTTAAAAAAGCAAATAGGCTTAATTTATACCTCGGGATTTTTCTCGGGACTTCGAATCACGGACGCCGTCTGGGTTGCACTGCTCGTAGCACGCGGATTCTCTCTGTGGGAAATCGGCTTTGCCGAAAGCGTCTTTCATGTCGTCAGTCTTATGTGCGAAGTTCCCTCGGGAATGTTCGCCGATATGCTCGGCAGAAAGAAAACTCTCGTTCTCGGCGGCTTACTTATAACCGTGTATAATGTTCTCATGGCATTCGCTCCGAATATGCTTTGCGTGTGCCTTGCCATGGGACTTAACGCACTTGCCAACACAATGTTTTCCGGCACGGACAGCGCCATGACCTACGACTCTCTGAAACAGGAAAACAAAACGGACGATTATATAAAGATAAACGCTCATTGCACCCAGATAAATTTAGTAGCAAGTGCTCTCGGCTCGCTTGCCAGCACACTCGTGAACATATTGAAATACACGGGATTCTATCTTCTCAGCGGTGCTTTCGAGTGCGCATCTATGATTTCTCACGCATTGATGAGCGAACCCGTAGTCACAAATGCTCAGGCAGAAAGAGAAAACAGCAGCATCTCAGACACTCTGGGGAAAGTCCCTATGCTCTTTGTTAACCTTTGCCGTGACAGCGTTTCTATACTGAAGGCTTGCCCATTTGCCGTAAGGCTCATAATTTCAACGGCGATTGTTTCAATACCTACTTACCTCACAAAAATGTTCTTACAGGAGAGACTGATAGAGCTCGGCTGGAGCAGTAAATTTCTCTTTGTACCGACAATTCTAAGCAGTGCGGCGGCAATTTTCGGAACGATACTGGCGGCTAAGGCAAATATCAAGTCGCTCAGAAAGTTATACTTCGTTTGTGCGATTCTTGTCGGCGGCGGCACGGTGCTTGTCGGAACAGCTAACGCATGGATAAGCATATTTGGCATGATGCTCGTTCAAAGTGTGCTTGAAATCTGGTTTTTGGTGGAAAGTCAAAAGCTAAATGATGTTATCCCCTCCGACCAAAGAGCCACAATAATCAGCGTAGACGGAATGTGTTACAGCCTTTTGATGATTCCCACTAGTCCCCTCGTCGGAAAAATCGGAGATGTATTCGGCAATGCGGGCGCAGGTCTTACAGTTCTCGGCATTCTTGTTATGCTCAGCAGTCTGTGCGTCTTCGCAAAGAAAAAACAGTAATTGCATCGAACGCCGCAAGTTTTCAACAAGTTATGCAGAGATGTTGAAAAGGTTAAGGTTAAACCGAATATTATTCAGAGGTGAAATTCCATGAAAAAAATGAGCTTTGATGAAATAGTAGAGCTTGAGAAATCTTGCGGAAAGACGGTGCACGTAGGTGATTTTTTCAAGTACAAAAGCATATCGATTATTAAAGCGACCGACGACAGATATATCCTGACAGAAGAAATTTGGCTCGATGAAATTAACGTCAAAACGAATATCGTTACGGTAGACAGACCGAAAAGTGAATAAGGCTGTGTGAAGTCTAATCAAATAAAAAGCAAAGCGAGAAGTCATTTCGGCTTCTCGCTTTTTTGTTTGATTGGAGTTATTTTTATTTGTTCTCGAGATATGTTTCGATTCTGAATCTCGGTCTGCGCTTAACCTCAGAGTAAATCTTTCCTATGTATGTTCCGACAACACCGATGCAGAAAAGCTGAATGCCGCCCAAAAGCCAGATGGAAGCAACGATTGCCGTCCAGCCTGCTACGGCTGCGCCGACAGCATGGGAAATAAGAGCATAGAGCAATCCGAAAATGCTGAGTATCGAGATGATGATACCGAGATTTGAGATAAGCTTAAGCGGCTTAACGCTGAATGATGTGATACCGTCAACGGCAAAAGCGAGCATCTTCTTGAGCGGATACTTGGATTCGCCGGCAAATCTCTCGTGTCTGTCGTAGTAAACATAGTCACTGCGATAGCCGATAAGCGGAACAATACCACGAAGGAAGAGGTTTACCTCGCTGTACTCGGAAAGTCCCTCAAGTGCTCTCTTGCTCATGAGACGGTAGTCGGCATGGTTGAAGACAATATCAACTCCGAGCACCTTCATAAACTTATAGAAGCCCTCGGCTGTTGTCTTTTTGAAAAATGTGTCAGTGTCACGCTTGTTTCTTACACCGTAAACAACATCACAGCCGTCAAGGTACTTTACGACAAACTCGTCAAGAACATCGGTATCGTCCTGAAGGTCAGCGTCAAGGCTGATTGCGCAGTCGCACTTCTCCATTGCTGTCATAAGTCCTGCAAGAAGGGCGTTCTGGTGACCTCTGTTGTGAGCAAGCTTAACGCCCTCAACCAAGCTGTTAGACTTATTGAAGCTGTCGATAATCTCCCATGTCTTGTCCTTTGAGCCGTCATCTACATAGAGAATTCTTGACTTATCGTCTGCAAGACCCTTCTCCTTCATTGAGGTGAGTTTCTCTGTCAATCTCTTGGTTGTCTCGTGAAGAACAGCCTCTTCGTTGTAGCACGGAATGACGAAATAAACGGTGGGATTTTTCTTTTCTGTTTTTACTGATTCGCTCATTTTAAATCTCCTTTAAATTTCTGTATCTTTATTGATTTCATCTTTCTTATCGGTTTTATTCTCGGCATTTGCGGTTCTCTCGACCTCACTCACCGTTTCAAGTGCCGACTCAAACTCCGCCTCTTTTTTTAATAGCTCAAGCTCCTTCAGATATGCTTTCGGATTTTTGACGTACATATATTTGTCGTTCTTCCTTTTCTTGAAGCTTAAGTTATTTTCAAGGCAGTAATCTGAGAATTTGCCAAGCTTAAATACCGGCTTTCTCTCATTTTTCGGCTTTTCCGCCTTAACTTCGTCATCATGCTTTTTCTTTGCTCTTATAAAAGCAAGATACAAAGCAAGAACCAAAACAGATGCCGCTGTGCTTATCTGGCCTGCCGTAAGTCCCGGGGTTTTGTATGTGAATTCAATTTTAACATCGTCACCTTTTGGAATTCTTACAGCCATAAAGCCTACATTAGCATTGATTATCTCGGCAGAAACACCGTTTACAGTTGCACTCCAACCGCTTTCTGACGGCACGCTGAAGAAAATAATTCTTTCCTGAGTGCTTGAGACAGACGCCATAAATCCCGTGTTCGTATAAGTAAAAGTGTCACAGGTTACGCTTGATCTCTCCATGCAATCGTTCTTGTATGCTTCCTGAGAAAACTCAACAGAATCGACATAAAGCGGCGAAAGAATATCCTTTACCAAATCGACCTTATCATCGGGAACAACAAGAGCCTTGAGCATGACAAGCTCTCTCTCGCTTGTCGTCAGCTTCTGAGCCTGACTGTAGGTTATGTAATAATCATAGCTGAAGCCCATAGGGATATAATACTCATTCTCCCATATATCAAAGCCGTTTGCCGTGCCGTAGAAAATCCAGCCCGGCATCTGAGCGTTCTCTTCGCTGTAATCACTCGAGAACTTCTCCTCGTCCGATTCATCGTCAAAAAGCCATCTGACGCTTGTCAAACCTCTTACGCCGTAGTGGGTTGTGTCCGGTCTTGAAGCCACGTCACGCTGAACTCCGATGAAATCGTAATATTGCATAATCGAGCCCGGCACGATTGAGTGGAAAGCCTGAATGGTAGGTATCTCCCAGAACATTCCGCTGTTATCGAGAGACTCGTAGAAATCCGATCTGACATTGTCGAGCGACTCGGTGTCAAACGGCAAATCCTCGCCGCCGTTTAGCGCATACGGAATCAGATGATCGTAAGGGTCTGCACTTTGCGATTTTCCAAGTCCTATGAAGAAAATCGAATAAACAACCACCGTGGCACTCAACAAGATATTCGCCGCTCTGACAAAGACCTTCTTGTTCTTTCGGCAGAACATAAAGAGGAACGCAACAAACGCTATGCATATGAGCGAAACCGCCGCATAACTCCAGAATCTTGTCGGATACTTCTCAAGTCCGAAGCTGACAGTCGTGCCGCCGTCTTCATCTGTTCCAAAGGTCGGCATAAGACCAACCCCCACAACTATGAACATCGTGATGACAGCCGTCCATTTAACGGAACGCTTCCAGTTTACATTCTCGCTTTCAAGCGACATTCCAGTGGCAAGCGCCATCATTAGCGTGAGCATATAATACCATCTTGCATAGAAGCTGCCGTTTAAAAGTTGGAAGCTTGAGTTAAAAATAGGAATGAGCGCCGCCGCAAAGCAGCAATAGATAATTCTTTTGAGCCAGTGTCTGCGCCTTAACTGAAGCCAGCCTATCACGCCCGTCATACCGAAAAGCGGAAGCCATGCTCCAAGCGAAGCCCACTTGGATTCGCTGTCAGGTGTGAAATTAGGTCTTGCGGGCAAATCGGGCATAAAGAAGAAGCACTCGATTATGTGCAGATATCTCTGAACGTTATTGTATAAAAGAGCATTGTAACCGCTTATCGGATTGGATACTCTCGAATTCTGCATAACTGCAAGGACTGACGGAAACAGAAGTATTCCAGCCATTCCGACGCCTATGACCGCCTCCAAAACGGCAAGGAAAAATTCCTTTATGCTTACCTTCCAACTGCCCGTAATAAGTCTTATGAAGAAATAAAGCAGAGCGAAGGTTACCATTCCGCAGAAGAAATAGTAATTGATTATACAGCATGCCGCAACCGCCAGAGCGAACAAACCTCTTCTTTTATTTAAGACGAATTCGTCCATCGCCGTCAAAAGCAGTGGAAAAAATACTATCGCCTCGTGGAAGTGATTGAAGAAGATATTGTATATCGAGAAGCCCGAAAAAGCATACATAACCGCCGTCATGAGTGCTATGGTATCGGTCTTGATGTAACGTCTGACATAAATATAGCCTGTCATTGTGGCGCACGCAAACTTTAAAATCAGCAGCGGCCCCATAAGATATTGAATCCATTCGCTTGGGAAAGGAATTGTAAGCCAGAAAAACGGCGAGCCCAAAAGATAGAAGCTGTAAGAGCCGATAAAATTGGCACCGAGATCCGTCAGGTGGCTCCACCCCATATTGCCGCTTACAACGGCATCATGAGCAAGGCGGTAGAAAGTGACCTGCTGAACATTGAAATCGCCATAAAATAAGAATCTTCCCCCGTCACGTATAATAAACGGTATGAAGATGATAAACGAGAGAGCAAGACCGGTGAAAAAAGCTCTGAGCACACCGTTTGTCCCCAGCCGCTTTTTTGTTCCCGGTATTTCTCCCGACAATTTGTTTGACGGCATAAATTAGAAATCCTCCGTTTTCAATTGATTAAAGTCTGTACCTTTAGACTTAATATCATATCTCTTTTCCATAAACCTTTTGCATATCAGCCTTAAACGGCAAGACATACGCATTTAGATTGTACCATTTTAATCCTGATTTATCAACCGATACTGTGCTAAATATTAGGCTACAACCCTATTTTTACCAAGTATTTAAAGCTTTGTCGACTGTATGTCTTAAGATTTTTCAAAGCCGTTTATTATATGTTGCATTTGAAACTAAAATGATATATACTTTTCTTTGGAACTTTGTATGTTAGGACGGAGGTAATCAATACGAATATTTTAGCAAAAAAAGATGCCGATATGACCGAGGGCGTCATTTGGAAGCATCTGGTAGCCTTTGCCGTGCCTATGGCAATAGGACTGCTTTTCCAGCAGCTTTACAATACGGTCGATACGATAGTAGTCGGAAGATTTGTCTCCAGCGAGGCTCTTGCCGCCGTAGGAAGCACAACTCCTATCATAAATATGCTTGTCGGACTTTGCACGGGACTTTCCACGGGTGCATCCGTCATAATTTCCCAGTATTACGGAGCACACGAAAACGAAAGACTTTCCAAGGCGGTCAACACCACTATCGCTTTCACGGGAATTTTGTGCATCTTAGCCACGGTAATCGGAATTTTAATCACCGACCCCATGCTCAAATTCATGGATACGCCGAGTGAGGTTTTCCCGGAATCACACAAATATCTCACTATTTATTTTGGCGGAATAACGGGACTCATTCTCTACAATATGGGCGGTTCCATTCTGCGTGCCGTCGGAGATTCCACCAGACCTACATATTATCTTATTCTCTCGGCACTTCTCAATATTGTGCTCGACCTTGTTTTCGTCATCGTGTTCAAGTGGGGCGTAATGGGCGTTGCCGTTGCAACCGACATATCACAGCTTATTTCAGGTTCGCTCATCCTGGTTTCGCTCACAAGAACATCGGGAACATACGCCATCAAATGGAAACAAATGGGAATTGATTTGGGCATTCTCAAGCAAATTTTCACAGTCGGTATGCCGGCAGGCATTCAGCAGGCGGTCACATCCTTCTCGAATGTGTATGTACAGTCCTATATAAACTTTTTCGGCGCATCGGCTATGGCAGGCTGGGCGGCTTACAACAAGCTTGATGTTATCATTCTTGTTCCCGTTCAGGCAATTGCTCTCGCCTCCACGACCTTTGTCGGTCAAAACTACGGAGCGCAGAAATTCAAAAGACTTCGAAACGGCGTAAAGTGGGCACTTACCGCTTCCATCATAATCACAGCCGCCGTTGCAATCGGAGTAATAATTTTCCGCGATACTCTCTTACTTATGTTCACGACAGACAGCGAGGTTTTAAACTTCGCGTCCACATTCATTCGCTGGGTTTCTCCGTTCTATGCAATTATCTGCGTAAACCAGATTTTTGCGGGAGCTCTGAGGGGCGTCGGAAAGAGCATGATTCCTATGGTAATTATGCTTTCATCGTTTGTTTTCTTCCGTCAGATTTATCTTTATGTCAATAAAAGTCTCGGCGGAGGCTACATCTCCATGGCTATGAGTTATCCTGCAGGCTGGCTCATCTGCTCGGTCGCCATGACAGTTTTCTACATTATCGTCATGAGAAAACTTGAAAGCAATTATATTTCAAAAGAATAAAATAAAGCCGTCGCTTGTTTTTCACAATAAGCGACGGCTTTTTGTTTTCAATTTTCACACGGGTAAATTGTCGCAATGTACTTGTAGTATCTTCCGTTAAATTCAGTACCGATACTTATGACTAATATTGCTTTATCAATCTCGGCATATTCTTCGTAATTTTCAAGTGCACACAAATCCGTAATCGACATATTCCAATATTTCCGATTGTTATATACAAACTCTGCTTTTGTCTTTAACTTTCCTGAAGAATTTTCAGCTCTGTAAAGCTTAAAATTACTTACCTCGATGATTTCAAGCGAATGTCTTATTTTTTCGATTTCCTCAGGCAATAAAAACTGATAATAATTGCCGAAAATACCTTTTCTCAAGTTGCACGGATGAATTTTAAGCACCTCTTCAAGCGTCGTCTTTCCGATTATTTCAATCGGCTCATCCTTGCTCAAAAGTATATTTTCGGGCTGTATATCATCCTTAAGAAAATCGACTATAGGCACATCAATAATATCAAGCTCGCGAACCAAACGTCCATCCTTGCCCGTTAAATCAGAAATAAAAAGCGCACCGTGACTTTCTTCGTCTTCGGTCACTATTCTCTCCCATCTGCCGTTTCTCATATTAATTCCCGCAACACAATAGCCGCCGAATTTTGCCGACATTGTGAGCACTGCCATTCTGACTTTATATCTATGCATACTTTGATTCTCCATTCGTCATTCGTCATCTGCTTCTTCCAAGCGATATCCTATCTGCGCATTTCTCTTTCTGTAGGCAATTTTCAGCATTTCTTCGCCCGTCATATCGTTATCTGAGGCGAAAATAGACATCTGCGCTCTGTCCGGGAAATACATATTAAGCAATCTTTCATCAAGCTCAGCCTGATTTTGCAGACTTCCGTCAGCAAGAATATGATTCACATTCACCCCGTTCAAATCAAAGGCTCTCGCAACCATAATTGCCCTGTGGCAATCAATCGGATCTTTTTCCGTGCACATTAGGGCGATATTATTGCCTTTATCGAGTCCCAGTATCACATTTTTCATTGCCTTAACAAAAAAATCCGACCGTGCCGTCTTAGAAAAATCCAAGTAACCGTCCTCATGATAAAGCTCTCGGTCTTTCTGTCTCGCTCCGAAATACTTTCCCATATACGAATACACGATATTTTCTTTTTTGAGCAATTCTGTCAAATTTTCCCTGTTATAGGTTTCGGCATATTTTGAATAAGGGGTACTCCTGACATCAAGCAGATAGTTTATTTTGTTATTTTTCAGCATTACCGCAAAATACTCAAAATCATGCAAGGAATGCCCTATCGTGAAAAGCTGTCCCATAAAAACCACTTTCTGAGTTTTAATTTAAATTTATTTTATAACTCTTTCAGTTTAGTTTCAATAGCCAAACGGAACTACAGTTAAAGTCGTGCTTGATTTTGAACAAATAAGGCTTTTAGTTTTACAGAAGAAAACACAAAAAGGCATTACCGACTGCAAAAGTCAGTAATGCCTTTTATAGTATTAAAATAATTGCACCTGCAAACCGATAGAACGCTTAGAATAAAGCCGTTTTACAGTTTGCTATCATTTTGCTATCAAATCAGGAATTTAAGAGCCTAAAACCCAGTGTTTATGCGGGTTTACGGCACTCTTGGTATCATTCCCACTCAACCGTTCCGGGTGGTTTTGAGGTTATATCGTAAACTACGCGGTTGA
>CAVDQG010000056.1:0-13446 GCA_963611165.1 Bacteroides uniformis
GTTGTCGGGGCGGTAATAAATTCCGTAGTCGACATTTCTTGTGCCGGCAATCGGTATCAGCTTCATGTCAGAAGTATAATTTGAACGGATTAGAAATTCCGGCAAAAGAGCAATGCCGTAGCCGCTTTTAGCAAGAAGCTCGCTCTCCTGCGTGTTCTCGGAGACTATGTGCTCGTGGTCTTGGGAGTGAAGCGTTAGAAGCTCCTGAAATCGGTTTCCCTTTCGAAAATTCACCCACCTCGGAGAAATAACGATAAGCGTTTCGTCTGCAATATCACTGAACGCCAATTCCTCTTTTAAAGCCAAACGGTGCTCGCAATTCATGAGTGCGTAAGACGCCGCCGTTTCAAGTGCCTCGAATCTCCCCTCGTCGCTCATGCCGCTCGTGCATATGACAAAATCAAGCTGTTCATTTTCATAGAGATTTTTCAGCGTGAAAAAATCATCTGTTACTATCCTCGGCTTCACATAAGGATATTTTTTTCGAAACTCAGTAAGTGCAGTCTCAAGAAGACCGAACTCACGCTCATTGAGACAGCCTACCGTGAATACCACACGTTCTTTGCTCACTCGGTTTTGCATCTGGAGAGCCGCCTCGTTCATGCGGTCAAGTATGTCCTTTGCACGGTAATAAAATTTCTGCCCGTCCTCCGTAAGCTTCACCACCCTCGACGTGCGGTAAAACAGTTTAGCGCCAAGCTCTTCTTCAAGGCTCTTGATGTGATGCGTAACTGTAGGCACGGACAAATAAAGCGCCTGTGCCGCCTTGGTAAAATTGAGTCTTTCGGCTACATATATAAAGCATTCAAGCTGTTGTGAATTCATATAATCACTCCTTGATTTAATTTTAAACCGTTTCTCACTCAAAATCAATCATTAGATTTTTTCTAATGACATTTACATATTTGAAATTCAATAATTAAACTATCTGTGTTAAAATTCTTACGGTTTGAAATAATTTTTGAAACAAATTAAGGAGGAAAGAATATGGAAGATCAAAAAATGGGCACTATGCCCGTTAATAAGCTTCTGCTTAATATGGCGGCTCCGATGATACTCTCGATGATAGTCGGTGCCATGTACAACATTGTCGACAGTATTTTCGTCAGCAACTTCAGCGAGGACGCTCTCACGGCGGTTTCGCTTGCATTCCCAATTCAGAACATCATCGTTGCACTGGGAACAGGCGTCGGCGTTGGCGTCAATGCGCTTCTCTCGAGAGTTCTCGGCGAAAAAAACCGGGAGGCTGTAAACAAAACTGCGGGAAACGGCTTGATTTTGGCATTTTTCAGCTATTTTATTTTGCTTATATTCGGTATTTTTGGGGTTAAAACATTCTACGCAGTTCAGACAAGCAACACGGAGATTTGCGAAATGGGCGTTTCCTATCTCTCGATAATCTCAATTTGCTCGTTCGGACAGATTTTCCAGTTTGTGGCTGAAAAGCTCTTGCAGTCAACGGGAAGAACCGTCTACACCATGATAACTCAGGGCGTGGGCGCAATACTTAATATCATCCTCGACCCCATTATGATTTTCGGCTACTTCGGCTGTCCGAGACTCGGCACGGCAGGCGCCGCCATCGCAACGGTTATCGGTCAGATTTTCGCCCTCATTTTGGCAATAATCTTCAACCTCAAATATAACAAGGAAATCGAATTTTCCGTGAAATATCTGAAGCCCGAAGCTTATTACATCAAAAACATCTTCAAGGTTGGCATTCCCGCAGGAATCACCATGCTGATAAGCTCCGTTATGTCATTCGGCATCAACAAAATTCTTCTCACATTCTCCACAACGGCTACGGCGGTTTTCGGCGCATACTTCAAGCTTTATACCTTTGTATCAATGGCGGCATTCGGTCTTAACAGCGCACTTCTCTCGATAGTAGCCTTTAACCTCGGAACAGGCAAGCACGAGAGAATTAAAAAAGCCGTCAAATTAAGCGGAATTTACTCCGCTGTAATCGGTGCAATCGGACTTGTTATCTTGCAGGTCTTCCCCACTCAGATTATGGGTGCGTTCAACGCTTCCGAAGAAATGACAAGCATGGGAATCGAGGCTCTCAGAATAATCAGCCTAAACTTCATTTTTGCGTGCGTGTCCATTATGGCATGCTATGCTCTCCAGGGACTTTCCGTAGGCGTGCCGAGCATGGTAATTTCAGCCGCAAGGCAGGTCATCGTGCTTCTGCCGCTCGCTTACATCGGTGCGAAACTTATGGGCGTTGCAGGCGTATGGACGGCATTCCCCGTCACAGAGCTAATAGTCATGATTGGCAGTGTGATTTACCTCAAGCGAATTATGGCTAAGATTTTGGATAAAAAAGCTTAAACGAAAACCCCTCCAATATGAAAACAGTCCGACGAATTTTAAATCGGACTGTTTCTTTTTTTACATGAAATTTTTGGTTTCCATTGCGGAATAATTATCGTACTCCACAAAGCCGTATCTCTGATAGAACGGTTTTGTTTTCGGATCTGACGGCATAATCTTGACATAGAGCAAATCTCTGAATTTTCTCATGATTCGCTTCATCAGTTCGTCGCCGATATGCAAGCCCTGATAGTCGGGGTCAACCAAAAGATAGTGAATGAACGCAACCGTTTCACCGTCGTCAAGACCTCTGACAAGACCGACAAGCTTTTCGCCGTCCCATGCGGATATCACCTGAGTGGAATTTTTCATCGCACGGGAGAGCTTCTCGGGATATTTTCCCGACTCCCAGTTCACCGACAAAAAAAGTCTTTCAAGCTGTTCGGGTGTAATTTCCTTAGTTTCTTTGTAATCGATATTCATAGATACCTCCGATGTTCTTCTTTTCTTTCATTTTTTAAACTCATTAACACACGATAAGTCTAAATCAATCGGAAAAACCCGTCAACCACAGTTTTGTAAAATCAACGCTTTATACAAAAATTTAATCTAAGCTTCACAAAGGCTTTACAGGAAAATTACATTATTAAACTCAAATTTACTTTTCTTCATCGAGAGTTGGAAGCATTTCGACTTCAAGGCTTTTTCCATTACGGTTCACCTTGATTTCAATAGGATTTTGCTCTGCCCAAACGGGGTCTTCGTCTGCTTTTTTCTTCCATTTGTGATAGAAATCGTAGACGTCGTCAAAAAGAAGTTTTTCCGCTTCCTTTCTTGCCGCTATGGCGTCCTCGATATTTTCGTACATTCCGAGAAAGTATTGCTTTTTCTGAAAAACTATCTTCGCAAGATACTTACCCCTAATCAAATAAACTCCCTTGTGGCCCGTGGTGTTGTCCTTGGGCACTTTCTTGCTCTTTAGTGCGTCTATGCTCGTTCCCGAAATATGCGTGAGTAACTTCTCAAGCTTTTGGTCGTGCTCCTTTTTCTGACAGCCGCAGCTCACCTGATTGCCGTATTTAAGTGAATTATAGGAAACATCAACCTCGTTTCCGCAGTCGCAACGGCAATGCCAGATGACAAAGCCCTTTTTGTCACGCTCGGTTGTGGGATAAAGTGCCACAAGCCGTCCGAACTTGCATCCCTCTATATTGACGGCATTGCTTTTTCTCTTTTTAACGCTGTTAACAGAGACATTCTTCTCCATTTTACCGCACCTTTCTTTTAAATAAGTACACAAATACAGCGAAAGCCCCGTCCGCAGAAACTCAGCCGACGAAGCTTTCAAAGTAAATTTTCAGAATTATTTATTGTTAGTCGACTTCTTCTTTGTGAAAAGCAAAACGACAATTGCTATAAGGCTGACGCCGAAAAGAACCGTATAAAGCATCGGTTTTGAGGTATCGCCTGTTTTCGGAGTGTCGGTCGGTGCCTTTGTGACTGTCGGTGTAGCAGTAGGATTGACGGTCGGTGTTTCTGTCGGCTTAACTGTCGGCTCGGCAGTAGGTGTCGGTGTTGGCTTTTCTGTCGGCTTTGGTGTAGCAGTCGGCTCGGCTGTAGGAGTCGGAGTAGGCTCTGCCTCGTAGGAGTTGGTAAACTCTGCCACATCAAGCTTATCGCCGCCAAGGCTTGAATAAAGAACTGCTGTTGCCTCGAGTCCGTTTCCGTCCTCAGCGTTTGTGATATAAACAGTCAAGGAATAAACAGTACTGTCATATGTGCACTTCTCGTTAGTTCCCTTTTCCTCGCTAATCGTGTAGGTATAAACGCCAACGTGATTGTAACTGATGCTCGGGAAATCTGCTTTGCCCTCACCTGTTACGGTAAGCTCATACTCGTCTGACTCAGTGCCGTTTGGCATCGGGAAAGACGAATCGTCCGCTTTCATAACCACCGTGTAATCTTCGGCTGTCTCGGGTACTGCGCCCGAAAGAGAAATGTTCACGGGAATGATAACTTCGGGTGTCTCTGTGGCAAAAGCACTCACGGAAGCCGACAGCAAAAGTAATGCTGTGAGCGCAAGGCTAAAAATGCCGCTAATCTTGTTTTTCATAATAAACCCTCCTGATTCACTGTTCATTTGGCTTCATAACAGTTAAAATTACAGTTCTCGCATCGGTGAACTCCGAGGAACAGGTGGAAAATGCAAGCACCTTTGTATCATCCGACTGCTCCGCTTTTTTAATGGTCTCCTCTCTCACATAAAGGCTGTTCGCCCTCACGTAAGAAAAAAGTCCTTCTATATCAGTCTGCCACTTATCGGTATTAAAGATATTCTCGTCTCCCGATTTAATCAGCATGCAGGCAAAAATTTCTAAGTTATAGCTCTTATCGGGCAAGATTAATTTTCCCGTAGAGTTTTGTTCGAAGAAAGTTTTATCTTCGTAAAGGTCGAGGTCTCCGAACATTGCGCTTTTCTCCATGTGGTGTCCGTAGAGAAGGCTGTATCGGTCGGAAAAATCTCTGTTGTTTCTCGTGTCGAGATAAATACTTCCCGACAAAGAGAAATTACCATACACATCTTTATTGATATATGTAAGATTTGTACTTCCCTGAAGTACCGGATAATCGATTTTTGTGCCGTCAAGCGTAACCCATGCGCAAACATCGGGATTAATCGCCAAAAGCTCCTCAAAAGAAGCTGTGTCGTCGCCCTCGCTCACGGTCGGCTTGAGTTTGAGCATATCAGCCTGAACATTAAAGGCTGAGGAATAAATTTGCGAGTTATCCCAGAGCGCATATGCGGCATAAACTCCCGCCAAACAAAGCAAAAGGATAACGAATAGATTGACAACTGAATTTGCGGCTTTAAGAAAGAATCTTGACATTTTAAATTAAATCCGCATTCCTTTCGTTTTTCTTTTGAGTATGCCCGAGGCAAAAGCCCCGAGCACTCAAGAGAGATTGAAAAAGCGTTTATTTGTTAAATGCAGAATTATCCTGCAAGTAACCAAGGTTAATTATTAAGCGTTGTGGCTTCTCTTCTTAGCGAAGAATACTACCATACCGCAAGCTGCAGCAGCGAGCATGAGGATGTAAGGGAGAGAATCCATGCTGATGCCTGTGTCGATATTATTTGTAAGTGTGTTTGTTACATCGACTGTGTCAGTGTCATTAGCAGTGATTGTCTTGTTCTCATCGGAGTAAGTCTCTGTAGCAGTATAGTTCTCATTATTCTCAGAAACAGTGTAAGTTACGCCTGCAGGGAGGTTAGAGAATGTAACTGAATCATCGTTACCGAGCTCTACTGTATAAGTTGTTCCGTTCCATGTGCCCTGAGTACCGTTAACCTTAATGCCACTGTTTCCATTTGCAGCATCCCAAGTCTTATCAGCAGCAGAGAAAGTAACTGTGAATGTGAACTTCTTGTTCATATCAGCCATGTTACCGGCAATGTGCTTTGTAACAGTAAGAGAACCGGAATCGTAAGTATTGACATAGCCTTCATTGCCCATATCTTCCTTATCGCCGTTCAAAGACTCATAGTGGAAAGCTCCGACAAAGTGCTTATTGTTCTCTTCATCACGAACGATTGTGAGAACGAGGTAATACTGCTTAGTGCTATATGTAACACCGGCTGTGTTGCCTGCAGTCTCAGTTACCAAATATTTGTAAACACCGAGCTCGTAGTCATTAGCGTTGATATTAAGAGCAGTTGATTTCTTTTCTGTAGCAGTGATTGCGTCAAAGTGAATGCTTGCATCAGCAATTGCAGGAATGTTAGCATCAGAAACTACTTCACCGTCACCGTTTGTGTAAGAAACACCCTGGAATGAGAATGTGAAATCCTGTGCAGGTGCTGTGCCGTTATTTACCTGATATGTCTTGTAAACAACAGGCTGAACATCATAAGCAGGAGCCTGTGACTGTGCAAATGCTGCTGTTGTAACACTCAAAACGAGTGCGAGCGCGAGCACTGCCGAAAATAACTTTTTCATGAATTTTTCCTCCATAAACGAAATAATTTAAAATAGAATTTATGTATAATTTGAGTCCCTCATCTCAAATTATTACCGAAGTGCTGGGGAGTCTTTTATAGCCCCCGTCTTCTAAGCAAGGTGATAAGCTTGCCCTTAACATCGCTTAAGGAAACTGCGCCGAAGTCTCGGCTGTCTGTCGCCTGAGTTCGGTAGTCTCCGAGAATGAAGAAACTTCCCTCGGGCACGGTGTAAGGGTAATCTATACCGTCCTTAGCGTAGCTTGAGTAGAGTATCTCGCCGCTTTGAGCCGTACCGTTCACGAAGAACTGTCCGTCCTCGCCAAAATCGACCGTGTCGCCGCCAAGCGCCGCTATTCTGCCGACCTTGGTTTCGCCGTTTTGGGAATAAATCACAACGTCGCTTTTAGCATAATCCGACTGCAGTCGGTAGCCGAGAAGAACATCTCCGTCCTTGACTGCGGGGAACATATCGTTGCCGCTTGCCACGGTGATTACGAAGACATAGCTTAGAAACACCCAGAGAACCAACGCTATCGTAAGTATCCGAAGTATAAGTGCGATATAACCCTCACGGTCAAGTGCTCTGTTCTTCCTTGCGGTGATTATCTCCGCATTGGTCATTTGCTTTTTGCGGAGCTTACTCATCGTCTTGCCTTTCATTTCTCACAAGAAATTTAATATTTCCCGTGCGTTCCTTAAGAAGAGCGTTATATCGTGTTCTCTCTGCCGCAAGAGCGGTTTCGTAGAGTGAATTCAGTTCTGAAATTTTCTTCCAAACATCAACTTCGCTCACTCCGCCGAAAAGCTTTCTTTTGAAGTGAACCGATTTCAAAAAGCTCTGTAAATTTTCCTGTTCGGTGCCTAAATTTATTTCATCCGTAAAATTTATGATCTCATCAGCCGTATTCACTGAATTTACATACGCTCTGTCATGCGGTTCAGACTTAACTCTTCTTGCTTTGTATCTTTTTGCCATGTGAATTTAATTGAGTTTTATCAGTCCTCACGGCGGCGGCGCTTTACAAAGTAAACCGCAAGACCTGCGCCGACAAAGACGATAATCAATACATACGGTGCAGTTGTGAGGCTGATTCCCGTATCTATCGGTATGTTCTTTGAGTTGGTAAAGCCTATATTTACATCACCCTCAGGCATCGGGAAAGTAAAACCTACCAGCTTACTGCCATCTTTAATATCGCTTGCCTTGGTGATTAAATAGCTTACTATCTCAGGTGTGTTGTTAGAATAATCAATCGTGCTGAGTGTATAACTTTTCGGATTTTCAATAATTGAGACAACAGCGCCGACAGGAATTTCGGTAACCGTGCTCTTGCCGTTATCGCCAAGCTCGAAGGTTCTTGTTACACCGTCATAGCTTACAGTAAATGTAAACTTTTCGTTATTATCGTAGCCGTTACCTGAAAGATCCTTAGTAACAGTCAGAGAATATGTCTTTATAGCTTTTGTATAATGAGCGTAGAAGTTGACTGTACCGTCTGCAAGCTCTGTATTGTTCGGAGTATAATTCCACTCAGCAACCTTGTCGCCTGCCTCGTTGTACCAGCCGTCAAAATTATATGTTTCGCCATCCACCGTCATGGTCTCGGGATAACTTCCGCTTGTGCCGGTCGGTGCTTTGCTTGTCTTAGAGATTGTGTCGCTCATCTTGTAGTTCTTGGCGTCTACCTGCTTCTGAGTTCCGTCTGGGAGAGTTACCCAGAAGACAGCCGCATAAACCTTGCTTGTCTTGACGGAAATCTTACAGTCGATGTGCTTATCGGGATTTGTTCCGTTGTTTTTTGAAATCTTGTACGGTGTAAGGTAAATCTCTTCGATGTCGTCCTCGGTGAGAGTTACGCCGAGTTCCTTTTCAAGCTGTGTCTTGTAAGCTTTATAAATCGACTTGTAGTCGGAAGCGTAGCTTGACTTTGGCATAAGCCATGAGCCGTCAGCCTGCTTGACCATTCCGCTTGTCATACCCTGAACATATTGACCCGGATTAAAGATGTTCTTGCCACTTACCCAGGTTGCACCGTTTGTGAGAACCGTGCCGTTACCTATGGAATAATCGCACCACTCGGAAGTATCGTTACTGTCGGGGTCGCTTGTTGGTGTTTTAAGATAGAAAATCTGTGCCGACTCGGGTTTACCCTCTGTAACCGTAAGAGTTATTATGTCGGTATTGTACTGTGAGCCGTACCAAGAATATGTATAGTAACCGACAGTCAATGTGTATGTGCCTGTTGCAACTGAAGATGCGACATTAATTGTATAACCGTCACTAGAACCCGAAACCGTTATTCCGCTTTCGCTTGGTGTGCAGCTTCTGAGAGTGACACTATCAAGATAGCCGCTCTTGGAAACGGACTGGCTTTTGCCCTGCTCAACGCTGTAAGAGCTTGCAGTCTCGACTGTATCGTACATGCCGAGCTCGTTCATCTTTGCCTCAAGAGCCTCGTTCTGCTCGTCGGTGAACTGCTCCACAAGTTCGACTTCCTCGTCTGTCATGTTCTCGAGTGCGGACTTCATTTCTTCAGCAGATGTGATAGCGATAAGGCGGTTGTAAAGTGCTTCTGCTTCACTTACAGGTTCGCTCTCTTCTCTGCTCTCGGAGCTTTCTTCACTCGATTCAGGCTGAGAAATCTCGGAGCTTTCTTCGCTTGTTTCGCTTACTTCGCTGACTTCACTCGTTTCGCTCTCTTCCGAAGAAGATTCATCACCGGACACGAAATCCGATTCTGCTTCAGATTCTTCGTCAGTCGACTGCTCGTCTGTGAGCGAAACGCTCTCTGCCGAAGAAAATACTTCATCATCGGCAGCAGCCGTCAGCGGAATTACCGTAGTAAGGCAAAGCACACACATAAAAAGTGCTGCGAGCCTTGTCGGAACCCCTCTCAAGTTCCTCTTTGTTTTTTCCATTTAATTACCTCCCGATTCAATTTTCGGCACTAAGTGCTCAAAAGTAACTGTTCAGTAAAGTCTCAGACATAATTCTTATTATGTTCCGCCATAAAATAAAAAGCCGTTCTCTCTGTACAGAAGAGAATGGCTTGTGCTAATATATGTGTGCATTTAATTCCAAAAACGCAATTTTAATTTGTTCAAATTCTTAATTTATATTTAGTTTTATAATTATTTTCTGTTAAAATACCATTATAGGTATTGACAAATCTAAAGCGTATGCTAAAATGATCACATCTAAGCAAACCGAAGACGCATGCCTGTTGGGCACAAAATCCACGAATAACGGTGAATTTGTGCGATTTTGGCGTGCTGTTTGCCGTCTCCTGACATAATAAGAATTATGTCGGGATATTTTTTTGCTCAAAAACAAGCCCGAGGCATTCGATTTTTCTCAAATGCTCGCTCGAGCTTGTCTTGATATATATTCTTGTGGTATCGATACTGCTGTGGCCGAGTACATCGGCAAGCTTGGCAATATCCTTATCCAAAGCATAAAACGCTCTTGCAAAAAGCTTTCTGAGATTATGCGGAAAGACCTTGCTTTCTTGCACACCCGATTTTTTGCAGAGTGATTTCATAGCAAACCACACCGCCTTTCGTGAAAGGCTCTTTCCGTTTCGTGCGAGGAAAATCTCGCCGAAGCGGATTTTTTTCTTCTTGGCAAAGGAAAGGAGCAGTTTTCTCAGCCTGTTTGGAATGAGAATCGAGCGGATTTTTCCTTTAAGACGGACAGTGATCTCCCCCGCTCTCACGCTCTCCACGGTGAAATACCTAAGCTCAGACACTCTAATTCCAGTTGAGCAAATAGTCTGCATGACAAGGCTTAACTGCTCGCTTTTGGCGGCTCTCAAAAGCCGTTTATATTCGCTTTTTGTGAGTTCACGCTCTTTTCTCGAGTAAATTTCCTTTTGGATACGGACGAATTTCACCTTGCAGTCGCACCAGTTCTGAAAACCGAAAAAGCTGTGGAGACTTGCGAGCATAGAGTTAATCGAGCGTGGAGCGTAGCCCCTTTCAAAGAGATGATTTTTATATTCGGTAACGATATTTTTATCTATGCTTTTGTCGCCGACATATTCAAAAAATGCACGGACATCACGCAGATATTTCTCGACTGTGGCTTCGCTTTTCTCCTCGGTTATCAGATATTTTTCGAATTTCTTTATTTTCAAATCGGTAATTATTCTGTTTCGCATGGTTTTATCACTTTCTAAACTTCTTGTGTTTGTAAGTCTTGTTAATTTATCTTAACATATTTACGAAAAGAAGCTTAGAAGTTTTTGCCACGCTTTTTTCAAAAAGCGTGCGGGTGTGGGCAGAGCCCACTAGAGAAAAGCGAAGAAGAATAGAAATAACGAAGAACAGAGCGAAGCGATAACAAAAAAGAAAGGCTGATGAGGGAAACCAAAATCACGAAGTGATTTTAGGGCGGAACGCCCGTAGTTGACCGAAGCAGCCGACCTGTCAGCACAAAGAGAAATTACAAAAAGAAAAGGCAGTTTAAAACAAAATATTGCCTTAAACCACCTTGATGCGAGGGCGACCAAAGGTCGTCCCTAGGATTTGTTCTGTATTTCTCTTTGTGCAAACAATTCGCAAAATAAAATGCCCGTCTGCGAACGCTTCGCATTCTTGACGTATTTTCCGAGCCTGTCTTTTTGTTACGCTTATTTCTTAGCGTTCTAAATCTATCCTAGTGTAAAAAATCCGGCTTGTCAGCTTAACTACGGGCGTTCCGCCCTAAAAATGCTTCGCATTTTTGGTTAAACCGACAAGCCTAACTTCTTTTTTATCGCTACGCTCTGTTTTTTCGTTTTTAATTTCTGCTATTTATTTCTCTTGTGGGCTCCGCCCACGCCCGTTCGCTTTTTGTAAAAAGCGAAACCAAAAACTTTTAATGTTTTATCTTTCTTCTGCTTCACTTATTTACCTTTTATAATGCCAAGCAAACAAGCGGCAATGTCACTACTGACAAAAGCGTTGTCACAAATATGAACCCAGCCGCATAGTCAGAATCCGACTTCTGCGTTTCCGCTATCATCGCCACGCTCGACATCGTCGGCAATGCACACAGTACCCCTACCGTTACCGCTATGCTCGATTCTACCATCGGTATTCTGCTCAGCACCTGATAGACTCCTATCGGCAACAGCACCATTTTCACTATCACGGTTACATATATCTCTTTTAACTTGATGTAATCAATCAGCTTGATATAGCAGAACACTCCGCCTAAGTACACCATTGCAAGCGGTGAAGCCGCCGCTCCCGTTTTTGACAACGCTGTAAGTATCACGCTCGGTATCTTTATTCCGCAAAGCACGAAGACCACTCCTGCGATAATCGCAACGGTTGCAGGGTTTATCATTTTCTTCAGCCTGTCTTTTGCTGTGAGGTTATTTGCACTTCCGACAGGTGCGGCGAGGTCTACTCCCACCGTCCACAAAACAAGCTGGTCAATAACCGTATATAAAGATATATAAAGTCCGCCAAGCTCGGGGTAAAGTGCAGAAACTATCGGTATTCCCATAAATCCGCAGTTTCCGAACATTGTGCACGCACGGTATATATTTCTTCTGTTATCGCCGAGCTTCAGGATTTTCGAGAGCAACAGCGACACCAAGAACAACACGATATACAGCACGGCGGCTATCAAAATGATTACCGCAGATGAAAAGAACTGCTCCCTTGTTGTTCCGTTCACGGTATTTGTGAAAATGAGCAGCGGCAAAAGTAGCTTTGTGATTATTCCCGACAGCACACCGAGCTTTTCACGGTCGATAAACTGCATTTTGACCGCAAAAATACCAATGAGAATATACACAACAAATATTTCCATCTGTTCAAGCACGATAGAAAAGCAATTCATTATTTCGCCTCCAAGCTTACTGCGCCGTTCTCACAAACATAACGGAAATTTCCGTTCTCGTCTTTTTTTACCTCAAGACAGCAGTGGACATTCTGCGACGGGTCTGGGTGGTTTTTCCAAAGCTCATAAAGCTTAGGGAGAAAGACGGGCCACTGGCTTGCCTCATAATCCTCGTGGTCTGTCATATAGTTTGGCACAAGCTTCGTATTCGGATTTTCGGCAAAAAGCTTCTTTATGAAAGCGGGCGGCTCACTGCATTTTGTATTGGTAACCGTAGCGGTAATGTGATTAATTCCACTGTCAGTATCTTCCCACATATGGACAGTGGAATCGACCAACTCGTTTTTATCGTTGAAAACACCCTCACAGATGACATGACCGAGGCAATCGGTAAACGGAAAAAATTCCTTTAGGGCAAGTCGGTGGATTTCGATTCCGTCACCACCGAAAACAGGGATACCCTTTTCACAGCTTTCCGCAATCATATGCACGGATTTTTCCATACCGACCTCATACGGCGGCTTTACCCAGCTGAAACGCTTATGCGAGCCGGGAGCCCAAAGGTAATAGCCTTTTTCCATATTTGCCCAGAACCAATCGAGCATCTCTGCCGTTACACCCGGCAAAAAATGCTGCTTTTGCGATGAGAGTTCAAAGCCTTTTTCGGCGTAATCTTCTCTTAACTCAAGCGGCTTTAAAAGCGGGTTCGGCTTTTCGGGATGCTCAAACGGTACAAAGTCCACATATATATTATCCTGAATCGGAAAATATGTCTGTCCTGCGTTTGCCATGTATTTTTTTACACTCTTTTTTTCACTCATTTTATCTTTCTCCTTATCTGTTAAATTCTTTTTCCTCAATATATTTTCTGTGTTTATTTTAACAGAAAATATCGAATATATCAAACGGAACAGACAATGTCTGCACTAACACTCAACCGAGAGAACGGCAGTATGCTTGATATATGGGCGGACAGCTTCAAAAGCGGAAACATCAGCGAAACTCAGTTACGCCAGGAGAAAAACAATATATCCCGTAGGGGCGACCTTCGGTTGCCAAAGCACCAAGGCAGTTTAAAACATTTTGTTTTAAACTGCCTTTCTTTTTTTGTATTTATCTTTGTAAAAATTTGTCAGCTTAATAAGCTTTGCGGCGGTCTTTCTTACGTTGATTTAATGTGTTCTATATTTCTCTTTGTGTATTCAATCCGCAAAATAAAATGCCCATCTGCGAACGCTTCGCTGTACCGACCCCCAAAAGTTAGACCTAAAAATCTAACGATAGGAGGTCGGTATTT
>CAVDQG010000057.1:0-13327 GCA_963611165.1 Bacteroides uniformis
TCGGCTGTCAAAGCCCAACCACGAACGCTACGCGTTCTAAAATGCTTCGCATTTTGGTTAACTTTGACAGCCTTATCTTCTTTTTATATCGCTTCGCTCTGTTTTTCTGTATTTCTCTTCTGCTTCGCTTTTCTCTCGTGGGCTCCGCCCACACCCGCACGCTTTTTGAAAAAAGCGTGGCAAAAACTTTTGGGTTATATTCTCTTTTTTCTCTGTTATTTAAATAAACAAGGTTAAACCGCACAAAACTCCCACGATTGCTCCCACGACAACATCTCTCGGATAATGCACTCCCCCCAGTACTCTCGCTACCGCCAAAAATATTCCGCTGACAATCAGGAACACTCCCATTACCGTAGAATATTTCATCCAGCACATTGCTATCAGAAAGCACGAGAACACATGCCTTGACGGGAAACTCTTTCCTTTTGTATTCTTCTTTATTATCGGCTCAATATCAAGCTCTTCGTACGGTCTCTTGAAATTTAATAGTCTTCTCACCAAACTGAATACCACAAACGGTACTG
Source organism: Bacteroides uniformis (assembly GCA_963611165.1). Taxonomy (GTDB): domain Bacteria; phylum Bacillota; class Clostridia; order Oscillospirales; family Acutalibacteraceae; genus SIG603. Next base: position 528 of record CAVDQG010000057.1, read on the forward strand.
CCGCTGTTAAAAGTATTCTCAGGAATAATTTCTTATCGGTCAAAAACATCAGCACCAAAAGCAGCGGATAGAGAAAATAGCACAGATATGTCAGTGTTGTATTTAATTTTAGCAGGCTTTCCCTTGCGTTATCGTCCTCTTTCAGCGGTGCTGTCCACTTTTCGTATTGTTCCTTTGTCATATTTCCCTGGTTCCTTTCTCGACTTGTCTAAACTTAATTAGATTTAAAATAGATTATACTCTTTTTAACCTCGTGTTTCAATTTCTTGACGGTTAAATAAATTTATGATATTTTGATAGCATATTAGGAAATTATCAAATTATCAGGAGGAAATTCTCTCATGAGCATAATAAAGGCTAATTTTCATACACATACTAACTTTTGTGACGGAACCGATACAGCCGAGGATATTGTTAAGCAAGCAATAGATTACGGATTTACCACTCTTGGATTTTCGAGCCATCTCGATCCCGACCCAACTGTTTCTATTCGTGACTATGACGGATATTTAAAAGAAATTTATCGCTTACAGGAAGCGTATAAAGATAAAATCGAGATACTTTGCGGAGTTGAGCTTGATAATTTGCTTGATCCGAAATTGGCAGACGGAACAGAATATTATATCGGCTCGAATCATTACTTTAATATCCCCGGAACAGATGAAATTTTGCCGGTTGATTGTTCTCCCGAAAGAACACTTGAGATTTGCAATAAATACTTTGACGGTGACTTCTATAAATTCGCAAAAAAATATTATGAAGATGAAGCAACGGTGTGTGACCACTTGCATCCGACATTTATCGGGCATTTTGACCTTGTAACAAGATATACGGATTCACACGGATTTTTCGACACAAGCGATCCGAGGTACACAAAGCCGGCATTGGAAGCAATGGAGTACCTTGTGGGAAAAGAGATACCGTTCGAGGTTAATTGCGGCGCAGTGAACAGAGGAAGAAAGAAAGAACTTTACCCTGATATGTTTCTCCTGAAACATTTAAAAGAATTTGGCGGAGAAATCATGATAAATTCGGATGCACATCAGAAAGAGTTGCTGAACGGAGCGTTTGACGAAGCGGTAAAGGCGGCAATAGAGTGCGGATTTGACCATGTAAATATACTTACAAAGGAAGGCAGCGGAAAGCTTCACTTTAAACAAGTAGGCATTAAATATTGAAGCAATAAACCATAAAAGCAAAACACAAAAATTTTTGCCACGCTTTTTTCAAAAAACGTGCGTGCGTGGGCGGAGCCCACAAGAGAAAATCGAAGCAGAATAGAAATACAGAAAAACAGAGCGAAGCGATATAAAAAGAAGATAGGCTGTCAAGGGAAACCAAAATCACGAAGTGATTTTAGGGAGCGAAGCGACCGTAGCCCAACGAGACAGCCGTCTGTTTTACACAAAGTTAATATAGAAGATATTGAAAAAGCGAAGCGTTAAAAAGAAGAAAGGCACAGTGAATACGTCAAGAATGCGAAGCATTCGCAGACGGACATTCACTGTGCCGAACTATTCAAACTAAGTTAAATTCAGAACGTTAAGATAAAATTAAACATAACCAAAACAAAGACGGACATTTTCCGTGCCGAATTTTCTACACAAAGATAAATAAAGCCCACCAATAAATCCGCCAAAATTATCCCAAAAAGCAACAATTAAAAATTCTTTTATTCCATTTGGAAACGCTTTTTGCCCAAACGGAAATACCGATATCACTTTCATTGACTTGATTATTTTGGAGTAGTATATTATAGCCACAACGATTAAACAAACTTTTAATTGTTAACGAAACAAAATATATAAATTTATCGGAGGATATAATCATGAAAAAGTCTTACAAAATTGATGTCGATTGCGCTAACTGTGCTCAGAAAATGGAGGATGCGGCTAATGCAACAGCAGGCGTCAAGAGCGCTGTCGTAAATTTCATGCTTCTCAAGATGAATGTCGAGTTTGACGAGGGTGCAGATCCTAAGACCGTTATGCCTGAGGTTCTTAAGAACTGCAAAAAGGTTGAGGACGATTGCGAAATCTTCGGTATCTGATTTTTTCGTCTGTTTGAGTAAGGATATGCCGGGGTTTCTTGCTCCGGCATATTATTTGCAAAAATACATACATATTTTTAGATATAAAGAGGCTTACTATGAATAAAAAGCAGAAAAAGGTACTGAAGAGGATAATTATCTCGGCGGTGCTTTTGATTGCAATCACGGTTGCATTTGAGTTTATAACTCTGCCCGATGTTAATATCAGATTTATGAGCTTAACCAATCTCGTAAAGTTCATCCTTTATCTTATCCCGTATTTTGTCATCGGCTACGATATATTGATTAAAGCGGGCAAGGGTATAAAGAACCGTCAGCCGTTTGACGAGTGCTTCCTTATGGCGGTGGCAACGGTAGGTGCGTTTGCGATAGCCTTTGTGGAGCAGAGCGGAGATTACAACGAAGCTGTTGCTGTTATGCTTTTCTACCAGATAGGAGAGCTTTTCCAGTCGTACGCAGTCGGAAAGAGCCGCAGAAATATAAGCGAGCTTATGGATATTCGCCCCGATTATGCAAATATTGAGAGTGACGGAGAACTTACTCAGGTCGATCCCGATGAGGTCGAAATCGGCTCTGTTATAATCGTTCAGCCCGGCGAAAAGATTCCGATTGACGGCATTGTGGTTTCAGGCTCTTCCACACTTAATACATCGGCTCTGACAGGTGAAAGCCTTCCAAGGGGCGTCAAAGAGGGCGAAGAGGTCGTTTCCGGTTCGATAAACCTTGACGGTGTTCTCAAAATCAAAACGACAAAGGAATTCGGCGATTCAACTGTTTCCAAGATACTCGAGCTTGTTGAGAATGCTTCCTCGAGAAAATCCCGTTCCGAGGCGTTTATTGCCAAATTCTCGAGAATTTATACACCTGCCGTTTGCTACAGTGCATTGGCTCTTGCAATCATACCCCCGATAGTATCTCTTATAATCGGAGTTAATCCCGCTGTAGGCGACTGGGTTTACCGTGCGCTCACTTTCCTTGTTATCTCATGTCCGTGTGCACTTGTTATCAGCATTCCGCTGAGTTTCTTTGCAGGAATCGGCGGTGCAAGCCACGAGGGTATACTTGTAAAGGGCTCAAATTATCTCGAAACATTGTCCCAGACAAAATATGTCGTGTTTGATAAAACAGGAACTCTCACAAAGGGAACATTTGAGGTCACGGGCATTCATCACAACAGCATGAGCGAAGAAGAACTTCTTTATCTTGCGGCTCACGCAGAAAGTGCTTCAAGTCATCCGATTGCAAAATCCGTTAAGGCAGCCTACGGCAAGGAGATTGACAGAAGCAAGGTGAGCGATATTAAAGAAATCAGCGGTCACGGCTTAACTGCTACTGTTGACGGAAAATTCGTTGCCGCAGGAAACATCAAGCTTATGGATATGCTCGGAATTAAGGCAGACCCGTGCCATAAGGTCGGCACTATCATTCATATGGCTGTTGACGGCAAATATGCCGGTCATATAATTATCAGCGATACCGTAAAGGAAACTTCGAAGGAGGCTATCAATACTCTTAAGAAGTCCGGCGTGAAGAAGACCGTCATGCTAACAGGTGACGCAAAGGCTGTCGGTGAGGCTGTCGCAAAGGAGCTTGGCATAGACGAGGTTTATACAGAGCTTCTTCCCGGCGACAAGGTCGACAAGCTCGAGGAACTCATCGCAAAGAAAGGCGAGAAAGAGAAGCTTGCCTTTGTCGGTGACGGAATAAATGACGCTCCCGTTCTCTCGAGAGCAGATATCGGTATAGCAATGGGTGCAATGGGCTCGGATGCGGCTATTGAGGCGGCTGATGTTGTCCTTATGGACGATGACCCCAAGAAGATAAGCAAGGCGATAAGAATCTCAAGAAAGTGCCTGAGAATAGTTTACGAGAACATCTGGTTTGCTATCGGAATCAAGTTTATATGCCTTGTTCTGGGCGCACTCGGTATCGCAAATATGTGGATGGCAATTTTCGCTGATGTAGGAGTTATGGTTCTTGCCGTACTTAATGCGATAAGAGTTCTTTTCGTCAAGAATCTTTAAATTCATTGTCACGAATAATAATCACGAGTAATACTCATTTTCTCCCACCTTTAGGGGTGGGAGATTTTTTATGCTCAAAAAGAGAAAAAACGCTTGTCCGATTTTTGTCCCCTTTGTCTTGATATACTTTAGTCACAACAAAGGAAACAACAAAGAAAAACAAAAAATAAAAAAGGAGAAAAGGTATGGATCCCGAAATCAGAGCAAAAGATTTTAAAGGAATTTTAGATTGGATGGACGCTTAATTAAATAGAGCTTGTCCCCAAATTGTCCCGAGTGACTTGATAAAATGAAATCACAACAAACGAAAGAAAAGGAGAACAGGATGAGTCAGGTAACAGAAATCTGTACAGCGTTAGCCGGAAGAATCACAGGAATGTTTGAAGGGGCTTGGCTGTTCGTAACAAACATCATCTGAAACAAAACAAAAAAGCTTGTCCCTAAATTGTCACGGACAGCATGATAAAATAAAATCACAACAACAAACAAAAAACAATTCAAAACTGAAAGGAAAAAACAAAAATGACAGTTATCGTAATCGCATCAATCGCATATGTACTCACAGCCGCTGCAGTGGCAGTAAAGCTTAAGACGGCAAATTCACCAAGCCATCCGATAGCAAGCTATATGTAACATAAAATCAATTAAATTAAAATAAAAACATTTAATCAGAAAAGAAAAGGAGAAAAAATTATGATTAAGGCAATGTCAATTTACACAACGAATTTAAAGCACGCTAAGGACGCAAAGATGGCAAGCATCCGACAAGCAAGAGAAGAATTTAACGACAGAAGAGACGTGAGACTTTTAAGCTTCGGAAATACGCTTTCACCGACAATGATCTAAAAGAAACCGAAAGGAGGATTTAAAATGGCAGGACTTAACGACAGACCCCGACTCAAGAAAAACGGACACTGGGGGCCGCCACCTCCGATATGCGGATATATGATTAAAATTAAAGCTAAGAAATGAAAGGTAATTAAATTATGAAAAAAGCTAAAAAAAACTCCCTGTTAGATTCCTACTTCGCATGTTTCGCAAGAACAAGCGTACCGACAAAAGGAAAGACAAGATAAAGAAAAAAACTTTCGGCGGATTTAATATCCGACTGAAGAAAAAGGCGGCGGGAAAGCATTCCGCAGGAAAGAGGAGATAAAAAATGACAGCGATAAGTATGATTGCAATCAGTGTTTATTCGGCAATTGCCTTGTCGGCAATGATTAAATTTTGGCACGATAAACCGTTAAATTGCAATATGTAAATATTAGGAATAACAGAAAGGAGAAAAAGATGGCAGCTATAGCAACACTTTTAGGTGCGGCTATCGGAGGAACTTTGGCATACATTTTTGAGTAATTAAACTGAATAATATAACTAATTAATATAAATAACAAAGAAAGGAGAACAAGCATGATCAAGGCAATGTCTATTTTTTCTACAAACATGAAAAACGCAAAGGACGCAAGAATGGCAGGCATCAGACAGGCAAGAGAAGAGTTCAGTGACAGAAGAGAAGTAAGACTCGTAAGCTTCGGCAATATGCTCACACCCGTAACTGTCTAATTTATTAAAAACAATTTAAAGAGAAACGATAAAACAAAAATCTAATATTAAATAAAAAGAAAAGGAAAAAAGAAAATGGATAACCAGCAGGTAGAAATCTTCAGAAGAGTAATCATTTCGATTCAGACAAATATGTAAATCGCTGATACAGAAAAAACTGTGTTAAACAAAAAGAAAAAGGAGCAAGAAAATGGATAACCAGCAGGTAGAAACTTTCAGAAGAGTAATCATTTCGATTCAGACAAATATGTAAAACACTGATACAAGAGAAGTGTCAAAATCAAAAAGCATTAGCGTTTTAGGCTAACTGATTATCGAAAAAAGGCAGTCGGCGGTTAAAAGTGAATTAGTGAAATAACCTCGACTGTTAAAATAAACCAAGAAATAAAGAAGAAAGGAGAAAAATATGAAGCCACCACGTTTACCAATCATCTTCCTTATGGATGTGAATGACATGACAAAGCTTCTCTGATGAGAGAGTAAGATTTATTTAAATTAAAATGAAGAAAGGAGAAAAATATGAAGCTACCACATTTACCAATCATCTTCCTTATGGATATGAATGACGTCACAAAGCTTCTCTGATGGGAGAATAAGATATTTTTTAATTAAAAACGGAGAAAGGAGAAAAATATGAGCGGAGGCGCAACACTTCACCACGGAAACTTAGGCTGTGTAATGAGTCTGTTAGAAACAAGCATTGACTTCACAAAGCTTCAGTAAATATAATGCTACACAATATTAAATAATATTTTGATGATACAAGGATATTTAAGAGGGAATTCTATATGAAATGTTCCGAATCTTGTTATATAACATCAACAGCAACGAAATAAAAAGGACAAACGACGAAATGTGTGTTTGTCCTTTTCGTTTTGTCTTTGGCAATTAAAAAGAGAAAAGAGGACAGAAAAGTCTGTCCTCTGATGTTTGTATTTATCTGTTTTTTCTTGGCTTAATCGGTGCACTCGGCGGAGGAGTTCTTCGGTTGGCTCTTCTTGATGCACTTGATGAAGACGGTCGATTCGATTTGCCCGAGTTCCTTGAAGATGCGGAAGACGCGGAATTTCTTCTGTTTCCGCTTTGACCCTGAGTTTTTCCCCTTTTGTCAGACTGATTGCCACGGTTTTCCGCATTCAGCTTTTTGAGGCTCAGTCTTCTCCAAACGAAAACACCCGCTATCAAAGCAATAACAATCAAGAGAAACACAAGAATCTTCACGATGACCGAGATGACGGCGCTTGCCTTAGCCTTGGTGGCTGAGGTATCTGCTTGCGATTGCGAAGAATCCGAAGACGTTTCACTGCTTGCTGATGAAGTGTCGGTCTGGGCGACTGCATTGCCCGAGCGTTCCATATAAGCTTTAACCTTTGTCACTATCTGAGGATAAATTGCGTCCACGCCGTCCGAATAATTCTTCTCGGCGAAGTACGGCTCAAGGTAGGTGGTGTTAAGATTAGAAAGAACCGTATTGTCCACGCTGTTCATAACGCCTTTGCCCGACATGGTGTAGTAGAGATTGTCGTCCGTTGCAAGGAGCACGAGAACGCCGTAGCCGCTGTCTCCGCCTATGCTCCACTTATTGAAAAGCGTGTAGGCGTAGTCCTTGAGGCTCACTCCGTTTGTCGATTTAATCGTAACCACAACAACCTGTGCACCTGTCGCTTTGTACAGTTCCTCGCCCTGAGACTGTATCGAAGTTACAACCGAGCTTGAGACAACTCCCGCCTGATCGAGAATATAGAAATTATTTCCCGGTGAGGGAACGCTGATGTTCGGCGTCGGAGTTGTGCTTGCCGATTTGCTTGATGCAGATGAGCTCGAAGAGCTTGCGGTAGAATCTGACGTGCTGCTTGTGCTGTCTGTCGAATTTGTTGTTGCAGCCGTGCTTGATGCGGTGCTGTCAGAAGACGAACTGTCCGAAGTCGTATCGTCCGAATAGTAATCCGTGGTGTCGTCAGTTGTTGAGTCCTGATAATAATCGGTCGAATCGTCCTGATAGTAATCGGTGCTGTCATCCTGATAATAGTCAGTGGAATCGTCCTGATAATAGTCGGTTGAATCGTCCGTATAATAATCGGTACTGTCGTCGTAATAGTAGTCGTTTGAGTCGCTGTCGCCGTAGTAGACCTCGTAGCCGTTGTAGGTGTCACCGTAATCGTAATCGTCGGTGGAGTCCTGATAGTAGTAATCGTCTGCGAGGGCTGTTGTGGACAGTGAGGCAATAAGTGCCACGCTTATAATAGCGGCGGCATATTTTTTGAAATTCTTTTTCATACTCTGTTTGCCTTCATTTGATAAGAGCCGACTTTTGAGGTCGGCTCGATTGTTTAGGATTTGATGTCAAGAAGCTTATGCTTAAGCTCGTTTTCAAGCTTTCCAAGCTCGGCTTCAGCCTCTCTGCGCTTAGCCTTGCCGTCCTCCTGAATTTTCATAACCTCGTCAAGAGTTGAGATGAGCGACTGGTTTGTCTGCTTGAGAGTTTCGAGGTCGATAATACCGCGCTCGGATTCCTTTGCCGTTTCAATCGTACTCATCTTGAGTGCCTCGGCATTCTTCTTGAGAAGTTCGTTCGTCATATTGGTGACCTCACGCTGTGCCTTTGTAGCCTGCTGTGAATGAGAAAGTCCCATAGCAAGAACCATCTGGCTCTTCCAAAGCGGAATCGTGTTTACGATAGTGGACTGGATTTTCTCAGCCATAATGCGGTCGTTGTTCTGGATAAGTCGAATCTGTGGGCTCATCTGAATGGAGACCATTCTTGTGAGTTCGAGGTCGTTGATCTTCTTCTCGAAGTTGTCACACATATTGGCAAAATCGTTAGCCGCCTGAGCGTCCTCTGCAAGGCCTGATTTTTGTGCCTTTTCCTTGAGTTCCACTAAGGTTGTGGCTCTTTCCTCGGCAAGCTTCTTCTTTCCTGCGATGATGTACATGGAAAGCTCCTTGTGATACTGTAAATTCTCATCGTAGAGCTTGTCGAGAATGACGATGTCCTTCATAAGCTGAACCTGGTGATTTTCGAGGTTCTCCTTGATTTTCTCAACGTTTGTCTCGGCGCTTGCGTACTTTACCTTCATGGCGTCAAGCTTATTGGTCTGCTTCTTGAAAAGTCCGAAAAATCCGCCCTTTTCTTCTTCTTGAGCGTCAAAGCTTTTTAATTCGATAACGAGATCGGATATCTGATCGCCGATTTCTCCCAAGTCCTTGGTTTTGACATTCTCGAGAGCCGTGTCTGAGAAGGTGGACATTTTCTTCTGAGCGGCACTGCCGTACTGCATGATGACAGAGCTGTTTGTGATGTCTATTTTCTGAGCGAAATCATCGACAACCTTCTGCTCCTCGGGAGAAAGCTGCGGCTCGTTTGCAAGCGCATCCGCAATCGGATCTGCTTGCTTTTCTTCTTCCTGGGTATCAAGAGTGAGAGTCGGTGCAGTCGGCTCCGGCTCGAGTGTTAATACCGGCATGTTGTTTTCTGGCATTTCTTTTTACCTTCCTTTTTCTGTAATATTTACCTTAGTAGATTTGTTTATTTTGTCATAGATATATTTTTTCCGTCATCCGTGAGACCCTCGCTTGCGAGGAGATTCTCAAAGACCGCAATGTCGGCGGAAATATCAAGCGAGTCGCTCTCGAAGAGCTGGTCGAGCTTTTTCTCGAATGCGCTTGCAATCGTGACCATCATTCCCTCGATGTCGAACATGGTTGAGGTGATGTTCTCGCCCTTGACCGTCTGATTCTGAAGATTTTCGTAGCTTTTAAGAAGCTTGAGAGTAGTGGGAAGATAGTAGTTCATGAATTTCTTGATTTCTCCCGTTTTGGACGGATGCTCACGAACATACTCGAAAATTCCCTTGCAAGCCTTTTCTATTCTGTCTATCGAATTGGAAATATCCTCGCCCGGGATAGCGTCGTTTGCTTCTCTTAAGGCAATGATATATTTGTTTCCCTCGTCAATAACCTTGTCAAGCTCGGGGTCGCCCGTCTGCTTAACAGCCATGTCGGCACGTCTTTTTGCCTCGGCGGCTTCCTCCTCGGCTTTCCGTACTCTTTCCTTGGCTGCCCTTTCTGCGGCGGCTCTTTCTTCTGCACGGACAGACGCTTCCTCGAGGTCTCTTAAGTACTCCTCGTGTGCCTTTTTCTCCTTGCGCTTTACCCACCACTTTTTAATGGCTTTTGCACCGTGGTATGCGCCTACTCCGACTGCTGTTGCAGCCACGGCAGGAAGAATATCCGAGTACCAGAAAATATTGGAGAACATCGGAAGAATAACAAGAGCACCCACGACGAATGCCCACTTCGGAACAGATTCCGATTTATTCTTTTTCTTAGGCGGTGTGTTTCTGTTCACCGTCTGATTTTTGTTTATCGGTTCACCCGTGTTTGGGTCGAAGTTATAGCCGTATTGTCTTTGATTTTGGTTCGGATTGTAGCCGCTTCCGTTGTAGGTAGTGCGGCGGGTTGTGGTTTCCTTGCGGTAGTTACTTCCGTTTGTTTCTACGGTTTTTTGTACCTCGTTAATCACATTTCCGACGCCTCTGCCGACTTCTCTGCCGATTACCTCTACGCTTTTTTCAAGCTCCTTTGCGACCTTATATGTGTATGAATTTTTGAATTCCTCGTCGAGAGGATTTCTGTTGTTATCACTCAAGCTTTTACCCCCTTTGACGGTTGTTTTTGCTTTCTTTTTGACAATCTTATACAAAATATATTGTACTTTGAATGGATAGTATTGTCAAATCAATAATTGTAAAATATTCCTTAATAAATCGTTGATTTTGAGTGCTTTTTTTCATATAATATAAGCGCAAATTTCAGGATTGTTATGCGCTTAATTGTTTTGTATTTAATTTAACAAAGTGATGATGTGTAAGTGAAGTATGGCGGTAGCAGTTCTGTGCGTTCAGTTTGGCTTAAGCCGGACTTTTAAACAGGAGGAAAGATATATGAATGACAAGCAGGATTTCACAACAGGCTCGATTCCCAAGAAAATGATTGGGTTTATGCTGCCTATTCTCGGTGCATTGGTGCTTCAGGCTATGTACAGCTGTGCCGACCTTTTGATAGTCGGAAGATTCGGCACTACCGCAGGTATCAGCGGTGTTTCTACAGGCTGTAGCATCATCAACATGACAACCTTTGTAATCACGGGTCTTGCCATGGGCGTCACGATACTCATGGGAAGATATATCGGAGAGAAGAGAAACGACCGTCTGGGTGATGTTATCGGCGGCGCCGTGTTCTTCTTCACGATTTTGACCATAGTGCTTTCGGCTATGCTTTTAATCTTCGCAAGACCTTTTGCGAGACTTATGCAGGCTCCCGAGGAAGCACTTGATCTCACCGTAACTTACATAAGAATATGCGGCGGCGGATTCATCTTCGTTGTTGCCTATAACCTTATAAGCTCGATTTTCCGTGGAATGGGCAATTCTACCTTGCCACTTGTCTTTGTTGCAATCGCATGTGTTGTCAATATTTTCGGAGATCTTCTCCTCGTTGCCGTTTTTCATATGAATGTTGCGGGTGCGGCTATCGCTACAGTAACGGCTCAGGCGGTAAGCGTTGTTCTTTCGCTTGTAATCATTAAGAAGCGTCCGCTTCCGTTCAAGATGACGGCTAAGAATATCCGTCCGAACCCCGAAATAGCAAAGTTCATCAAGCTTGGCGCACCGCTTGCTTTCCAGGAGCTTCTCACACAGTTTACTTTCCTTGCGCTCAATGCGTTTATCAATAACCTCGGCTTGGACGCAAGCGCAGGCTACGGCGTTGCACAGAGAATCCAGACTTTCGTTATGCTGATTCCGTCATCAATCATGCAGTCCATGTCCAGCTTCGTTTCTCAGAATATCGGTGCGGGCGAGAAGAAAAGAGCAAAGAACGCCATGCGTTTCGGTATGCTGTTTGGCGGATGCATAGGTGTGTTTGTCGGAACGGGAGTTTTTGTGTTCGGTGATTTGGTTTCGGGAGTTTTTTCGACCGACCCAGCCGTTATCGCAAGAAGCTTCGAGTTCTTAAGAGGATTTGCTCCCGAGGCTGTTGTCACAAGCTTCCTTTTCAGCTTTATGGGCTACTTCAACGGCAGAGGAAAGAGCGTCTTTGTTATGCTTCAGGGCCTTGCACAGAGCTTTATCGTCAGACTTCCTATGTCTTACTTCATGAGCAGAAGACCTGACGCAAGCCTTACATATATCGGTATGGCTGCTCCGTCCGCAACAATATTCGGAATTATTCTTTGCCTTGTTTATTTCGTCATTATCGAGAAAAACGAGAAGAGCAAGAAGTCTCCGCTTGTTTCGGATTAATAAATCAAAATAAATATTGTTTGAAAGAGAACCGTTTTCCTTTTTGGAGCGGTTCTTTTGTTTTGCCTAAAATTAAATAAATCAAGAAAAAATCTCTGTCCGTTATTTGTCCCGCACGCTTTCATATAATGTAGTCACAACAAAGGAAAACACAAAACAACAACTAAGGAGAAACAAAAATGACAACACTTGCAACAATACTCGCATTACTGTCAATAATCGCAGTAGCATTTGAAATTCACGATTTCACAGCACAGAGAGGATAGAATATGAAAGACTTCTGCAAAAGACTAAAGGGTAAGCTTAAAAGAGCGATGGAATATTACGATGAAATGTATTCCTACCAAGAGATGATTTAAAGAAAAAAGCTTGTCCCTAAATTGTCCTATCGGACACGATATAATAAAATCACAAAAACAAAACAACAAATTAAAAACAACAAAGAAAAACAGGAGATTAAAAATGAACATCTTGAAAAGAGCAGTCGAGGCAATAAAGAGAGATTTAAGAAACGCATCCGACGGTTACATAGAAATGTACGCTTACAACTAAAAATCAAAAATTAAGAAAAGGGGATTAAACAATGAGTATTTTTAAGAAAGCGGCAAATTCAATTAAACAGGATATGAAAAGAAAAGCAGACTACTACGTAAGAATGTACGCAAACAAATAAAAACAAAAGGAGAATAATATGAATATTTTTAAGAAAACATACAGAATGGCAAACAAAGCAATCGATTACCTCGCAGAGGGATACGAAAGAATTTATCAGACAGACCCGACGCTTTTGGCTAGAACGGGAAGATACATGTAGTAATTAAATTAAAGAAAGAATAAAGGAGATTTGAAATGAGCAAGTTT
>CAVDQG010000058.1:0-12892 GCA_963611165.1 Bacteroides uniformis
GATAATCAAGAATAACCGATAAATTAATTTAACCCGAAACATCTGAAAGGAGAATCCTAATTGACAAGAGCAGAGAAAATGGCTGTTGTGAAGCGTCACGGCAGAGATATTTTGAGGTCTGACGGAATGAAAAAGGAGCATAAATTTATCCAACACGGCAAGATTTCCGTTTTCAAGCATTCGCTTTCCGTTGCAATGACCTGCGTTGATATTGCCGACAAACTTCCCTTTAAGACAAACAAAAGGGCTCTCGTAAGAGGAGCACTTCTTCACGACTATTTTCTGTACGATTGGCACGTGCCCGATAAATCGCACAAACTGCACGGTTTCTCTCATGCCGAAACTGCACTGAAAAACGCAAAGCGTGATTTCAAGCTCGGCAGAATAGAGAAAAATATGATAAGAACTCATATGTTTCCGCTTAACATCACTTCCGTTCCCACTCACCGTGAGAGCATGATACTTTGCCTTGCCGACAAGATAGTGGCGACAAGAGAGACTGTGGACGGCTTCAAGGGTAAATTAAAGAAAAGAAGAAAATAACTCAGCATAAAATCACCTCGCGGTAAAAGCGAGGTGATTTTTCTTTAAGGTGTGTTAGTTTATTCGTGTTTTGTGAACTTATGCGGCATACTCTGTATACTCTGTGATTTCTTCTCTGCCCCAGATTCTGTTCCAAACTGCGGGGATTTCTTCTCTCTTGCTCTTTCTGAATGCTACGATTGCATTTGTGAAGAATATAACTGAGAGAGCACCTAAACCGATAACTACCATCATTGTAGCCTTGTCGGCAAGAACGCCGCCTGACTGCTGACCGCTCATACCAAAGTAAGCGTTGAAGTCTGTGAATGTGTGCATGAAGACTGAAACCCACATGTTTCCTGTTCTGAGGTAAATTGCCGCATATGTTAAGCCGAGGCCTGTAGCGTAAATTACCTGCATTAAGGTTTGTACCGGATCTGCGCCTGCGAGGATATTGCCGCTGTGGACAAGACCGAAGATAAGGCTTGTGACGATAAGTACGACTGTGATAATGTTCTTGTTTCTGCTTCTCATTGCGAGTGAGATGGGGATAATTCTGAAGATTACTTCTTCACCGAGACCGGGTGCAAATGCGTAGAAGAATGCTAAAACAGGATCGCCCATTTCAAACTGACCTTTAAGTGCGTAGAAAACTTTCATTGCAACGAAAGCAACAGGTACTGCCAAAACGCCTGCGCCGATGAGAAGACCGCGGCCGAAGTTCTTTACGCTGAAGAAATGGTGGAGTTCTCTTCCGAACCAAATCTGATGTAATACCAAAATGATTCCTGCCGCCGCTATTTCGCTTATGCATGAAACCAAGTGGCTGTCTGCGCTTGCTCCGAGCACTGCTCTTGTTATGCTTCCGAAAGGTATTTCCGCAAGTGAAACTGCGAAGAATAATACAACCGGCATTATCAGCATGCTGAGCATCGGGTGATCAAATAATATGTGTTTTCTTGTTCTTTCCATTTTTGTTTCTCCGTTTCTGTTTTTGATTAGGTGTTTTTGTGTTTGTGTTTGTTGTGATTAAACTATAACATCACAGCAAGGACAAAAAGCGGACAAAAAACAGTCCCCGAGAAAAATTCTCGGGGACTATGAAAAGAAATATAAAATTTAAGAATTTATTTTGACTTATTCTGCGTTATATTCGTCAAAATCGTAGTCGATTACGCCGAAGTCTGTCTTCTGGTGGCGGATTGCGATAGACTTTGAGAGCTTCTTGATTTCGTCTGCCGTTACGCTTCTGCCAAGCTCGTTCGAGAGGACAACGCCCTCGGAGAGGAAAGCTGTCTGCATTGCGATGTACGGGGAGTCGATTCTTGTTTCGTCCGTTAAATCACCGCGAAGGTAAGAGTACCACTGAAGCTGGTTGTCGTTGTACATTGCAATTTCGGGGTTGATTGTCTCTTCCATCATGCCCGTCATATCGCCGATGCCGCAGTCAAGCTTTGTGTCGAAGAACTGGTTGTGCTCATCTATGCCGAAGTGCTCGAGTCTCGGAACCTGAAGATGTCCGCCGCCGACAATATTTCCGTTTGCGGGAACTGCCATCGGGCCGCCCGTGGAGTCAACGTCGATAAGCTTGAGTCCGCCCTTGGTGCCGGCAACGAAGCTTGTGCCGATTTCGTCCATATGGATTGCCCAGTCCTCGTAGATGTCCATTGAGATTCCGCCCTTGAATCTTGCGATACCGATTCCGAGGTCTTCAACGGGAGCGGTTCTGCCTGTTATTTTATCAAGCTCGGGATTAGTCCAATACTTTGAGCTCTGAACACCGTAGACGCTCTCAAGCTCAGGCATGCCGAGAATATAGAGCATTTGAGCGAGGTGATAGATGCCGAGGTCGAAAAGCGGGCCGTGAACGCCGATTTCGGGGTTGATGAAGTCGGAGCTGAACCACGGCATATCGTAGCCGGGTCTGCCGTGACGGCGGTGACCGACTGAACGTGCGTGATAGATTTCACCGAGTTCGCCGTTTTCAACCATACGCTTTGCGATGCGTGTCTGAGGATTGTAGATTGAGCTTATCTGAACTGCTAACTTCTGATTGTATTTCTTGGCTGTGTCATAGAGGATTTTAGCGTCGGCGTAAGAAGCCGCCATGGGCTTCTCGCAGTAGCACGGGAATCCTGCCTTTAAAACAGCACATGCAACGCTTGTGTGAAGATTGTTGTGAACGCAGACTTCAACCTCATCGATATCGTCACGCTTGAGCATTTCTCTGAAGTCGGCGTAAAGGTTTTCTTCTGCAATGCCGTATTTTTCGCCGAAAGCTTTCAGTCTCTCCGGCTTAATTTCTGCGGCGGCTACAACCTTTAATTTGTGGCCTCTTCTCTGAAGATTGTCGATAACGGTCATGTGTCTCTCGGAAATCATACCTGTTCCGATTATTGCTATTCTTATTTCTTTATCCTTAGTCATAATTATTTACCTCATATAAATAAATTAATGAAATTCAAATTAAGCTTGCTCTGCTGAATTTGCCGATTCTCTTTCCTTTTCACGCTTTTCGAGAATCTCACGGTTCTCCTTTGCTTCCTTGTCGTTTATTCTGATGAGAAGAATGCTGACGGCTGAAAGTGCGTAGAAGACAATCGGTGCAAGGTTTGCAAGACCATTTAATTTAATGAGAGTGTCTGCTGTCTGAGTTTCGTTGGCAACAAAGCCGATTGTGCCGAGAAGTGCAACGAAGAGTGCGCCACCGATAGCCATACCGATTTTTGTTCCGAGAGAAACGAGGGAATAGACAACGCTGTCCGATCTTTTTCCTGTCTCAAGCTCTTCCTTGTCGCAGATGTCACCCGTGAGACTGTAGAGAATGCTCGGAGCGACATTGCCAAGACCTGTGAGAATGAATCCGACATAAATCATAGGGATATTGCTCTTGCCCGCAAAGAAGATGATAGCAAGGGAGAGAGACTGAACGGCGTAGCCGAGGAGTGCTGTGCCCTTTTTGCCGATTTTTCTCGAGAGGAAGGGAATATAGGTCTGAGCGACGATTGTGCAGATGTTGTAGGGAACCATAACGGCAGCCATGAGTGCGGGGTTCTCGAGGTAATAGATGAAATAATAGGAGATGATACCGAAGCGGCCCAAAATTCCGCCTGTCATGAAGATTCCCACGAGAACGAGAAGAAGAATGTCTCTGTTGGTGAATGCTTTCTTTGCGATTTCGCCGAGGGTGGGGGCTTTTGCACCCTGAGCGCTCTTGACATTTTCTTTACATGTGATTCCGCCGAAAACAACGCATGCCGCACCGATTATCGAGAAGATAATTGTTGTGAGGAGATAACCTCTTGCCGACGCTGTGCTTCCGCCGCCGAAATGAAGAATGAGGGGCATGGAGATTGCACTGATGACAAGTCCCGTGATTCCGTTTCCTGCCTGACGAAGTGAATTGAGCTGAACTCTTGTGTTCAAATCTCTTGTCATGAGATTGACAAGACCGCCCTGTGTGATGCAAACTGCCGTGTAAGCCATTCCGCAAAGAATATAGGTGACAGCCGCATAGATAATCATGACGGGCATTGATGCGTTGATTTTCGAGAACGCCAAAATGCTGAAAATCGCTACAAGCGGTGCTCCGAAAATGAGATACGGTCTGTATTTTCCGAAGCGTGTGTTAGTCTTTTCGGCGATGATACCCATCATGGGGTCGTTTATGCCGTCCCATATTCTTGCTATGAGAAAGATTATGCTGACTACAGCCGGAGCAAGTCCGACAACATCTGTGTAGAAGACGGATAAGTAAGTGCTTATCATCGTCCAGGAGAATGCATTGCCGACTTCAATGGCACAATAGCCGGCTTTTGCCAGGATTCCTACGTCGTTACCTTTTTTCATTTTTTACCTTACCTTATATATCACTATATCAATATTTAATCCAATACCATCCGAATTTAAGTTTTCTTTACTTATTAAGAAGCTTATCAAGATACTCGAAGTCCTGCTTAGCGGCTGTGTAAGCGTCTCCGCCGCCCTCATAGGAGAAATATTCTCTCTCGCTGATGTAAGCTTCGATTCCCTGTGCTTCGAGAGCGTCTGTGAGAGCTTTCCAGTCTATGATTCCGTTGCCGAGTCTTGCGTTCCAGTGTCTTGCCCAGTACATGATAGCGGCTTGCTCCTCTGTGAAGAAGCAGATATCTGCTAAAAATCCCTCTTTGGCAGCTTTGGGATTAACAGGTCTTATCGGCATGCCCATGGCGAGGATATCTCTCGGGAAATGCTCAAGCTCGTCATCGTTGAATGCGACTCTGTTTGCTTCCTTGACATGAACAACGGGGAATCTTCCCGCATATTTCTTTACATATTCAATCGGGTTACAACCTGAGAATGCGCACCAGCCGATATCAAGCTCGAAATTGACAAACTCGGGGTCGGTGTTTTTGATGAGAAGATCGTAAATTCTGTCTTCTTCGTCCTCTTTGCCTGTTATCTTGCGGAACTCCTGTGAGTGGTTGTGAAGAACAGCCCTGATGCCGTGCTTTGCTCTTAATTTGCCCTGAGCGTTCATGTCTTCGGCTGCTCTCATGATGTCGTCATAGGTGCCCTTTCCGAGGTCGGGACGGACGTCGTTGTAGCGGATGCCCATTTCTCTTGCCCAGTCGAAGTCGGCTTCGCTCGAGAGATTGTGGCTCGAAATCGGGTCGAGTCCGAGGTCGGTGATATACTTCTTGTACTCTGCGGTAGAAAGTCCGCAGGTATTTGTGCCCATGAGCTCAACTCCCGCAAAGCCAATCTCAGAAATCTGCTTGAGAGCCTCGAGGCTTCTTGCCTGATTTGTCTTGAGAATAGTGTAGAGCTGTGCGTAGATTTTTGATTTTGCCATGATAAAATCCTCCTTACAATATTTTGAAATTTAGTATTTAATTTGTTTGATTGCTTTTTACGAGCAGATGATAACACCGAGCACAAGAATAAAATATCATATAATAGACTTTTTTATCATATTTTGGAATTTTTCATCTTTTTTTACGAAAAAATTGATGTATAATTAAATTAAATATTGATATTTACCTTGGAGAATTAAAATGGACGAAAACTATGATGCATCAAGCATAAATATAAAGAACGCAGAAAAATTCATACCGAAACACACGCTTCAGCACTGGAACGATATATTCATGTTGGGAGGAATTCCGTTTTGGGTGGCAAAAAGGAACGGCGGAGTGCTTTGCTCGTTTCCAAACGATCTTACGGGGCTTGTGTATTCTTATTTTTTCGACTATGTGGCTGTTGAAATAAAAAGACACAAACTCGTAAGAGATATAATGATTGAATTTGTCACGGATTATTATTATTTGATAATCGTTCCGCTTGACGAAGATAAATTTGTCGTGACGGTTCCGCTTGCCACGCAAAAGCCGTCACCCATGCCGTTTAACTTCGTGCGGCAATTTGCCGTGAAAAATGAATCGTCCCGTCTCGTGAATTTAATCGCACACACGCTCGTGCAGACAGTCGGTCACGCAAAAAGCTTTGCGGGGCTTATTAAGACTGCTTACAACGGCGGAAGCTTTGATGAAGTGAAAATATACCGCCACCGACCAAATATGGAAGATGAAAAGGAGAATATCGAGCTTAGGCGAGCGGAGCAGATGAACGCTCAAAGCGATGTGAGGTTCTATAATCAGTCGCTTTATTTGGAAAGACAGCTGAAAACCGCAATTATTAACGGTGACGAATTGAGTTTTGCCCAGCATTTTGATTCGAGAATTGATAAGGGACTGGGGCAGATAAGCCTTGACCCAGTCCGTCAGCAGAAGTACCGTGCGGTTATCGTTATCAACGCATTTACTAATGCGGCAATCGAGGGCGGACTTGATCCCCAGCTTGCTTTTAATCTTAGCGACAGGTATTGTCAGGAGATGGACGAGCTTTCTTCCGTCTCGACCGTGCAGTCGATTATGAGGGCGGCGGGCTTGGATTTTTGCGGACGGATAAGGGAAATACACGGCAAGCAGGAATATTCGGTAGAAGTTTCTCTTTGCATAAAATACATATACGGTCATATTTATGAGAAAATGAATGCGTCTGATTTTGACACCATTGCAAGAATGAACAGAAAAACTCTCGGAATTAAATTTAAGAAGGAAACAGGAATGTCCATACCCGAATTTATTGTTAACGAGAAGCTCAAGGAAGCGTGTTTCCTTTTAAAGACAACGGATATGGAGCTTGGCGAGATTAGCTATCTTCTCTGCTTTTCTTCCCAGAGCCATTTCACGGCGAGATTTAAAGAAAAATACGGTCTTACGCCGAAAAACTACAGAAACAGTGCTGAGATTGATAAAACTATATGACGGAGCACAATGAAATTGGCGAAGTTTATACTTATATTTTTGGGGAGAAGTATATTTAATAAGGTATCTGCAAAATAGTGGATTTGCTGAAGAATACAAATTTTATGCAAAATTTGTAGAAGTGGCACAATTAGCATTTGCTAAAGCGTGCAAAATCATTATAAAAAGCGACTTTATTTTAAATTTGATAAGTGGTACAATAATATTGGCATTTCATAGCCTAATTTTAGTTATTTCTGTACCACCGATTTTCTGTTTTTTGGTGAGGAAACGAGGTTGTGCCGTGGTATTGAAAATGACCATAATCTCTTGAAATGGAGGGAATGAAATGAAAAAAACGAAATTTGCATCAAAAATCGTAAGCGTTATGCTTGCTGTGATGCTCGGCATTTCCACTCCTTGCTACACTGTTTTGGCGCAGGATTATACTCCGACCGACGAGACAAGTTTAACAAGTGAAGTGAGCGAGGAAAGCCAGGCTGACGAAGACGAAGATGATGCAATAACACCATCACCGTATGTTATCTCGGAGGCGGATGCAAACGAAAATGATGCGTCACCGTCACCGGAAGCATCGGTATCACCTGAGGTATCAGCATCACCCGAGGCATCGGCAACACCTGAGGCTTCAGCAACACCTGAGGCATCAGCTACTCCTGAAGCATCGGCAACGCCTGAAGCATCGGCAACGCCTGAGGCTTCAGCTACACCCCAGCCGACAGCTGTTCCGATTGATGTGAACGGCTTTAAGGAATTTTTCACCAAGGTCGAGGTCGGTGCGGCTTATTTAGACGGACAGATTATTCCGTTCAGTTCGAATGTTAAGCGAAACGCAAATGTAGCTGTTTTGCTTGAGTACGCTATCCCCAAGGGACAGATTGTTGAGGCAAACAAGGAGTATCCTTTCACAATAAAGGCTCCGCTTCTTCTTAAGAAAGATGTTACCGTTGAGATCATCGCAAACAGCGGCCCGCTTTCGGGACAGGCTGTAGGTCATGTCACATTTTCCGACGGTAGCGGTACAATCGAATCTGTCATTTCCTTCACGGAGGAAGCTGTTAAATACGGTTACGGCGGAATGTTAACATCTGATATTTCGGGCGGATTTGTATTTACGGCAAAAATCAATAAGGACGCCATTGACAACAAGGGCCACAACAAGATTGATATTGAGGTCAACGATAAGACAAAGTACGAGACTGATGAAATCGACTTTGAGCTTCCCGAGGGAGAGTCTTCTCTCGAGCTTGTAAAGACAGCGGGTGCGGCAGATTTCTCCGATGACTCCATCACATGGACTCTCGACGCCACACCGACAGTCACGGGCTTCGGCGATGATAACTATGTCACGGGAATCAAGATTACCGATGACATAAGCGACAAGAATATCATTCTTCGTGATGATTTCACCGTTACCGCTAAAATCAAAGGCGGCGAAGAAATTGAGGGTACAGTCACGCTTTATTCCGACAAGAAAAGTTTTGTTTGGGAGAGCGCACAGGGCGTGAAGATTCCTAGCGGAACTACCCTTGAACTCACCTACAAGACATACTATGACCCGAGCGATTCTGCTAACTTCAAGCCCGATTCAAAGACGGGTAAGGTAACAATCAAGAACAGTGCCACAGCTGTTGCGAACGCTCCCACATGGACAAAGAACGAGGAAACAAGACTTCCCGAGATTAAGTACACCGATTACGGTGACGGCTCGCCTACAGCAAAGGATGACGCTAAGACAGATATTGCCGTTGCAACTATCGACAAGGCGGGTAAGGTTTTGAGCGGTAAGTACATTCAGTGGACTGTAACCGCACAGAACAGCATGCTAAGAAAGAACCCTACCGTTTACGATAAGCTCCCTGAGTACTTTGAGCTTGTGGTAGACGAGCAGCATCCTGTTCACATTGTAGTTTATAATTCTGACGGAAGCTATAGCTACGATAAAGATCTTCCTAAGGCAAATGACGGATATGAGGTTACCCCGACAGGAACAACCACGGGCAATGATCTCGTTACATTCCACCTTGACGACACCACGACAGGCAAGCAGGTTATTACCTATTATGTAAAGGTTAAGGACGGCGTCCAAAAGAGTGACATCGGAAAAGATATTAACAACCATGTCGATTTTTCCGGTGACGGAATCGGTGTGATGGTAAGTAAGGACTGCAGTGTTAATCCGGGTTCTATTTACCTCACAAAGAGCGGTACATACAACAGATATGACCACACTATCGATTGGACTGCAAAAATTAAGACTCTCGGCGAGAACCACGGCACCTTCAAGATAACGGATACCCTTTGGCAGGTTGCCTATTACGGCAAGAGCTATAAGTCATCAAAAGCGGTAACTCATACCTACGTTGACGGTTCGATGAAGATCGTCTATAAGCCGAAGAACGGTGATGATGTTGTTTATCTCGAAAACGGCGAGATAACCGAGGCGGGAAGAGCCGCAGGTCTTGCTTTGAATATCAACGAGGACGGCAAGGGCTTCAATATAACCGTTAATATCGATGAGGGCAACACTTCAGATGATGTTATAGAAGTAACATACAAGTCTAAGTTCAGCGAGGATGATCAGGCTGTCTGGGGCAGCAACATCGGAAATTTCAAGGTTAACAACGAAATTGAGGTTGATTCCGAATACATTGAGTACAAGGCAAAAGTCACAAGCACGGTTACCTGCAATGCTCAGATGCTGGCTAAGTCTAACGGCGGCTATGACTACAACACAAAGAAAATCTCTTGGACAATAGCTGCAAACCAGAACCGCCAGAAGCTCACGGATGCTGTTATCACAGACACTCTTCCTGACGCCAACTGGAGTTTTGATAAAGATTCCTTTGTCCTTAAGAAGAACGGCACGGTCGTAACTGACGGTTATCAAGTGAATATTACCGAGGACGCAAGCGGCAAGGAGACCATGACGATATCTCTTCCTGATGCAGAAGCTGAATCCACGGGAAGCGGAGCGATGTTCACTGCCACATTCACAACAAGCCTTAAGAACCCCGAAGCTATCAAGACAAACGAGACCTTCACGGTTACAAACACCGCAAAGCTTACTGCAAACGAGTGCCCGTCGGGAGGAGTAACAGTAACGTCTCAGACAAAGGTCGGCACAAATGTACTTGAGAAGAAGGGCAAGCTTAACGAGGACGGCTCGCGTACAATCGATTGGACTATCGATGTAAACAAGAATCTTGCGGATTTGTCCGGATACAACACAATTTACGATAAGCTTCAGAACGGTCTTAACTACAAGAGCGTTAAGGTTTATTCTTTAAGCTATGTAAACAACAAGCTCACTCAGGGCGAGGAAATCAAAGATTATAAAGTTTCTGTAGAAGACGGACAGGTTGCAATTGCGTTTGCCGGAGAAAATCCGTTTAAGGAAAAGGCATACCGCATAGTTCTCACAACCTTTGTTATGGAGAACGGCACCTACAAAAACAGCGTTGACTACAGGGTTTCTTCAGATCCGACTAAGTGGGAAACTGAGGACGAAGACGAGCATGAAGCAAGCTATGCCGGCGGTTGGACTAACTTGCCTGACGGCTACGGAATGCTCACAATCACCAAGTACAACAAGGTCACAGGCGTAGCGCTTGAGGGCGCAGAGTACCTGATTGACGGCTCGAAGAACGAGAATAATTCCGAAGAAGCTAAGTCTGTTTACGTGACAGCTACAACAGGCTCTGACGGTAAATTCGAAATCGTCTTACCTGCAGGAACTTACACCGTAACAGAGACAAAGGCACCAAGCGGATATATACTCGGAAACAATACGGTTAAGACCGTAACGGTCTCAACAAGAGAAAACTCACCTTTGAATTTCTACAATGCAAAGGGCGAGGACGGAAAGGCTGTCATTACTCTTTATAAGCTTGTTACGGATATAAATAACTCAGGTTATGACCTTCCAAAGGCAGACCTCGAAAAGGACATTTCGTTTAATGTTTACAAGATAGAGGAGGGCGGTTCCGACAGCTCTTCCGAAAGCTCAGATGTTTCCGAAGATTCTGATGATGAAGACGGCGGCGACGATGATGACGACGATCCTTATTCTGATGTAGATTATTATAACGATGATGATGAGAGCTCAGAAGTTTCGGATAGCTCAAGCAGTGGAAATAAGAGCGTCGAGAAATTAGTTGCTACCGTTAAACTCAGCGACTGCACATTAAAGAGCAATGTAAAAGGACAGATTATCTGGGCATATTCCTTAGAGGTTGAACCCGGCGAATATATAGTCCGTGAAACTCGCACTGACGGTGAAATAGGCGGCTGGAAATACATGAGTTCCACAAACTCTGTAAATGACGGCATCGAGAAAGACGGAATTGACTCTGATAAATTTGTTTTGAATGAAAACGATGAAGCAGAGGTTACATTTAACAACAATTACGCTAAGACATATGAACTTACTGTAAGCAAGCAGGATGTAAACGGCAAAGAGCTTGAGGATGCTGTATTCCAGATTGAAGATGAGAACGGTGAAACTGTCGATATTTGGACAAGCGATGGCAAACCGCATACCGTAAGTATTACCGAGGGCACATTCACTCTTAGTGAGTTGGAGGCTCCTGCCGGATACGACACAGCAGAAGATATCACTTTCTCAGTTGACAAAGACGGAAAAGTAACTGTTAACGGTCAGAATGTTGACAGTATAGTGGTGACTGACTTACTTACCAAGCGTGAGATTGAAATCAGCAAGCAGGATATCGGCGGAAAGAATATTGAGGGAGCAAAGCTTACTCTGAAAGATGCCGATAATAATGTTGTTGATTCTTGGACAAGTGACGGAAACGATCATGTTGTTACCGTAACAATGGGCACCTATACGCTCCATGAGGATGAAGCACCTACAGGCTACAACACTGCAGAGGACATTGTCTTCAAGGTTGACGAAGACGGCGATATTTATATCGGCGGATATGGAGTCGATAAGGTTGCAATGACCGATGCTTACGCAACGAGAGACATAGTTATCAGCAAGACGGATGTAGGCGGAGAGGAGCTCGAGGGAGCAGAACTCACTGTAACAGATGAAGAGGGTAACACAGTTGATACTTGGACAAGCACAAACGAAACTCATACAGTAACAGTACCGAAGTTCGGAACTTATACACTTACCGAGAAAACCGCACCGACAGGCTATGATGTAGCAAATGCTGTTACATTTGAGGTCGCTAAGGACGGCAAGGTAACGGTAAATGGCGAAGAAGTCACAGCTGTTACAATGGTGGACGAGTACACCGAGAGAGACATAGTTATCAGCAAGACAGATGTAGGCGGCGAGGAGCTCGAGGGAGCAGAACTCACCGTAACAGACGAAGAGGGTAACACAGTTGATACTTGGACAAGCACAAACGAAACTCATACAGTAAAAGTACCGAAGTTCGGAACATATACCTTGCATGAGAATGCGGCACCGACAGGCTATAATGTAGCAAATGCTGTTACATTTGAGGTCGCTAAGGACGGCACGGTAACAGTAAACGGCGAAGAAGTCACAGCTGTTACAATGGTAGACGAGTACACCGAGAGAGACGTAGTTATCAGCAAGACGGATGTAGGCGGCGAGGAGCTCGAGGGAGCAGAACTTACCGTAACAGACGAAGAGGGTAACACAGTCGATTCTTGGACAAGTACAACAGAAACTCATACAGTAAAAGTACCGAAGTTCGGAACTTACACACTTACCGAGAAAACCGCACCGACAGGCTATGATGTAGCAAACGCTGTTACATTCGAGGTTGCAAAGGACGGCAAGGTAACGGTAAATGGCGAAGAAGTCGAAGCTGTTACAATGATAGACGAATACACTAAGAGAGACATAGTTATCAGCAAGACGGATGTAGGCGGCGAGGAGCTCGAGGGAGCAGAACTCACTGTAACAGACGAAGAGGGTAACACAGTCGATTCTTGGACAAGCACAACAGAAACTCATACAGTAACAGTACCGAAGTTCGGAACATATACCTTGCATGAGAATGCCGCACCGACAGGCTATAATGTAGCAAATGCTGTTACATTTGAGGTCGCTAAGGACG
>CAVDQG010000059.1:0-12113 GCA_963611165.1 Bacteroides uniformis
CCATAAAATCTTCGACTTTACAGTCAAGTGCATTGCATATTTTTCCGAGCACTTCAGTTGTTACATTCTCATCTCTGCTCATTTTGCTCAATATATAATGACTTAGTCCTGCCTTTTCTTCCAAGTCTTTTTTCTTCATATCTCTATCCAAAAGAATATGCCATAATTTCTTATAACTGACAGCCATCGTTGCACCCCTTTCTCGGTCAAAGTGTTAGTGCAAATATTATACCACATAAATCCGATTTTTCAATATAAAGTCATTATTGCAGATAAAAGTACAAGTTTTCAGACTTGAAGTTTTACTTTCACTTTTATTCTGTAGAATAGTGTAACAAATATTAACCGATTTATCAACGCAAAATTTTACAAAGCAGCATTTTTCAGTCCGTTTACAGGGACTTTGAATATAAACCCGCTATTTATCTGCAACATTGCAAAACCCCTGCAGATTACTCCGCAGAGGCTTACTGTGGTTTTTTACACCGCCAACAAATAATTTGTGAGCGTGTCTAAACGCCAGTGACTAAGGTGGAAAACGCTGACGGCAAAAACTGCCAAGCGGTCGTACTCAACGGGCAATCCGTCGGCGAGAGCCTTTTTGCGATTATCACCGCGCAGCTTGTATATGCCTTTTGTGTTTTTGAACGGAAAATTTCTCGGCTTTTTCCCTTTATTTTTATTGTATGTGTTCCACCGCTTCAAAAGCTCACCCACAAGCTTATAGGCGGCTTTTGCGTCTTGCTTTTTATTGCCGGAATGAAGTAAGCCGTAGTAATATTTATACGCTTTCTGCGCTTGTAAAGCCCTGAGATGATGATAATCCATTTTGTCCGAAAAGTCCGATTTCTTGAATAACTTTTCGTTGCTGTCGGTGTTAAAATACTTTTTCACAAACTCGATATCATCGGGCAAAATTCGCTGTAGCTGCGGCTTGCCGCCTTTACCTCTTTTTACTCTGACGCACCAATAACCGGACTCGTCCTGCACAAAATCGTCAAGACAAAGCTTTGCAAGCTCCGCTCGACGAATACCGACACAAGCCTGAAAATCAGCGACCAACTTATACTTGTCGTTATCATATTGCTGGTCGCTTCGCCGATATTTATTCTCACGGCTGCGGCTTCTTTTGTTCTCGCTTACTTTTCTTTTCGGCTTGTTGATTTCGCTCATTTGCGTTTCGTGATAAATGCAAACCGGCGCAAGATAGGTATGAATCGTGCTTGCCGATTTGCCTTGTTCAACAAGATAATCGGCGTATTCCTGGATATACTGCGAGCAGTCCTCCTTGCTTTTTGCATTATGCTTTTTTCTGCAATAGTCAATGTATTTTTTATAGTTTTTTTCGTAGCTGTTTCGTGTTTTGTCGTGCTTATACTTCTTGAAAAAAACATTTGCCTCATTCGCCAGCACCTTGTCCATCGACAATTTGTTGCCTTGGCAATTCTTCTTTTTTCTTCTTTCTGTTTTTCTTGACACAATGTAATCTCCTTCCGTTATTTATGCTTTCGACATTCCGGTGCATTAACCGCCGTAGGTTCAACGTTCGGTGGGCTCAAAGGCTGGATATCAATCCAAAATCGGGGGAACAGTGCCGATTTCCAACAGCTCGGAAGCTGACGCACGGTAAAAATACTGTGCGATTTTCCTTGTTTGCTCAGCAAAACTACCGCTTCACTAACCTCTCTTTTAACCTCTTGTTTGGTTATTCTCCAAATAAATTGTCGAATAACCAACAAGAGCGAGCAAACATTTTTATACTTTTGAAGTATTAGCCGGGAGTGGAGGTATCTCCCGGCATAATACGCATTGCCGTGTGCAATGCCAATAGTGCGGACAATAATGTTTGGGTAAAATCAAAACCCCGTTGCCGCTCATAATTTAAACTCTTATTTCCATTCTGTCTATAATATATATGTCATAAAAGTCATTCGGGAACAGATTGACCCCTAAATAGCAAAATCCCCTCACAGCATCCGTACTGTGAGAGGTGAAATTTTATTTTAGATATCCAACTTATATGCATCGAATCCCAAACGCTCGCCAGGAAAACATTCACATTATTCTTGGATTCTCAATATCTTTTCCGCACATTTTTCCGAAGCTTTAGCTTACATAAAAACACTTTTTTCGGCATCGACCTGTTTTAATCATCAAAATCGGAATACAATACAAAAATTTCAAGCCGTCTCGTCAGTTGAGGCGGCTTTTTTATCGAAAGATTTAAAATCGACTTATATGACATATTGTATATGATAACTTAGACACAAGGAGTTGAAAAGTTATGATTTAGCTTTTTTAGGTCAAATTTAAGAAAACAAAAGAATTTTTAAGAAAGAAGGATTAGTTTATGAAAGAAATTATCGAAAACAACGAAAGACGAGCAGACGGCATATACTTTGTCAGGAGTGCGTCGAACCAATCATCAAGAGACGAGGCTTTGCTTTATATGCAGGTCTCGGACGGCAAAATCTTCAGAACCGCCATGCAGCTTGTGCCGATTTATGAGGCAGAGTGCGTGCGGGAAAGATTTTGTAAAATCAAAGGAATAATCGACTCAGACGAAATTCTTATGATTGAGGATTTGGATGACGATGTCGACATTTCCAAGGTGAATCTCCCGGAGTTTTTTGTGAAGCGCAAAATTCCGGTCGGAATTATTTTCCGTTACTTTTTCTCCGAGATTCACAATTTCAGAGAGGAGTTGCAAGACCTTTGCTTTGCAATTGTTCGAGAGTATCAAATGTATTGCGATGAGAATTATGTTACCCCGATTGCGGAGCTTGAGCTTACCAAACGATATGATTGTGCACTCAATGCTTTTCAGATGGTTTGGGATTGGAAGGAATTTATTGAGCGGAACGGGATTCATAACAAGGATGTAATTCTTGCAGCAGTAATGATTGCAAGCTTTGCATGGTTCTTCGGCAATACATTTCCGATGACAACCCCCGAACGGGCGGAGGATATGCTTTTTCACGAAATAAACTATCAGGTCGGAAATTGCAATGTCGATAAATCAATCGCTCGCAAAATCAAAAAAATCATGCGCAGAATGTTTGAAAATGATGAAGCATTTCAGCAGGAGCTTATAGAAAATGATTTTATTTTTAATTGAAAGGATTGTACTTATGAAAATTACAAGCAATGAGAAAATCGACAGAGTGTTCCTTATCAAAAGCGTCGAAGTTAAAGCCACAAAAACCGGTAACAATTACCTTGATTTGCGGTTGACAGATAAGGACAATGACATCCGAGCAAAGAAATGGGGTTATAACGGAGACAAGCCTCCTTTTGAGGAATTGACTCTGCAACGCATAATTGGAACAACATCTGATTATAACGGTCAAGTACAGCTTAATGTCACTCAAATCCTGCCGGTTGATACAAGCATGCTCGACCTTGCGGATTATGTACCATGCACACCGCTTGATTGCGACGAGGCACTGTTGGAAATTTACAATGTTATTTGCATGTTTGAAAACGATGAGTTGGAGCGTCTCACGGAGACCGCTCTAAATCATGTTGAGAAAGAATTTCTGTACTATCCCGCGGCGCTCAGTATGCACGATGCGTGCGTCGGCGGTCTTTGTCACCATACATATTGCATGATGCAGACGGCTTTGGCAATTTGCGAAGTGTATCCGTTTATTAACCGTGACCTGCTTTTGACAGGTGTCATTTTACATGACCTCGCAAAAATCGACGAGATTGATGCCTGCGAGCTTGGGCCAAAAAGCACATACACGGTCAACGGAAATCTGCTCGGTCATCTTGTTATGGGTGCAATTAACATTGACAAGCTGTGTGATAAGCTTGCCATATCGGATGAGGTGCGCGCTTCGGTTCTGCATATGCTCATCTCACATCACGGCAAGCTTGAGTACGGAAGTGCAAAGCAGCCATGCTTTCTGGAGGCTATGGTTCTCAATATGATTGACGACCTTGACGCAAAAATATATGAGTTTTGCGAAGCGGTCAAGGATGTTGAACCCGGCAGCTTCGGCGCAAAGAACTTTGCTCTTGGCAACATACAGGCGTACAAGACAGCTATCTGAAAGAAAGAAGGATTTTTTATGAAAGAAGCTACGGTAAGGTGCAGGACAAGAAAAGTAAACGAGATATGCTGGGTCAGAGAAGTTCGTGAAGATTTATTGGACGGACAAAGAGTATTGTCAATGACAATTACCGACGGTCGCATACAACGCAAAACTCTATGGCTTAATACGAACGAAAAGGTCGAAAATGTCATTAACACCTTCAAAAGAATCAACGGCATGATTTACGACGAGGATTTGCTCCTTATAGATGACATTAACGATGCCGATTACTCGTCGGTGGAATTCGAGAGATTTTTTCCCTACGACCAAATTCCGATTAATGTGATGTTTAGGTATCTGAATGACATTTCGGAGTCCTTGCCGTCTGAGATTGCGGATTTATGTTTTATCACCGTGCAAAAGTTTAAGGAGTTTACCTGTAATCGAACGGTTACGGAATCCGAACTTAACGCACGGATTAAAGCAACCGAAGAAGCATTCCGCACTGTTGTAAAATGGCAGCGAATTCTTCAAAACAAAGAAATTGAGAAAAGAGACCTTGTGTTGGCAGGTATCATCATCGGCAGCTTTTCGTCCTTTCTTGAAAATGAATTGCTTCTTCAAGACTGGAAAATGCTTCCGACGAAAATTCTTATCTGTGATTTTAACCATACGGCAAAGGAAATGAAGCTTGATAAGGAAACCTCATACAAAATCAAAAAGGTCATCCATGCGATGTACTACCGAAGCCCCGACGAGTTTATATATTCGATTGTCAATAACACTTTCTTCAAGAAAAACTGAATACATAACATTCATCCTCCGCAGTCATTTTCTGCGGGGGATTTTTCTGTAATACAGAACAAAACCGTCGTTCCGATTTTGGAAACGACAGTTTTATTCGAGCTATTAAGCGGCTTTTTTATTTATTTTATTTTTAAATGTATATGCATGCGTGCGTATAGGGAATGATTCGGTCGCTTTAAGCATCGGAAACAGAGAATTTTTAAAAATTCCCGAAAAAAGCCTAAAAAATTGTTTTAAAATGCGATTTAATCTTTTATTATTACATATTTATTACGAGCTCGCAAGAGTTCAGAGACAAATTATTCGATTTTCTTTTAAAATTTTTGTTTTGAGCGTCAAAACAGAGGGAGCGATAAAATGTTTTAGCAACTAAATCAGTCCAATCAAAAAATTAAGGAGTATTTCTAATGAATGGAACTTTCCGCGCGGGACCTATTTTCGACCCAAGCACATCGGTTTTACACACAATTCCGGAGACAGCAGCGATACTCGGCACTACACCGACACTGGTCAGAAAACTTATAAAATCCGGAGAATTAAAAGCAACGATGCTCGGTAAGCTCAAGGTTACCAACGAAGAAATCAAAAATTATTTACACAAAGGAGAAAACGATATGTCAACAACCATTACATCAACAAACAACACCAAGGAGCTCTCGCCCGTCGTATACACTGTACCGGAGCTTGCAACCTTACTCCACACAACAAACACAACCGTCCGCAATCTTATAAAGTGTGGTCACATCAGAGCAATGAAGCTCGGTGAAATAAAAGTATCACAGCAGGAGGTCGAACGCTTCCTCATCGAGAGTGCTAATGTGGATTACACCGACCCAACCGATTTAAAACCGGTTGTAGCCTAAGGAGGGATTTTAAATAATGAACAATTATACACATACAAGCAACGACACCCTGACAGTCGGACAATATATCGTCGATTATATACTTCCTATTTACTGTCAATCTTTAACAACCTATAAAAATATGCGCAGGATTCTTGAAGAATCCGTGTTGTGCGATATAGGCGATACTCCTGCCGACAAACTGAGTATTGCTCAGATTGCACACGCAGTCGAAGCCATAAAAAACAACTCGCACCTTACAAAGCCGACAATGAAAACCGTTATGAGCATTCTTGCCGAGGTATATATTTGGGCTGTCGGCAATGACAGAAAGGAGAACTGATTATGGCAAGAAAGAGAAGAGAAATCCCTGTGGTTCGTGTAAAGGAAAGGTCAAACGGAAGGTTTACTTATTACTTTGAGGGTATAAAGGTCAACGGCAAGAGAACTCAAATTTCAAAGGGCGGGTTTGCTTCCCCGGAGGAAGCACTCGCTGCCGGCGAAATTGCAATAAACAAATACTACTTCGGTGGGCAAGAAAAGACATTGGAGTTTGACAAGATGATTCCCGTCGAGGACTTTGTCACCAAAATCTTTATACCAAAACAAGCAAAGCTAAAGGATTGGGTTCCTAATACCAGAGACGGTTACGAGAAAAAATTCCGCAACGATGTTTTTCCGACAATAGGCAAAGAGATAATCAGTAATCTCAGCCCTGAGATGCTTAATAATCTTCTAAATAATCTTTACTATGATAAAAAGCGTTCATTCAGTTCCGTCTCTAACCTCCATGGTCTGCTTCTCAGTATGGCTAAGTACGCAGTCAAGAAGGGCTACCTTGAGAGCTTTGACCGTGATGAATTTCCTGTGCCCAAAAGAGACGAAGATGCGACGATAGAAGAACACAATGAGCAAAGCAGAGATATCATTCCCTCCAAGAAATTGGATGCAATTTTTGAGCGTTTTGACGAAAACAGTTCGGTATTTCTGCCCATGGTAATCTCTCTTTTAGCAGGCGCAAGACTTGGAGAGGCTTGTGCTATTGCTGTTGAGGATTGTGATTTTGAGAAAAGACTTTTGCACATACGTCGTCAATTCATCGAAGACAAAAAATCCCAAGTATGCAACCCCAAATACAATTCTAAACGAGTTGTTCCAATGTGTGACTCACTATATGAGATTCTAAAAGCCGCCGTCGAAAAGCGTGAATGTAATATGCGTGAATGGGGTGAAAACTATATTAGGACATACCTTCAAAAGACAAAAGATACGCCGACTTACAGAAATCTGCATGGCTTTTATGATATAAATTATAACGGAACCGGAGATGAAATTCACTTCCTGAATGTTAACGAATACGGCAAAATTATTTATCCGTCGGCACTCAAGCACTCAGCAAGGGTAATTCACGGATATTCGACCAACCCCAAAAACAAGAAGAAAAAAGGCAAAGCAATTTATAAGTATTACAACAACCATTCTCTCCGTCACACTTTTGCATCACGTCTTAATTCTCTCGGCGTCCCCGACTATGTGATTAGTGCCCTCCTCGGCCACAAAAAGCAAGCAAGTCAAAACGCATCAAGAACAACTCAAAAATACATACATCTCAGCGATGAGGATTTGCTCAAATATATGACCTATATTGAAAAAATCTACACATTTAAGAGATGACAAAGCCAGCCGTTCAACGAAACTGATTTTAAAACAGTTTTTCCAACGGTAGCTTTTTTTAGTATAGCACAATTCTTTTGACTGCGAATAAATAGGATATGAATAAATTATGAACGAATAGCCTTCGAAAGTTAAATTTCAAACAAAATGTTACTATCACTCTTCCCTGCTTCACACTTTTTCCTATGTAAAAGTGTATACCATCGACATTTATTCCTATGAAAAAGTGTTATCGTTTTAAATATTCGTTGATTTTTTTGTAAATATGGGGTATAATAAAAACAGTTAAGTGTGTAAGGGGGTATTTTATGTATAGATTTACGATAGAAAAGCTGTATAAGTGGAAAGAAAGCAGACACAGAAAGCCGCTGATAATAGAGGGTGCAAGGCAGGTCGGCAAAACCTGGCTCATGAAAGAGTTCGGCAAAACGACATATAAGGACTGCGTTTACATCAACTTCGACTCAAACTCTGTTATGGCTGAGCTATTCGCCTCAGACCTTAATGTGAGCCGCATAATTACAGGTATCGAGCTTTATGCCGGGAAGAAAATTGACCCGGAAGAAACACTATTGATTTTTGATGAGGTTCAGGAGGTTCCGAAAGCACTTTCGTCTCTTAAGTATTTTTATGAGGATGCACCGCAGTATCAAATTATCTGTGCCGGCTCGCTTCTCGGAATCGCATTGCACGGCGGCACTTCATTTCCTGTCGGCAAAGTCGATTTTATGAGCTTATATCCCCTCTCGTTCAAGGAGTTTGTCTATGCCACACTCGGCGAACGCTATGCTCAGTTGCTCGACGCCAAAGACTTTGAGCTGATAACACCGTTCAAGCAGGTCTATATCAGCGCACTCAAGCAGTATTATTTTGTCGGCGGTATGCCTGAGGCTGTTCAAAGCTTTATTGACAATAAGAACTTTAGCGAGGTTCGCTTGATTCAGAAAAGAATACTTACCGCCTATGAACAGGATTTCTCCAAGCACGCCCCTGCCGACATTGTTCCAAAAATCCGCATGGTGTGGAACAGTATCCCCTCTCAGCTTGCCAAGGAGAACAAGAAGTTTGTT
Source organism: Bacteroides uniformis (assembly GCA_963611165.1). Taxonomy (GTDB): domain Bacteria; phylum Bacillota; class Clostridia; order Oscillospirales; family Acutalibacteraceae; genus SIG603. Next base: position 8,434 of record CAVDQG010000059.1, read on the forward strand.
TACGGTCTCGTCCGTGAGGGTGCAAGAGCGAAAGACTATGAAGCTGCCATAATGTGGCTCTGCGATTGCGGACTTATATATAAGGTCGGCCGTGTCAATTCGGGTGCCATTCCGCTGAAGGCGTATGAAGACCTCAAAGCATTCAAGCTGTTTGTACTTGATGTCGGACTTCTCGGTTGTATGACCGGTATAAATCAATCAGTTCTTCTAAACGGCAACGAGCTTTTTGCCGAATTTAAGGGTGCGCTGACCGAGCAATATGTTTGTCAGCAATTTAAGACCCTACCCGATATCGGTATTTATTATTACAATAACGACCGCAACACCTGCGAGGTTGATTTTGTTATTGACGTCGGCGACAAGGCTATCCCTGTTGAGGTCAAAGCCGAGGAAAACCTCAAGGCTAAGAGCCTGAAATCCTACCGTGACAGATTCAGCCCCGAAATATCAGTCAGAACCTCAATGGCAGATTACAGGCAAGACGACCGGCTCATCAATCTTCCGCTGTATATGATTGAGGAAATAATATAAAACCAAAGCATCAAAAAAATCCCTCCGAGACAATAAAATCTCGGAGGGTAAGTTTTTGCGCTTATTTAATCAACCGGTCGTAATCTTGCCGACAGTCAATAATACAGTCGACATATACTCTATCAACCATCTTCTATTACAGTATCGAGATAGCGGTCTAATTCATCAACCGATACTCCCCTTTTTCCTGTAAGGCGGTCCTCTTCAACTGCTATGAGTCTTTCGCAAAGCTCAAGCATCTTTTTCTCATCAAAAAAAGTTGTTGTAAGTATATAATCATCTCCATATAGTTATATTGTTATATAATTATATTGCGTTGTCAATATCAAAAATGAACTGTCGTATTTTTAAATTATACATCAATATTCATTCCTGCCGAAAATGTAATTTTTTTGGGGCGGGGATGTTTTTTATACGGTAAAAAAGCTGTTCTGTCCTCAAAATTCAGGCTGAAGAAAGAGGACAAAACGGGGATTATGAGGACAAATGAGGACCGAGAGCATTTTGACACGTCGATTTCAAGACAGAAAAAGAGCCTCGCTCGAAGTGAGCGAAGCTCTGAAAGTGTTGATTTATAAGGCTTACTTCATAGCCTCTTCGACTGCAACGGCTGTTGCAACGGTAGCACCAACCATCGGGTTGTTGCCCATACCGATAAGACCCATCATCTCAACATGAGCGGGAACAGATGAAGAACCTGCAAACTGAGCGTCGGAATGCATACGACCCATTGTGTCGGTAAGACCATAGGAGGACGGACCGGCAGCCATGTTGTCCGGATGAAGTGTACGGCCTGTGCCGCCGCCCGAAGCAACCGAGAAATACTTAACGCCGTTCTCAACGCACCACTTCTTGTATGTGCCTGCAACGGGGTGCTGGAAGCGAGTCGGGTTAGTCGAGTTACCTGTAATCGAAACTCCGACATTCTCAAGCTTCATGATTGCAACGCCCTCGGGAACATTGTCAGCGCCGTAGCACTTAACATCAGCTCTCGGACCGTTTGAATATGCCTTCTCGTAAACAACCTTGACCTCTTCGGTATACGGGTCAAACTCTGTCTCAACATATGTGAAGCCATTGATTCTTGAAATGATCATGGCTGCGTCCTTACCAAGACCGTTAAGGATAACACGAAGCGGCTTAACTCTAACCTTGTTAGCATTAAGAGCAATTTTGATTGCGCCCTCTGCAGCTGCGAATGATTCGTGACCTGCGAGGAATGCGAAGCACTCTGTCTCCTCGGAGAGAAGTCTCTTGCCGAGGTTACCGTGACCAAGACCAACCTTACGGTTCTCGGCAACGGAACCGGGAATGCAGAAGCTCTGAAGACCGATACCGATAGCGGCAGCGGCGTCGGCAGCCTTTGTGCAACCCATCTTGATAGCGATAGCTGCGCCTACGGTGTAAGCCCAGATAGCGTTTTCAAAGCAAATGGGCTGAGTTGAACGAACGATCTGATCAACATCAATACCCTTTGCAAGTGTGATTTCCTTACATTCATCGATGGAGGAAATACCGTATTCTTTAAGAACGCCGAGGATCTTAGCCTCGCGTCTCTCATAACCTTCAAACTGTGCCATTGCGTTACTCCTCCTTCAATTATTCTTTTCTCGGGTCAATATACTTAACTGCTTCGTCGAAGCGGCCGTATGTGCCCTTTGATTTATCATATGCTTCGTTCGGCTCCATGCCCTTCTTGATGAAGTCGGTCATCTTGCCGAGAGAAACGAATTCATAACCGATAACCTGATCGTCGGCGTCAAGAGCCATTCTTGTGCAATAGCCCTCTGTCATCTCAAGGTAGCGAACACCCTTGGCCTTTGTGCCGTACATTGTGCCGACCATGGAGCGAGCGCCCTTACCGAGATCCTCCATGCCTGCGCCGATTACAAGACCGTCCTCCGAAAAAGCGGACTGTGTACGACCGTAAACGATCTGAAGGAAAAGCTCGCGCATAGCTGTATTGATTGCGTCGCAGACAAGGTCTGTATTGAGAGCCTCAAGAATTGTCTTTCCGGGAAGGATCTCAGCTGCCATAGCTGCGGAATGAGTCATTCCCGAACAGCCGATAGTCTCAACAAGAGCTTCTTCGATTACTCCACCCTTAACATTAAGAGAGAGCTTGCAAGCGCCCTGCTGAGGTGCGCACCAGCCCACACCGTGAGTATAGCCTGAAATATCGGTGATCTGCTTTGCAGCGATCCACTTACCTTCTTCGGGAATCGGAGCCGGGTCGTGCTTCGGACCCTTGGCTACACAGCACATTCCCTGAACTTCTGCTGAATAGTTCATTATAAAAAATCTCCTTTCGGTTTTTCGGGGGTTTCCCAATCCTAATTATTATATCAGTCTGTGAAACATTTATCAAGAGTTATAGGAAAAGTTTTTCAAAAATTGTCGAATTGCGTCCGGTAGAGTTCAAAAAAATCGCTCTACTCCCGGTAGAGTTGCTGTAGAGAGCCAAAAACACGGTGTAGGGTGACTTTCGGCGTCCTTTGGTGTAAAATGTAACCATTGAAGCCGCAATCATTATAAGACAATGCCGTCCAATCTAAGCACACGCCATGCGTAATTCACCCGCTTCAATTGTGCGGCTTTGCGCTAAAAAATCACTTAAGGAGAAAACAAAATGGTTCTTGATAATGTAAGCCTTCCGTTTTACACAGAAAAAGAAGACAAAGCAAACTCGATTTCACATCTTGTCGGAGCAGTATTCGGTGCAATAGCCATGACCGTTTTGCTCTTCAAATCGAACGACATAAGCCACATAATAAGTTCAATCATTTTCGGCGTTGCTATGATTATTCTTTACAGCGGTTCGTCGATATATCATAAGCTTTCGCCGGGAAAGGCAAAAAAAATTGCAAGGCTCGTCGATCATTCGGTAATTTTTATTCTGATAACCGGCACGAGCATTCCTCTGATGATACTCGATGTTCTCCCCTATTACAAAACGCTTGCAATCGTTTGCATTACGGTCAGCGTCATAACGGCAATACTCGGTATCACGCTGACATTTATCGACCAGGAAAAATACAAAGCTCTGCAAATGGTTCTTTACATGGTACTCGGCTGGATGTGCATTTTCCTTTTCTACCCGATTTACAAAAACGATTCGAATGCTTTGCTGCTTTTCGGCTTGCTTATCC
>CAVDQG010000060.1:0-11609 GCA_963611165.1 Bacteroides uniformis
AAGACAAATTATGTGTTAATATCTATGTAAAATTATAAATATAATAAGATTAAGGAATTAACCATGGCTAAATCAAAAAGAAGAGAACAGCGAGAGACTGCATTTGTACTTATATTCGAGAATTCTGTTACAGGTGCTGAACTTGATGAAATTATCGATAACGCACTTGATTCAAGAGAGATTACTCTTGATTTGTTTGGCGGAAAGCTTGCTCAGGGTGTAGTTGATAACATCGACAAGCTCGATGAAGTTATTTCAAACAACATAAGAGGTTGGAGCATTAAGAGACTTTCTAAGGTTAGCCTTTCTGTACTCAGACTTGCCGTTTATGAATTGATGTTTGAAAGCGATATTCCTGTTGGAATTACTATAAATGAAGCGGTTGAACTCGCTAAGAAGTACGGCGATGAGGGAGACTCTTCATATATTAATGGTGTTCTCGGAACAATCTCAAAATCTGATGTTGTTTGTAAGAAGGACGGAGAGTAATTTGTACTTAGGTATAGACACCAGCAATTACACTACATCTGTTGCGATTTTAGGCAACGACATAGAAATTAATTCCAAGAAATTGCTTCCTGTCAAAGAAGGCGAAATAGGTCTTAGACAGAGCGACGCTGTTTTTCACCATGTAAGACAGTTGAATGAAGTTTTTGAAAATGCAGTTGCTAAACTTCCGCAAGGCGTTTCATTAAAAGATCTGACAGCAATCGGCGTTTCTGTTTCACCGAGGTCGGTCGAAGGTTCATATATGCCTTGTTTTTTGGTCGGCAAAATGTTAGCCGAAACATTATCCGATACCCTCGGTGTACCTTGCTACCATTTTTCCCATCAACAGGGTCATATTGCGGCTGCTCTGTATTCTGCAAATAAGCTGGAATTTTTGAGCAGTCCTTTTTTGGCATACCATCTTTCAGGCGGAACGAGCGAGGGTTTGCTTGTTAAGCCTGATGAAAAAGGGCTTCCCGATGCACGGCTTGTTTGCACCTCTCTTGATTTGAAAGCAGGACAAGCCATAGACAGAATAGGCGTTAAATTAGGTTTTCCTTTTCCCGCCGGAAGATACATTGATGCTGTTGCAAAGAATGTTGATTTCAAAGAAAAAGTGAAACCGTCTGTAAACGGAGCAAACTTCAATCTTTCGGGACTGCAAAACAAATGCGAAAATCTGATTTTTCAAGGAAAATCTAAAGAATATGTTTCAAGATACTGTTTGGAATATATTATCGCTACGATTGAGATGTCAGTAAAAGCATTAAAAAAGGAATATGGCGATTTACCCCTTGTTTTCAGCGGAGGAGTTTCTTCTAACTCTCTTTTGAAAGCAAGAATGCAGGAAAAATTTGATGCTGTTTTTGCCGAACCTGCTTTTTCAGCCGATAATGCTTTTGGCGTAGCTGTTCTTGCTATGCTTGAAAACAAAATTAACAATGAATAGTATTTTAACAATTTCTCAAGTCAACACATATATACGTTCGATAATTGACGGTGATAAAAATCTAAACGGTATTTTCATAACAGGTGAGATATCGAATTTTACAGATCATTATCGTACCGGACATCTGTATTTTTCGCTTAAAGACTCTAAGAGCGTTTTAAAGGCTGTTATGTTTGCGGATTCTGCAAAAAGGCTTAAATTTAAGCCCCGTGACGGAATGAAAGTTATTGTTTCGGGAAAAATTACCGTCTATGAACCAAGCGGACAATATCAGGTAATTGTGAGAAGTATGCAGCCTGACGGAGTCGGTGCGCTTCACATTGCGTATGAGCAGCTTAAAGAGAAGTTATCTAAAGAAGGACTTTTTGATAAATCAAGTAGTCTTCCGCAGTATCCTCGAAGAATTGCTGTAATCACTTCTGAAACAGGGGCGGCGGTTCGTGATATAGAAAATATACTGGGAAGACGTTGGCCGATTGCGGAGGTTTTGCTCATTCCGTGCACAGTACAAGGCGAGTATGCTGAAGACCAGTTGTGCAGAGCAGTGGAATTTGCAAACACTTTGCCGAATATTGATGTGATTATCATAGGCCGAGGCGGAGGTTCCATAGAGGATTTGTGGGCTTTCAACAGCGAGAGGCTTGCACGAACCATTTATTCTTCCAAGATTCCTGTAATATCCGCTGTCGGTCACGAAACAGATTTTACGATTTGTGATTTCGTGTCGGATTTGAGAGCACCGACACCAAGTGCCGCCGCAGAGCTTGCGACACCTGATATAAATGAGGTGTATTCATCTTTGACTTCGACGCTTGAGTTTATTCGCAAAAGAACCGAATATATAATCAATTCAAAATATCAACAGCTTGATTTGCTGAGCATGAATACGGCATTAAAATCACCCGAGTCAATATGGGCAAGTAAAAAACGAGAGCTTGAAAAACTTTCTGTGGAAATGGGACATTTAATCCGTTCCCGAAAAGAAAAGGAACTGAATTCTCTTTCTGAGCTATATGCGAAGCTCGATGCACTCAATCCGCTTAATACTCTTTTGAGAGGTTACAGTATCGTAACCAAAGAAGATGAATTTATCACAAGTGCCAAAAAACTTGCTGTTAATGACGATATTGATATTAAGATGAACGACGGAAATATTGTTGCTAAGGTGACAAGTATCTCCTTAAATGAGGAATAATATGCCTGCAAAAAAATTAAACTTTGAGAAATCAATAGAACGAATTAAAGAAATTGTGTCACTATTAGAAGACGGCACCGGTTCACTTGACGAAGCTGTCAAACTTTACGAAGAAGGTGCTAAGCTTACCGCATCTTGTTATAAGATGCTTGAAGAAGCCGAGCAGAAAATAAAAATTGTGCCACTACCCAACGGAGAATCAGAAAATGAGTGAGATTATTGAAGATTTATTAAAAACAGCACTAAAAAACAGCGGTTCACAGTATGCTCAAAATATATATGACGCTATGTCATACAGCGTTTTTGGCGCCGGAAAGAGAGTTCGTCCTTTATTGACAGAACTATTTTATAAAGCTTGTGGCGGAACCGATGACGGTTATGTGTTTCCGGCCGCCGCAGTAGAAATGATTCACACTTATTCGCTCATTCATGATGATCTTCCGTGTATGGATAATGATGACATGAGAAGAGGCAGACCGTCTAATCATAAGGTTTACGGAGAAGATGTAGCTCTGCTTGCCGGAGACGGACTATTAACAAGAGCTTTTGAATTGCTTTTGAGTCAAAACAGTGTCGATGCTCTCGGTGCAGAAAAAGCGCTCAATTGTGCAGCTTATTTGGCAAAACGTTCAGGTGCAGACGGAATGATCGGCGGTCAATGCATTGACTTGGCTTCCGAGGGTCATGATATCACTTTGGAAGAATTGGATGATATGGTTATCGGTAAAACCGTTTGCTTGATAATGGCTGCTTCTGTTATGGGTGTAATTGCCGCCGGCGGAAGCTCTGAACAAATAGAAGCAGCAGAAAACTTCTCTATGGGAGTAGGTCTTGCTTTCCAGATTCGAGACGACATTCTTGATGTTATCGGTGATGCAGATGTAATGGGAAAAAATGTTGGTGTCGACAATGCTAACAACAGAAAAAACTATGTTACATTGTACGGTCTCGAAAAAGCGCAGGAATTGGTTGAGTCATTCACAAACAGTGCTGTAGCTGCACTTGAAATATTTGACAATGATAAGACTTCGGAACTGAAATCTTTTGCTTTAAGTTTAGCGACGAGAAATAAATGAGCACTATAGAATCTAAAATTACAGCTGAATATGACGGCTTTTTAATTAAAGATTACCTTCGCAAAGTGCTTCAAATTTCTTCCAGGAAAATCAAAAAGCTTAAGGCAATGGATGACGGTATTCTTTTGAATTCCCACCATGCGATTGTTGTCGACAAGCTGTGTAAAGGCGATATGCTTTCCATCAACTTTACAGACGAAGAAAAAAGCTATGATTTTTCTGAAATCGAACCTGATGTCATATTCGAGGATGAGTATTATTTATATGTGAATAAACCGGCGAATATGACAGTATACAAGTGCGGTGATGTAAAGGAAAACCTCTTGTCAAGCGTATGCGGATACTATTCCAAATTAGGAAAAAACTTAGTTTTTAGGCCATTTTATCGTCTCGATAAGGATACAACGGGAGTAATTGTTATCGCAAAAGATCCCCTTATCATGAATTCAACCGAAATAGAGAAGGCTTACTACGCTGTTTGTGAAGGTGAAGTAAGTGACTGCGGTGTTGTGTCAAATAGAATTCAGTTGGAAGAGAACAGCAGGATTAAACGTGTAGCGGGGCAATGCGGCGAAATTGCAATTACTGCATTTGACACTGCAAAGAGAACTGATGATTTTAGCCTTGTAAAGTTCAAACTCTTTACAGGTAGAACACATCAAATACGTGTGCATATGAGTTATTTGGGTCATCCGCTTTGCGGAGACGACCTTTATGGCGGTTCGATGAAGATTATTGCAAGGCAAGCGTTGCACTGTAAAACGGTATTGGTAAAAAATTCTGTTATAGGATATGAGAAGCTTATTAGCGTTGATTTTCCGGACGATATGAAAAAATCTTTTCCGAATCTGTGCGTTTCGGAGAAAAGGAGTTAATTATGCCCGCAGCAATTGTACATTATCTTCATGCTGACAAGGTTTTGAAGAATTTAGATGTCAGGATTCCAAACAAAAAAGCTTATTATCTTGGAGCACAAGGCCCCGATTTCCTTTTTTGTCACAGATATTTACCTTGGATGAAAGGGGAAAGCTTAGAAAAATTGGGCAATGCGGTTCATGAAGCTGATGCAAATGCTGTCCTTATTTCAATGTATAATTATTGTAAGGAACACCAAACCGAGACGCTATATTCATATTTCTATGGTTTTTTGTGTCACTATATCATTGATTCCATTGCGCATCCATACATAAACGCTAAATCTGAGATGTTGCTCGAAACTAATCCAAAAGAGAACTTGAACACCTTGCATAATGAGATAGAATCCGCATTGGATACCATCATGCTGAGAAGTGAAACAGGCGAATTGCCTGGAAAAACGAGCCTTAAGTCATTAGTTGTTTGTGATATAGCTTCGTTAAACCAAATCGGAAGATTGTGGCAACATGTTTTAGATGAAGTTTTGAATGTTAAGGTTTCTGAGAATCAAATGGTTGAAGCTTTTGAGGACACAAAGAAAGTTTTCGCTCTGCTGAATGACAGAACCGGTATAAAGAAACAGTTGGTTTCTAAAATCGAGACGGGTAAAGCTCATACAATTTCTTGTCATATAAGACCTATACTTGAAGATATGGAACAGGATTTTGCTAATACGAGTAAAGCCGAGTGGGGAAGCTCCGGTAACTCTTCTGATTTTTTTGAGCTTTTTGATGATGCTGTTGTTTTGGCAAGCGAAATTATTAATGGTTTCGCAAACAAAAAAATAAACGCTGACAATATCAGCGTTTATACAAAAAACAGACCATTTGGATAGAAAAAAGGAGCCTTTAAAAGGCTCCTGTAATTTTCTGCAATCAGATTGCGCGAGTAACTTTACCTGAACGTAAGCAACGGGTGCAGGCGTAAACATGCTTTGGTGTACCGTTTACAACTGCCTTAACACGTCTGATATTTGGCTTCCAAGTTCTGTTAGAACGTCTGTGTGAATGGGAAACCTTGATACCGAAAGATACGTCCTTGCCGCAAAATTCGCATTTTGCCATAGTGCTGCACCTCCTTAAAGGTAACTCTCTAATTTACAACAGTTGATATTTTAACAGATTATTTATTAAATTGCAAGATATTTTTTGAAAGTAATTGAGTTTTTTTTAATTTTGTATTATACTTTTTGGGTACGATACAAAATAAATGTCTCGTATTGTTTGTTCATACCTGTTTAATATTAGCGTGTGATAATAAGACATTATTTTTCTATAAGACATTTTTTGCTTATCTATAATTCAAATTAAGGAGATATGTGATGCTCTTCAGTGCAATCAGAACTATGCTTTCGGGTGGTCATGTTGATTTGACTGCCATTGTCGCTCAGATAATCTCAGTGCTTTTTGTTGCGATTGTTATTCTGCCGCTTCACGAATGTGCACACGGCTTAATTGCGGTTAAGCTTGGAGATAACACGCCGAAGTGGGACAGAAGGTTAACTTTAAATCCTCTTGCCAGCTTAGATCCTATGGGTGCCTTGTGGCTATTGCTTTTTGGCATCGGATGGGCAAAGCCTGTGCAAGTTAATCCAAGAAACTTCAAAAACCCCAAAAGAGATATGGCTTTGGTTGCATTGGCAGGCCCTGTAGCTAATTTGTTAGCCGCTTTGATTGGTGCGATTATTTTTGTTCCTTATGTTATTTTTGTGCTCTCAAATCATGCGAATGTCATAACATATTTCTTCTATTATTTTCTGAGCTCATACATAACGGTTAATGTATCATTGGCGGTTTTTAATTTTATACCTATCCCGCCGCTTGACGGTTCAAGAATAGTGGCTGCTTTTTTAAGTGATAAAGCAATGTATACCTATTATAGATATCAGAACATAATAGTTATGATTTTCTTTGTTATTTTGCTTTCGGGTTCACTTAATACACCGCTTAGTGTAGCAGAGAACTATCTTTGCAATGCTGTGCTTTGGCTTGCAGAACGGCCGTATGTTCTTTTCGGATTAATATAAGGTGATAGTTTGGAACAACTTTCTTATAAAATTGATGTGTTTGAAGGCCCTTTAGACCTTTTGCTTACTATGATATAAAAAAATAAGTTAAATATATATGATATTCCCATATCTGAATTGCTTGATCAATATATGGAACAGATTGAACTTATGCAAAGCAAAGATATGGATATTGCCAGCGAGTTCCTTGAAATGGCATCGAGACTTGTTCATATAAAATCGGTTTCGTTGTTACCGAAAAAAGAAGAAGCCGAAGAACTCAAGAGAGAGTTAACAGGCCAGCTTATTGAATATCAGCAATGCAAAGCCGTTGCCGCAAAATTATCGGAGATGATGAGTTTTGATTCTATTTCCCGAAAGGAAGAGGCAATTGAGGCTGATTATCGATATAAGCTTCATCATGAACCGACTGTTCTTTATAACGCTTACATGAATGCATTTGGCAAAAGCAAAAAGCCTTTTGTTTTAAATCGTGAAAAATTAGATAGAATTGTGACGAGAAATTTTGTCAGTGTAAATTCGCAAATTATCTATATTCTTCGAAATTTATGGAATAAAATACCGATAAAATTAAATTCTTTGATTTTTCAGAAAAAAGATCATTCTGAGAGAATTGCCGCTTTTTTAGCGTTACTTGAACTTGTAAAGCATAAAAGAGTCAAGGTTCACGAAAAGAACAACGAAACCTATGTTAGAATATATAACGGAGAAGACATAAATGAATAATCTTCAAGCTTCGGTAGAAGCTGTTATATTTGCCGCAGGAGATCCTGTACCTCTTGATAAGCTGTCGATGGTGCTTGAAATATCACCTGAAAAGCTTGATGAAGTAATTGATGCGATTCAAAATAAATTTGATAAAAAAACTTCCGGCATACGGCTTATGAGATTTAAGGACTCGGTGCAGTTTGTTTCTAAATCCGAATATGTGGAAACTGTTCGCAAGGTTCTTGAAATTAATAAAAGTGCACCGCTCTCAAATGCTGCAATGGAGGTTCTGGCGCTTGTAGCTTATAATGAACCCGTGACAAAAGCATATATCGAACAGGTAAGAGGGGTGGATTGCTCCGGAGTACTTGCAAATTTGATTCAAAAGGAATTGGTTGAGGAAAGAGGTCGCTTGGAATTGCCCGGAAGACCGCTTCTTTATGGAACAACAGAGAATTTTCTGAGATGCTTTGGCATATCGTCTATCGAAGAACTTCCTGAAATTCCGAAAGCCGACTCGCAGAATACAGATAAATGATTGTATTAATAATTATTCTATGTGTTTTGGCTTTTTTCTTGTTACAGCCTTTAAGAGTGAAGATAAACTTTGAAGAAGAATTAGCCTTCAAGGTTTACTACTCTCTGATTCCTGTGTTCTCTTATCCTAAGGCAGAATCTCAGCAGGAAGATGAGGCTGAAACCTCTGAAGAAGAGCCTAAAGAAGATGAGAAAAACGAGGAAAATGGCGAAGGCACATTAAGCAAGTTGAAGAAAATAATCAGACAAACAGGGTTAAAAGGCTTTTTAAATTTGATTTATGTGATTCTTAAGATTGTTTTGTTGGGAGGAAACAGGTTAGTTCACCGAATTAAATTGACAGATGCGGACATCTATATCTGTAGCACTGATGATAATGCCGCTGATGCCGCATACGGATACGGAAAGCTTTGCGCCGCTGTCTATCCCGCTGTTTCGGCAATATATAGTTTTTTTAGGTGTAAAAAGGGAAAAGTTACCGTAGATGTTGACTATGATGCGGAGGATGCCATTGTAAAGGCTTATGCATCTCTAAGGATTACATCTTTATTTGCGTTGGCTATTGTGATAAAAATGATTTTTGGAGCACTTCCACGCATTATTAAGGTATTAAAAACCGTGAAGAAAGGAAATAAAAATGAGCGAGAAAGTAAACAGTCTGCTTGAAACAACAGTTGAAAAAATAAAGAGCGTTGTGGATGTTAATACTGTAATTGGAGATCAGATTATAACTCCCGACGGAACGGTTATTATACCGATTTCTAGAGTAAACTACGGATTTGCGGCGGGTGGATCTGATCTTCCGTCCAAAACACCCGGCCTTTTTGGCGGCGGTTCAGGAGCAGGAGTTACGATTACACCTATTGCATTCCTTTCTGTTTCTAACGGTAACGTAAGGGTTATTCAGGTTGAGCCGTTTATAAGCTCCGTTGACAGAGCTATTCAGACGGCACCGGATGTTATTGACAAAATTACATCACTTTTCAAAAAAGACAAAGCAGAATCGGATGTCGAGCTGTCAGAGCCGACAACCGAGGCTGTAGTATCGGAAGGTTAAAATATGGCAAAAGATTGTAGATTACAAAAATATATCGCTGAATGCGGACTTGCATCAAGAAGAAAAGCCGAGGAGATGATTCTTTCGGGCCGAGTGACCGTAAACGGAAGAAAAGCTTCTATCGGTGATAAGATTGACAGAAAAACAGATCTTGTCCGTGTTGACGGCGAGCGTCTTGCTGTGAGCGATAAAAAGTGGTATTTAATGATTAATAAGCCAAGAGGCTATGTCACCACCATGAGTGATGAGAAAGGCAGAAAATGTGTTGCCGATTTAGTTGCTGATATTCCTGAAAGAGTCTATCCTGTAGGAAGACTTGACAGAGAATCAGAGGGTTTGCTTATAATGACCAACGATGGAGAATTTTCCAATCTGATTTCTCATCCGTCGGGACATATTCCTAAGCTTTACAGAGTAACTGTAAGACCAAATCCGACTGAAGATATGCTTGTTAAAATGTCGGTGGGAATGGTGATTGACGGCGTTAAAACCGCACCGTGTACCGTAAGAGTTCTTACTGTCGAGCCCGAAAGAACCGTCCTTGAAATAGTTTTGAACGAGGGCAGAAACCGTCAGATTCGAAAGATGTGCGAGCACTTTGGCTTGGAAGTTATCAGACTGAAAAGAAATGCTATCGGTCCCGTCAAGCTTGGTATGCTTCCATTAGGGGAATATCGCGAGCTTACAAAGGAAGAGATTCTTGCACTGAAAAATTATGCGACAAAAGTCAAGAGAAAAAGCGAAGCTAAAAATCCAAACAACGCAAATGATAAGAAAATAGCTAAGCGCAGTGTTAAGAAATACAAAAAGAGATAAATTCTGTTTGCAGGTCAGAAAAGGTTACAAATTTGTAACCTTTTCTTGCTATATCCATATGAAATAGATTATAATAAAGTGTAAATGCAGATGTCCGCACACTAGCTTTTAATTTAGCAAATGTGCTCCGATTTAAATAAGGTCGTATTAAAGAAAGGACGGATATAATGCTCAAAAGTATGACGGGTTTCGGCAGAGCTGACGAGATCGTTGACGGCAGACATATAATTGTAGAAATAAAATCGGTTAATCATAAATATTTTGAATTTAGCACAAGAATTACCCGAGGATATGCTTTTTTGGAAGAAAAATTAAAATCTTTCATCCAGTCAAGTGTATCCAGAGGAAAAGTTGACGCATATGTTCACATTGAGAATATTGATGTAGATGATGTTGAGGTCACTGTTAATCACTCTCTTGCGGCAGGTTACATTAATGCTTTAAGAGAATTAAATGAGAAATATTCACTTGAAGGCGATGTAACGGCAGACAGCCTCACAAAGTTCACTGATATTTTTTCCATTCATAAAGCTCCCGAGGACGAGGAGAGAGTATGGAATGATGTAAAAACGGTTGCTGAAAAAGCTCTTTCCAATTTCATAGAAATGAGAGAGCGTGAAGGCTCTAAGCTTTACGACGATATTGTCAGCCGTGCAGAAACAATTCTCGGAATTGTTGGGAAAATTGAGGTTCGTTCTCCTGAAACAGTTAAAGAATACAGAGAAAAGCTCGAAACAAAGCTAAGAGAGCTTCTTGAGGACAGAAATATCGATGATACAAGAATCTTGACCGAAACTGCTATTTTTGCCGACAAAATTGCTGTCGATGAAGAAACTGTAAGATTAAGAAGCCATATTTCCCAGTTGAAGCAATTTGCCGACAGCAAAGATCCTATCGGTAGAAAGATGGACTTCTTGGTTCAGGAAATGAACCGTGAAACGAATACTATCGGTTCAAAATGCTCCGATTCCGATATAGCTTATATGGTAGTTGATATCAAGGCTGAAATCGAGAAAATTCGTGAGCAAGTTCAGAACATAGAGTAAGGTGATAAAGTGAGTCTAATCAACATCGGGTTCGGCAATATGATATCAAGCGGCAAGATAGTTGCGGTTGTCAGCCCTGATTCGGCGCCCGTGAAGAGAATTGTTCAGGAAGCAAAGGAAACGGGTAAAGCAATTGATGCTTCTCAAGGCAGAAAGACTAAATCTGTTATAATAACTGACAGCAACCATGTGGTGATGTCGGCGTTAACAACTGATATAATTGCCAATCGTATAAACGGTGATAGTGAAGGTGACATAAATGAATGAAGGTCTTGTTATTGTAGTATCAGCTCCTTCCGGCGGCGGAAAAGGTACTATACTTAAGGAATTGTTTAAGCGAAACTCTAACATCAAATTCAGCGTTTCTGCTACAACAAGAAATCCGCGTCCGGGAGAGATTGACGGAGAAAACTATTATTTTATTGATAGAAACCATTTTGAAGAGCTTATTGCGTCAGGAAAAATGCTTGAGCATGCCGAGTACTGCGGTAATTATTACGGAACTCCAAAAGAACCGATAGAAAAAGCGGTTAAAGACGGCTTTGATATTGTTCTTGAAATAGAAGTACAGGGCGGAGCACAAATAAAGAAAAAAATTCCTGATTGTGTGTCTGTTTTTATCACGCCGCCTTCTATGGAAGTTCTCGAAAAGAGATTAAGAAATCGTGGCACGGAGACAGATGAGGTTATCAAAAATCGTTTGAATACCGCATTGGTTGAAATTCCTCATGCTAAGGATTATGACTACGTTGTAGTTAACGATGAGCTTGAAAAGGCTGTGGATGAACTTGAATC
>CAVDQG010000061.1:0-11585 GCA_963611165.1 Bacteroides uniformis
CTTTCACCCATACCCCGTTTGGAGCCGATATTTCCCTCTAAAGGGAAAATTTCCAGAAAATATTTTTTGATTTTTTTATTTTCCGTCAAGAAAAATCAATCCTATCGGACAATTTCGCCGCCGATGCGGATTATTTTATATTCGTTTGAATTTATTATTTCTGAATTGGGTGCAAATTTTTATCCTTTTCGGTGCGATAATTGACAGTCAAGAGTGAGTATGTTATATTTCACTTCGGTTAGTCTAAACTAATACATATTATTACAATCACATAAGGAGAGACAAAATAATGATTAAAAGAATAATATCACTTGTTCTCGGTTTGTCCGTTATGGCACTTTCCCTTGCAGGATGCTCGGGCGACTCCACCGCTTCAAGCACGGCTGAGACTTCTGCCGATTCATCGGAGAGCACAGTTCAGAGCGAAGAAACTTCTTCTGACGAAACAGAATACCCCATCACGATAACTCACGCATACGGCGAAACCGTAATCGAGTCAAAGCCCGAGCGTATTGTCACGCTTGGCTGGGGAAATCAGGACACCGTCCTCGCACTCGGCGTAGTTCCTGTCGGATGTTCTGCCGCTAACTACGGTTATGTTACCGACCACAAATTACACGAGTGGACAGACGAAGCATTCGCATCACTTGGCGAAGAGAACCCGAATGTCTTTGACGACACCGACGGATTCGACTACGAGGCAATCAGCGACGCCGCTCCCGATGTCATCCTTGCCGCTTACTCAGGCATGACAGAGGAGGAGTACGAGAAGCTCTCCGCTATCGCACCCGTTGTTCCGTTTGAGGAGACAGCTTGGAAGACAACTTGGAAAGAGCAGACAGTCCGCAATGCAACAGGTATGGGCATGAAAAGCGAGGGCGAAGCACTCGTAAAAGAGACAGAGGAGCTCATCGCAGAAAAGGTCAGCGAGCACCCCGAGTTCTCAGGCGTAAAGGCAGGCTTCTTCTGGATTAGCGCAGACGATTTCAGCACATTCTACGCATATCTCCCCGCAGACCCGAGAGCTTCTTATTTACAGGATTTGGGCTTTGAGCTTCCCGACAGCATTAAGGAGCTTGCAGGCGACGGCTCCGAGTTCTCCGTCACACTCAGCCGTGAGAACGTCGAACAGCTTTCAGACATTGACCTTATGGTAGTCTACGGTGACGAGGCACTTCTTGAGGCTTTGCAGAAGGACGAGCTTATGAGTCAGATTCCTGCAATCAAGAACGGTGCGGTTGTTCTTCTTGACAGCACATCAAAACTTGCCGCTTCAACAACACCGAGCATTCTTTCAATCCCTGCAACAATAGACGAGTATCTCGATGTATTGTCAGAGGCTTGCGGTAAAATCAATGAGTAAGAAAAAAACGCTTATCGTATACTGTCTTATGGCGGTTATACTTTTGATTTGTGTATTTTTGTCGATTGCCTGCGGAGTTAAATCCGTAGGCTTTCGGAGCATTTTGGGTGCATTTATTCCAAGCACCGCACCCGAAGTTGATGTAAATATAGTTCTTGCGAGAGTTCCTAGAACCGTTTTCGGTGTGCTTGCAGGGGCGGCACTCGGAATTTCGGGACTTCTCATGCAGTCAATCACGAGAAATCCGATAGCAGACCCCAGCATACTCGGAGTAAACACGGGCGCTTCTCTCTTTGTCGTCAGCGGTATCGCATTTCTTCATATCAAAAGCGGCAACAGCTACATTTGGCTTGCGTTCATCGGAGCGGCTTTGACGGCGGTGCTCGTCTACGGTCTTGCCTCAGTCGGAAACGGCGGAGCAACCCCCATTCGCCTTGCCTTGGCAGGAGCCGCCGCCTCCACGGCACTGCAGTCGCTTGTCAACACGATAATGCTGCCGAACACCTCTGTTATGGATGAGTTTCGTTTTTGGCAGGTAGGAAGCATAGGCGGCGCATCCTGGGACGATATCAAATTAATGAGCCCCTACCTTGCAGTCGGCTTTTTGCTCGCATTCTTCCTCGTGCCGTCACTGAATACCTTGGCACTCGGCGACGATGTCGCTACGGGTTTGGGTGTAAATGTAACTCTTGTCAGAGCCTTGGCGGCTCTTTCGGGCGTTCTTCTCTGTGCGTCCGTCACCGCACTTGCCGGGCCGATAAGCTTCATAGGACTTATGGTCCCCCACCTCATCCGTGCGATTGTTGGGCCTGATTTAAAGAAAATTATGCCGCTCTCGGCAGTTTGCGGAGCGTGCGTACTTCTTGTCTCCGATGTTCTGGGAAGAATACTCGGAAGACCCGGCGAGCTCGAATCGGGAATCATCACGGCTTTAATCGGCGGGCCTGTATTTATCTTTATTATAAGAAAGGTAAAGGTGCGCTCGTTATGATGAAAAACACGATGAATAATATGACGAACAATAAAACGCTTTGGCTTGGAAAATACAAAAGAACCAAAAGATACATTTTGACGGTTCTCGTTCTTCTTTTTATCGTAATCGCCCTTGCCGCATTTATGATGATTTACGGCAACACCGTTTATTCTCCGAAAACAATCCTCGAAATTTTGAGAAGTGACGAAACAAAAGGTGCGGCATTCACAATCAAAACCCTGAGACTGCCAAGAATGCTTGCGGCTGTCTTTTGCGGCTTGGCGTTCGGCTTAGCCGGCAACACCTTTCAGAAATTACTGGGAAATCCCCTTGCAAGCCCCGATATTATCGGCGTAACCTCGGGAGCAAGCGTTGCGGCTGTTTTTGCCATTCTTATACTTAAACTAAGCGGCAGTATCGTATCTCTGCTTGCGGTGCTCTCGGGACTTATTGTCTCGGCGGCAATTTATTTTCTTGCCCACTCGGACGGATTTTCAAACGGAAAACTCATTCTGACAGGCATAGGAATGCAGGCTTTTTTAAATGCTTTGATTTCGTGGATGTTACTCAAAGCCTCCGAATATGACGTTGCAAGCGCCTTAAGGTGGCTAAGCGGAAGTCTTAACTCAGCTTCGATGGACGAAATTCCAAGGCTTTGTGTCGTTGTCAGCCTTGCTTCCCTTGCGATTTTCCTTTTAAATAAGCATTTGGAAATTTTGGAGCTCGGCGAAACTCACGCAAAAATGTTGGGACTCAGAATAACTGCCGTCAGACTTTCGCTTATTTTGTGCGCACTTCTTTTAATAGCATTCGCAACAAGCGTGACGGGCCCCATTGCCTCCGTGGCATTTCTCGCAGGGCCGATTGCCACGAGAATATCGGGTGGCGGAAAAAGCAATCTTTTAACCTCGGCGCTCGCGGGATGTGTGCTTGTAATGGCTTCCGATATGATAGGACAATACGCATTCCCGACAAGATACCCCGTCGGAGTCATCACGGGAATTCTCGGTGCACCCTACCTCATCCTACTGTTGATTCGCATTAACAAGACCGAAGAATGAGCCGTTTTAGCTTAACTTTTTACCAAACAGGAAAGAAACGAAATGAATGATTCTATTTTAAAGGCAGAACACATTGACTCGGGCTACAATCACAAGACGATTGTCTCCGATGTCAGCGTGACTGTCCCTAAAAACAAAATCAGTGTTATACTTGGCGCAAACGGATGCGGAAAGTCAACACTGCTGAAAACCTTTGCACGGCTTCTTGCCCCGCAAAGCGGTCAAATTGTACTGGACGGAAAAAGCATAGCCGAAATCCCGTCAAAACAGCTTGCAAAAACCTTGGGGCTTCTGCCTCAGTCTTCCGTAGCTCCCGAGGGAATCCGTGTTCTCGATTTGGTTTCAAGAGGACGTTTCCCCTATCGTCAGTTTCTCAAAAGCATGACAAAAGAGGACTATGCGGCGATAGAAGAAGCAATGTCAATCATGGGAATAACCGAGCTTGCAGACAGAGCGGTGGACGAGCTCTCGGGCGGTCAGCGCCAAAGAGTTTGGATTGCCTTGGCTCTCTCACAGCAGACGGATATTCTTCTTCTTGACGAGCCCACAACCTTCCTCGACATTGCCTATCAGATTGAGATACTCGACATGCTCACCGACCTCAACCGAAAGAGAAAAACGACTATCGTCATGGTACTTCACGATATTAATTTATCCGCAAGGTACGCCGACTGTCTCTTTGCCATGAAAAACGGCAGACTTGTGGCTGAGGGCACTCCTAAAGAGATAATCACGCCGAAGCTTATAAAGGATGTTTACGGACTTGAGTGCGATGTAATAAACGACCCCGTTTCAAATTCACCGATGATTCTCCCAAAGGGAAGATATCATACCTCGGTCAAGACCTGAGAGCGAAACTGTCCCGGAGTCAAACCGCACCAGCTTTTAAACATATTCGTGAAAGCCGCCGTGCTTAAGTATCCTACTTTAGACGCAATCTCGTTTATGTTTTTGTCGGTGTCCGAGAGCATTCTTGCCGCCTGATTCATACGAAGATTATTGGCAAAATTCCAAATTGTCTGCTGATACATTTCATTGAATCCCGCCTTAAGCTTCTGCTCGCTTATATCAAAAGTTTGACTTAACTCATAAATCGTAACAAAAGAGCCTGCGTCATTTTCAATTTGGTCGTGGGCTTTTCTTATTTTCTCTATATCCGAATCGGTCATCTTGATTTTTCGCTTGCCGACATGGATAAAGTGAGCACCTCCGTCTGAGTGAAGCTCCGAGAAGCACGCCTCTTTTCGGCTTAAAAGAACAGCCACAAACTCGGCGCAAAGCGCACGGCACATTTCAGCCGTCATTGCTCTTTGATTTAAAAGCTGTTCTGTTTTCGAGAGAATATCCCGAAGCTCCTGCGAGAGATTATGGTAGCGGACATTAGGCTTGATGAAGTCAAGCGCATCCTTTTGACATCCGAGAAACGGAAGAATGAAGTCTTTCAGATACTGTTTTCTGACGGAAATTTCCACTCCCCTGAATCGCTGACCCTTTTTCCAGCAATTTATGCCCCCTTGGGACTCCTCCATGGCAAGAAAGGCTGACGGATGAGAAATCGGCAACAGCTTTTTATCCTTGAGCGAATAGGTTATTCCCTCGTAGATAATTCCGAAGTGCAGGAAAGCCGATTCGTAATCAAACTCGGAAATCAAATTGAGCGGAATGGTATAATCCCCCGTACCGCACTGTATCCTGTCAAGTGAGCCGAATATATGGATAGTTCCTACATCGGGATTGCTCCATATCTGCTCATCGTTCTTCTCGAATGTGCAGTTAAGTCCGATTTTTTTATAAAAATAAAGACCATAGTCTTTGGGATTGCTTGTTTTATAAAAACTCATACTTAATTCGCCTCTTATCCTTTATTTTGCAACATCATCATAATAGTTAGCTTCGACTAATTATTGATTATTTTAGCACAATCAAATAAAGCTGTCAAAAAATCTATGTAAATTAAATGCAAAAACGGCTGTTCCTACCTAAAAGACAGGACAGCCGTTTTCAAACACTTTAACTTTCACAAAAAGAAAAAAAGAGACAAGCTATTGCTCATCTCTTTTCTGGCGCAGAGGATGCGACTCGAACGCACAATGCATTGCTGCACACCACATTTCCAATGTGGCTCCTTACCATTAGAATACCTCTGCATCTCTAATCGACTTGTTTATTATACTCATTCATGAGTGAAATGTCAAGCTTTTTTTGAATTTTTTTCAAAGTATGTTTTTGCTTTATTATGCCCTTGCACCAAGGCGGTTTAAGGCTGAATTTTTTTACTGTCTTTTCTGTTCTGAATTTATCTTTGTGCAAACAATCCGCAAAATAAAATGCCCGTCTGCGAACGCTTCGCATTCTTGACGTATTTTCCGAGCCTGTCTTTTTGCTTTGTTACACTTGTTCCTTATCGTTCTAAATTTAACTTAGTGCGAACAGGTCGGCTTGTCAGCTTAACTACGGGCTTCCGCCCTAAAAATGCTTCGCATTTTTGGTTAAGCCGACAAGCCTATCTTCTTTTTGTTATCGCTTCGCTCTGTTTTTTGTTATTTCTCTTTGTGCTTCGCTTTTCTCTTGTGGGCTCCGCCCACACCCGCACGCTTTTTGAAAAAAGCGTGGCAAAAACTTTTGTGTTTTTGCCTTTGCTCTTCTATCTTTTATCTTCGTGCGTCGCTCGGAAATTCTATATCCGCTTTCTTTCTCAGCCTCTCGAGAATTTCGCTTACCGTCAGGCTCATTTCTCGGCAATAGTGATAGAATTCGGTATTCTTTCCGTCTATGAAGTCGTAAAAATCTTCGGCTTCGTATCCCATAAGCTTATACTTCTCTTCTTCCCCGTAAAGCGTTTCGCTTTTTCCGTCATGAGAAACAAGCTTTATATCGGACAAAAGTCCGACCGAGCCGAGTGTGACTGTTTTCTCCTCGCCCTGAAATTCACTCGGAAGAAAGCTGTCGCTTATCTTGGAGTAGGAAAGCGTCACGCACTTATCGGGGTAATGGAATATCACCGAGCCGCATCCGTCTGCGCCCGTTTCAAGCTTATATGCGCTTATATCGGCTTTTTCGGGTTTACCGAACAGGTCGACTGCGGGATATATGCAGTAAACTCCCAAATCCATAAGTCCGCCTGCTTCCATTTTCGGATTAAAAATATTCGGCAATTCTCCTTGGAGCAATCGGTTCAGCTGTTTTGATTTTCTCGAGAAATTAAGAAATACATTTCTCACATTTCCGCATTCTTCGAGCCCGTGCTTTAAAATGTCCCTTGCGGTAACATGCATATAAAGCATGGCTTCCGTCAGAATAAGTTTATTTTTCTCGGCGATTTCAAAGAGAATTTTGGCGTCTTCAAGGTGAGAGCACAGCGGCTTTTCGCATATGACATGCTTGCCGTTTTCGAGAAAAAGCTTGCTTTGCTCAAAGTGAAACTTGTTCGGACTTGCGATATATACGGCATTTATTTCATCTGATTTTGCCATTTCCTCAAGGCTTGTGAAAACCTTTTCACAGCCGAATTTATCTGCAAAGGCTTTGCCCGTTTCGTATTTTCTCGAATAAACGGCGGACAATTCCCATTTTTCCGTATCGAGCGCACCTTTAACATATAATTCGGCTATGTGGCTTGTGCCGATTGTCGCAAATCTTAATTTATTCGACATCGTTAATTACGGTCTTGACAATCTCGACGATTTTCTCCATGCTGTCCACGCAGACGAACTCGTGTCTTCCGTGAGCGTTCTCGTCACCCGTGCAGAGGTTCGGGCACGGAAGTCCCATGAACGAGAGAGTTGCGCCGTCCGTGCCGCCTCGAATCGGAGTGATATTAGGCTCGACGCCGTTCTTCTTCATAGCCTCGCATACGAGGTCGATGATGAACATATTGTCGGGGTAAATCTTCTCACGCATATTTGCATAAGAATCTGTGATTGTGAGCTTGACAGGCTTTGTTTCGTACTTGTCGTTCATATAAGCGGCAATTCTCTCGAAGTCTGCCTTTTTCCCGTTAAGCTTCTCTCTGTCGTGGTCACGGATGATGTAAGCAAGCTTTGCGTGCTCGACATCGCCGCTGATGTGGCCGAGGTGGTTAAATCCCTCGTAGCCCTCGGTGTGGGACGGTGTTTCGTATGGGTTCATCATTCCAGCAAATTCGACTGCGAGAAGTGCGGCGTTAATCATCTTGTTCTTGGATGAGCCGGGGTGAACGCTTCTTCCCGTGAACTCGACAAGTGCCGATGCGGCGTTGAAGTTCTCGTATTCTACTCCGCCAAGTGCGCCGCCGTCAACGGTGTAAGCAAAGTCAGCGCCAAAGCCCTTGACATCAAATTTATCGGGGCCTCTGCCGATTTCCTCGTCGGGAGTGAAGCAGATTTTGACGTCTCCGTGAGGGAGATTTCCCTTGATGATTTCCTCGGCAGCCTCGAGAATGATTGCGATACCTGCCTTGTCGTCACCGCCAAGTAGCGTTGTTCCGTCTGTTACAACAAGCTTCTTGCCTATGTAATTCTTAAGATTCGGGAAAGCCGAAACCTCAGTCACGATACCAAGCTCCTCGTTGAGGACGATGTCGCCGCCGTCATAGCTTTCGATGATTCTCGGCTTGACGTCCTTGCCGCTAATCTCTGTTGCAGTGTCCATGTGAGCGACAAAGCCGACTGTCTTAGCTTTCTTGACATTGCCCGGAATAGTGCCGTAAACATAGCCGTATTCGCTCATAAAAGCGTCTTCAACGCCGATTTCCTTGAGCACCTCGACAAGGTGAGCACCGAGAACCTTCTGACCGGGAGTGGATGGAATAGTGCTTGATGTTTCGTCCGACTTTGTGTCGAAACTTACGCAGTCCAAAAATTTATCTAATACTGACATTTTAAAAACTTCCTTTCTTTATATAAGCATATAAAAGTCAAAGATTAAATCTGTGACCAATACTTTCTGATGTTGTCCGCACCTATGCGAACACCGTCAAATGAATTTTCCATGCCCTCGAATTCTACGGCGATGTAGCCGTCATATCCGCAAGACTTCAAAATCGAAAGGCACTGCTTAACGGGAACATTACCGTGACCGATTATCGTTCCGATAAGATAATTGCCGGACCTCGTCTTGAACGAGCCCTCGCCCGGGTCTTCGGAGTAGTAGGGCTTTAGGATGAAATCTTTGCAGTGAACATAAATCGCATAAGGAGCAACCCTTGCCACGGCAAGAGCGGGGTCTTCGTCGGCACACATAAAGTTGCCGATGTCGCAAAGCAAACCGAAATTCTTGTGATTTATCTTGGTGTAAAGCTTTTCAACTCTCTCGGAGTCCTGAGAGAAATAGCCGTGGTTCTCGGTCATTGTGCGAATGCCCTTTTGAGCGGCAAGCTCGGTGATAACCCGAAAGCGTGCGGCAAGTTCATCGACAACGCTGTCAAAGCTTGTGTAAGCATCCGAATCCCTCGGAAAACCGACAGTCGCATCGTGTCGCATGTACTTAACGCCGAGAATCTCGGCAACATCGAGAAATTCCTTGAGTTTTTCTGTGTCCTCGTCAGGGTGTTGGAGAAGGTCCGCACCGACAGTGAGAGAAGAAATCTCTATGCCGACACGGTCGCATTCGGCTTTAAGAGCCTTGGCTGTATTCTTCCAATTAGCACGGTCGTCCTCAGAGAAATTAATGAAATCGACAAATTCTATGGCGTCAAAGCCGAGAGCCTTAGCTTTAGAAATTGAATCGAACGGGGTGATAGTGCCGTTTTTGATTGCAGAGAAAAAGCTGTAGCTGCTGACAGAAATTTTCATACAAAACCTCCCAATAGGTGATGGATACATTATGTAACAAATGGAGAATAAAGTCAATAAATGAGAGAAGTAAAAAGCATAAAGAGAAAAAACAAGCAAACACAAAAGTTTTTGCCACGCTTTTTTCAAAAATCAAACGGGTGTGAGAACAATTATTAATTAAACAGTCGCCCCTACGGGCATGGTTGAAATTTCACGGCTATAAACCCAAAATGCACAAGACCGTGTATTCGTTCATTATTAATTATTAATTATACATTATTAATGAAACACAACCCCCGCCCCGTGGCATTAAGTCACAGGACGGGGGGTTACTATATTTTATTACTTTAAATATTAATCAAACGTTGCCCGTTACCCAAGCGACGATGAAGAAAATCGCAAAGCCGAAGAGATAAACAAGTCCGACAATGGAAAGTCCCTTGAGCCAAGGGCCAATCTTGTGTTCCTTTGTGTTTACGAGCTTATAGTTAAGCAGTGCGAAAATCGGTGTCGTGATGAACGATGCTATCATGGCAAATCTGAGCATGGTTGCTACGTTGCCCGAGAAAAGGTAAACGATAATCAATCCGATTACGCTTGTTGCGGTTGTCCAGACTGCGAGCGATTTCTTGCCTGCCTCTTTCTTGCCGAGGAGAAGACGAAGCGCCTCGTTGTTTGCACGGGAATAACCGTCGATAACCGTGAGAACCGTACCGAAAATGCAAAGGAATGCGATAAATGTGATGAGAAGTCTTGACCACTCACCGAATACCGATGCGTACATGCTGACA
The DNA here is from genome assembly GCA_963611165.1 of Bacteroides uniformis. Taxonomy (GTDB): domain Bacteria; phylum Bacillota; class Clostridia; order Oscillospirales; family Acutalibacteraceae; genus SIG603. Next base: position 9,942 of record CAVDQG010000061.1, read on the forward strand.
AACTGAGCGATGTAAGCTGCGCTTGCGCTCAAGACCTCTTCGCCCGAGCCGAACTGAATGAGTGCACCGAGAGCACAGAAGATGACCGCAAGAACAGCAGTTCCGATGTAACCGACATTGAAGTCAAACAGTGCGTCCTTAATGGACATTGTTGTTACTTGCTTTCTCTTCTCGACCTGCCACATGGAGTTGATAGCTGAAATTTCAATCGGACACGGCATCCAGCCCATGAGAGACACTATGAACGGGAGAGCCGCAAGACGCCAAGGAGTTGGTGCTTCAAAGTCCGGCGCATACTCACGGTGTCTGAAAAGAGCAATGACAACAGCGAGAGTGGTTGCGATTGTGAGGGCGGTCATAACCCACTTCGAGAGGGTATCGAGGAATTTGTAGCCGCCGATTAAGAGCATAGCCCAGATGATTACAATGATAATCGTTGTGAGCTGAGAGATGGAAAGTCCGAAGCCGTTCGGTGCGATGTTAAAGAGAATAGCCGCACAGAGAATGCCTACGCCTGCGGTATTAACGATAGCCGAGAAAACATTCAGCACGAAGAAAACTACAAGCCAGCCTTTTCCCTTTTCAGCATAGCCCTCGATGAGGGTTTTGCCGTTCTCCATTGTGTACTGAGAGCCGAATCTAAAGAACGGATACTTGAAAATATTGATTAAAATAATCAATATTGCCATTTGCCAGCCGTAAATTGCTCCCGCCTGAGTTGAAGAAACTATGTGAGAACCGCCGACTGCGGCAGACGCCATCAAAATACCGGGGCCTAAAGCACGAAGCTTCGATTTCCACGTTGATGTTTGTGTTGTTTCCGGTGATTTAGACATGATAACTACCTCCTTAGTCTAAATCCGAATTCATTGTGAGTTCGAAATATTCTTATCTTTCCTATGGGCAATCTTGCCCACCCTTCCTATAAACTCCCGTCTTACAAACGGATAGGAGAATCCGAACGTTCGGATTTTTAATTTTGATTTGCAATATCGCAATTTTCGAAACAGGTGAAGTTTTGAGAAAACCAAAAAATACTTGCAGGAAACGCAGGCGCATATTTCAGGTTATCAAAACTCAAAACGCCTTAATTTCACTTCAGTTCGCTTTATTGACAAAGTATAATATCAGACTTTTGTACAAATTGCAAACTTTTGAGGCAAAAAACATAAACTTTTTCAGGTTCTTACAATGCTATGAAATTTGAAAGCTGATTAATTTTGCAAATTTTCGTGCTCTGAATTTCATTTTGGTGTTCTGTTTTTGTGTTTGTGCTATGTAATTTCGTTCATTCCCGTAGGGGCGACATTGAATTAATATTGTATAGTTAATAATTAATAATGAACGAATACACGGTCTTGTGTATTCTTAGTTTATAGCCATAAAATTACAATCATTACCGTAGGGGCGACCTTCGGTCGCCTTTGCACCAATGTGGTTTAAGGTGAAAATGTTTGATTTGAACCACCTTTTTCGTTCGTGTTTTTCTTTGTGCGAAAGGTTCGGCACGGAAAATGCCCGTCTGCGACGTATTTTCCGTGCCTGTCTTTTTTATTTATACTTGCGTTCTCTATTTATCTTCGTGCAAACAATCCGCAAAATAAAATGCCCGTCTGCGAATGCTTCGCATTCTTGACGTATTTT
>CAVDQG010000062.1:0-11279 GCA_963611165.1 Bacteroides uniformis
AAAAATGGTATTCAGTAATCTGTTTTTTATCTTTGTTTTTCTGCCTGTTAGTCTGATACTTTACAGTATCTCGCCCGTCAAGCTGAAAAACTTAGTTCTTACACTAATAAGCTTGGTGTTCTTCGCCTGGGGCACGCCTAAGTATATTCTCTTTATACTTTTCAGTATATTTTTCAATTACTTAGGCGGACTTGAAATCGAGCGTGAGAAAAAATCGGGCGGCAACGGAAAGATGGGCGTAATCTTCGCCGCCACCGTAAACATACTTCTCCTTTCATTCTTCAAGTATTGGGGATTTTTGCTAAGCAACATCAATGCTGTTCTAGGCACAAACTTTGCCGACACGGGACTTGCGGCACCTATAGGAATTTCATTCTTCACTTTCCAGGTGCTCTCCTATATCTTCGATGTTTATCGTGACAAAGCTCCCGCCCAGCACAACATCATTGATTTTGCCTGCTTCGTAAGCTTTTTTCCAAAGCTTATGCAAGGTCCTATCACGGAGTATAACCAGTTCTATACTCAGCTTAAAGAAAGAAAACGCGTTAATGTCTACACCTTTGGTGAAGGCGCAAAGCTTTTCATCCTCGGTCTCGGCAAAAAAATGCTCATTGCCGATAATCTAGCCGTAGCCTATTCGGGAATTTCTTCCCTTTCTTCACTAAGCACGGGAAGTGCATGGCTCGGATGCATATTCTATACTCTCGATATTCTTTTTGACTGGACAAGCTACTCCGATATGGCATTGGGACTTGGAAAAATGTTCGGCTTCGATGTCGGCATCAACTTTGACTACCCCTATCTCTCCCTGAGCGTAAGTGAATTCTGGAGAAGATGGCACATGTCCCTCAACAAATGGTTCACTCATTATGTTTACTTCCCCATGGGCGGTAACCGCTGCAGCAAGGGCAAGCACATCAGAAATGTCATGGTTGTCTGGCTTCTCACCGGTATTTGGCACGGAAGTGCATGGAATTTCATTTTCTGGGGTATTTTCTACGGAATCATCCTCCTAATCGAAAAATACCTCTTAAACGATATTCTCGAAAAACTGCCTAAAGCCATTCGACACATTTACAGCATGCTTATCGTTATGATAGGCTGGGTATTCTTCTTCTCCTCAAGCCTTTCGGGCGCATTCAAGTGGATAGGCAAGATGTTCCTTATCGGTGCGAACGGATTTTGGGATTCATCGGCAAGCTACTATCTCTCAACCAACCTGATTATCTTAATCATTGCTGTAATCGGTTCGACCAAGCTTATGCAAGGCGTTTCCGACAGGCTTGTCAAAAAAGGAAAAACAGGTGCTATTATAATCAATCTCGCATATATCTTCATCATTGTGGCAAGCATAGCATGCATGATTGGTTCGACCAACAGCACATTCCTTTATGCTCAGTTCTAAGGAGGTGGTATTGTGGAAACAAACGACAGAATTAAAAACAGCTCGGGCGGAAGCTTCACTCTCGATGTCAAAAACGGAAAAGCTGTTTCGCCCCGTCCCCGTTCTGATGTAAAAAAATCATCTGTCAACGATCTCGTGGCTATGCTCGATAAAAAAGATACAGACGCTGTCACTAAATCAAAAGCAGAACAAAATCCTGACAAAACCGTCAAGGATACCGCAAACGCCTCTTCAAACGCTCCGGCTGAAAAAAGCAAGCAATTCACTCCAATCAGCAACGAAAAAACCGAGTTTCAAAAGATGACATCCTTTGACGCAGGAAAAAGGACAAGCGCAAGGCGTCCGACCGTCGGCAGAAAGGTTATCATCGGAGAAGAAAAAGCTCCCGCTCCTAAGCCTGTTCAGGAGAAAGTCTCCAATGCAGACAACAACGCACAAGAAGCTCCAAAAGACCCATCGCTTCTCACCCGCGAAGAGCGTATGGCTCTAAGGCGTGAGCGTGCTTTATTCAAAAACCGCAGAGTTATTTTTAAAAACACAGCTCTTCTGTTTCTCACAGTTATTATACTGGTCAATGTGATAAATTTGCTCACTCCCGACAAAGATAAATCTTTAAACGAAAGCAGAGCATTGCAAGGCTTCCCCTCCTTTTCGGTTTCATCTTTATTAGACGGCAGCTTCGGCAGTCAGCTTGAAGATTATGTGACCGATCAGTTCTTCATGAGAGACAACTGGATCACACTCAAATTAAACGGCGACAAGGCTCTCGGCAAAAAGGAGACTAACGGCGTTATTCTCGGCAAAGACGGCTACCTTATGGAAGATCCCGATGAAGTCGATTACACAAATGTTGACAAGAATATTGCCGCTCTCAACTCTTTTGCTCAGTCACACACAGGTCTTAAAATAAATATGGCAATCATTCCAAACAACGTCACCACAATGAAGGATTATTTGCCAAAAAATATTCCCGTGCGTGACCAAACTCAGGATTTGGCTTATCTCATGAATAATCTTGACGCAGGCATTAATTTTATCGATACCACTGCAACGCTGAAGGCTCATGAGGACGATTACATTTACTATCGTACCGACCACCACTGGACAAGCCTCGGCGCATATTACGCATTCATGGATATGGCGTCTGACCTTGGCATTTCCGACCCGATAAGCTCATACAATGTCTACACGGTAACTGATTCTTTCGAGGGAACAATGTCGTCAAAAAGCGGAAGTCACATCAAAAAATACCGTGACAGCATTGAGGTCTACACCCCGGCGGGAGTTGACAGTCAGTTTTATGTTCTTTACAACGACACTTACGAAAAGAGTGCTTCGCTGTATCAAAGTGACAAGCTTAACGACAAGGATAAATACACCGTGTTTTTAGGTGGTAACCATCCACAGGTAACAATCAATACAACCGTGAATAACGGTAAGGTTCTTCTTCTGATAAAGGACTCCTACGCAAACTCCTTTGTTCAGTTCCTAACCCCCTACTACGAGGAAATTGTCATGATAGACCCCCGTTATTACTACGAGAGCGTAAGCTCCATTATCGACAGCGAATCGGTCACCGATGTGCTGTTTCTGTACAACTGCAATACCTACATGGGAGACACTTCTCTCGCAAATGTACTCGGTTAACAGCAAAAAATCCGTTCACGATTATTGTGAACGGATTTTTCTTTTCCCTATTCTCAAAAGACAAAGCCGCTTTCCGAAGTGAAAAGCGGTCTTGTTTTTTCTTGTTTACTTATCCAATGCTTAAGTAAATATTTAATAAAGAGTGTATTTAGTGTATTTAAGCGATAATATTTGAGATTTCTTCTATTGCCGTCTCAAGTGCATTCGGGTCAATCGGTAAGAATGTGATATGAGAAATATCCTCAAGGGAATTTGCTCCCATTTCAGGGTCACCCGATGCTGCAATTCCGGCGAGCGGCGGTGTGTACTTGCCAAGAATTCCCATTGCCTGACCGTCCTTAGAAAGTCTTGCAAGAGTAGTATTTCTGCCGTACGGCTTTCTTAAATCGGACTTTGGCTCATATGAGAAGTCATAAGTTCCGCTTGACAAAATCATAACATCTTTCTCATATCCCGGAAGTCTTACCTCTGCCTCGCAGTTAAACGGAACTTCGATATGAACGCTGAATTTTCCGTCCTTTTCAATTTCCCAGTCACAAACATATTTGCCGCAAGCAGAATTGTAGGAGCAATTCATCTTAGGTATTCTTACATCAGGATGCGGTGCGATAGCCGCCTTTTTAAATCCGGCTTCAAGCGGACGGATTCCGACAGCATAAGCATATACAAACTCCATAACCGAGCCGTAAGCATAGTGGTTAAGAGAGTTCATTCCCGTATCGCTTATCGTGCCGTCAGGCATAACGGAATTCCAGCGCTCCCAAACTGTGGTTGCACCGAGATTTACGCTGTAAAGCCAGCTTGGAAAGCCCTCCTTGAGTAAGAAGTCATAAGCAAGTTCATACTCGCCTGCCTCGGCAAGCACAGTGCACAGAAGCGGTGCTCCCGCAAAACCGCACTTAATCTGATACATATCACGCTTGAGTCTGGTCTTGAACTGCTTGACAATACGTGCACGGTCACGGTAAACCTTGAATTTAAGCGCAATGACATAAGCCGCCTGAGTATCAATCGAAAGTCTTCCGGACGGTGTGAAGAATTCATTCAAAACAGCCGCCTTAATCTTTTCCTCAAGGTCTCTGTAATGAACGGCATCCTCTGCCTTGTTCAGTCTTTCAGCCATTTCACGGACAATCTGAGCCGATCTGTAATAATAAACGGAAGAAATGAAGGTATCGTCTGTGCTTCCCTTAAAGCTTGTCGGTGTAGCACCGTCAAGTGCAAGCCAATCGCCGAAAGTATCCATAAAGTCGAAAAGATATGTCTTCTCTCCCCTGTTTCCGTCGCCTCTGTCGATAAAATCTACCCAATCCTTCATGAGCGGATAGCAATATTCCATTTCCTCTGAATTACCGAAGTAAGTATAAAGAGTATCGGGCAAAAATGTAGCAATATCTCCCCAAACACTTCCCGCTTTTTCATTATGTCCCATATTGGGCAGGAAGTTGGGCATGCCGCCGCCAAGCTTAATCTGCTCGTCTCGAAGATCCTTGATAAACTTGTGGAAAAATGCTCTTGTGTCCATGTGGTAGCTTGCAGTCGGTGCAAAAACCTGAGCGTCACCAGTCCAACCAAGTCTCTCGCTTCTCTGCGGACAGTCTGTTGGCATATCGATAAAGTTGGATTTAAGTCCCCATACTGTATTCTGATAAAGTCTGTTGATTTTCTCGTCAGAAGTCTCGATGTAGCCGGTTCTTTCAATGTCGGAATATATAACCTTACCGATAAAATCCTCTTTATCGAGGATGCCCTCCCAGCCTGTCACACGAACATATCTGAAACCGAAGAATGTGAAATGCGGACGAACCGTCTCTTCTCTTCCGTCAGAAACATAAACGAACTGAGATTTTGCGTCACGGTAGTTTTTGTTGTAGAAATTACCGCCCTGAAGAATTTCACCGAAATCGAGCACAATCTTAGTACCCTTGGAGAAATTTGCCTTAAACTCAACAAAGCCCGCAAAATTCTGACCCATATCAAGAACAATCTCCTCGGCAGGCGTATAGACAATATCCTTTACGGAAATTTCTTCCTTTTCGATAACAGGCAGACTCAAGCGATCCTGAAGCTTTTCGGCCGCAAGATTTCTTGTCTCCTCGTGCTCCTCGGGATTTTCGAGAACCTCTACAGATTTCTTGCCGTTCTCCTTGCCTTCCCACAAAAGACGATTGAGAATCTCTCCGAAATAAATACCCGAATCCTCAATGTCGGAAGCATAATACTGCCAGCTGTCATCGGTTGCGACAATTTCTTCTGTACCGTCAGCATATTCAAGGTGAAGCTCACCGATTGCCGCCATACGGCTGCCGTAGTTGTTCGATGTAAGACCTAAGCCGAACTCGCCCATATACCAGCCCTTACCAAGAAGCACGGATAAAGTATATGTTTTTTCTTCTTTCAAAGAATCTTCAATCGGGAATGTGAGCACCTGAATTCCCGATTCATAATCGTTTATATACGGTGCAAGATACTCGTTTCCGATTTTCTTTCCGTCAAGATATGCCTCAAACATACCGACGCCTGTTATGTAAAGTCTTGCTCTCTTAAGCTCTTTTGAAACAGAGAAGCTTTTCTCAAGTATCGGATGACATGCGTCTTCAGCCTTTGGAGAAATCCACTTACCGACCCATGTTTCGCCCATCTTTCCCGTCTCAAAGCTTGCGATATCACTTGTCGCACATTCTCCCTCGTCGGAAGTGACCGTAACACGGTAATAGTAGGTTGTACGGGGAGAAAGCTCTACTTCGAGCTTCTCGCCGTTCTGCTTAAGATCTCCCTCTTTTCTGCAGATTATATTCGAGAAATCTGCAGAAGTGCTGACCTCTATGACTGCATTAGTCTGTTTTTTACCTTTTGCCTCCTCTACATTCCAAGAGCACAAAAGATAATCATATTTAAAACCAATCGGATTTTCAATTCCGTTGATTTTCACATTAGTAATTTTCAAATGACTGCCTCCTTTTCACCACGCTCATACATTGGTCACAAATCAAAATTTCAAATCCATCTTTCCGCAGAATGGGTCAATCGGGCTTGTTCCCTTGAATTCACTGCGACCCATCATCTTATCGACAACTGCATCCATAACATATTCTGAGTTGCAATAGCAGTTGATGTAAGTTTTTACCATAGGTGCGTCAAGCAAATGATACGGATTTCCTAAGCTTACAAATGCAACAGGAAGTTCGTTTACCATCCAAGGCATATTGTTTCCGAGGCCGAACATTGTGTGCCAGTTAAGACGGGAAACTGTCTTGTTGGATGCTGTTTCAATGTTTGCAAGATAGAGAACAAGATCATAGCGGCTCTTGAAGCCCTCGACAGAATCCATCATAACCTCAAAGCCCTCTTTTTCGTAAACGGTAACCTCAAAGCCCTCTTTCTCAAGCTTGCTCTTGAAGTACGGTGTCACACGCTCGTTTGACGGGAAGTCGCCCATAACCTCGAGTAAAACTCTCTTGTGCTTCTCGGGATTCAGCGGAAGAAGATTCTGAGTATCCTTAACTAATGTTACGCCTTCGTCTGCGCACTCCTTAGCCCATGTGTCGTGTTTCTCACACTTAAGAACAGAAAGTGCATCAGCCTCAGGAACCAAAGTGCCCTCAGCTTTCTTCTTGTGAAGCTTCAATGCAGCCTTTGTTGCGAGAATACGCTTAACAGCCTCCTCGAGTCTTTCGTCGGAAAGAATACCGTTCTTATAGCCGTCAAACATGTACTGCATATCCTCTTCCATATTTCTGTTAAAGAGAATAACATCACAGCCGTTTTCAATGCAAAGCGGAACTGCCTTTGAGCGCTCTTCGGCACTGCAGAATCCTACCATTGGTGTTGCGTCTGTTGTGATAAGTCCGTTAAAACCGAGCTTCTCACGAAGAAGATGCTTTAAGAGATTCTTGGAAAGTGTAGCGGGGATAATTTTCTCGCAAGGTTTCTTGTCGAAATATTCCTCGTAAGCAGGCATTGCAATATGAGCCGCCATAACGGTAAGCGTGCCGGCATCAATCATTTCTTCGTAAATCTTGCCGTAGCTCTTGTCCCACTCCTCACAGCTTAAATAGTTCACGCTTGTGAGAAGATGCTGGTCTCTCTCGTCCACTCCGTCACCGGGGAAATGCTTAACCGATGTTGCTACGCCTTCCTCATGAGCCGCCTTAATATAAGCCTTGCCCATGTCGATTACGGTCTGAAGCTTGTCACCAAAGGTACGGACATTAGTAATCGGATTGTGATAGTTCTGATCGAGGTCAACTACGGGAGCAAACGACCAGTTTACGCCGACTGCGGCGCCCTCAGAACAGCTGACCTTACCGAGCTGATATGCACGCTCCGTGTTACCTGTTGCGGCAACAAGCATTTCTCTTCCGTAATATGTGCCCTCAACAGCAGAGCCGTTTCCGCCGTACTCGAGGTTAGATGCTGTAAGAAGCGGAATTTTAGCGGCATCCTGCAGAACCTTATGAGCCTGTCTTAATTCCTCGCCGGGGCCCTCTCTGTAAAGCATACCGCCGATGTGCTTGGTCTGAACCAGCTCCTGTAATTCCTTCTCGTCCTTTGTGAAAACAATCGGGCTGAAAAGCTGACCGATTTTCTCCTCAAGGCTCATCTCACTGTAAGTATCCTCAACCCACTTAACATCCTCATCCGTCAAATTAAACGGCTTAGCTTTGTAATCAAACATTATTTACCTCCGTATTGATTCTCGCACATGATTATTTTGCACCGAAATATCCACAAACGGTGCATTTTCTTTAATACAATTCTATATAATAAGGAACAGTTTCTCAATGTAATATTTTCTCATCAACACGACATTTTTTTAGATTATAGCTATTGTAAAACTTACCATATTTTGATATAATTGTATCAGGTTTTTATCGCAATATCAACTAAGCATTCCGAGGTGTTTTTATGGCTTATTATATGACATACGGCGAATTTCAGGCTCACATGAAAGCTTACTACTACCGCACGGGTAAACGTCTGCAATTTCCCGAAATGGGAAAATATCTGTACACTCAGGGTATGGCTATGGAGACAATCGACAGCCGCGAAAAAAAAGAAGTCTACACCGATTACAATAAGATGACCGATGCGGAATTTGACAAGGTTGTGGACTCACTCCCCTTGATTCTCTCGATGGATAACACATTTTCTGTCGCTCCGATTGTTCAGGAGGAAGATTTAATCCCGAATACAAGAGACGTTTTTGTGATTCGCCACCCCCGTTACACAAGGCCAAGCAAACACAAACACAATTATTTTGAGATGGATTTTGTCGTAAGCGGCCAGGGAAAATTTCTGTTTGAAGATAATGTACACGTCATGAAAGAGGGAGAAATCTGCATAATCGCTCCCAACTCAAACCACGATTTTCTCATCGAGGACGACTCCACCGTCTTCACAATCTGCATCAGAAAGAGCACCTTCGATACGACATTTTTTTCATTGATGACAAGAAAGGATATCCTCTCATATTTCTTCCAGAATATTTTACGCGGCGATGATCAGTCCAACTATCTTTTGTTCTATACTGACAACAACTCGCAGCTGAAAAACTACGTGAGAACTTTGATGATTGAAAGCGGCAGAAAGGATATTTACAGCAACGCCTGCAGTGTAAGTCTTGTAAATTTACTCTTCGCCGCACTCTTAAGAACCGCAAGTCAAACTCTTCAGTTTCGAAACTGCGAAAAATGGTCGGATGTAACTTCTGTCTTGCAATACATACAGCACAATTACCAGACGCTCACCCTTTCGGGACTTGCAGACATGTTCCATTACAGCGAACCGCACCTGTGCACACTCATAAAGCAAAACACAGGACTTACTTTCACTCAGCTTATCAAGAAGCTCAGGCTTTCCGAAGCAGTTGATTTGCTCTTAAACACTTCCATGAAAGTAGGCGAAATTGCCGACCGAGTCGGTTACAACTCAGCAGATCACTTCTCGAGAGTTTTCAGATCAACATATGAGATGTCACCCCAGGAATATCGCAAAATACACAAGAGTGACGATACTCCTTTCATCCCCCTTGCAACAAACTGATTTAACCGCAGCTTAAAGCTGCGGTTTTCTTTTTTTCTACAAATAAAAAAATACCGTGTGAACGTTAATCCACACGGTATTTAAACCAATCACTAATTTTTAATTACTTGTTTTCGCCCATTGCTGCTTTCATAGCTGCAATCTCATCAGCGTGCTTGTTCATTGGGTTGAGCATGACGCAGATGATTAAGATAACACCTGTGATGGACGGTGCACCGAACTTCAAGAAGTTGAGAGCGAACATTGTTGACTCAGGCTGCTGACCGACAGCACCTGCAATGTAACCGGATGCAGAGAGAACTGCGAGGATACCGGAAGAAACAACTGTGTTACCGCACTTCTGAGCAAAGCCCTTGATGGAGGAGATAACGCCGTTTGAAGACTTGCCTTCCTTGAGCATGATGAAGTCGATTGTGTCGTTAACGAGAACATTAACAAGAGCGTTCTGCATTGAAGAAGTGCAGCAAGAAATGAATGTGAGAACGCAAAGTAATGTGAAGTTTGTCTTTCCGAAGAAGAAGAGGATTACATAGAGGACAATTGTAAGTGCCTGTGAAACAAGGATTGCCTTTTGACCTGTCTTGAATACCTTGAGGAAGATTGGCAAAAGAACAACCATTGAAACAAGAGCACCGATTGAGATGACGCCCATGAATACTGTGATGAGGTCAGGTCTTGCCCAATAATACATCATGTAGTAAACGGATGTTGAGAACATCATGCCGTAACCCATGGAAGCCATAACCCATGCAACGATGTTCGGCCAAACCTCTTTGTACTTAAGAACTCTTGTGATTTCCTTGAGCGGGTTGCCTTTCTCAGGCTCAACGAGATACTTCTCTTTTCCCTTTGAAGTAGCAAACAAGCCCCAGAAAGAGATGAAAGAAAGAACACCGCAAATGAGCATGTAAGGAACATAGCCGTTGCTGAAACCAATGCTGTTGAAGAATGCTGTGATGTTTGTTGTGAATGTGTTACCAATTGTGAATGCTGCTGCGCAAACGCCTGCACCGAGAGAAATAATCATATTTCTCTGCTCGTTATCACGAACAGCTGCAGGAAGAATAGCCGTCTGCGGCATTGTGTACATTGTAACGGTCATGCCGTAACCGATGTACATGCAAAGAACATAAATTGTCTTTGCCATTGTGGACTCAAAGCCCCAGTCGATCCAAATCATTACCGAGAAGAAGGTAAGAAGAACAGGAGCGAAGAGGAAGTAAGGACGATAGCGTCCCCATCTTGTCTTTGTTCTGTCGGCAATAACACCCATCATCGGGTCGTTGATTGCATCCCAAAGAGTAGCGATGAACATGATTACAGAAGCGGAAGCTGCCGGAATCTTCAAGGTATCGGTCATATAAACCGAAAGGAAGCTTGCCAGAACAGCGGCGATCATCATTGCACCACCGTTAACGGACGTTGCGTGGCAAATCTTAAAAGCCAAGCTGACTTCGTCTTTTACGGCAGCTGTTGAGGTAGTCTTTTCTTTAGACATATTATTACACACCTTCACTTAAATATTTACCAAAGGTAAGAATCAGCGTCTTCCCTTAAGCTGACTCCATTTTAATACAATATTCATAATTTTCCTATGTAGTATATTATCCTGTATCCGACATTTTTTATTAGTTTCGGTTATTTTTAATAAAAATTGCTCACGATTTACATATAATTTTCTTATCAAGAATTAACCTTTCCCCCATTTTCACTGATTTTACCGTTTAATGTCTGAAATTATTTCACACAAAATCATTTTGCCTGTTATTAAATTTAGTGAATAAAGTAAAACACTATTAAAAAATGTCGGATAAATATTAAAATCCCCGACATCGATTTTAACTCGATAGCAGTGCTCAGTTCTCATTTGTCATATTGCCCCCTTCTTCTAAAAAAACAAAAGCCACCTACTTGGGACATATTTTTAGTGCCACCTCAAACTCTCTCCGTCGCCCTCACTGTCTTTTCTCAGCATTTGTGTGCTGTTTGTCAAGGGCGACGCATTTTTTACAATTCCTTTATTTTAAGGCTTGACATTTAATAATTAGTCTCCTTCAGTAAAAAGAAAAGCCCCTGCTATTATCAGCAAGAGGCAATTCATAGCAGTTTGCTCCTTATACAAAAATTTCTGCTTCAGCGAACAGAGCTGCTTTCCCACGAAGCACCGTGCGCTCCCCGGCAT
>CAVDQG010000063.1:0-11163 GCA_963611165.1 Bacteroides uniformis
GCAAGGGATAAGGTAATCTCCTTGCTGCTCATACTGCACATTCATAATCAAACCTCCTGATAGATAATTTTAAATTTCTTTTTCTTTGCTCCGATAAACTTCACAAGCACATCATCGACCGCATCGGGATATCTGTCCTGTGCTATAAGCTCGTTTCTCAGGTCATTCAGTGACTTGATGATTAAGCTGTATTCGTTATCGGTCAGTGCAAGGTGGTATTTGATATTATTCATCGTGAATCCCTCCTTGACTATATTCTACTCGGCTGGTTTTTAAATTGCGAATGTGCGGATTTTCTAAGCATAGAAAAAAGGCTCTGACCTTTTACAGTCAAAGCCTTAATCGCCTCTTTACTATGCCCTATAAAATTTCATTTATTGATTTTTAATTACTGCCTTATGTGGCGTTAGCAAACGCCTACTCCTCTTTTTGTTATCTTGTATATTTCTCCTCGCAATAAATGCAGCGATAGGTTTTTGAGCCTGTTTCCGAGAGAAGGAAGATGTTTGGAAGCTCGTTCTCGACTGATGTGATACAGCGTGGATTTTTGCACTTAATCACATTTGTGAGCTTCTTCGGATGATGTATTGCTCTCTTCTCGACTACTTTTCCGTCCTTGATGATTACGACAGAAATTCTCTGGCTGACAAAACCGACTACATCGAGGTCGATATCTTCGATTGAGCCTGAAATTTTGATAATGTCCTTTTTGCCCATTTTATGGGAATCGGCATTCTTGATTATGGCAACCTGGCTGTCAAGCTTACCGAGCTCAAGGTAATTATAAAGCTCCATGCTTTTGCCTGCAGGAATATGGTCAAGAACTACACCGTTGTCAAGTCCGCTAATGTTCAGCATATCACTTTACCTCGATTCCAAGTAATGTTAAAATAATTGCCATTCTTACGTACATTCCGTACTGAGCCTGCTTGAAGTATGCGGCTCTGGGGTCATCGTCAACCTCGAGAGCAATTTCGTTTACTCTCGGCAGAGGATGAAGAACGAGCATATCGTCCTTGGCAAGAGTCATTTTTTCTTTGTTCAGGATGTAGAAATCCTTCATGCGCAGATAATCTTCTTCGTTGAAGAAACGCTCTTTCTGAACTCTTGTCATATAGAGTATGTCAAGGTCGGGAATTGCCTCGTCAAGCGAGATAACTTCCTTGTAATCGTAGCCCTTGGAGTCGAGCATATCGATAATGTACTCGGGAACTCGAAGCTCGGGAGGAGAGATGAGGACAAATTTGACGCCCTCGTATCTTGAAAGTGCGTTTATGAGAGAATGGACGGTTCTGCCGAATTTGAGGTCGCCGCAAAGACCGACGGTGAGACCTTCGAAGCTTCCCTTGAGGGAATGAATGGTGAGAAGGTCGGTGAGAGTCTGGGTCGGATGCTGATGGCCGCCGTCACCTGCATTGATAACGGGGATTCCGGCTTTTTGTGAAGCAACGAATGCCGCACCTTCCTTGGGGTGACGCATGGCACAGATGTCAGCATAGCAAGAAATCATTCTGAGGGTATCGGAGACGGTTTCTCCCTTTGTTGCCGAGCTCGAAGAGGCAGAAGAAAAACCAAGTACATGCCCACCTAAACGATACATTGCTGCTTCAAAGCTTAGGCGAGTTCTTGTGCTTGGTTCGTAAAATAACGTAGCTAATATTTTTCTGTCACATGCGTGGGCGTACTTATCGGGGTTTTTCTCAATGTCGGAAGCTAAATCAATCAGCTTATAAATCTCTTCGACTGAGAAATCCATAGGATTTAAAAGATGTCTTGGCATTTTTTGTCCTCCTCTTAAACGTGTGATTCGAATTTATTTTCAATTTTGAATTATATCAAACGGTATTATAAAGGTCAATAAAAACGAAATAAGTATACAAAACTTTATTTTGGCTTTTTTTGTTGACATCAAGCCGTAAAATATGATAATATTAAAGCAAGTTTTTTATGATTACAAGGTGGAAGCTGAAAGATTCCTTTCTGATAATTTTTTGTTGTTTTTGTTTTTTCTTTGTTCTCCTTTCGGCTTCCATATAACATGATATCAAGGCTGCGGTTTTCCGCAGTCTTTTTGTTTTGTCGTTTATTTTTGCCGACATATATGTTACAATACCTTGTAGCATATGCTTTTTTACGAAAGGAGAAAGGTATGGAAGAAGAAAAAAAGCCTAAATATTCCGTGATAACCCTGATTGTGGAGCTTGTGGTGCTCATAGTGGTCATTGCGTGCCGTGTTATGGGGAAGATTACTACTCCCGTCTGCATAGTTTGCTGTCTTGTCATAGTTATTTACACCGCAAAATGGGTAGTTGATGCGATAAAAGCAATCACGCACCCGGACGAGCAGTAATTTTAGTTGTAATTTAGGTTCTGTTGTGATAAACTGGTATTCACCCAAATATCGTGCCGCAGCCGGCGGTGCCAAATAGAAAGGAAGCAATAATTATGATGAAACCGGAAGAAAAAACACTCGACATGATCGTCAATCTCTGTAAGACAAGAGGCTATGTCTACGCAGGCAGTGAGATTTACGGCGGACTTGCAAACTCTTGGGATTACGGCCCATTGGGAGTCGAGTTCAAAAATAACGTTAAGAAGGCTTGGATGAAGAAATTCGTTCAGGAGTCTCCTTACAATGTCGGTCTTGACGCAGCTATCCTCATGAACCCACAGACTTGGGTAACAACAGGTCATGTAAGCTCGTTCTCCGACCCGCTTCTTGACTGCAAGAGCTGTAAGGCAAGACACAGAGCAGACAAGCTCATCGGTGAGACTCATCCCGAGGTAAACACCGACGCTATGTCCTTTGACGAGATGGACGCATTCATCCAGGAAAACGAAGATGTTGTATGCCCTGTTTGCGGCAAGCACAACTTCACACCTATCAGAAAATTCAACCTTATGTTTAAGACTGCTATCGGTGTAACAGAGGATTCTTCTTCAACAGTTTACTTGCGTCCCGAGACAGCACAGGGAATTTTCGTCAACTTTGCAAATGTTCAGAGAACAACAAGAAAGAAGCTTCCTTTCGGTATCTGCCAGGTAGGTAAAGCATTCAGAAACGAGATTACTCCCGGTAACTTCACATTCAGAACAAGAGAGTTCGAGCAGATGGAGTGTGAGTTCTTCTGCAAGCCCGACACCGACCTCGAGTGGTTTGCTTACTGGAAAGAATTCTGCATGAACTTCCTCACAAGCCTCGGCCTTAACAGAGACAATCTTCGCTTCCGTGACCACGAGCCGGCAGAGCTTGCTTTCTATTCAAAGGCAACAACAGATATCGAGTACCGCTTCCCGTTCACCGATTGGGGTGAGTTATGGGGTATTGCCGACAGAACAAACTATGACCTCGGACGTCATCAGGAGGCATCCGGCAAGAGCCTTGAGTACTTCGATCCCGACACAAACGAGCACTATATTCCGTTCTGCATCGAGCCGTCACTCGGCTGCGACAGAGTTGCACTTGCTTTCCTTTGCGATGCTTACGATGAGGAGCACCTCACAGATTCAAAGGGCAAGGAGGACGTTAGAACAGTTCTTCATCTTCATCCGTTCCTCGCTCCTTACAAGGCTGCTATTCTTCCGCTTTCAAAGAAGCTTGGCGGCAAGGCACAGGAAATCTATGCAGAGCTTTCAAAGAACTTTATGATTGACTATGACGAGGCCGGTTCAATCGGTAAGAGATACCGCCGTCAGGACGAGATCGGCACACCTTACTGCATTACTGTTGACTTCCAGACTGTCGGTGACGACAAGAACGAGGCTGACAACTGCGTTACTATCCGTGAGAGAGATTCCATGGAGCAGGTAAGAGTTCCGATTAGCGAGCTCACAGAGTGGCTCAGAGCAAGAGTTGATTTCTGATTAATATAGTACGATAAATACTTCGAGAGGACTTTCCGTTTTTCGGAAAGTTCTTTTTGAATGCATGGCGAAAAACCGCAACACAGTGGGATTTTTCATTAATGTTGACTAAATATATCGGAATTCTAATGATATTGACAAACAAAGTTATTTGGTGTTATCCTCATGTTATCTTATTTATTCAGAAAAAAGTGAGGAATTGTATATGAGCGGAATCGGAACAAAATGCGTTCAGGGCGGTTATACCCCCGGAAACGGCGAACCGAGACAGATACCTATTTATCAGTCAACTACATTTAAGTATTCCACAAGCGAGGACATGGGCAAGCTTTTTGACCTCGAGGCAAGCGGATATTTCTACACAAGACTCCAGAACCCAACCAATGACTTGGTTGCGGCTAAGATTTGTGAGATGGAGGGCGGAGCGGCGGCTATGCTGACTTCTTCAGGTCAGGCGGCTAACTTCTATGCTCTTTTCAATATTTGCGAATGCGGCGATCACATCGTTTCTTCAAGTTCGATTTACGGCGGAACTTTCAACCTCATCAGCGTTACCATGGCAAAAATGGGAATTACTGCTACCTTTGTTTCACCCGACTGCACAGAGGAAGAGTTAAACGCCGCATTTAAGCCGAACACAAAGGCTGTTTTCGGTGAGACTATCGCAAACCCGGCACTTACAGTTCTCGATATCGAGAAATTCGCAAAGGCGGCTCATGCTCACGGTGTTCCGCTCATCGTTGACAACACTTTCCCGACACCCGTAAACTGCAGGCCGTTCGAGTGGGGAGCAGACATTGTAACTCATTCCACAACAAAATATATGGACGGACACGGCGCACAGGTCGGCGGTGCTATTGTTGACAGCGGAAACTTTGACTGGATGGCTCATGCCGAGAAGTACCCGGGACTTTGCACTCCTGACGAAAGCTACCACGGAATTACCTACGCAACAAAGTTCGGTAAAGCGGCATTTATCACAAAGGCTACAAGCCAGCTTATGAGAGATTTAGGCTCGATTCCGTCTCCTCAGAATGCATTTATTCTCAATCTCGGACTCGAGAGTCTTCATGTAAGAATGGCTCGTCATGTTGAGAACGCTCAGGCTGTTGCCGAGTTCCTTTATAATCATCCGAAGGTCGCTTATGTCAATTACAGCGGACTCCCGACAGACAAATATTATGCACTTGCTCAGAAGTATCTTCCGAAGGGCGGCTGCGGCGTTGTTTCGTTCGGTCTTAAGGGCGGCAGAGAGGCGGCTTCAATCTTCATGAGAGAACTGAAGCTCGGCGCAATCGAAACTCATGTAGCCGATGCAAGAACCTGCTGTCTCAATCCTGCAACATCAACTCACCGTCAGATGAATGACGAACAGCTCAGAGAAGCAGGAGTTCCCGCAGAGCTTATCAGAATTTCTGTCGGTATTGAGGATAAAGAAGACCTGATAGCCGATATCGCTCAGGCACTCGACAAGGTAAACGGCTAATTAAGAAAATATATCGATTGCGATGAAACTGAAGACGGAACGGCATTTGACCGCTCCGTCTTGCTTTGTTGTCGGTCTAATAAGAAGTATAGCGTATCTTATCGCTGAAAAGAAATTTCTCTAAAATAAATTGATACCTTTAATGTATGAGGATTGATACTTTCAATACATCAATTTTAGTAATTTAAAGCACGAAATTACCTTGATATTTTTATTTATATGTGCTATGATACTCGCATACTTTGTTAAATTATGCACAAGCGTAAAAATATCAGAAATTGAAGAATATTGAGAGGCACGTTTTATGTCACAGATGCAATTCACAAAACTCAGAAAGCTTCCTACGCCTGAGGAGCTTTTGGAGATGTTCCCCGTATCACAAAAGGTAAAGGACACAAAGAACAGGCTCGATGATGAAATCGCAAAGGTTTTCACAGGAGAGCTCGATAAATTTTTACTTATAATCGGCCCTTGCTCGGCAGACCGTGAGGACGCTGTTCTCGATTACATCGGACGCCTTGTTCCCGTTCAGGAGAAGGTTAAGGACAAAATTATAATTATCCCCAGAATCTACACAAATAAACCCAGAACCACCGGTGACGGCTACAAGGGCATGCTTCATCAGCCCGACGCCAACAGCAAGGCAAATATGGCAGACGGAATTCTTGCAATAAGAGATCTTCACACAAAGGCAATCGAGCAGACAGGATTTGTGTGTGCAGATGAGATGCTTTACCCGGAGAATTATTCATACCTCGGTGATCTTCTCGGTTATGTTGCAATCGGTGCAAGATCCGTAGAAAATCAGCAACACCGTCTCACGGCTTCGGGATTCGGTATTCCTGCAGGAATGAAGAACCCAACATCCGGCGACTTCTCCGTCATGCTCAATTCCATTATGGCGGCTCAGCATCCGCACTCGTTCGAGTACAGAGGATATGAAGTAAGCACGCCGGGAAATCCGCTTGCTCACGCAATTCTTCGTGGCTCTGTCAACAAGCACGGTCAGAATCAGGCAAATTATCACTACGAGGATCTCTCCATTCTCTACAAGATGTATTGTGAGAAAAAGCTTGAGAACATGGCTGTTATAGTTGACTGCAACCACTCTAACTCCGGCAAGGATTATCTGGCACAGATAAGAATCGCAAACGAGGTTCTTCACAACAGAAAGCTTCACGAGGAATTCAAGTACATTAAGGGTCTTATGATTGAGTCTTATATTGAGGACGGAAATCAGCCTGTCGGCGGCGGAGTTTACGGAAAGTCTATCACAGATCCGTGCCTCGGCTGGGATAAAACAGAGAAACTTATTTACGATATTGCAGAAAGTCTCTGATAAATGTATAATGAGAGTGCCGATACAGTATTTTGCGGTTTTTGAGTACTCTTACTGAATTTGTAAACTGAAAGCATCGGCAGAACATGTCGGTGCTTTTTGTGAACTTAAGAGAAATATTTGACAATTGATACTTAATCCGTGTCCGTTCTTTGTCCTGTGTATGTTTGTATTATGAATGTACAAAACAAAAACACAAAAAACACAACAAAGAAATGAGGAAATTAATATGAAATCAAGTATCAAAAAATTATTGGCTCTTATGTGCGTGGCCGTCACGGCAGTTTTTACATTTAATGCCTGCTCGGTATCCCTTAAAACAGATTCGTCTTCAAACTCGGAGTTGACATCGGAGCAGTCAGAGCTTCTCGATAATATCATGGACAGCGTTCTTTCGGACGATGATGCTTCCGCAATCAAAGAGGCGACGCAAATTCTTCCCGAGGACGACTCCTACAACTCAAAGGACGCAGTAGCTCTCTATATCCACCTTTACGGCAAGCTTCCGTCAAACTACATCACAAAGGAAGAGGCTGAGGCTCTCGGCTGGGACGGCGGCGAAGACCGCGGCGGTCGCATGAGCGTTGAGACCTTTGCACCGGGAAAATCTATCGGCGGCGATACATTCGAAAACAAAGAGGGTCTATTGCCTGAAAAAGAAGGAAGAACTTACACAGAGTGCGATGTCGACTGCGAGGGCACGGGCTCAAGAGGCGACAAGAGAATAGTTTTCTCAAATGACGGACTTATTTTCTACACAGATAATCACTACGAGTCATTTGAGCAGCTTTACGGAGAATAAAATGAAAACAGTTTTAATCAAATTAAAGAACATATCATCAAAGGAAGATTTACTCGGTTTATTGTCAAATAAATTGAATCTTTCGGAGAATAACGAATTAAATCTCGATTCCCTTAAGGATGTCCTCATGGACATCCACGAGGAAACCGAGATTATTTTGCGTGATAAAGAGCTTTTTAGAGAGGCATTAGGCGAAGAATTTGCCGCTTCGTTTGAGAAGGTTTTGTCAGACAGCACAGAGAAGAACGGCAATTTAACCGTCAGATTTTTGCCGAGCGTAAAGGGCGAGCTTCATCACGCCTGCATTGCGGTAAAGGAATTTGACAAATATGTAGAGCTTTTCGAGGAGCTTTTCAACATGACGGTCAACCGTGTTCAAGGCGAAGCCCCCAAGAGAAAGCTGTGGTTCAACGAGAATGTTCAGATAAACGAGCTTGAAAAGGACGAAGTTAACGGCACGTCAATCGACCATATAGCAATCGGCGTTGATGACGTGAGAGCGACAATATGCGATGCTCTCGAGCACGGCTGCACTCCGCTTCTGAACGGTGCGCACTGGATTGCACTTCCGAACGGCGCCAAGGTCGAACTCATTCCTAACGCTTAAGGTGAAAATATGTGGCATCCCATTAAGCATCTTAGGACAATAACACATCACCACAATCTTGTCATGAAGAACTGCTTTCGCTGCGGGCTTTACCGTCAGGGAATTATGCACGATTTATCAAAACTCAGCCCCATAGAGTTTTGGAGCGGAGCGAAGTACTACCAGGGAACGCAGAGCCCCAACAACGCACAGCGAAAGGCTGTCGGCTACAGCGCCGCTTGGCTTCATCACAAGGGAAGAAACAAGCACCACCTCGAGTATTGGATTGACTACTCCACGAGAGAGGGCGCACCGCTCGAGGGCATGAAAATGCCGACAAAATACGTGGTGGAAATGGTATGCGACAGAATTGCCGCAAGCAAGACATATAAAGGAAAAGCCTACAAGGACTCCGACCCGTGGGATTACTACGCTCACGGCAGGGGGCATTACCTCATTCATCCCGAGTCGGAGAAGCTTTTGGAGGAATGCTTGATCAAGCTTCGTGACGAGGGAGAGGACGCTGTTTTCTCTTATATGAAGCATGATGTTCTTAAGAAATGAGGAAGAGAACTTGATAATTGAAGTTAAAGATATAAACGCTCCCGAGCTTGCGGTTTTCTCCAAGCTGACGGAATCACAGCTGAGAAACAGGCTTGAACCCGAAAAGGGAATTTTCATTGCGGAAAGCCCAAAGGTCATAAATACCGCACTTGATAACGGCTATGTTCCGACTGCACTTTTGATGGAGAAAAGACATCTCGAGGGACAGGGAAAGGCGATAATCGAGCGTTCGGGCGATATTCCCGTTTACACGGGTGAGAGAAGTGTTCTGGCGTCTCTCACGGGATACGAGCTGACAAGAGGCGTTCTTTGTGCGATGAAACGCCCTTTGAAGCGGGATTTGGATGAGATTGTAGAAGACAAAAACAGAATTGCCGTGCTTGAGGGAGTTGTGGACTCCACAAATATCGGAGCGATTTTCCGCTCGGCGGCGGCATTGGGAATGGATGCGGTTTTGCTGACGAAAAACTGCTGTGACCCGTACAACAGAAGAAGCGTCCGAGTGAGTATGGGAACGGTTTTTCAGATTCCTTGGACTTATATCGATGATGTGGCGGCACTTAAGAATTACGGCTTCAAGACCTGTGCCATGGCGCTGACGGATGAGTCCGTAAGCATTGACGACGAAAAGCTTAACAGCGAAGAAAAGCTTGCTGTTGTGCTTGGCGCCGAGGGTGACGGTCTTAGCAAAACGACAATCACCGCTTGTGACTACACCGTAAAAATACCTATGTATCACGGGGTGGATTCGCTGAATGTTGCGGCGGCAAGTGCGGTTGCGTTCTGGCAGCTCAGGAGTAAATGAGTATGCCGAAATTTAAAATAATCCT
The DNA here is from genome assembly GCA_963611165.1 of Bacteroides uniformis. Taxonomy (GTDB): domain Bacteria; phylum Bacillota; class Clostridia; order Oscillospirales; family Acutalibacteraceae; genus SIG603. The sequence goes on from CAVDQG010000063.1 coordinate 9,472, forward strand.
GAAAAGCGAGCAAGCCAATTCGGCTTGCTTTCTTATCGGTGAGGAAGAAAATGCAGAGAAAATTTACGATATGATAGGTGACGACAGTCTCATGCTGATTTCAGTCGGCGGAATCGACTGGAACCGTGACCTTTCGCCTTGGAAAGCCGAAAAAGTTTTCAAAAAGGGAGAAAATTTCGGCGGTCAGGCAGAGAAACTTCTTAAATACATCACTGAAGAAGTAATTCCTTCGATAGATAATTTACCGAAAAAGAAATTTATTGCCGGCTATTCTCTTGCCGGGCTTTTTTCGTTGTGGGCTTGCTACAATACAGACGAGTTTCAGGGCTTTTGCTCCTGTTCGGGTTCTATGTGGTTTGACGGCTTTGTCGATTATGCCCAAAACAACAGGATAAGCACTAATATAAAGTGCGCTTATTTTTCGCTCGGAGACAGGGAAAGTCACTCGAAAAACCCACGAATGGCGACTGTACTTGAATGCACTGAAAAAATAATTTCAAATCTGTCGAATTTATCGATAAACTGTGATATAATATTTAGGTTGGTGTCAGGAAACCATTTTCAGGATGCCGACAAGCGATTGGCGGACGGAATTTTATCTGTGATTTCCCGTATATAGCTAAATCATGAATATATTAATTTGCTGATAACGGCTTTGCTTGCAAGGCTGAGTTGTATCTAATATTTACTCAAAAATAGGAGGAAAGAAAATGCCAATTGGTGTATTAACAAACGTAGCCGCAGTTTTGCTCGGCTGTCTTTGCGGCGCTCCGCTCGGAAAGCTGCTTCCGCAGCGTGTAAAGGAAGCTTTACCGCTCGCTTTCGGTGCCTGCTCGATAGGTATCGGTATCAATTCAATCATCAAGGTTCATGCCATGACCCCCGTCGTTCTCGCTATGCTCGTCGGACTTTTCATCGGCTCTCTCATTCACCTTGAAAAGCATACTCAGAAGTTCTTTAAAGGACTTGTTAAGACTCTTCATCTCGGCGGCGAAAATGTCGATATGGATCTTTACATCACGGTTGTCGCACTATTCTGCTGCTCGGGCTTCGGCTGGTACAGCGTTTTGACAGAGGCAATTGTCGGCGATCCGAACCTTCTTTTCTCAAAGGCGGTTCTCGATTTCTTCACTGCACTGGTCTTTGCTTCGACTCTCGGATTCTCAACAGTTGCGATTCCTTTTCCGCAGATTGTGATATTCCTCGCACTTTTCGGAGTAGGTAAGGTTCTCGCTCCGTTCCTCACGGACACAATGTTTGCCGATCTCTCGGGTCTTGGCGGAATCCTCACCATGTGCGCAGGCTTCCGTGTTGCCAAAATCAAGAATATGCCGATAGTCGATATGATGCCCGGTCTTATTCTCGTTATGCCGTTCAGCATGCTTTGGACAGCTATCGGAATGTAACATTAATCAAAATACATACAACATAATCTATAGAGCGTAATGTTAAAATTACGCTCTTCTTTTTATTTTCGCACCTTTTATTTGCAGAAAAATACTCATTTTTACACAAATTTAACATTTCGTTTGTGTGTGCTAACCTAAACTTTTTTGCATAAAACACACAATATCATTTTAATTAAAAAATGCTAAAATAAAAGTAAGTGCAAACTCGCGTATTTAATTTTATGATTAATCTTGACTTAAAGTTGCTGATTTTTGTATTTTAAAGCAGATAAACAAAAGATAT
>CAVDQG010000064.1:0-3429 GCA_963611165.1 Bacteroides uniformis
TTTCCGCCGCTTATATTTGTGTAACTTATAAATTTATCGGAACCACCGTCTATAAGTGTTTCATCCTGATCCATGTTTTCCAACATATAACCTAATGTAATATTTTGATAAACATAGTTAATCGGACGAACATCTATACTTAATCGGTGAGTGTCTGCGGGGACTGAAATTTCTCCGTCTTCCACAACAACCTCTTTGTTATCCGCATAGATGCCGGCTATATAAATTCTCACATCGTAATTTTTAGAATGCTTCTCATTCAGATCAACACTTGTTGGGCCTGTCGTTCCGCAAATGTAAAGGATATCATCCTCAAGTACACTCCAAGAGTTTGCTGTAAAGTCAACGGGTATGCCGTCTTTCTTTGTTGCTTGCTTGTACTCCACATTGCTTTCTTTCAGCAAATCGCTTTCTTTGACCTGAAACAGACCGTTTGCGGCAAGCAGAACTGCTTTACAATCATCTGTGATGACCATATCTGTTGTGTTTGCAGTTGGAACAGCGATAACTCTTTGCAATGTGTTATCCGTTTCAAGATAATTAATGCCCTCACTCATGACAAGCCAAACGCCTTGCTTTTCCTTTGATAAAACAACCTTTAGAACACAATCGGAATATAGTCCGTCTGTCTTTGTAAAGTTGTTTATCACTTCACCGTCTTTTATGACAAATAAACCGTTTCCGTCCGTTGCGGCATATACTGTGCCGTTCTCGTCTTCCTTAACATCGAGTATTCTGTAGCTTGTCAGAACACCGTTATTTGTCAAATAGTGCACATTATAGCTTAAAGCTTCATTATCAGAAGTGGTTTTGGCTTCTTCACAAACAAATACGCCTTCCTCTGTTGCCAGCAAAAGACTCCCGTCATTTCTCTGCCAAACAGAACGAATAAGGTCTGTTGTGAGATCGCTGTTTTCTGAACCTTTGATTATAACGCCTGATCCGTAAGTAGCCACACAAAGCATATCTTCCGCTTTATAAATCTCTCGGATTCTTAAGTTACTGCAAGCCTCGGTCAAACTGTCTGAAACAGCTTCACTGTCAACATAGCAATGCAGGCCGTTATCTGTTCCTACATATGTTTTGTCGCCGTCAACCTGAATGGTATTTACAACTTCATGCAGATTCCAATAGTTGCTGAGATTAGAAAATTCATTCGGATATAACTGCATGACTCCTGTTCTTGAAGAAGCAAACCAATAGCTTCCTTGGTAGTCCGTGCAGACACCCTCAACAGAATCCTTGAGAGTTAAGCTTGTATTCGTCAGATTATCACGCTGAAGTACACCGATGCCGTTATCACTGCAAACCCAGTAGCTGTCTTTATCAATTTCAGAAATCATATTAAAGGAGCTGAGACCTTTTCCTGAAATTACCTTCACAATCTCGCCTTCAAGAGACAGCTTTAGAATATAATCGCCTTTTGTTCCGACATAATAATATCCGTCTTTTGATTTGCTGACACACCGGGGAATGTAAGTTTCGGTTTCATCAGAAATATCTATTTCTTTCGCTGTATTGCCGTTTATTTCGTAAATTCCTTTGGATTTCGCAACCGCAACAGTTTTATTTGATGAAACTTCAGCAATATCACTTACTTCCAAATCTTCAAGATTTTTAATCTTAGTTATTTGCTTTGAATTTTCGTCCTCGTCAATGCGAAACAAACCGCCTTTTGTGCCTACCCAAATACTTCCGTTTGAATCAACATAAACATCGTCTATTGTCTGAGCACCTTTGTTATCAGAATCTAAATTTAGTTCGGTAAAATTGCTCTCAGAGTAGTACCAAAGTCCATCGCCGTTAGTGCCTATCCACAGTTCGGTTTGTTCGTTATTACAGCTTTCTGCTATATCTTTAATCGGCATATTTGTACCGTTTATTGCTATTCTTTGAAAATCCGTACCATCATAACGGTAAAGACCCGTATAAGTGCCTATCCAAAGCAATCCGCTTTCTGATGAAAATATGCAGTTTGCGGCTGTTCCGTCCAATCCGTTGTCGGAATCAAAAATTTTTGTCTGATAATCTTTTACATAATTTGTTATATTATCCGTTTGAGCGTTAGCTTTAATACCGTTAACAGAAAACACAAAAACAAATATCAGTAAAGCACCGCAGATTAGACTTTTCGCAATGTTATTCATTCGTCTGCCCCCTACTGAACAAAATAGCAAGTTGAAATGTCATACCGTCTTCAACTACTGAAACATATCCGCTATATTTTTCGGCAGCTTCACGAATGGTTGTCAATCCGATGCCGTGCAGGGATTTGTCGACTTTTGTCGTACCGAGATTTCCGTTCTCAAGCTTAGTTCCAACGCTGTTTTTGATAAATACCAAAACCTCATCCTCATTTTTACCGGCTTTGATTTTTATCCATTTTTCTCCGTCAGCTATTTTGTTGCATGCCTCAATTGCATTTAAAATAGCATTTCTGAATATATGCTCAATGTCATCATCCTTAATAAACGATAAACAGTTTTCTTCGATAACTACGTCAAAATCAATTCCGTTTTTCTTAGCCTTATTGCTACCTTCAAAGAGAATTGCATTGAGAGTCGGAATTCCCGTGTTATATGTTGATCTTGTATTATTGATTTCTTCCATAAGCTGATCCGCTGATTTCACACCGTTTTCATCAACAATCAAACTGTCATTCTCCTTTAGTATCATTACTTGGTTTTTCATTTCATGATACATTTTACGAACCTTTCGGTGCTCCTCTTCTAACTGAAGATAGTATTCATATAGATTCGCATGAGAATTATCTTTTGGATTTGGAGCAGTTGTGTTAAAAACATTCCTTGACGCTTTTAATAATATCGGATATTCAATAAGTACACCGAGAGAGAGTAAAAAGAGGAGCATATGATAAGTTGAATCGTACGCTTCACAGTTAGCACAAAGGTATAGCAATGTCCAACATTCTATAGTTTTTACTATTAACAGAACGGACTTTCTGGGATACAGCTCCCACATACCCTTTCTGATGTTTTGTATAGCGTTAAGTTGACAAAGGCCAAGCGCAGCACCTAAATATCCAACAACTATGATATGAGAATTAAAGCTTCTCATATTATCACTCAGCCAACTTGGCTCTGTTCCGTAAGCTATAAATAAAATCAAAAGTGCAGTTACAATAGATAAAAAAATACCGCTTATTCCACGCACAGCAATCTTGAATTCCATTTTATGCTGTATTGCCGCAATAATTATTAATGCTATATATTCAATAAAAAGCACTATAAAAAAATAGGCTTTTCCCCCATTTGCCGATAAACTCAAAAAGACAATTACTACACACGATAAAACCTTTTGCACATTGCTCATAGATTTAATTAATCTATTGGATGTATCAAAGCCGTACATAAAATATAAAAGATATATGACACATACAATGCGCAATGCAACAGCATAGATATTAAT
>CAVDQG010000064.1:3439-10209 GCA_963611165.1 Bacteroides uniformis
GTCCAAGGCTTCCGTGAATTTGTTGTCGTCAAGCGGCTTTAAAAGATAACGGAAAGCATTAACTTTAAAGCTCTCAAAAACAAATTTCTCGAAGGCAGTGACAAAAATAATCGCCATACTTCTGTTGGTTTTTCTGATTTCTGTAGCTACCTCAACACCGTTAAGCCCCGGCATTTCCATATCTAAAAACAGCAAGTCAATTTCATTTAAGTCATATTTTAGGAGTTCTTCGCCTCCCAAAAAGCGTTTAATGTTAAATTCAATGTTATGTTCTTCTGAATATTTCTTAAGTTTGTCCTCAAGAATATCCATGATTCTGTTGTCATCATCACAAAGTGCAATTTTCATACATTACTCCTCGTTCTTATCCTTTAAATCAGATGCCGATCTGCCTATTTTAAAGGGCATGGTCTGCATCCCCACCTCTGCACTTAGATTATAACAAGCAATCAGAATATATTCAATAAAAAAGTGCGATTAAGTGCGTCGTTTTTTTGATTAAGGTCTATTTTAAGGACATTGAAGTAAGCAACAAAAACTACAGTACGACATAGTGTGTACTGTAGCACAAGTTTATTGAGCAAAAACTCCTCGATTTAATCGGGGAGTTAAGTCTAAGTCTATTGAAATATCAGGAATTTATCAACTGATTATTTAAATGGGCAAGTGAAAGAGCTAAGTTCTCATTTTTTAGCAATATACCGTTGGGTACATCTATTTTACAAGGTGCAAAATTCCATACTGCTTTAATTCCGCATTTAACCATCCTGTTGCATACGGTTTGTGCGGCATCCTCTCCGACGGTAATAATGCCAAGCTTGATATTTTGCGAGGTACAGAAGCTCTCGAATTCGTTCATCGGTAAAACCTTGATGTTCGAATCAGAATTGTCTATTTTTTCCGGCAAATCAAAAGCGGCAATGATTTTCACACCGTAACGCTGGAACTCCTCAAAATGCATAAGAGCCATACCAAGCTTGCCTGCTCCGACCAAAACAGCATTTGTAATTTTGTTGTATCCCAGATAATCTTCAAGCCTTGATATTAATTCAGCCGTGTTATAGCCTACCTTCGGCTTGCCTGCTCCGCTGACCGCCGCAAGATCTTTTCTTACCTGAACCTCTCCCAAATTTAGGTATTTTGCTATTGCGGTAGCAGAAATATGTTTATATTCTTCCTCAGGAAGCTCCCTAAGATAATTAAGGTAGCTTGGAAGCCGACCTAATGTCGCCTTTGATACAATATTTTTGTCCATACACTTTCCTCCATAAACACTATATTTATCAATACATTATATCGCTAAGTTTTTACTTAATAATTCTATCATCATATCGATTTAAAATCAATATTTGTGTAAAGATATTTAAACAGAGTAATGTAAAGTTTGTGTAAAATAAATATGTCGGAGAAAACGCAAAACTAAAAGCGGTGCTCACCGAAAGATGAACACCGCAAAACAATAGCTTAACTATCTAAATTAGAGAGCTTCAACGATAGCCTTTGTATCACGAGCGATAACAAGCTCCTCGTTTGTAGGAACAACATAAACCTTAACCTTGGAATCAGGTGTGGAGATGAGTGCCTCCTTACCGCAGAGACCTTCATTTGCATCGTGGTCAAAGTCTACACCGAATACCTTAAGACCCTTGCATATTCTTTCACGAAGGTCATACTGATTCTCGCCGAGACCTGCTGTAAATGTGATAACATCTACTCCGCCGAGAGCTGCAACATAAGAACCGATAAACTTCTGAATCTGGTAAACGAGCATCTCGTGTGCGAGGTGAGCTCTTTCGTTACCCTCAGCCTCAGCCTTGGAAACATCACGGTCATCAGAAGAAACACCGGAAATACCGAGGAGACCGGACTTCTTGTTGAGAATATTATCGAGCTCTTCAAGAGAAAGGTGCTCCTGCTCACCGAGGAATGTGACAACAGAAGGATCAAGTGTACCTGTACGTGTGCCCATCATGAAACCGTCAAGCGGAGTGAGACCCATTGTTGTGTCGATAACTACGCCGCCGTCAATAGCTGTGATGGAAGAACCGTTACCGATGTGGCAGGAGATAATCTTAAGATCCTTAATGTCCTTGCCCATAATCTCGGCAACACGGTTAGCAACATATCTGTGAGATGTGCCATGAGCACCGTATCTTCTGATGTGATGCTTCTCATAGTACTCGTAAGGAATAGCGTACATGTAAGCCTTAGGAGGCATTGTTGCATGGAAAGATGTATCAAAAACAACAACCTGAGGAACATCCTTGCCGAGAACCTCAATGCAAGCCTTAACGCCCTGTACGTTAGCGCTGTTGTGAAGAGGTGCAAGCGGGATAAGAGACTCGATGCCTGCGATAACCTCGTCGTTAACAAGCTCAGACTTGTGGAAAATAGCTCCGCCCTGAACAACTCTGTGTCCAACTGCAGAGATCTCGGATAAATCCTTAACAGCACCGTGCTCAGGATCAGAAACAGCGTCCATAACCTGCTGGAATGCAACAGAATGGTTCTTCATTGGAATTTCCTTGCTTACTGAGTAACCGTCAGCCTTCTTGTAGCTGAAAAGACCCATCTCGAGTCCGATTCTCTCACAGTTTCCCTTGCAGAGCATCTGCTCGTTGTCCATATCGATGATCTGGTACTTGAGTGAAGAGCTACCTGCATTAATGACTAGAATTTTCATTAAAATATTCCTCCATTAGTATAGATAATAAAAAGCTAAATGTTGAAAATCAACCATCATCTGTAATATAATATTACAAGTACAATTAAATTTCAAGGAGTTTATTTAGAATATGCTGTCAGAAAAGCTGATTTCAGGAATAATTTGCGAATATAATCCCTTTCACAGCGGACACAAGTATCAAATTGATAAAATCAAAGAAGAATCTGACAGTTTGATTGTATGCGTCATGAGCGGAAATTTCGTTCAAAGAGGCGAGCCGTCTGTTATTGATAAATATTCAAGAGTGAAAATGGCTCTCATGGGCGGAGCTGACTTGGTTATAGAATTGCCCGTTGCATTTGCCACTGCATCGGCAGAGGCATTTGGTGAATGTGCTGTTTATCTTCTTGAAGCTCTGGGGGTTGTTGACAGAATTTATTTTGGCAGTGAAAGCAGTGATATTAATAAGCTTGATTGCATCAGCGATTTTCTGTTGAGCGATAAATACTCTGTAGAACTTGGTAAGGAGCTTAATAGCGGAATTTCTTTTCCGATTGCAAGAATGAACGCCGTTAGCAGTGTTTTGGGCAAAGGTTATTCCGAACTACTGCAAAATCCAAATGATATTTTGGGAATTGAGTATATAAAGGCAATTAAAAAACTAAATTCTAAAATAGAACCGCATACAATAAAGCGAGTCGGTTCTGCACATGATAAAGCAGACGACTTAAGTTTTATCTCCGCAAAAAGTATACGAGAACTTTTGAAAGAGAACAAAGATGTTTCAGGTTTTGTCCCCTATCCCGATTTGCTTTATGAAGCAGTAAAAAACGGACAGGCACCGACTGACTTGCGATATTTAGAAAGAACTCTTTTGTATAAAATCAGAAATATGAGCGAATCAGAGCTTCGTGATATACCCGATGTCAGCGAAGGTCTTGAATTTAAAATAAAAAAAGCCGCAGCTACGGCTAAAACTCTTGATGAGCTTTACGAATTCATCAAATCCAAAAGATATACACATGCAAGGATACGCAGAATTATGCTAAGAATTCTTCTTGATATTGATAAAGAGAAAATGAACTACCCTAAATATATAAGAGTTCTCGGTATGAATAAAAACGGCGAAAAAATTCTTCGTTCCAAGAAGAACAAATTACCTTTTGTACTGCGTTATAATGAAGTTAAGAAGTTAGGATGTGAACAGCAAAGCATTTATGAGTTAGAAGCAAAAGCCGACGATATATATTCTCTTACACAACCTGTTATCGGTTCAAGCGGAAGTTACTACTCCAAAAGTGTGATAAAAAAATAAGACACATGAAAGAGGGCGTGTGAAAAGCAATAGTTTTTACACGCCCTTTTGTTCACTTATTGATTTTCTGCCAATCCTCTTTAGTGAGTACATTTACATGATCTATTCTCAGTTCCTGCATCAGCGGTACCCACACATCGTTTGTGGTATGGTGGTAAATAAATCCGCACTTTTCCTGAACCCTCTTGGACTTCTGATTTCCGTCATAATAGGCGCACCAAACTTTTTGTAAATTAAGCTCCGTAAAAGCTCTTTTTAAAAGTGCGTTCACTGTCTCCGGCATATATCCGTGACCCCAGAACGGTTTACCAAGCCAATATCCGATTTCAGCTTCATTATCGTTTTCTAACAAATGGGAATGTCCGTGTAATTTTAGCTCACAGCTTCCGATTACTTCGTCATGTCCTTTGATGCAAATAGCATAGCACTCTTTTCCCTGCAATACATTTTTAATGACATTCAAGCTATCCTCTACGCTTGTGTGAGGAGGCCAACCGGCAATAGGGCCGACATCAGGGTCTTTAGCGTATTTATAAAGACTTTCAGCATCAGATTCTTCCCATTTTCTTAAAATCAGTCTTTCTGTTTCTATAGTCATCTGTTATATCTCCTCTCAGTGATAACGCAAACCTTTAGGGTATTTATTTTTTAGTCTTCCGTTTGAAGCCTTGCCAAAGCCTATAGTTATTCCGTTTACACATACAGCGGTATATCCTTTAGTATCGGCATCTATTTCTTCTCCTCGTAAAAATCTTATTAATTCGTCGGAGTTTATATCAAGGTTTACTACATTCGTTAAATCTTCCATGGCAGATGCCATAAAGAAGTGATGGTGTGGCTCTACTCTGCTTTTAACCGTTTCTCCGAACAAAACACCCGCACGAAGAACATTAATTCCTTTTAAGTTTGGAATGTTCTTTGGCAAAAGGTAGATTTTGTCTTTTGCTACGGTTATATTGTCCCATTTTTTTGATGTCAAAGACTGAAGTAAATCTATTTTCACATAATTTGATTTAGCAACAGAATTGTAATTCAAATTATTTTCGCCAAGCTTTTTAAGTTTAGCCGCAAAGTGACCTTCGCCACCGTCCATTGGGTAAATTCTCACAACAGGCATTCCGCCAAGCCCCGAATGAGCATATTCCGTGTTTACAGGAACAAGCTCAAAATCAGGATGAGTTTTAAGAAACTCAGTGATTACTCCTTCATTTTCTTCATATGAAAATGTGCATGTAGAGTAGACGAGAGTTCCTCCTTTTTTCAGACAAATTGCCGCATCGTTCAATATAGCAAGCTGTCGAACAGCACATGATGTGACATGCTCAGGCGACCATTCAGTAATTGCTTCGCTGTTTTTTCTGAACATTCCCTCTCCTGAACACGGTGCGTCAACTACGATTTTATCAAAAAACTCAGGTAATATTTCGGCAAATTTCTCAGGATAGGTTGATGTAACTACAGCGTTGGCAATTCCCATTCTTTCCACGTTTGACAAAAGAATATTGGCTCTGCTTTTAACAACCTCATTACAAATCACTAAACCTTCGCCTTTGAGTTTAGATGCAATTTGCGTAGTTTTTCCTCCCGGTGCCGCACACATATCAAGCACGAAATCGCCCGGCTTTGGATCAAGCAATTCGACCGCGACAGATGCAGAAGGCTCTTGAGAATAAAATGCGCCTGCGCTGTGGAGCGGATTAAAGCCAACCTTTATTTCCTCTTCTGCGTAAAATGAATCCGAACAAAACGGAGAAGGGAGAAGTTTAATCGGCATCAATTCAATTAGCTTTTGAGGAGTGCACTTAAGTTCATTTACCCTTATACCTTTTGTAACAGGTAAATCATATGAAGAAACAAATGCGTTATATTCTTCGCCAAGGTAGCCTTTCATTCTTTCAAGAAACGCTTCAGGAAGGTTTGCCATATTAATTCTCCTTTCTGTTTTTAGCTTTAATATCCGACATTATCTGAGAGAGAGTTTTATCATCACTTTCAGTAGACTTGAAGCCTTCACCTGTTATTTCACCTGCATCGGATACAATAACAAAAGCGGACGGGTCAACACTGCGGATTATTTTGTTTAGCTTAGTAATTTCAAATCTTCTTACGGCGCACATCAAAATTTCGCCGTCAACCTTAGTATATGCTCCTCGAGCTTTAAGAAGTGTAGCTCCACGGTTCATTTCCTCCATAATTCTTTCGGAAATTTCAACCACATTCGGTGAGACAACGTAGAAAAGCTTACCATTTCCGATGTCCATACCATAAAGAATATAGTCGATTATTTTTGTGCTCACAAAAACATCTATAATAGCATACACAGCACTGTCTACACTTTTGTAAACAAAAGCCGAGGCTAAGATAACCAAACCGTCAATGCAAAGCATTAGCTTTCCCATTGACATAAACTTGACCTTATTTCCGACAAGTCTTGCGAGCATATCAGTGCCGCCCGTTGTAGCTCCACGCCAAAAAATTAAAGAAAGACCTAATCCTTCGAATACACCGCCGCATATTATAACAATTATCATATCGCCGTGATATTCAGGCAATATGAGTCCCAGAAGATCTATAGCCGCGGAAGTACACACGATAGCGGCTGAAGTTTTGAGCACAAGCTTATAACCAATTTGTATAATCGCCATTATTATAATCGGTATATTTAGGATGATACCGACTATACCGATTGGTGTACCGATTGCATAATGCAGCATCGTTCCTATACCCGTTACTCCACCGGGCGCAATATTGTTCGGTGATGTAAACACGTTTACAGCGACTGAGTAAAGA
>CAVDQG010000065.1:0-7235 GCA_963611165.1 Bacteroides uniformis
CTGTTATATCATTTAGTGTATAGTTTTTAAATTGCATTCTTATTTCAATCGATTTTTGATTCTCTGAGCATTCCATATATTTCATTCATATCAAGATAGTTTCTTAGGGTATCCGCTAACTTATCATATTGCTTTTCTTTATAAGACTGATAATCCTCTAATATGCCATCCGAAACGCAGATTCCTTTTTTATTTGCCAAATACTCTATTATCTTCTCTGCTATTGCGGCACTGTCAAACAAACCATGTATATATGAGCCATATACATTTGAACCGTCTGTGATTATATTATCGGGTTGAGTCTGTTTTTCGCATCCGGTTGTGCTGTTTTCTGTAACAGATTCTCTTTCGTCTGTAAATTCTGTGTCACCCATATGAATTTCATAACCTTTGAAATCTAAACCCGAGATACCTGAAAATACTCCTTTAACAGTTGCGACCTGACCTGTTACCTGACATCTTATTTTCTCCTTTTGAAGAATTGTTTTTACAGGAAGCAGTTCCATCCCTCGCATAAAACCACCTTCTTCAACTGAATTCGGATCTTTTATGCCTGTTCCTAACATCTGATAACCGCCGCATATTCCAAAAACAGGAATTGTTTCAGACAATTTCTTAACTGCAGCCTCCAAGCCATTTTGGCGCATCCATTTTAGATCTCCCATAGTATTTTTGCTTCCGGGAAGAAATATCATATCCGGGTGGTGCAATTCAGCTACTGATGTAATATAACGCACACATACTTCTTCCATTTGCTCAAATATATTAAAGTCTGTAAAGTTGGAAATTCTCGGGTATCTGATGACGACAATATCAATAATTCCATCGTTCTTTTTGTCGAAACGCTCTGTCAAACTGTCTTCGTCCTCTAAAGCTATATTCATATATGGCACTACACCGGTTACTTTAACTTTACCTTTTTCCTCAAGCATATCTATGCCCGGATCAAGTATGCTCTTGTCACCTCTGAACTTGTTAATGATAAGACCTTTTACTCTTGACTTTTCTTTATCTGTCAGAAGCATGAGTGTACCGAGAAGCTGTGCAAAAACACCACCTCTATCTATGTCTCCAACCAAAAGCACAGGAGCATCTACCATTTGTGCCATTCCCATATTAACTATATCATTTTCTTTCAAGTTAATTTCCGCAGGACTTCCGGCACCCTCTATCACAATAATGTCAGCATAATTTTCCAGTTCTTTAAATGCACTTTTGATGTCAGGTATCAAACTGGTTTTGTAACGGAAATAATCTTTTGCCTCCATGTTGCCGACAACCTCACCGTTAACTATGACCTGTGAGCCTATATTGTTAGTTGGCTTGAGAAGTATCGGATTCATACATACCATAGGGCGTATCCCTGCAGCTTCAGCTTGCATGACCTGTGCTCGCCCCATCTCAAATCCTTCATCCGTAATATAGGAGTTAAGAGCCATGTTCTGTGACTTGAACGGTGCTACTCTGTAACCGTCTTGTCTGAAAATTCGGCACAACCCGGCAACAAGAAAGCTCTTTCCGGCGCTTGACATTGTACCTTGTATCATAATTACTTTTGCCATATTCTAACCCCATTAAATATCTTCGATGTCTGCCAATTTATCACACTTTAATGCATATTCATATAATTTGCGATTGTATTCTTCATAAACGCCAAATTTATGCCTTGCACATATTACTTTTTTACATGAATCAATCAGATGCTTTGCAGTTTCCGTGAGTTCGTTCGGTACAGGTTCAAATGCCTCAGCTTCTACAATTTCCGCCGCAAGTGCTTTTGCGGATGGATAATCCAAATCATTTTGACTAATTATTCCTGTAAAAAACGCCTTTCCGCTTCGCTGAAGTTTTCTGAAAATTTTTCTCCCACTTCCACATCCAGCAATAACAAATATATTCGGCTTTCCATGAGGTGGTGAAAGCTCTGTGTTCTCGCCGTTCTCATCAAAATTACCATATTTTATATCAAACAGACTTGAAATATACCCTTCTTTAAATATCTCCTCAGGAGTTCCGAATCTATCCACACACTTACCAGATACGCAAAGTATCTTATCAGATATGCGTTCAGCAAGCTCAAGCTCATGCAATGACATGATAACCGTAAGATTTTTCTGACGCTTTAACTGTTGGAGTACTGATAAAAACTCCAATTTATACTTAATGTCCAAATAAGAAGTTGGCTCATCAAGTACTATTATCTGCGGTTCTTGACAAATAGCCCTTGCAAGCATAATCCTTTGCCGCTGTCCGTCACTTATTTTGGAGAAGTCTCTATCCTTTATTTCAAAGATATTTACCAGTTCCATTGCTTCTTTTACTATCTCTTTATCTTCATGAGACAACAAACCGAATCTGCCTGTATACGGATAGCGTCCGGTAGCAACAACATCCTCGCATGTCATAAGTTCCGCTTTTATTGGTTTTGTTGTAACAACAGCCATATTTCGTGCCAACTCATTGGCAGACATTTCTGTCTGATTTTTATCGTCAATATATACTGCGCCGTCTATTTTTTCAAGTTGCCTCGTGATGCTTTTTAATATAGTCGATTTTCCTGCTCCGTTAGGTCCGATTATTGTAAGGATATCTCCTTTTTCAATTGAAAAATCAATATTCTCTATTAAAGGATTACCGTCATATCCGACCGTCATTTTCTCAGCTTTAAAGTAATATCCCATCAGATATTTGACTCCTTATTTCTTTTTATCATGACCCATAGCACAACAGGCGCCCCAAGTACAGCTGTAACCGTACTGATGCTAAGTTCGGTAGGTGCAAACAACATTCTTGCCATAAGATCACTGAATAGGCAAAAAACACCGCCTCCTAAAAAACAAGCAGGAATCATTAATATAGGTTTATTGCTTTTTAGCATATTCTTCACGATATGCGGCGAAGCAATACCGACAAAAGAAATTGGCCCGGCAAAAGCTACGATGCACGCTGAAAGAACACTTGATAAAATAACCATAGCAACTCTAAGAGATCTTACATTTACACCCACATTTATAGCATATGTTTCTCCCATCTGGTAAGCCTCAAGTGGTTTTGATAGCATAAAAACAAGTACCACAGAGATTCCGATAACAATGCTCATAGCTGCTACATTGCTCCAAGTCATCCCGGAAAAACTGCCTCTTGACCAGTTGTGTAGATTCACAATATCTGCATCATCTGCGAAGGTCACAACTAACTCCGTGACCGCCGAGCATATGTATCCTATCATTACACCGCTTACAACAAGCATTGACATACTATTTACTCGCTTTGACATTACAAGCACAAAGCCCATAGAAATCATTGCTCCGATGAAAGCTGCTAAAATCATTGCCGCCGAACTTACTTTCACGGAATGCCCGAGCATAAAAACCATGACCAGTGCAACTACCATTTTAGCCCCAGAAGAAATGCCAAGAACAAATGGCCCTGCTATCGGGTTATGAAAAAAAGTCTGTAACAGATATCCTGCAAGAGCAAGTGCCCCGCCCAGTATTAATGCGGCTATTGCGCGTGGCATACGGATATCCAAGATTATCCTACCCATTTTATTGGATCTATCTGAAATTGCATCCCATATCTCTGAGGGTAATATTTGCACCGTGCCGACACAGAAGTTTAATATCAGAAGCACAATTATAAGTACAGCCAATATAATGAATGTTATAAGATATCTTTTTTCTCGATTCATTCTCATGTTAGATCTCCGTTACTGTGCGACAGCAGATTTATTTAAGCTTAAACAAATATTTCATATCACTCTCATCTGCTCCGATAAGCATTGAATGTATGTCGTTTATCATATATCCTATTGACATTGATTGTTGATACATATCATTGCTTGTGCACCAGACATTTCCGTTTTTGACAGCTTTAAAATCTGCGAGAAGTGGCCATTTATCAATTAATTGTGAGATATTCTCGATACCGCCGTCTATTGTACTGTTATATATGAGATAGTCAGCGTCTATTGCACCATTATAAAAATCCTCAAGCTGCATACTCATAGTGGTGTTTCCTGCCGAAGCATCAGTCAATTCATCAAATACATATTTTCCGCCAGCAAGATTTATCATCTTTGGGATATAGTCAGTGCTTTTTCTTACTTGTGCCAAGCCATTTGAGGTTATATAAAAGAAGGCGACCGTATTATGCTCTGTATCAACACTCTGAGTTGTATCAGACTTTGCATTTTCGGATTTAACACTGTTAGCATCTACAATAGAATCTACTATGTTCTTCTGTTCATCAAAAACTTCTTGTGCCTCATCCTCTTTATCTGTGAGTGCTCCAAAGAATTTCACCCATTCCATTCTTCCGAGCGGTTCGTTTTCGTAACTTGAGTACTCGATGACAGACGGGATGTCAAAACTTTGAAGCATCTCCATTACTTCGGGTGTATGATTTATCATCGTGTTTTCTATCGCAAGAGTACAGTTTCCGGACACCAAAAGTTCATAATCAGGTTTACTATATTTCCCGGCATATATAAGGTCTCCCGATTCCATAGCTTTTTTTGCACCGTCTATATACCATCCGTCAATTTCTTTGGCGGAGAATTTGATGGTGTCTATGGCGTCTATTTTATCAAACATATCCATAACACCGGATGAAACCAGATACAAATTACTTACCGGTTCTTTTAGCACAATTGTATCTTCATCAATTCCTAAAGGAGTGTCTTTATTCTCGGGCACGGTAAGTATCTTCGTGCCGTCTTTAGTGGTAAGTATCTTGTATCCGCCCTCATAATAATCTACTGTGAAATTCTTCGCATAGGACAGCTCCATACTGCTCTCATAAACCAGAACATTTTCTGAGTTTGTTGTTTCCGTCTGCTCATCATTATAAGCGGAAGAAGGACTGCCACAGCCAAAAAGCCCTAACAGTCCTATCAATACAACACATGAAGTAAATATTGCTTTTCTTCCTGTCATATGACAAATTCCTCTAATTAAATAGTTATATCCTTATTTCGCATCCTCAGCTGACACTTCCTGTGCTGAATCAGAATGGAAAGTAAGTGTGTACTCAATTTCGTGTGGTTTGCTCATAGCCACAGTATCGCCAATTACCTGCATAGGAACATCGAGTGTTACAGGTATCTCAAAAACAGAGTTTCCGTCCGTGTCTACGGGCAGATATTTTTGACCGTCAACAATCATATAGTCATAGTTTGGGCTGCTCCATTCTACTGTAGCAACAGCCGAACCGCCGCTTATTGTAACTTTTGCAGGAGATGAAATGCTTGCCTTACCGCTGCCACCCTCGAAATCAAGGTTAATGTCATATGTACCGTCTGCAAGTTGTGAGCTTTCTGTGCTCTCTGCCTCATCAGCTATTGGCTGAGGATTTGATACTACAACTTTGTGATCATACCATACGCCCTTTGTACCGATGAGTGCCAAGTCAAACTCTTCATCCAAAACAGGAACAGGCACGTCAAATCCGTTAACCTCTTCCGTCATTCCGTCATCATAAGTTACGCTATCTGTCGTAGGCTCTAACAGCTCTGCTCCATCTTTTTCTGCGTCTTCAGCTGTTCCAAGAAAAAGATTTAATACATTTTTTGACGGAAGTGTAATATGAATTGTTGCTTCTCCATCCTTAACTGTAAGAGTTCCTAAATTGTTATAAGCCTCATTTATATGGAACATCGAACTGTCTGTAGTAAATTCTGCAGTATACACTCCATCCTCAAGATCAATCTTTGAAGTTTCAGATGAACAACCGGTAAATAGCATACCAACTGTCATGGCTGTCAATGCGATTGCTATGCACTTCTTTTTCAATATATTTATCATTTTAAAATTTTGCTCCAATTTGCTGTGTTTTTCTAAATGTAATATAGGGCATGTGACTCATCTCCTATGGCAAGATATTTTTCATCTTCTAAAAAGGTGTTATCTTTCTATTTCAGAACCCACGAAGAATTAATTTTTATCACAGATTATACTTAAGTAGCTACTGCCTTTGGTATTAAAGCAGTAGCTGCTTTTAATGAATGATTTACTTACTCATGGCATCTGCTGTATGAGCTACATAAATCTGCTCGATGCCTTCAATTGAGCCAAGTCCGTTTATCTGTGTGTCTATACTGTCAAATTTACCTGAAGCCTTAAACTGAGAAAGCCAAGAGTCCTCATCTGTTCCAGCCATATCATTGTTAGCATGATCTCCTGCAACAACCATAAGCGGACGAAGAATAACCTTCTTGTAGCCAGCATTTGCGACCTTTTCAATAACAGCTTCACATGATGTATCTTCCGGCTCGCCTTCTACAGTTCCGATGAATACATTGTCATATCCAAGTGTAGTCATCTGGGTCTGCATCTGGCTGTATGAAACTTTAGCATTGTGGCTTGTTCCGTGTCCCATAAATACAAATGCTACTCCGTCCTCTTTTGCTGCATCAAGACTGTCGTATCCTGCTACATTTACGGCTTCTGCAGTAAGAATTTCGGCAACAGCTTGCTTATCTTCATTTATAACTGTTGCATCTGAACCGACCTCACCAAGTAACGGCTCTGCTATCTTAACAGATTCAAACTTATCGCTGTATGACTCAACTGCAGCCTTCATTTCATCATACTCTGCGCCATGCATAAGATGAGTGGGCTGTACAACAAGATTTTTTACACCATTTTCAACTGCACGCTCAAGAGCTTGATCCATATTATCAATCTTCTCGCCGTCTCTTGCCTGAATATGGTTAATAATAATCTGGGCTGTGAAAGCTCTTCTTACTGACCAATCAGGATTTGCTTCAGCAATAGCGTCCTCGATACCCTTTGTATCTGCAACACGGCTGTCGTTGAATGAAGTACCGAAGCTTACTACAAGTATCTCATTTTCTCCGATATCATCTTGGTTTCTGGGGTCATCCTTTGATGCATCACCAGTATCTCTTCCGAAATAGTCAGGATCTGCATTTTCTCCTTCTACAAGCTCCTTTTGAGCATCGGTAAGAGCATCCCAAGCGGCTTTTGCCTCTTCACACTGCTTGTCAGTGTCTTCGGTTCTCTCCTGAACATAAATTGCATCAATTAAATCAGCCACGTGATCTGCCGCCTCCTGATCTGTGCTTGTTTCAGTTTCGCTTTCTGTCTGTGAAGATACCTGTGCATCTGTATCTGTTGCATTGCTGTTTCCGCAGCCGGTTAATGACGCAGATGCCATAAGTGCTGCCAAAAGTAATATTACTATTCTTTTCTTCATGTTGACTCCTCTAACAT
>CAVDQG010000065.1:7433-10173 GCA_963611165.1 Bacteroides uniformis
GGCTCACACTAAACATTGAATCAACAAAAAAACTCTTTCTCCACAAAGGAAAAAGAGCTATACATGTCAGAAATTACGGATATAATATGTCACCAAAAGCCTTACAATCAGTACGAATGTTTCCATTTAAAATGGCAGACTTCATTCGAAGATCCAGCAGGAACAATAAAACTCTACTGAACCCATTTAATCAACATTCTTCATACTTATTGCAATCTGGAACTCAAACACTGCTTATTGTTAAAATTAAAACAGTGCATCATTCCGATAAAACATATGCACCATTAAGCACTAATCACATAACTGTGTGAGTAGCACCTAAATCTCATCACGTACAACCAATTACTCGTGGTTTGAAACAAATAATGTTTCTGTACAACTAAAAGGCAGGTCTCCCGGCTTAAAGATCATCGCTTTGGCCATCTTCCCAGTTACCCAGTGATATAGCGGCCGTCACTCCCTGATTACGGTGACGAGTTCGTACAGGATTTTCACCTGTTTCCCTTTTCACCGGAGCCAGATATATAAAATTTACTCACTTTATTGTATCTGCTCCGACACCTTGTAGTTTCATATTTAATTCTTACGGTACAACGAAATATAAATTAATTTGCGCTGTACAGGTTAACGCAGATAGCTATAACCTTAACCGTGGAATTCATTATATTACAAATACAGCCATTATTCAATATGTATTTTAATTTATGCATTAGTTTGTGTTATTATGGTCTAAATTCTTGAGTGCAAAGATAAGTGCTCCCGTATCAGGCGGAATCCACCTTGTTTGGTTAACAACTTTCTTTGATTCTTTTCCGCTTGAATCAACAAAGACTTCTTTTCTTGTCTCTGTAACCTCTCGCCACTCGCATCTTGAATAAAAAGCGTCCTCAACCTTTACCTTGACTGGCTCTCTGCCCTTTTTTATAGTGTCAGAAAAGTCAGGATAGCGATTGCACCAGTCGTAAAAAGTTTGCTTCGATATTCCTATTCTTTCGTAAATCTGCTTATCAGAACAACCGTCTCTTGCCAAGCCTTTTAAAATAAGCAAGCCATCTTCTGTAAGCCATTCTGCTGACTTGCCTTTTGCCATTTTACTTCTTCCTTTGCTTTAAATGTAAGTTATCAAGCTTTTTCATCACAATGTTCATATCTACCTCCAAAACGGTATAAAAAATGCACCCTAAAGGTGCTGTTAAATCTCATATTCTATTTCCAATCCATAAGCTTTCGCCGCTTCGTGTTCAATCTTACAACCTCTTGCATTTTCCCAACCTTCACAGAAATAAGCTACATCGCATTTACTCATCCATTCAAGCGAGTTTGCAAGATGGTATAAAGGAATGCTTTTAACGCCTTGCTTTCCTTCGTTAATCCACTCATTCGTAAACAGCGTGTCGACAACCTCATACCCTTTAGCATCGAGATATATAGCCGCTTTCGTCCACTCAATGATTATTTCATCAGGGTTTCTGCATGCCATAGGCAGACTAATCATTGCTTTCATTTTACGGTTCTCCTATTGTGTACTTAGGCATAATTTAACAACTCGCTCGGCTCAATCTCTAAGAATTGACCTATCTTTTTTAGCTCGTCTACTTTTCATTGCTTGTCGCCGTTTACTCGCTGTGAAGTGTAACTAAGGCTCATTCCTAAGCAATCGGCTAAGTCTTGGTAAGTGTATCCGTAGGCATATAACCGCCCTTTAAGGATGTTTCTTTTTCGTGTTATCATAAAATAATCACTCCTGTTCTTCGATTGGCTTCATAATGTCTACAATGTCGCATTTGAGCCACTTTGCAAGCCTTGCGGCAACCTTGACTTGCGTCTTCTTACCGTGCTGAATGTTGATTATTGCCTGTCGGCTCACACACTCGAGTAAATCCGTTACAGATTTATCAATCCTTGCAAGCTGTATTAATATTTTGTTAAAATCAAGTTTCATATTTTCACCTCAATATTCAAACCACTTATACTTAGCTTTGATTCGCTCAAAATCTTCTTTTATCTCTTTTGGAGTATCTTCTTTGAAAACAAAAAACTCACCGTTAAAAACTCTCCATTCACGGCACTCGTCCATTCTTTTTTCATCCTCAGGAGACTTTCTAATCATTGTAACAATTCACCTACCAATTTGCCTAAAATTCTATCTTTCAATAAATCATTGTCGGCTTTTATAACGGTATCCGCTATTAGTTCATTTAACGACCTAACTTCATCATAGCAATCTTGTGCATTTTTGCTAACCGTTTTTTCAATATAAGAATATTCATTTGCAACCTGCTTAACAACATATTCTCTCAAATCAGCTTCAAGCTCTTGCTTTGCAATGTCTATGCTTTTACCTGTTTCTGAAGAAAGCTTGAAGATTTTATCCCAATGCTTTTTGTGCACAAGTTCGTGTTTAATAGTTTCTTGAATATTCTCTGCCGCAAAATAATCGCTATCAAATTGTTTTTTGCAATAATCTGCGTCAAACAGCTTTTCGCATATATACAATCGATTATTCACATGGTCATAAGCCGCAACACCTCGCAAATCACGGGCAACCACTTGCTCAAGCTGAGTTCTCGGAAGTATCTTTCCGTCCATTGAGCCGCAAAGCGAACGATATCTACATCAATGTTACTATAATCGCCCTAAGCTGTCAATAAACCCAATAAGATTATCAGCTAATTAAAATCAAGCAAAAAGAAAAAGCACTCATTTCTGAGTGCTTTAAGTCTTGGAGGTGACACCCGGA
>CAVDQG010000066.1:0-9304 GCA_963611165.1 Bacteroides uniformis
GGAATATGAGACGGCAGGCGCAAATGCTATTTCCGTACTCACCGAGCCAAGTCGATTCTTAGGCAGTGACAAATATCTTGAAGAAATCGCAAAAACAGTATCAATCCCCTGTCTTCGCAAGGATTTCACGGTTGACGAATATCAGATATATGAAGCGAAACTTCTCGGAGCAAGTGCTGTCCTTTTGATTTGCTCGATTTTACCCGAGGATACGATTAAAGAGTATATTAAAATTTGCGATACACTGGGCATATCGGCTCTTGTTGAAGCGCATGACGAGAATGAAGTAAAATCTGCACTTCGCTCGGGTGCAAGAATAATCGGAGTTAACAACCGTAATCTAAAGAACTTTACCGTTGACACAGAAAACAGCAAAAAACTAAGAGCACTTATTCCAAGCGATGTGCTGTTTGTCTCTGAAAGCGGTGTTAAATCTGCCGATGACATCAAGTTGCTTCGTGAAATTAAAGCAGACGCAGTTCTCATCGGTGAAACTCTCATGAGAGCCGAAGACAAGAAGCAAAAGCTACAGGAGCTCAGAGGTTACTATGAGTAAAATTAAGTTCTGCGGTTTAACGAGAACCGAAGATATTGAGGCGGTGAACGAATTAAAGCCCGATTATATCGGATTCGTTTTTGCAAGCAAAAGCAAACGGTATATAAGCCCGTCAAACGCACTAATATTAAAGAAACAGCTTGACCCAAATATTAAGGCTGTCGGTGTTTTCGTTAACGAGACCGCCGAAACCATTGCAAGGCTTTTGAATGAAAACATACTAGATATGGCTCAGTTACACGGTAACGAGGATGATGTTTTCATCGCAAAGCTCAGAACCTTAACCGACAAGCCGATTATTAAAGCATTCACGATAAAAAGCGAAATTGACATCAAAGCAGCTCAAGAAAGCACCGCCGATTATGTTTTGCTCGATTCGGGTGCAGGCACGGGACATGCCTTTAATTGGTCACTTATAAAGAATATAAACCGAGATTACTTTTTAGCGGGCGGGCTCTCACCCGAAAACGCAGAAGAAGCTGTAAAAAAACTACACCCCTTTGCACTTGATGTAAGCTCGGGAATTGAAACAAACGGAATCAAGGATAAAAAGAAAATGGCTGATTTTATCAAGAAAGGAAAAGAATATGACTAATCCAAACGGAAGATTCGGCATTCACGGCGGACAATATATCCCCGAAACTCTTATGAATGCTGTTATAGAGCTTGAAGAAGCTTATAATCACTACAAAAACGACCCTGAATTCAATAAGGAACTTACTTTCCTTTTGAACGAATACGCCGGCAGACCGTCAAGACTTTACTACGCAGAAAAAATGACAAAAGACTTAGGCGGTGCAAAAATATATCTCAAGCGTGAAGATTTGAACCATACGGGCGCACATAAAATCAACAATGTTCTTGGTCAGGCTCTTTTGGCTAAGAAAATGGGCAAAACAAGACTTATCGCAGAGACAGGAGCCGGTCAGCACGGTGTCGCAACCGCAACTGCCGCCGCACTTCTCGGTATGGAATGTGTTGTTTTCATGGGCGAAGAGGACACAATCCGTCAGGCACTTAATGTCTATAGAATGAAGCTCTTGGGTGCAGAAGTCGTCCCCGTCAAAACAGGAACGGCAACGCTCAAGGATGCCGTTTCCGAGGCTATGAGAGAGTGGACTTCAAGAATCAGCGACACTCACTACTGCTTGGGTTCTGTTATGGGCCCTCACCCGTTCCCCACAATAGTCCGTGATTTTCAGGCTGTAATTTCTAAGGAAATCAAAGAGCAAATTCTTGAAAAAGAAGGCAGACTTCCAGATGCCGTAATCGCCTGTGTGGGCGGCGGCTCTAACGCTATCGGTACATTCTACAACTTTATCGAGGATAAAGATGTTGCACTTATCGGCTGTGAAGCGGCAGGCAGAGGAATAGATACATTTGAAACAGCCGCTACAATCGCAACGGGAAGACTGGGAATTTTCCACGGTATGAAATCATATTTCTGCCAGGACAAATATGGTCAGATTGCACCTGTATACTCAATTTCCGCAGGACTTGACTACCCGGGCGTTGGTCCCGAGCACGCATATTTGCACGACAGCGGCAGAGCACAGTATGTGCCGATTACAGATGACGAGGCTGTAGACGCTTTCGAGTATCTTGCAAAAACCGAAGGTATTATCCCCGCCATCGAGTCAGCCCACGCCGTAGCTTATGCAAAAAAATTAGCCCCAACCATGGATAAAGACAAAATAATCGTTATCACAATTTCAGGCAGAGGCGATAAAGACTGCGCGGCTATTGCACGTTACAGAGGAGAAGAAATTTATGAGTAATATTTATAAAGCGTTCGAAAACAAAAAAGCTTTTATCGCATTCATCACCTGCGGAGATCCCGATTTGGAGACCACGGCGGCAGTTGTTCGTGAGGCTGCCACAAACGGAGCGGATTTAATCGAACTTGGCATTCCTTTTTCAGATCCAACTGCTGAGGGTCCCGTAATTCAGGGAGCCAATATTCGTGCACTGAGCGGCGGCGTTACGACTGACAAAATATTCGACTTCGTAAGAGAAATACGAAAAGACGTCAAAATTCCCATGGTGTTTATGACTTATGCAAATGTAGTATTCTCCTACGGTGCCGAAAAATTCATCGGCACATGCAAAGAAATCGGAATAGACGGACTCATTCTTCCCGACCTGCCTTACGAGGAAAAAGAAGAATTCTCCCCTATTTGTCACAAATACGGTGTTGACCTCATTTCTTTGATAGCACCTACTTCAGAGAACAGAATAGCTATGATAGCAAAGGAAGCTGAGGGATTTATCTATATCGTATCAAGTCTCGGCGTAACAGGTACAAGAACCGAAATTAAAACAGACCTTGAATCAATCGTAAAGGTTGTCAGAGAGTATTCAAGCGTTCCATGCGCTATCGGATTCGGAATTTCGACGCCCGAGCAGGCAAAGAAAATGGCGGACATATCAGACGGTGCGATAGTCGGTTCTGCTATAATTAAAATAATCGAAAAATACGGTAAGGATTCGCCTAAATATGTCGGCGAATATGTAAAATCCATGAAGGATGCACTAAAATAAAAAAGATAAGAAAAAGCGAGGAAGAAAAACTTCCTCGCTTTTGTCGTTTGCGAATAATTATTTAACTGTAACAGAAGTGATGTGCGGGTTTACACCGTCATACCAGTAAAGGAAGCCTTCCATGTCAACAGTATCGCCAACCTTAAGCTCCTTAACAGCCTTATAAACATCTGTTGTGTTGTCGCAGAGGTAAGACTCAACTGTGAATGTGTATGTCTCGCCGTCCTTGGAAACATTGAAGTAAAGGTCATCGCCGTCCGTACCGGAACCGTCATAGTTGTAGAGGTAAGCGGCACCGTTATCGTCAGCAGCCTCAACAGTCATTCCTGTGAAAGAAACGAGCTGATTCTGATGATTGATAAGATCGTCGCTGCCGAGAAGGTCTGTTACATCAACAGGCTCAGCAACATAGTTACCGTCGATAATCTCGAATGTAGCGTCAGTGATCTCAACCTCGCCTGACCACTCGGACTTGTAGCCTGTTACACGAATCTTTGTTCCGACTGTGAGCTTGTCGTAGTCTTCCTCAGAGCAAGCCATGTTGTAAAGGAAGTAAGCACCGTTCTCATCCTGTGTGTAAACAGTAGCCTTGTCCTCCCACCAGGACTGCTTTGCCTGAACATAAGTCTCAACGCAAACCTCTGTGTCGAGCTCAGCTGCAACATACTCATCATATGTCATAACTGCTACATCGCTTGCCTCGCTGCTCTCAGCATCGGAAGTAGCCTCAGAAGAAACTGCCTCAGAGCTCTCTGTGGAAGCCTCGCTTGATGCTGTGCTTGAAGAAGAATCACTGCTTGAGCAAGCTGTCATAGCGAATGCGAGAGAAAGAACTGTCAGAACTGCTAAAAATCTTTTCATTTTTCTTTTCTCCAAAAATATATTTATTTGGCTATTTAGCCATAACCTATTATAAAACATTGAAATTAAAAATCAAGGTTTATATTCGCAAATCTTTATTGCCGATTTTGTGATTTTTAGTACAATTTTGTATACAAAGCAAAGAGCACACGAAAAACGTGTGCTCAAAATTAGTCTTTATTTATTCTCGGCTTTGTTCTCGCCCTTACCTTTTCTCTCGAAAATAAGTCTGAAGATAAGTCTGACGAGCGGGCCGCAGTAGAACATCTGATAGCAGATTGCCATCGGGAAATTCATAGCCCATGTCCTAATCCAAGTGCCGAAAGACGGAGTCTTGAAGAGGAATGTAGCGATAAGGCTCATTGTCGGGCACATGATGCAGCAGATGCAAATAGAAATCGCATAAGTGATGAACTGCGGTCTGTCTGTAGGTCTCATAACCGAGAAAGCAAGCATTCTTGCAATTTTACCGACAACGAAAAACTCGAGAATGAAAGCTACAGGAACCATGATCGGAAGCTCGTGAAGTGCTGCCAAGAATGTTACTCCGCTGACACTGCCTGTGTTAAGTGCAACATTGTAGACAACCATTCCGTAAACCATGATTGTAGCCATAATAGCTGTGAATACGACATCCTGAAATTTTGTTTTTGGCATAAAAATACCCTCCTAATATGATAACGATTTTTTAATTAATGTGTTGTTCGTTATCATCCCGGAGGATTGTGCGTTTCCAATAAAAACCATATTAAGTTCATGTTAATATATCACAAAATTAAGATAAAAATCAAGCTATATTTTAATTTTTCTCAAAGTTTGTCATATCAAACAATAAATCTTCACAAACAGCACTTTGCTTTAAAGAAAACGGCGGTCTGATGTGACCGCCGCAAATTCAATTTTTCTTTTTTCTGACTTTTCCGATTACGAGATACAGAATTATCAAAATCCATGTTATTCCAAGTGCTGACAAAAGTGCAACAGCAGTGACGGGAAGCGGGCCAAGATCTGCTTTTCCCGAGGTGCTCACGGCGCTTATTTGGTCAAGCCTATAAAGCGAGCTGACATCAGAATATAAATTCTGAATGAACGCATCGTCTATCGTTTGCTTTCGTCTGACGGATTTTGTCACATTCTCGATAAGCTCCCCTGCCGCACTTCTCAGTGAAGCAGAACCGTTAAATACCGGCGTGACAAAAGTGTTTTCTATATTGTCAAGAAGAAGGTTGGTAGCGTCTATCTTTACCTGATAGTGAGTGGAATTATCCACGCCTGATTTAGAAAGATAATCCTGATATTCGTCGCTTTCCTGTGCCTTTGAAGTGACCGGCACATAACCCTCTGTCTCGGCATAAGGAATCTGAACATCGTTCGTAAGCAAATACTGCGTGAAAAGCCAAGAAGCCAGCACCTCACCGCTGTCGCTCTTGTTGAACACACAAACTGACGGACCCTGTGAAATCATCTCGGGATTTTCTGTGTCGTACTGCGGAATAGGTCTTACCACAGTCTCGAAATCAACTTTGGAATCCTCCGCAATATCGGAAAGCGGCGCTTCAGAGCCCATCCATGTCGAACCTGCTGTGGAGTCAATCGCAAAAATACACTGACCCGCATTAAGAAAGTTCGCCGGGTAGCTTGAAATTTTGAATGTAGAGAATGCTCCTGTCTTGGCGTGCTCGGCAATCGTTTCAAGAATCTCTTTCGTAGTATCGTTAAATATCAAAACATCGCCGTTTGAATCAGAATATCCCGCATCCAACTGCTTAAGCATAGAAATCATCATATTATCGGTTGATTTATATATAAACGGAATCAAAACCTTTTGTCCGTTCACAAGATAATTTCCGTCTGAATCCTGTTTCATAGCCGCCTCGGATACTTCCCAAATGAAATCCCATGTGAGAACATCGGGAACCTCGTAGCCAAGCTTCTCAACATATGTCTTGTTGATATAGAGTGCCTCGGTTGAGCGCATATACGGCAAAGCGTAACAGGTTTCTCCGATATAGCATTCACTCAAAAATTCGGGAATAATCTCGTCCTTTGTTGGAGAATCGAACTTTACCTCTGTTCCGCCCAAGCCGTACTTTTCATCTGTTAATAAATCGTCAAGCGGAACAACTACGTTATCGCCCGTAAGATATGTCGCAATGTGGTCGGGATAGGTTATGCAAACATTCGGCGTGGTATCGGTTGCGATATTTGTGATTACATCGTTATATATCTTGCTGTAATCCGTGTACAGTTTGAGATTAACCTTTATATTGGGATAAAGCTTTTCAAAATCTTCTATCGCCTTGTTGTAGATATCCGTCTGATTTTTGTTCGTATCGTTCTTTGCCCAGAAGGAAATCTCATAGCTTTTGCTCTCGTCAAATTCCTCGGGAACTATGAAAGCACTCTGACCCTTAGAACCGTGGCACGCTGTGAAATTGAATGCCGTAAACAACAAAACAACCGACAAAAGCAGTGCTTTAAATCTTTTTCTCATCCCTTTGTGCCTCCTCTCGAAACGCCTTCCATTATTTTCTTGTGAAAAATTAGGAACAGCACGATAAGCGGCACACTGATTACAACAACAGCCGCCATCATTGCAGGCACATTCTCTCGTCCGAATCCGTTTTCTCGAATCTCCTGAATACCGTTTGAAACAAGGAAGTACATGGAGTTGTCCGTGATAAGTCTCGGCCACACATAGGAATTCCAGCACTCTATTACCTTTAATATAAGCACAGTAATAATTGTCGGCTTGCAAATAGGAATCATCACTCTCGTCAGATACTTAAAATCGGAAGTACCGTCCACCTTTGCCGCCTTGTAAAGCTCATCGGGAATTTGTTCGAAGTTTTCCTTTAATAAGTAGATGTAAAATACCGAAGTGACCGACGGTAAAATCAAGCCCGTAAAAGTGTTTCTTAATCCAAGGTTTGTTATTGTCTGATAATTGGTGATAACAACAAGCTCGTTAGGAATCATCATGAGCGAAAGGAAAATCGTGAAGACAAGATTTTTCCCTTTGAATTCCAATCTTGAAAAAGCAAATGCCGCCAGCACCGTAACCACAAGCATTATAGCCGTGGTAATCACGGTGAATATAACGGTGTTTGAGAAATATCTCGCTAAAGGAACGCTTGTAAATGCGTCCACATAGTTTTGATAAGTAGGATTTACCGTGTAGAACTGCGGAATATACTCTGCGTTGTAGGAGCTGTAGCTTTTTATCGAGGTGAGTATCATCCAGTAAAACGGGAAAAGAACTGCGACCGCCCAAATTGCCAAGAAAATATAAGTAATTACCTTAAATATCTTTCTGCGCCTTTTGGCGTGAAGCTCTTTTGCTCTGTATTCGCTTAAATCAGTCATAGTCTTCACCTCAATAATGCACTTTTTTTCTGCTTACAAGCAGATTGATACAGGTAATCGTCAGCACAATCGCAAAAAGTATGAGTGCCGCCGCCGAAGCGTAAGACGGATAGCCGCCGCTGTTTCCGTAAAGCATATCGTAGACATAACCAACTATGGTATTCATACCCGCCGCATTGAGGTCTGTACCGAAAAGCGCAACCTCATCGCTGTAAGCCTTGAATGCTCCGATAAATCCCGTAATCACCAAGTAGAAAATCATCGGGCTTATCATCGGAAGCGTGATTTTTCTGAAAATTGTCCAAGAAGACGCTCCGTCCACCCTTGCGGCTTTGTAATATTCCTCGTTTACAGAGGCAAGCGCACTTGTCAAAATGAGAATCTTGAACGGAAGAACTACCCATATGGTATAAAAGCACATAACAAACATCTTTGCCCAGTAGGGGCCGTCGATGAAATCAACCGACTGACCGCCGAATGCATTAATGAGCAAATTCACCATACCGTCCGAATATGCCGTTTTCTTGAAAAGAATCATAAAGACAAGTCCGACCGCCAAGGTGTTTGTAACATACGGCAAAAAATAGATAGTCTGAAACAGATTTTTAAGTTTGCTTATGCTGTTAAGTGCAAGAGATATGAGTAATGCAAACAGCGTGGAAAGCGGAACGGTTATTACAACAAGAATGAATGTATTCTTTACAGCCTGCAAAAAATAGGTATCGTGCAGAACATAGCTGTAATTATAAAGTCCGTATCCGAAAAAGCTTTGTGAAGCGGAGTTATATCCCTCCTCGACAGAATAGATGAGAACATCTATCAGCGGATAAACCATGAAAAATCCGAGGAAAAGAATTGCAGGCAAAAGATAGAGCCATGCTTTAAGATTACTTTTTTTCATCATTTTACCTCAGAAAGCTCACAGCTTATTCTATTTTCGCTTGTTTTGTCAAAAAGGTATGTCTTAAACGGCTTGAGTGAGAAAGCTATGTCTTCTTTAGCGGAATCGACCTTGCTTTCTGACGGGATTATTGAGCGAATGCTTGCGGAAATTGCCGCTTTGTGAGAAGAAACAACGCTTGTGTCTCTGCCCATAACCTCAACCGCACTCATTTTGCAGTGCATCGCACCTTTTTCATCAAGCACAAATCCCTCGGGGCGAATTCCCACATACACCTCTTTATCGGGTACGCCGTTAACCTTCAGCACAGCGTCATTCCCTAAATAAAGAACTCCTGATTTCACTTGTCCGTTAAAAACATTAATCGGCGGAGTACCGAGGAACTTAGCGACAAAGAGATTTACGGGATTATCATAAACATCCTGCGGCTTGCCTATCTGCTGAACAACACCTTTATTCATAACAACAATCATATCGGAAATGCTCATAGCCTCCTCCTGATCGTGAGTTACGAATATAGTGGTTATCTTAGTTTCACGCTGAATTCTTCGAATTTCTTCTCTTGTTTGAAGTCTGAGTCTTGCGTCAAGATTAGATAGCGGCTCATCAAGCAAAAGCACCTTCGGCATTTTAACTAATGCTCTCGCAATAGCAACTCTCTGCTGCTGACCGCCCGAAAGCTCGCTCGGAAGCCTATCGGTAAAGTCCTCTATCTGCACAAGTTTAGCCGCCTCGAGAGCCTTATCCCTCATCTGCTGTTTGGTAAGCTTGTCCTTACCTTTTAGATTCTCGAGTGGGAAGCAGATATTCTGCATAACCGTCAAATGCGGATAAAGCGCATAATTCTGGAAAACCATGCCGACGCCTCTGATTTCGGGTGACAGCTCTGTGACATCATCGTCACCAAAATAAATTTTGCCCGAAGTCGGTGCTTCAAGTCCGCATATCATATTAAGAGTGGTGGATTTTCCACAGCCCGAAGGGCCAAGCAAACCTATAAGCTTACCATCGGGAATTTCAAAATCAAAATTATCCACAGCAACAAAATCATCATGAATCTTGCGGTTTCGGTTGGGAAA
>CAVDQG010000067.1:0-9167 GCA_963611165.1 Bacteroides uniformis
ATTAATTAAGTTCAATTTTACTATTAATGATGAAAAAAGCCTCTCCGATTACAGAGAGGCTTTATAACATTTTTCGTTACATTGCAACTTTAATTAGTTGAGACCGTAACGCTTCTTGAACATATCAACACGACCGCTTGTATCTACCAGCTTCTGCTTACCTGTAAAGAAAGGATGGCACTTGGAGCAGATTTCAACCTTGATGTCCTTCTTTGTGGAACGAGTGTTGATTACGTTACCGCAGGCACATGTGATTGTTGTCTCCTGATAATCAGGATGGATGTTTTCCTTCATGATTTTCACCTCTTTGGGTTAATATGTATCAACAAGCGGACTAATGTCACAACTTGTAAACAACAGTAGGATTATAGCAAATATTCACGATAATTGCAAGTGCTTTTTGAAAGAAAATAAAAATTATTTATCGTAAATGTAATTAATATATTCTTCTAGGCACATATCAAGCTGTCGCATTTTAATTGCATTATCTCGTCCGACATATCTCAGAACAGTTAAATCTGCTTCATGACCCGTGTAATCACTGTCGTTTTCGGGATATCTGAAAACAAAGCCGTAATTTGCGGCATTATTTGTCAGCCATGAATACTGAGATGTCTTTGTGAATGTATCTTTTTTATTGCTGACAACTATACTCAGACCTGTTTGCGCATCTGATTCACCCGGTTTTGAAACATTCAAGCCTGCGGTAAATTCACTCATTAGGTGGCTGGTACCGGTTTTTTCCAATCTTGCCACTTCTTCATTAAACAGTGTTTGTTGATCGTCGTACGATATATATCCACTGACAAGATTGAATGTGATATTATCAGCTTCTGCATCAGAAAGCATCAAGCTTAATGCATCCGCTATTCTGGAATCTACATCGATGCCGCCAATATTTGTGGTAGTCACAGTAAATGATGCGTCTACTGGTTCTGACGGTGAAATTACTTTAAGGTTAAAATCGTTTGAATATACAGCTAAACCTGTTTCTTTATCATAAGTAACCGCTTCCTCACTTCCGAGATTGACAGTACCTTCCGAGGTTTCTTCTGCTGCAGTAGATTTTAGTTCTTCTGATTGCTGTTTTACTTTATAGTAGTTCGTTGTAAGAATAACAACAGCCAATATAATAACCAGCACCAAGAATATTCCTGACGACCTTCGTAGCCTAACCCACATTTTCATTACTTTTGGGTCTTCAGATGCTTTTTCTGAAAGATAAATCGGATTTTTTGGCTTACGAACAAAAGAAACATAATCGCTTTTGTCATAGTCCTGGTTTATATTTAATGTATCCGGCACCTCAGAAGCACATCTGTAGTATCTTGGTTTATATTCCTTCCAACGAAAATCAACAAATTCTTTTTTCTTTTTTATGCTAACCCCTTCTTCCGATGCATTTGCAATTTAACTTTGCTTGAATTGCTGCTTCGCTTACTGATTTTACCACATAATGTTGTTTAGGTAAACAAATATTATCACAAAATAAGTAAAAATAGTTTTGAATTTCTAAAAAGTGTGATATAATTTAAAATATTGATACAGTACAATTTTTGCTTATTTTACAGTATCTTCTATTCAAATAAAAAAGATTCTGCTTTTGGGAGAATATTTATGTTAGAACAAGATTTTATGAACACAGATTTTGAGAACAACACGAATAGTGTTATAAATACATCTCAAAATGATAATGAAGACTACTATGAAGACGAAAACGAATCATACAGAAACGAGACCGACCATGCGTTTTCAGGCGGCATAGATCCGGGCGGATTGAGAAATATCAGCGATATCAGGATTCTTGTCTGCTATATTCTCTACTCTGTTAAAGCACCCATTTCCTCTGAAAATATTATTGATATTTGTCAGCAAAAAGCAATAGCTAATTATTTTGAGGTTGCGGATGCGATTTCGGCACTTGAATCCCGAGGCTGTATAAGCAGAGTTCCGGACATCAGCAATAATTCATCTACTTATTATAAGATAGAGACCCCCGGAAAAGCAATTGCAGAGAATCTCGATGTTGCTTTGCCAATGTCTGTTCGTGACAAGGCTCTTGAAGCGGCTACGCAAATGCTGTCAGAAGCGAAAATCGAAAAGGAAAATAAGGTTGAAATCAAAAAAGTTGACAGCGGTTATAATGTAACTTGCCATATTTCCGGAGGAGATGAAGATCTCATGGAATTCACTCTTTATGTTCCCGATCTTTACCAAGCAAGAATGGTCAAACGAAACTTTTTGCGCAATCCCGGTGAAACATATAAGCTTATTCTTGCCGCGGTTACAGGAAACAGAGATTTAGCTAAAAGCTTCCTACCTTAAATTGAAAACTAAAGCTAAAAGAGCAATCGTTTTTGATTGCTCTTTTTTGTGTCTTTTATAAAATTGTTCCGCCGCCGATAACATAATCACCGTCATACAAAACAGCGGCTTGTCCTTTAGCTACAGCTTTTTGCGGTTCATCGAGAATTAATTTAACTTTTGAGCTATCGCTTTCATCAACAAAAACAGTACAAGGATACTCCTGCTTTTGGTTGTATCGGAGTTTTGCCGTTGCCTTGAAAGACATGGGCGGCTTGTCATACATTATCCAATTAAATGAGCCAACATTCACTTCAGATCTCATTAAATCGCTGATGTCACCAAGTGTGACAGTGTTATTTTCAGGGTTTTTATCGCACACATACATATGCTTACCGAGTGCAATACCCAATCCCCTTCTCTGACCGATAGTATAGTGAATAATCCCTTTGTGTTCTCCCAAAACATTGCCGTCAGTATCAACGTAATTGCCCTTAGGATAAGACTTTCCCGTATAGTGCTCAATCACTTTTGCATAATCTCCGTCAGGAACAAAACAAATATCTTGACTGTCAGGCTTTTCGGCGTTTGCAAGGTCGGCTTTTTCTGCCAATTCTCTTACTTCTGATTTATCAGCTATTTCACCTAACGGAAATTTGGTGTGGGCAAGTTCTTCTTGCGTCATTGCATACAACACATAGCTTTGGTCTTTCGCCTTATTAAGAGACTTTTTAAGAAGAAATCTTCCGTCTCTCTCCTCTATTCTCGCATAATGACCGGTAACAATGTAATCACAGTCAATTTCCTTTGCACGGGTATACATTCGTTCAAATTTCAAGTATCTGTTGCAATCAATGCACGGGTTTGGTGTTGCGCCGTTTTCATATGATTCAACAAATTTCTTGATAACCTTTTCGTTGAAATCGTCTTTGAAATTAAAGACATAATAAGGTATGCCAAGCTTATATGCAACACCTCGTGCATCTTGAATATCGTCAGCCGAACAACAGGTTCTGTTTCTTGATACTCCAATGTCGGCGTTATCATATAATTTCATTGTTGCACCGATACATTCGTATCCGTCTTTAAGCATCAGATATGCGGCTACCGAAGAATCAACGCCACCGCTCATTGCAATCAACGCTCTTTTCATTATTGCCTGCCTTTCTTTAGGGTGATATAATCAAAGTAGAATTTTTAAATTTGAATGTTCGGTTTATATTATCATATTTTTACAAATATATCAACAAAGGATAACGTATTATGCTTGAAAAGAAAATTTTACGAAGTGATATGCTTGCTTTGAGAAATCATATGACTAAAGAAGATGTAGAATATAAGTCAAAAGAAATATTCGGGAATATTTTGCAATCAAAAATAATATTGCAATTTAATGACATTATGTTATATTATCCGATAAATAATGAAGTCGATTTGCGTTATCTCTTTTTGCCTTTAAAAGAACTAAAAAAGAATATATGGTTGCCTGTAGTAAGCGGAAAGAATATGATTTTTCATCTTTATGAAAACGAACAAAGCTTGAAACCGGGCGCGTTCGGAATACCGGAGCCGAAATCTTCTGTTATATATAAAGGAAAGGAAGAAAGCTGTCTCGTGTTTATGCCGGGACTGGCTTTTACCGAAAGTCGAGACAGATTGGGTTATGGCGGAGGGTATTATGACCGATTTTTAGCTAATCGTAAGTGTTACACTGTTGCAGTAGCTTTTGATACTCAGATTGTTAAACAAATACCAAATGAGACACATGATAAAAGACCCGATATGATTATTACGGATAAAAGGACCATTCGCTAAAATATATTGTGGGGCTTAACTGTTACAGCTTTTCAAATAAAACACTTGTAATTTTATTAAAATTGAGTTAAACTAATTAAGTCTTTCTGAGCAAAAACAGAAAGACTACTTATTTCAATATAGGTTAGATGCAGCTAACCTTACTTGATTAAGTAATTTGAATTCTGATTATATCATTTTTTAACTAAGGTTTGTCGCCTTCTGAGTTCGTTATAAAGTGCAAAAAAATGGTGCTTTTATCAAACAAATAAAAGTTTAGCACAAAATTATTTTTAAATGCAACAAATTTCACTTGAAAATGACTAAAATCTGTTGTATTATGACTTTGAAGTGAAGGCGAACAAACTACAATTTCGGAGGTAATTACCTTGAAACGAATTCATAAGCTATCGCTGTGCTGTGCACTGGTGTTAATAGCTTTTGTAGCTTGTTTAACAGCCACCGTAGCATATGCTGACGAAACAGAAACAATTTCAAAACAGTTTAGCGTTTCTCTCGATAACCTTAAACCGTCCCAGTTTTCGATGGCTTCTGCCAACGGAGTTTATTACAATTCCTATCGTGACGGTTTAAACGACAACCAAAAAATTCTTTATGATAATCTGAAAAGTTTTTTCTTAAACTCTAACGGATTAGCTAAAGAATACACAACCGATACGCTTGCCATTTCCACGACTCAGGTGGGTATTGATTACTCAATAAGTTATGATGAAGATTATAGCGCGGCGGCGGATACATTATGGGATGAAATTAAGCCCGATTATTCGTATGCGTTCTTCTCTTTCATCTTTGATTATCCACAAGCGTTCTGGACAAATAAGGTAAATATAAACGCAAGCTTTTCGGTAAACACAACATCTCATGTTGTTTGGGTAAAGCAGTGTAAATTTACTTTTACGCTGATTAGCAGTGATTATTCAAGCCTAATAAGCACTTACAATTCTAATATCACTGCCGCGGCGGCTAAGATTGCATCAAACTCGACAACCACCTACGATTTGGTTAAGGGCATTAATGACTATCTTTGCGAAACCTGTACCTACAATACATATGCTGCAGTTCTTGGCGGAGACTCCTACAAGTATGCACATTCATCAGGAGAAGTATTTTCTTCATCGACCCACTCGATTGTTTGTGACGGTTATGCAAAATCCTATAAGGCTCTTGCTAATCTATTGGGAGTAGATTGTGCGATAATTGTTGGTTACGGAAACGGTGGAACTCACGCATGGAACGATGTTCGACTTGGCAATTATTGGTACCCTGTTGATTCCACTTGGAATGACAGCACAAATTCTGATAAGTATTTACTTCAGGCGGCTTCTTCGTTCTTGAGCACTCATACAGAGGTTGAAGATCAAATAAGCACCAGTGGAAATATATCTTTCACTTTCCCCACTTTAAATACCAAAACTTACAAAGAGCAGTGTTTAGCAGACGGACATAAGTATGTTATGGCAAGTGACGGTTCTTATGTTTGCGATTATTGCAACGAGAAAAAGACAATCACTCATACTCACACTGCCTCATCTGCAGTCAAAGAAAATATAATAGATCCTACTTGTACAACAGACGGATCTTATGATTCCGTTGTCTATTGTTCAAGTTGTAAAGAAGAGATTAGTCGTGAAACAGTTTCGGTTCCTAAGCTTGGTCACAGTTATAAATTAACTCAAGCTGCCGTAAGTGCTACATGTACAAAAGACGGCAGAACCGAGATTTCCATTTGCTCCGTTTGCGGAGATATCATAGGTGGCAAAACTATTCCTGCAACAGGTCACACGGCAGACGAAGCAGTCAAAGAGAATATAATTGATGCCACTTGCGAAAAAGACGGTTCCTATGATTCAGTAGTTTATTGCACAGAGTGCGGTGAAGAAATCAGCCGTGAAACAGTAACTATATCTAAGTTCGGACATAACTATGTTGTTACAGGTGAAGCTGTAGAGTCTACTGAAACAACATGCGGCCGTACGGAAGAAAAGACCTGCACAATCTGCGGTGATGTTATAGGCGGCGAGATTATCCCTATTAAAAACGGCGGTTTGAATAACTTAATAGTTGTTCATAAACACACAGATGGTGAGCCCGTTATTGAGAACAAGATTGACTCAACTTGTACAACAGACGGCTCTTATGATTCGGTAGTTTACTGCACAGAATGTGACGAAGAAATCAGCCGAACAACGGTTAAAGTTTCTAAGCTTGGTCATAACTATAAGGTAACATCAAGTGCGAAATCTGCTACTTGCACGGCAGACGGACATACGGAAGAAAAAACATGTTCTGTTTGCGGTGATAAGATAGGCGGAGACGTCATTAAAGCCACAGGTCACAAGTCAGGAACAGCAGTCAAAGAAAATATAGTCAGTGCTACATGTACAAAGGACGGTTCCTATGACTCCGTAGTTTACTGCACTGAATGTGGCGAAGAAATCAGCCGAACAACGGTTAAAGTTTCTAAGCTTGGTCATAACTATAAGGTAACATCAAGTGCGAAATCTGCTACTTGCACGGCAGACGGACATACGGAAGAAAAAACATGTTCCGTTTGCGGTGATAAGATAGGCGGAGAAGTCATCAAAGCTACAGGTCACAAGTCAGGAACAGCAGTCAAAGAAAATGTAGTTAGCGCTACTTGCTCTAAGGAAGGCTCATACGACTCGGTTATCTATTGCACTGTTTGCAAGAAAGAAATCAGTCGCACTACCGTAAAAGTAGCTAAACTTAGCCATACTTATAAAACTACAGTTGTCAGTGCTACCTACAAAGCCGGAGGGTACACAATTCACAAGTGCACAGTTTGTGGAGCTTATTATCTAACAGACAAAACTTCAATGCTTAAGCTGTCAGCACCGAGTGTATCGGTATCCAACAAAGCCGGCGGAATACAGATAACATGGAATAAGGTGAGTGGAGCAACAAAGTACATTTTGTATCGTGGCAGTACGGGTATAAAAACATTTTCATCAACTGCCACTCTCTCCTATCTTGATACATCTGTTAAATCAAAAGACGGATACGGGTATATTTATAAAGTTGTTGCTTGCGTAGCTGATTCCTCTAAGCAGTATCAGACCGCATCAACTTCAAAAGTAATATATCGTTTAGTTTCCCCGACTATCAGCAAAGCTCAGAATTCGGCAAGTAAAGCTATAACGGTTACTTGGAAAAAACAGAGCGGAGCAACCGGATATCAGGTGCAGTACAGCAGAGCAACAAGCTTTTCTTCACCTACAACTCTTTACATCACTAAAAATA
This sequence comes from Bacteroides uniformis, assembly GCA_963611165.1. Taxonomy (GTDB): domain Bacteria; phylum Bacillota; class Clostridia; order Oscillospirales; family Acutalibacteraceae; genus SIG603. The sequence continues at coordinate 7,381 of CAVDQG010000067.1, forward strand.
CTACATTATCTAAAAAAATAACGGGTTTGGTTAAGGGTAAGTACTATTGCATAAGAGTTAGAACTTATAAGACTGTAAACGGAGTAAAATACTATTCAGCATGGACAACTTATTCCGGTAAAGTAAAAGTTAGTAAATAAACGATTCCTTCGACGGCACAAGCTATTAAATGTTTGTGCCGTCGATTTCTGTTAGTTTGACAATTTTAATTCAATATAATATAATTACTTTTGAACTATTTATATTGAAAGGTTGTTTTATGAAGTGAAAAAGAATAAAAGCTTTTTAGCTTTTGTAGTGCCATCTGTGCTGGGATTTGCCCTTTCGGGTATATATACCATCGTGGACGGCTTTTTTATTGGCCAATGCTTAGGCGATAATGGCTTAGCCGCCGTTACGTTAGGCTTTCCTGTATCATCGTTTATTCAATCAGTCGGTACAGGTCTTGGACTGGCAGGAGCGATTCAGTTTGCTATTTTCAAAGCTCAAGAAAAACAAAGAGATGAGCAGGAGTGTTTCACAAGTGCCTCGATACTCATGGTTCTTGTTAGTGTAATCTTGACAGGGTTGCTCTATTGTATTACCGAACCGCTTATACATTTGCTTGGTGCAAGCGGTGAGATATTTACAATGACTGTTGAATATGTTCATGTAATCGTTTACGGTACAGTTTTTCAGCTTTTGGCTACAGGTTTAGTACCGTTTATAAGAAATATGGGCGGCGCTACATTTGCGATGGTATCAATGATACTCGGTTTTATTGTCAATATTATACTTGATTATTTATTTGTTTGGGTTTTGCCGTGGGGAATGCAGGGCGGTGCCGCCGCTACGGTAATCGGTCAGGCTGTAACCATGTTTTGCGCAGTCGGATATTTTGTTCACAAGAAGTACAAATTGAAGCTGTCAAATATTGGCAAGATGACAAAACTTTGGGCAAATATTTTCAAGGTTTCTCTCTCCCCCTTTGGCATGAGTTTTTCTCAACAACTCACTTTGCTCATAATGAACAGGTATTTGATTGCTTACGGTGATTCTCAAGCTGTTGCTGTTTATGGTTGTATAGATTATATTCTTTCTATCATATATTTCTTGATTCAAGGTGTCGGAGACGGAAGTCAGCCACTTATATCTGAATGTTACGGCAAGTCTGATTTTGACGGCGTTCGCTCCATGAGAAAGAAAGCCTATGCTTTTGCAGAAGCGATAACTGCCGTATGTTTGATACTGGTATTTATATTCAGAAGCAAAATCGGAGTACTGTTTGGTGCTTCTGCCGAGTCTAATATCGGTGTAGCTTATTATTTGCCTTGGTTCTTGGCAACTATTCTCCTTCTTTGCTTCTCACGCATTACAACGACTTATTTTTATGCATCTGAAAAGACGGTGTTTTCTTATGTACTTGTTTACGGCGAATCTGTTTTTACGCTCCTTATGCTCTGCATTCTCCCTCATTTTAGCGGATTGACGGGAGTTTGGCTTTCGATGCCTTTGGCACAGCTGATTGTTTTTATTATTGCATTCTTTTTGAAGAGCATCGCTGACAAAGATTTGAAAAAAGCAAATAATATATCTTAAAAATCTTTACAAACAGCATATTTTGCATAAAACTATTGTTAAACAGTAAAGATAATGTTATTATGAATATCAAGAAATTATCTTAAGTGATTCAGAATTTAAAGAGCCGAATTTAAGTTTTATTCGGCTCTGTTTTTACGGGGTATCACATGAAAAAAGAATGGTTAAATACTTTAAAAAAGACTGTAGAATACGACAGTAAAGAATGC
>CAVDQG010000068.1:0-4627 GCA_963611165.1 Bacteroides uniformis
AAACACCAAGTGTTGAGCCGAGCGAAGCTCCAACAGCCGAGCCGACAGCAGAGCCGAGTGTTACACCAAGTGAAGAACCAAGTGCAGAGCCGACAGCAACACCAAGTGTTACACCCGAGCCTACGGCAACACCTGTGCCGTATGTGGACGGATACACACTTAACACCGACAAGATAGGCGGTACTTACATCTATCCTGTATCCTGCACAAAACGGAGAACGTCGGAAATCAGTACCATAGTCAGGATGAGAATCGCAGTCTATGGGTTAAAATTCTCCGGGATACTCCCTCTTTAAAATTTGCTAATAGTAGCCTATACGACTTTAGACTAATGCGACGTGTTATTTATTTAACAAATATTCGTAGAAAATAGCTCGCCTATATAAGTGAAACTTATGTAGGATATAACATAACGCAAATGGCCATGCTTCTTAATAGCAATGCAGACTGTCCCTCCGATTTAAATTAAAACTCCGAGATTGAAAAAAGTAATCTCGGAGTTCAATGATTTTAAACGCAAATGACTGATATATCAATCAAAAACACTCGAATTATTTCTTGCGAATTTGATGAAAGTTTTTAATGCAAGAGATTTATAGTCTCCGTTTCGAACTACGAATCCTATATGTCTTGAAACATTTGGACTTGTATACAGTGTTTTTACTTTGTATGGGGTTCTCGCTAGGGTAAGCTTTGGCAGTATAGAAAAGCCAAAACCACGCTCAACCATAGCCATTATTGTTCTGTCATCCGTCATTGTGTATGTCGTTTTAAATTTAACGTTGTAATTTTTTAAGATTTCATTTATGTAAGATTCATATCCCACCTCAAGGAAAAAGAAAGGTGTTTCTTTGAGGGCTTCTAAAGGAATATATCTATTTTCGTTTGTGGGAAAGTTGTTTGGTACGACCACAACAAACGGATCTTCGTATAGTTCGGAGAACTTGAGCCCTTGTTCATGTGGGTCACACATCAAGCAAAGATCTATTAGGCCTTTTTGTAGCATTTTTACAGCCGGAATATCGTCGAGTTGGTATAACTCAAACTTAATGTTCGGGTATTGTTTTCCGTATTGATAAATAAGTTCAGGTAAACCGTAACAAGCCAAACTTACGTAACTTCCCAGACGAATGGTTCCGTTTTGTTTATCGGCAAGTTCCTCGATTTGCTCATTAAGTCGGCGCGTTTCGAAGGTTATGTTGTAAAGTGTCGGCAATAGTTTTTCTAATGCAGATGTTGGTACAACACCATGAGGAGTACGATTAAACAAGGTTATTCCAAATTCAGATTCCAGTGATTTAACAGTCTGACTTATGGATGATTGGCTGTACTGAAAATATTCTGCTGTTTTTGAGAAACTGTTTGTATCTACTATTTTAAGTATAATGTCATATTTTGTTGGATTCATATATTACCTCTGTGCAATATTGCGACGATATAAGGAAGACTTATATCCAACATAGAATTTATGCGTTTTACTTAATTTTAAAACACGAGTACTATATTGTCAAGAAATAAACAAAGTCTTCGAAAACGAATTAATTGTTTATTTCAAACATTACTCGAGGAGGAACAGATATGACAAACAGAATAGCTAAGCTTAAGAAAATGCAGCAGGAAGCAAAGCCTAGCTTAAGTGTAGAAAGAGCTCGTTTGGTGACAGAGGCATACGAAAAATATGCTGTTGAAACACCTGTTTTACAGAGAGCATATGCGCTTTCTCACATTTTAAGAAACATGACAATTTACATTCAGGAAGGCGAGCTTATAGTAGGAAACCACAACGATAAGCCTAGATGCGCACCTGTGTTCCCTGAATACTTCTCTGAATGGATTATTGATGAAATTGATGATTTCCAGACAAGACCAAGCGATCCGCTCGAAATAAGCGACGAGGAAAAGAAAGAGCTTGTTGAGATTCTTGAAAAGTGGAGAGGCAGAAGTTTTGATAAAGCTGTCGCAAAAGTGCTTTCAGAAGAGGCAAAAGAAGCTGAAAGTGCAGGTGTTATGACTATCGGAAACAGAGATTGCGGTACGGGTCACCTCACACCGGATTATTGGACAGCACTTAAATACGGTCTCGGATATCAAAGAGAAAGATGCCGCAAAAAAATCAAAGAATGCGTTGTTGACAGCGTAGAAAAGATGAGACAAGTGGATTTTTGGAATGCGGTAATTATTACAATAGATGCAGCAGAGGCTTATGCTCATCGTTACAGTGAGCTTGCGGCAAAGCAGGCAGCTGAAGAGACCGACCCGGTCAGAAAAGCAGAGCTTCTTGAAATCAGCGACATTTGTGAGAGAATTCCTATTGAAGCACCTCAGACATTTGCTGAGGCTATACAGATGGTTTGGTTCATTCATGTTATCATTTCAATAGAAGCAAACGGTCACGGTACATCTCTTCATAGATTTGACCAATACATGAATCCATTCTATGTTAAAGACTTAAAAGAAGGTCGCATCACAGAAGAAAAGGCAATGGAGTATGTGGAATGTCTGTATATTAAGTTTACTGATATTTTAAAGCTTAGAGATAAATTCTACAGTTCTTCTTTTGCTGGATATCCGATTTGGCAAAACCTTGTTGTCGGAGGACAGAAGGCTGACGGCAGCGATGCCACTAATGAAATGTCTTTCTTAGCATTGCGTGCTAACAGAGATGTGCAGACTTCTCAGCCGACTGCATCAGTTAGATATTTCAAAGGTATTTCCGAAGAGCTCGTTGAAGAGGGCTTAAAGATGATTCAGGACGGCCTTGCTACACCGGCATTTTTCAACGATGAATTGGTCGTTCCTATGGTCATGGAAAAGCTTGGAGTTTCTGTGGAAGAAGCAAGAAACTGGGGCATTCAGGGTTGTGTGCAGCCTATTGTTGCAGGTTGCTCGGATGGTCGTCCTACAGTTGGATATGTCAATTTGCTTAAATGTCTTGAGCTTGTTCTTCATAACGGCTGGGATCCGATTACAAAAAAACAGCTCGGTATTAAGACTGGTGAGCTTCATACATTAGATACAAAAGAGAAAATCGTTGATGCGCTTTATAAGCAGATTGACTACTTTGTAGATCTTATGCTTACAGGATTCAACGTAGTAGGATCAATGCATGCCGACAGAGCTCCTGTTTCCTTTGCATCAATGATGATTAACGATTGCATCGAAAAGGGTATGTCCGTACAGGAAGGCGGAGCAAGATTCTCTGAGTCAGGTGCGTTTATCAACGGTATCGGAAATGTAACGGATGCTATTGCTGCTATAGATACCATTATATTCAAAGAAAAGCTTTACACTATCGATGAGCTTATGGAAGCACTTCACAACAATTTCGAAGGCGCAGAAGCTATGAGACTCACACTTCTCAACAAGGCTCCTAAGTATGGCAATGACAACGATTATGTTGATGCTATTGCGGCAGGCATTGTAAAGCATTACGCAGAAAGTCTTTCAAGATACAAAGATTCAAGAGGCGGAAACTATCAGGTAGTTGTCGAATCACAGTCGATGAATGTTTCCCAAGGAAAATGTGTTCTTGCTTCTGCTGACGGCAGATTTGCATATGAAGGCGTAAATGATAACTGTTCTCCTGTAATGGGTCGTGATGTGAACGGTCCGACAGCAACGGTAAAATCCGTGGCAAAGCTTGATCAAAAGAATGCAAAGGACGGATGCCTTTATAACCTTAGATTTGATCCAAGAAGTGTACAGGGAGAAAAAGGCCGTAAAATTCTCAGAAGTGTCATCCAGACATACTTTGACAATATGGGTGAACATATCCAGATAAATGTTGTAGACAACGCAACATTGAGAGCGGCTCAGAAAAATCCCGAGAAATACAGAAACCTTCTTGTGCGTGTAGCAGGATATCTTGCTTATTTCACTGAACTTGATAAAGATGTTCAGGAAAATGTTATTGCAAGAACTGCTCATAACCCATGCTGAAAGCTAACAGCTGCTACATAGGAGGCATACAACGCTTTTCCACTGAAGATGGCCCGGGAATACGTACAACCGTATTCCTCAAGGGCTGTCCTCTAAAATGTGCTTGGTGTCATAATCCTGAAATGATATCACCACACTTTGCACTTCTTTATAAAAAGACTAAGTGTATAAGATGTGGTCAGTGTATAAAAAATTGTTCTCAAAAAGCACTTTCTTTTGAGAATGATTTAATATCGGCAGATTTAACAAAGTGCAATAGATGCTTGAAATGTGTAAAAGGCTGTCCATCTGAAGCTTTATATTCAAAATCCAATGAAATGAATGTCGATGAAGTAATTGAAGAAATTGTCAAGGATAAAGAATTCTATGATGCTTCAGGAGGCGGAGTCACACTTAGCGGTGGAGAAATTCTTTCAAATGCTCAATTTGCGATAAATGTAGCAGAAAGATGCAGAAAGCTTGGAATATCTGTAGCAGCTGACACAAGTGGTTTTGGAAGATATGAAGATTTACTTGAACTTGCAAAATTATCAGAAGTAATACTTTATGACCTGAAGCATATGAACAAGGAAGCTCATAAAAAACTTACAGGTCAATACCCTGATTTAATTTGGGATAATTTGATAAAACTTTCGGAAATTCCTGATATCAATAAGAAAATAATTATAAGAGTTCCTTTTATTCATCC
>CAVDQG010000068.1:4637-9095 GCA_963611165.1 Bacteroides uniformis
CTTTTTGCCTTATCACAGTATGGGTATATCAAAGGCAAGAGAAGTTAATATTGTCCAGGAGGAATACGCAGAACCTTCTGAGGAAACTTTAAATAATGTAAGGAAAAAGTTCGAAGAAAGCGGAATCAACGTAACAATAATGGGCAAGGAATCATAAATTAAAAGGTGAAACAAAATGAGTAAAAAAATAGGTTTTATCGGCGGCGGAATGATGGCTGACGGTATCATTCAAGGAATGATAAAAAAACAGAATTTCAAAGCTGAAGAAATTTTCGTATATGATATATTAGGCACCAGACTTGATTATTTATCTGAAAAATATGGTATCATAGCTTGTAAAGATACAGAAAGTGCTGTTACAAACTCTGATCTTATTATATTTGCTGTGCGTCCTCAGGATGCCGAAGGTGTATGTGGGGAGATTAAACCGTATTTAAATAAGAATACAGTTTTTTCAACCATTTGTGCCGGCGTTCTTACAGAAAAGTATTCTGAATGGTTGGGAGCAGAGCATAAGATTGTCAGAGTTATGCCTAATACACTAACCAAGACTATGCATGGATACAGCGCAATTTATCCTAATGCAGTAACTAAAGATAGTGATCTTGAAATTCTTAATCAAGTACTTGAGTCTATCGGTCAGGTAATAAAAATTAGAGAGGATATGTTCGATGCATTTACAGCTTACAGTTGTGCTGGTCCGGCATATATACTTCACTTCTTGAGTGCAATGATTGATGCAGGTGTTAGAGCTGGATTTTCAAGAAAAGAAGCAAGATCTCTCACGCTTGAAAATCTCATAGGAACTTCTATGAAGGTAACAGAAACAAATATGCATCCTTTGGATGTTTTAGACCTTATGACATCTCCGGCAGGAGTAACTATTGAGGCTGTTTACAGAATGAATAAAACCGGTATGTATGCAAGTGTTATGGACAGTGTAGGCGTAGCGGTAGAAAAATCTAAATCTTTGGGTTAAATATAGAAGGGAGAAATCTGATTTAAAATTTATGAAGTCAGATTACTTAGAATAATGAAACAGACAAAGACTGAGAGGAGCGCAACATTTAAAGGGTCTGTGCTTGTAATGTTGTCAGTGACTGTTATACTTCTTGTGGGTGTGCTTGTTTTAAAGCTTGATCCGTATATTCCGCTGATGACTGCGACGATTCCAATCACTTTATATGGTATACATCTGGGAATTTCTTGGAAAGAATTGATGGATAATGCTTATTCCTCTATAGCCGGCTGTATGGAGGCTGCAATTCTTATACTTACCATAGGTATGGTTGTAGGAGCATGGATAGCAAGCGGAACAGTTCCTGTTCTTATATACTACGGAATTAAAATACTGTCTCCGTCTCTTGTTCTTCCGCTATCATTTTTGTTGACAGCTTTGATGAGTATGCTGACAGGTTCATCTTGGACAACTGTAGGAACTCTGGGAGTTGCCTTTGCCGGTATCGGAACAGCGATGAATATCAATCCGGCTCTTATGGTATCGACTATTGTCGGAGGAGCCTTTTTTGGAAATGCACAGTCTCCTATGGCTGATATTCCGGTGTTTTCTGAAAGTATTTCAGGAGTCGAGTCTTATAAAGGAAGTAAAGCTTCTGTTGCAGCAAATGTACCGGCTTTTGCAATATCTACAGTTATATATACAATTATAGGATTTAAATATACTTCTGGTGGAAATGATGTTTTTGCAAGCACACAGGCCGTTCTTGATGGGCTGAGCAATAATTTTAATCTTTCAATTGTTACATTTGTTCCCGCTATCCTTATGATAATTTGTATGGTTATTAAGTTGCCAGGAATACCTACTAGATTTGTTGCCTTTTTCTCTGCGCTTATCATAGCTATAGTATTTCAGGGTGAAGGAGTTAAGGAATCGTTTGGATATCTTATAAGCGGATATGTCGGAAATTCAGGAATAGAGGCTGTCGATAACATTCTAACCCGAGGTGGAATGAATGGCATGATGGGCACTATAGTAATAATGATATTTTCGATGTGGATTGCCGGAATAATTGGAAGAACAAAGATAGTTGATGTAATACTTGCTAAAGTATCAGGATTAGTGAAACGTATAGGACTTCTTGTAACAACTACAACGATATGTACGTTTATATTTAACTTTATTGCAGCTGATCCGTTCCTCTCGGTATCGTTACCAGTAAAAGCATTTGGAAAATCTTTTGACGAACTTGGCTATGACAGAGGCATACTTTGCAGATGTGTAAATATGGCGGCATATTTTGCGCCAATGGTACCATGGGGCTCCGGAGGTATTTTTGTCGCAACTACTCTTGGAGTTCCTGTTGTGGAGTTCTTGCCGTATTATTTTGTAGGATTTATAGCTCCGATTGTAAATATACTGCTTGCATTTTTAGGTATTGCAATGCCTAGAACAGATGCGGTACCATCAAGTAACACACAGTTGAAAATCAGTAACAACTAAATAAAATTAAAATGATGAAGGATGTAGTACTGGGTGTAATAATACTGGACACATCCTTTATCTTGTTTATTATGGGTGGGAAGATTGTATGATTATAAAAAAAGATGAAAAGAAAAGTTCCCTTTTAGGTTCTTTATTAATGGTTTTGGCAATAATCACAGTATTTGGGGTATGTATCATAAAATACAAATTTGAAGCACATGTTCCGATATCAATATGTATCGGACTTTTAATCATATATGGGTGTATCGGATTAAAAATAGAATGGGCGGATATGAGCAAATCAATGGTGAATAGCATTTCAACGGCACTTGAATGTATGCTTATAATCCTTGCTATCGGAGCGACAGTTGGGACTTGGATAGCTGCCGGAATTGTTCCTTATATTATAACACTGGGTTTAAATGTAATGTCTGCTAAGAATTACCTCGTTTCAGCTTTTTGCGTATGTACGGTTATGTCTATGTGCACAGGGTCTTCATGGACAACTATGGGTACAATAGGAGTTGCTTTTATGGGCGTAGGCACTGCGTTAGGGATAAATCCCGCTATGAGTGCAGGAGCAATAGTATGTGGAGCCTATATCGGTGATACACAGTCACCGTTATCGGATCAAACTAATTTCTCTTCTTCTATTACAGGAGTAAATCTTTATAAGCATTTAAAATCAATGCTTTATACTACTGCACCTACTTTTGTGATATGTGTAATTGTTTTCTATATACTTGGCTTTCAGATTGATACAACCGGTGATGTTACACCAATTAAAGAAATGGTAAGTAGTTTAGAAAGCAATTTTAATTTCACTCCGATTTTACTTTTGCCATTTGTTGTTATGCTGATAATGATACTTGCAAAAGTTCCGGCTTTCCCTACACTTTTGTTTTGCTCGATTATCGGAATTGTTTTTTCGGTAATAATTCAGAAAAGAGGCATAGAGGAGTCAATCATCTATTGGTATTCAGGATTTATATCAACCAGCGGAAATGAGACTATCGATTCTTTGCTATCTCGTGGGGGAATAACCTCCATGTGGTATACATTGACACTGATGTTGCTGTCGTTATCACTTGCCGGAGTTTTAGAGAGATGTGGTATAATTGATAATTTAGTCAATGGTATGTACAGATTTATTTCAGGAGTTCTTAGCTTAACGATAATCCAATTGATTTCCGAATACATTTTGAGTTTTGTTGCTTCAGACCCATACCTCGCAATGCTCCTGCCGGCAAAAGCATTTAACAAAAAATATGAAGAGCTAGGCTGTGACAAAGCAGTTCTTTCAAGAACTCTGGAAAACGGTGCTACAATTGTGGCACCAATGGTTCCGTGGGGCAGTAACGGTGTGTATTGTTCAACTGCTCTTGGCATATCTACTTTAGAATATATACCGTACTATTTTATGGGTGTTATCACTCCGTTTGTATGTATAATATGCTGTGCAACAGGGTTTGGTATGTTTAGAAACCAACAGAAAAACAGAAAAGAAACGAGTGCGAATAATTTGAATATCGAATAACTCCTCCGGAACTTGATAACCAAGACTCTTACGGGGGTGTACATATAGGAATCGACGTTCCGACAGACAAAGGAGCAGGAAAAGCAGTAGTTGCAGACGGTATGGTTACAGCCTTTCAGTGTTGGGACTGAGAGAGTACCGAAAGCATGCAGTCCTATGCAATATGGTAGATATTACTCTTATTAAAGACTATTTTATTTTCAATATGAAGGTTTTGTTTGCCAAAATCAAATTTATGTGGTGTTAATCTTTACTGAAAACTTGAAAAGTGCTAATATTAGTTTAAATTAGCTTAGGTTTCCAGCATTAGGAAACTTACTGAGTGGGTTGAAACGCTTGGACTTTGATGTTCACAGCGAACAGATTATCAGCAGATGCAGAAGGGATGTGTACACATGGCAGTTTCTGACGATTCACAGGACACATGGGAACGCCATTTAGCAAGTATTCAAGAGAATATCGACCAATACATATCATC
>CAVDQG010000069.1:0-9085 GCA_963611165.1 Bacteroides uniformis
ATTATATATTCTATTAGGAGGATATTAATATTAAACGAGTTTATCAGTCACCTAACTCAACACTCAAAACACGGCAAATATAGGAAAACGCAGAGGCATAAATAACTCTCGGTGATAGCTCATCAACATCTATATATCCAAGATGAATCTTTGCGGCAGTTGCTATAGTGTAATCCACAATACCTACAACAACCGATTCGACATTAAAACTTTTTTCAAATCCCATCTTCCTTATTTCGTGCTGAATGAACTTTGTAAACAGCTCATAGTTTTCGAGCCGTATTTTGTGAATCTCTTTCGAGTAATATCCCGACGCGCAGAAACGGTAGCAGAATATTATTTTCTCCGAATCCTCCATGCAGAATTTCCAGAGATTCGACCAAAGAAACCACATCTGTTCCTCTGTTCCGCTTTCTTCACCGTTATTTATGCGCAGTGATTTTTTCAAAAGTGATGCAAGAAGGCCTGAAATTGAACGGTCAACCCCAAGATAAGCCTCAGTAGCAAGCTCACTCAAATCACTGTAACACTGATATATGTACGGATCACTCAATCCGCATCCGCTTGAAATTTTTCTTGTAGTCATGCTTTCTATTCCGCTTGTCGCAACAAGATGATACGCCGATCGGTTCAATTTGTTCTTTATTTCGTCTTTTGTATATTTACTTGCCATTTAAAGCCTCACAATTACTTATTTTTTTGTGAGGTTTTAAATTCTGCTTAAAATTTCAAGTTTTATTGCTTTTTGAAACTTTACTTCAAATTACGATTTTCGCAGAATTAGTCCTTCTGCGAAAATTTATATCAAGTTAAATATAATCCTACGATTAACCTAATCTTCTCAAACCGTCAAATTATCCGATTATCTTTTTGTCGGCAAAATCTTTTTGTTAATATTGTAATTATCTCCCAAAACCTATATAATGTAAATATGGGCAATTAACTATACTCTATTTTACATTAGGAGGTAATTATGAAAAAACTACTGAGTTTGCTCTTGGGCATCTGCCTTATCGTGAGCATTATCCCATTAGCTTCATCAGCGGAAGACCTAACTCCGAGGCTTGATGTTACTGCCGAGACACCCATAGCAGGTCAGGCTCCGTCATACGAGGATAACTTTTCGCTAGTTGACGCAAGGTACGACGCCTTGGTTGTCTCTGGCGTCAAATGGTTCTATGCTCGCACGGACTCTGCTTTCAACGGGGACACCGACAGAAACTGGGCTCCGATGAGTAGCAACGATACATTTAAAGCCGATTGTTTTTACGCTTATGCAATTACATTTGGCAATGTTTATCCAAACATATATGAACTTCACGCTTGGAAAGACCTATCTACGATTAACGGCGGTACATGCGAATTTGCGTATGACACTGTAAATCAGCTGTTCACTTTGTACACTAAGCTCGGTCAGCCTGAGGCACCCGATATTCCTGATTCGACAGTCTCGCCCTCACCGTCGGCTTCTCCGACAACAGAGCCGACAGTACAGCCTGAGCCTACCGTAAAGCCGCCTGTCGAACCTACCGTAAAACCCACGCCGAAACCGATTTCCCTTTCGTTCACTCTTGACGGCTACAAAGTCGATACAAACATCGTAAACGGATTAACGGTATCAAGTGACGAAGACACGAATGAAGGCATCGAGCTCGATTCTTGGGCAATCACAAAGGTACTTAGCACAAAGGACAGCTTCCACGATGATATCATCACCGATGAAAGTGCAAAACTTGAACCCGTTACAGACTATTATCTTGCGGTGCAGTTCTTGCTTGATGACGGCTACGATATTTCAAGATACAATGCCGAAAATATCACTCTTGAGGGTTACGGCACAGCCGCAGCACTCTTTGAAAACGGAAACAACGGTTATACCGCTATGTTCAAACTGCCAAGGCTCTATAGAGATGTAAGTGAACTTCACTTCACGCTTGACGGCTACGAAATTGGCGAAGCTGTTGCTGATACAACCATGACTAATGACCTCAATAACGAGGGCATCGCATGGGGCGAAAATCTGTATCTCACTCACTTTTCAATTTCTGATTCGGAGATAACTTTTGATAATTACGAAGACAACATAATCGATGACAAAGATTATGTTTTTGAGAAAGACACAGACTACTATCTCTGTTTAACTCTCCCGTCCATTTACGGTTACACTGCTAAGGATTTGACTGCTGAGGATATCACACTTGACGGCTACGGCACTGCAAGTGCAGTCGAATATATCGATAATAACGATGAAGAGGAAGGCGTAAACGGTTTTGTTGCATTCTTTAAACTTCCGCAGTTAAAAGAAGCAACACCTGAACCAAGCGTTACACCTGAGCCGACCGCTGAACCGACAAATACTCCTGAACCAACTGTCGAGCCCACGGCAGAACCGACAAGCACTCCTGAACCAACGGCAGAGCCTACAGTAGAACCTACGGCAACACCGACAGCTGCTCCCACAGCTACACCGGAAAGATCTGTGATTGTCACTCCGACTCCCACACCTACCCAGTCACCGACACCGGAGCCGACAGAGGTTCCAAACGGAAACGGTGGTGGCAGTGGCACAAGCGGAGAAAAATCAACAACCGTAGTCACGGCATCTGCTTCACCTGCCACAACTCCCGCAACCGGCGACAACAGCAATATGGGTATATGGTATGCTGTTCTTGCAGTCAGTGCACTCGGAATTGTAGGAACATCATTGATTGCTAAGGCTAAAAAGAAATAAATAGCCCATAACCCTATCAATAAACAGTAAATTAAAAACTAAGCGGCACAGCCTTCGGAAACAATCCGTGGCTGTGCCGCCGCTTTATGTAAATATTATTAAAATATAGTTTAACGGGAAATTTTCCAACCGACCGCCTGAGTTCTCGAGTCGATAAATCTCTTGTAAATTCCCTCCTCATTCATCAGCTGTTCGTGAGTTCCCTGCTGTGAAATTCTACCCTTGTCTATTACGACAATCTGATCTGCGTGCCTTACGGTCTTTAGTCGGTGAGCAATCATAATGATTGTTTTTTCCTTGGTTAAAGCCTCTACGGCATCCATCAAGTCTTTTTCATTTTCGGGGTCAACATTTGCGGTTGCTTCATCAAGAATAATTATCGGCGCATCCTTCATTATGGCTCTTGCAATAGAAATTCTCTGCTTTTCTCCGCCCGAAAGGCTTGCTCCTCCCTCACCTATCACGGTGTCGTAACCGTCAGGAAGCTTGCTTATAAAGTCATGACAACACGCTTTCTTTGCCGCCTCAATAACCTCCTCACGGCTTGCATCCTGTCGTCCGAATTTTATATTATTCTCGATTGTATCGGCAAACAAATAGACCGTCTGGAAAACAAACGCAAAATTGCTCATTAAGCTGTCCATGCTGTAATCCTTGACATTCACTCCGTCCAAGGTGATTTCGCCTGAGTCGACATCCCAGAACCTTGCAATCAAATTACAAAGCGTAGATTTTCCGCCGCCTGACGGGCCGACAATAGCCGTTGTTGTATTTTGCGGAATTTTGAGTGAAACGCCGTCGATAATCTTTCTCTTATCATACGAAAACGAAACATTATCAAGCTGAATATCGTAATTCTTTGGCTCAATATTCTTTCCGTCAATATCCATTGTGTCAAGCTCGAGAATTGCATTTGCCTTGTCAACGCATACGCTTACCGTGTGCAAAAGTGAAGAATAGCTTCCTGCACTTTCAAGACTTGAGTAAAGCATAAACGCCGCGGTAGTCATGCCGATTGCATAAACAACGCTCATCGTGCCGCTTGTATAAAAGTATGCACTGCACGCAACGATAACCGCACCAGTAATCTTTGTTACTGCCGTCTGCAAAAAATGATACGGCACAAAGGTAAGCTCCATTTTCGTGTTAATTTTCGCACACGCATCGTTAGCATCATTCAATCTTTTGGATTGTTCTCCAAACAAATTGTATGATTTAACCTCGGTAATTCCCTGAAGATACTCCATAATTTGACTGACAAGCTCGGTATCACAAGCAACCTTTTCCTCTGAGTTTTTCTTTCCCGCTTTCTGCATTTTAGAGTTAATGAGAAAGAACACAATCACTCCGACCGCCGAAATCAAGCCGATTCTTATATCACAGAACAACATCATCAATACTATCATGGCGGTTTCCAAAATACCCTGAGTGGTCAACATTACAACTCTTGCGGCGATGTCGCCCAGTGCCTCCATGGTGTTTGTGGTAACAGATGAAATTTCTCCTATGCTGTTTGAGTTAAAATATCCCATTGGAAGATATCGCAAATGCTCAGCAATTTTTATTCTCGTGAACGCACTTGCATTGTAGCCGCCTTCCGTTTGGAGCGTCGTTGAAAATCTCTTACAAACGACAGATACCGTGGCTGATGCAATCATAATTATCAGTGAACCTCTGATGTACTTGCCGATGGCTTCTCCGCTTAGCAAGCCGATAAGAATATACATGATTGCAGGAATTTTCATGGCGGAAGCAAGAGCTTCAACAACACCTAGCACTATTGAAAGCTTGAATTTTCTGCTGTTCTCCTTACCAGAAAACTTAAAGAATTTTGCCAAAATCTCAAACATTTACTTATCCTCCTTTGCCGTGTCTTTTGCAGAAATATGAGCCTCCCACATTTCTTTGTAAAGCGGACAGGATTTCAAAAGTTCCTCATGCGTACCGTAATTCTCAATATTTCCGTCATTCACTACGAAAATTCTGTCGCTGTCCTTAACGGTAGAAAGACGATGTGCAATTACAATAAGCGTCTTCCCCTCTACAAGCTTCGCAATGGATTTTTGCAATATCGCTTCGTTCTCAGGATCGGTATAAGCGGTCGCTTCATCAAGAATTACAATAGGCGCATCCTTAAGCATAGCCCTTGCGATAGAAATTCTCTGCCTCTCGCCTCCCGACAAATGACCTCCCGCACCACCGACAAGTGTATCAAAGCCGTTTTCAAGCTGCATTATAAAATCATAACATCCGCTTTTCTTCGTGACCTCGATAACCTCCTTGTCAGTCGCACTCGGTTTTCCATGTCTTATGTTCTCCATAACCGTTTCATTGAACAGATAGTTATCCTGAGAGACATACGCTATTTTACCGTTAAAATCTTCAAAAGAGAGTTTTTTGACATCAACTCCGCCGATTTTAACGCTACCTGAACTCACATCCCAGAACGAGGCAATCAGCTTGGCAATCGTCGATTTTCCGCTTCCCGAGGGGCCGACTATCGCATTGACGCTTCCTGACTTCATCTCCATATTCACGCCGTGAAGTATCTCTTTTTCGTGATAAGCAAATCTGACATTTTCAAGTGAAACCGAGTTATCTTTGAGTTTCTCGCCGCTAACCTCGGGGCGGGTAAGCTCAGGCTGTTCAAGAATATCCGCAACCTCACCCACAATAACGCCGATTTTTCCCAAATCATCCGTGTATGAACCGAGAGTAATAAGCGGCCCGACTATTCCGAGCGACAGAATGATACATATTGCAAAATCGGACAGAGATAAGCTCCCTTTCGCAACATAATGAGCTCCGAACGGCAAAACAGTAAGCAATGTGTAAGGCGTTATAACCATCATCAAGCCGTGATAAATCGAGCATTTTTTCATCCAGCTTATAAACGAGTTTGCATAATCCTTAGCCGCCTTTGTGAACTTTGCATATGAGCTTTCAGTTTTTCCAAACGCTTTGATAACTTCAATTCCGTCAATGTATTCTACCGCCGCATCGTTAAGTTCCTTGGTAGCTTTAACGGTTTTTTCAAAGTTCGGCTGAAAATCAATCATCATTCCGAAATATGATGCAAAACCAATCACAACAGGTACAAGTGACCAAAGAGCCAGCCGCCAATCCTTGGAGAAAAAGTAAATCAGAATAATTATCGGTGCCAAAAGATTCGATGTGAATTCAGGGACGATATGCGCAAGCGTAGTCTCTATACTGTCGATTCTCTCCACAATAATGTTCTTGAACGTACCCGACGACGTATCCTTGACATAGCCGAGCGGAACTCTTGCCAGCTTGTCACAGCACATTTTTCTTATATCGGAAAGAACCGAAAATGTCGCCTTATGAGAAATCGTGGTCGATACCGAATGAAATAGCTCTGCGGCGATAAAAGACAATGCAATCAAAGCCGCTTTTACTAAATAACTCCTTAGGTCTTTATCTTCGTTCAAAAACAGCCTCACAACATCGGCAATCAAAAAATACGGTACGATTTTTAATATGACATTTCCGACCGCAAGCAAAACACTCCATAAATAGAGATTTTTCTTCGGTTTTGCCCATTCCATAAGCCGACTTGTCGAAGATTTTTTCTTTTCTTTCATGCTTTAAATCCTCCGTTTATATTTAGTTAGATGAAACTAACTTGCTTTTAAAGCAATACGCCTTTTAGACATATTAACTTTAGCTTACAAAACTCTTAATCGCAATCGGGAAATTTTATATTAAACAACTTCTCCCATCCGCCCATGTTAAATCTTTTCAACTGAGCGATGTTCTTTTTTGCTACATCTTTCTCGATATCATGCTCGATTATTTGAAAAATAGACGAGAAAAATCCCGTGTAAACCATGTGCATAAGACTTCTCTCAATATCGGGAATATCAATTCCTGATTTACGCATGGTATCCATATAGTTTAGCGTAGAGTCTATTTCACGCTCAACCATGTTGTGAATAAAATCAGCAAATTTTCCGCTGTCTCCGCACTTCAAAAGCAGGCGGAAATTATCGTAGTTGTCATAAACATAATCCACAATCTGATCTATACCGTCACCCGACGCCTCTGTCATGTGATCTGTTTGAGACTGAGCCGAAAGCTCCTCAAAATCAGCAAGAATATTATCATAAATCTGATAAACATGCTCCACATACGGGTCTATTAGCGCATCGAAAAGGCTTTCCTTGGTCGGATAGTATTTGTAGAATGCTCCTGTTGTGAGCCCCGCATCCTTAACTATATTTCTGAGCGACGCCCCGTCAAGCCCATCTTCAAGAAAATGCTTCTTCGCCGTATTTAATATGTTTTCCCTTGTGATATCCGCTTTTGTCGACATTTTCCCCTCCAAACAAAATATAACAGTGCTATATAACGCTGTTATATTTTATAATAGAGTATTTGATTTGTCAAGTATGGTATGCCTATTTTGTAAATGGTTATTGGGGAAGCAAAGAAAAAAGATGCAGTTTCGTTTTGCTAACGCCGCATAAAACAGTAATTAAGAATCAATAAACAAAACCTTATAGGGTATAATAAAGAAGAGATTAAGGCTTTGACTGTAAAATGTACCGACCTCCAATCGTTAGATTTTAGGTCTAACTTTTGGGGGTCGGTACATTTCGCCAATCTCTTTTATCACTTAGTTCTCAAAAGGCTATAATTTAATAAAGCGTTAAGAATAATATTACTGTTTTACCTGATCATATACCCAAGATAACATTTTGCTGTCTTCAAGAGCAACTGCCCATGAACCGTGATAGGAACCAATCTGACCCGCATTTTCCATTTCTTCATTGGTGTAAAGAGTAAGCTTATTGTTTTCGGCTCCCATTTCCTTTAGTATATCGTGCATCATTTTTGAGGTATAACTTGTGCAAATTTGGTCATCTTCAGCCTGTACAAACCAAATCGGTACACTTGTAATGTCATAATCTTTTAGGTATTCTTTCATTTCATTGTAGCTGCTTTGGTATTCCTCATCTGTAATTTTCAGATCATCATTATTACCAAATTTATAGGCTAAATCATATTTTGTTGATAATGGAATAACTGTATCTTTCGCAGCCATTACAAGTGCACCTGCA
The DNA here is from genome assembly GCA_963611165.1 of Bacteroides uniformis. GTDB lineage: Bacteria > Bacillota > Clostridia > Oscillospirales > Acutalibacteraceae > SIG603. Next base: position 7,816 of record CAVDQG010000069.1, read on the forward strand.
AACAAATCAGGATACTGCATAATAAAACGGATTGCTGCTCCACCGCCTGAAGAAGCACCTGAGATATAAACTCTGGATGCATCAATTTTTCCTTCTTCAATCTTTGCGGTGCCGAATTTATTCATCTGATCCAATTCTTCCGGTATCTCACTGATTCCAAAGCTGTAGTTCTCCGGATACTGTACGCTAAGAACAGCTGTGTCAAATCCATTTTCTACCCACGCTACAGCTCCCTTACTTGCATGAAGGTTTGCTCCTTCATATGAGCTATCCAACACTTCTCCGCCGCCGTGTTCCCATACCATCAAAGGAACATTTTCCTCGTTTTCAGGCATATACAAATAATATGTCAGCACTGTACCGTCTTGAGCTGTAAATTCGCTTTTTACAAATTCATCAGCAGTTTTAGTTTTTACTTCATAATTTGCATCTGTGCAATCGAACTTGTCATCTGTACAGTCGATTTCAGCCTTTTCAATCGTGCTGAAAGAAACATCCGCAAACTCAACGGTAACTTCATTATTTTCAATCGTTACATCAGATATTTCGGCTTCCTGCTCTTTGGATTCGGTTTCTCCCAAATAATCAACAGGTGCAATTGTAAATTTGATATTAAAGTCTTCTGCTGAAAGGTTAACTCCTTCGGTAGTTGACAATGAATAAATTATTTTGTTTAATGTTCTTCCACTCTGAGCTACATAAGTTGACGCAGTAATGCTCTCTATTTCTGCTTCTTTTGACGCACAACCTGTAAGAGAGGATACTGCAACGATTCCACACAATGCTATTGCTAATGCTTTCTTCATGGTTACTTTCTCCACTAATTTATTTTTGTAGCTACAAATGATTTATCTATAGCTTAGTCTTCTTACAAGTTGATGTCAACGGAGCATACTTATTCGGCGTTTTTAATGTAATAAACGGTTACCATTAATATATTTTGGGGACATTGTTGCACACAAACTGTTTTGTTTAAGACTTAACATTCAAAGCGTTATGCATCAATCAAATAGGAGGATAAAGGTAAAATACAATACTTTTTCCTATTTTCTAGGAAATAATAATCTCAGAACAAACTCTTGATTTTCTGTTGTTATAGACATCCCTCCGTCATATTTCTTCATAATATGCTGAATACTCTTTAAACCATATCCATGACCTTCTTCTTTCTTTTTCGATATGGGGAAGCCTTCATTATATCGCACATATCCTTCATAATTATTTTTAATTATAATTCTAAGAAATGCTTTATCGTTAAACATTCGTATAC
>CAVDQG010000070.1:0-9028 GCA_963611165.1 Bacteroides uniformis
GTTCAATATAGGCTCCATCTTTTAACTGCATAAAGAAAAACGAGACAACCGAAGTCGTCTCGTGAAAGTCTAACTTTGAGGGGTCACCTCAAAGCCCTCCGTTTCGTGTTTATTTATAGCCTGCGTCCTTAAGCATCATTTCCTGAACCTTCATAAGTCTTATCTGCGTTGAACGCTCGTTTTCGTCAAGCTTCATCGTGATATACTTTATGTTGGCTTTTGCCTCGGGAATCATGACATGCTCGAGTGCGTTTACTCTTCGTCTTGTCTTTTCGATTTCAGCCGCCATAAGCTGACACGATTTTTCGATTTCGGCAAGCTTTAGCATATCTTCAAATATATTCGAGAGAGATTTAATCGCATCGTCGAGGTCGCCTGTTGTGTAGGCAAATCCGTAGGAATAGATATCGTTGGGGTCGGGAGTTCTCGTTTTGAACTTAAACTGTGGAATTTCAACGCTCATGACGTTTGCTGTGCCGCTTTCAAGAGAAATCTCCTGTTTCGGCGCAAGCAAAGCGGTATTGAGATATTCGTCATCCATTCCGGCACGTGCAAGAAGAAATTTCTTGTTCGCTTCGAGAATGCCTGCCTCGACCTTTTCACGCAGTGCTTTATTTTCCCTTACCTTATCGAGAAACTGGCGCATGAGCTCGTCTCGCTTGTCCTTGAGAAGCTTATGTCCTCGGACAGCGGTAGCAAGCTTTTTCTTTTGGCGCGTCAGCTCCATTCTGGTGGGGTTAACGGTGGTGCCCGCCATCAGTCATCACACCTTTCCGTAGTATTTGTCAAGATACTCGTCCTTGATTCTCTTAAGCTCCGAGCGAGGAAGCATGGAGAGCAGTCGCCAGCCGATGTCGAGAGTTTCCTCTATGTCACGGTTGGTATTGTAGCCCTGAGAAACGTACTCTTTTTCGAATGCATCGGCAAACTTAGCGTACTTCAGGTCGATTTCCGTCAAAGCCGCCTCACCGAGAACGACCATAAGCTCTTTAGCCTCTTTGCCTCGTGCGTAAGCGGCAAAAAGCTGGTTCATTGTAGCTGCGTGGTCAGCTCTTGTTTTGCCCTCACCGATACCTTTATCCTTAAGTCTTGAAAGAGACGGCAGAACGTCAATCGGAGGTGTAACATTCTTTCTGTAAAGCTCACGGCTGAGAATAATCTGACCCTCGGTGATGTAGCCCGTGAGGTCGGGGATAGGATGAGTTTTGTCGTCCTCGGGCATGGTCAAAATCGGGATGAGGGTGATTGAGCCGTTCTTTCCCTTTTGACGGCCCGCACGCTCATAAAGAGTAGCAAGGTCGGTGTACATGTAACCCGGATATCCTCGTCTTCCCGGAACCTCTTTACGTGCGGCAGAGACCTCACGCAGAGCGTCTGCGTAGTTTGTGATGTCCGTCATAATGACAAGGACATGATAATTTTTCTTAAAAGCAAGGTACTCGGCAGCCGTGAGAGCCATTTTCGGGGTTGCGATACGCTCGACTGCGGGGTCGTTTGCAAGGTTGACAAACATTACTGTTCTGTCGATTGCACCCGTTTCGGTGAACGACTGAACGAAGAAGTTTGATTCCTCAAAAGTGATTCCCATTGCGGCGAAGACAACAACGAACGGATCGTCCGTTCCACGAACTTTAGCCTGACGAGCAATCTGTGCGGCAAGCTGAGAATGTGGAAGTCCCGAAGCGGAGAAGATAGGCAGTTTCTGACCTCTGACGAGAGTATTAAGTCCGTCAATAGCCGAAACACCCGTCTGGATAAACTCCTGCGGATAGTTTCTTGCGGCAGGGTTCATCGGAAGTCCGTTGATGTCGTTTCTTTCCTCGGGAAGAATCTCGGGGCCGCCGTCAATCGGTCTTCCGAGACCGTCAAAGACTCTTCCGAGCATATCCTCGGATACGCCGAGCTCCATGCTTCTTCCCAAGAATTTAACTTTTGAGTTTGAAAGGTTGATACCTGTGGAGTTCTCGAAAAGCTGAACCACGGCATTTCCCTCGTCTATCTCAAGAACCTTGCAGCGGCGTTTCTCGCCGTTTACAAGCTCGATTTCCGCAAGCTCATCGTAAAAGACATCTTCGACGCCCTTTACCATCATAAGAGGACCTGCGACCTCCTGAATGGTTCTGTATTCCTTTGGCATATCAGAAGTCCTCCTTTTCGCTTGATACTTCTGCGATCTCGTTGTCAAGCTCGCTTAGAATTTTCTCGTACTCGTCCTTAGCATTTTCGGGTGAGCAATATTTATATCTTCCGATTTTCTCACGAACAGCCATTGAGACAAGCTTATTTACATTAGCTCCGTTTCTTACTGCCGCCTGACATTTATCGTTGAATGCGATAACAAGCTTCAATAGATAATACTGCTTCTCAAGCGGTGTGTATGTATCGATTTCATCGAAAGCGTTCTGATGCAAAAAGTCCTCACGGATAGATCTTGCCGCTTCAAGCGTGATTCTGTCGGGAGCTGAAAGAGCGTCCATACCGACAAGCTTAACGATTTCGTCAAGCTCGGCTTCCTTTTGGAGTATTCTCATGATAGTGGCTCTTGAGTCCATCCAGTCGGGTGCGACGTTTGAGTTGAACCAATCAGCCATACTGTCTACATAGTTGGAATAGGAAGTAAGCCAGTTGATAGCAGGGAAGTGACGCTTATAAGCGAGGTCGGAATCAAGTCCCCAGAAGACCTTGACGATTCGCAGTGTAGCCTGAGAGACAGGCTCTGAAATATCACCGCCGGGAGGAGAAACAGCTCCGATAACGGAAAGTGCGCCTTCTCTGTCGTCCTTGCCGAGAGTTTTGACGTGACCTGCACGTTCGTAGAACTGGGCAAGTCTTGAGCCGAGGTAAGCGGGGTAGCCCTCTTCACCGGGCATTTCCTGAAGTCGTCCTGACATCTCACGAAGAGCTTCAGCCCAACGGGATGTGGAGTCAGCCATAAGTGCGACTGAATAGCCCTGGTCACGGAAATATTCCGCAATAGTTATACCTGTGTAAATTGAAGCCTCACGTGCGGCAACGGGCATATCGGAAGTATTTGCAATGAGAACGGTTCTCTTCATGAGGGAATAGCCTGTTTTCGGGTCTTTAAGCTCGGGGAACTCTCCGAGAACATCTGTCATCTCGTTTCCACGCTCGCCGCAACCGATATAGACAACTATCTGAGCCTCTGCCCACTTTGCAAGCTGATGCTGAACGACCGTTTTGCCTGAACCGAATGGACCGGGTACTGCCGCAACACCGCCTCGTGCAATCGGGAAAAGTCCGTCTATAACTCGCTGACCTGTGATAAGCGGCTTATCGGGGGACAGCTTTTTCTTGTACGGTCTTCCTCGTCTTACGGGCCACTTCTGCATAAGAGTGAGATTTTTTTCTTCTCCGTCCTTTGTTTCAAGGACAGCCACAGTCTCGTCAACGGTATATTCGCCGGCTGTTATCGATTTGATTTTGCCCGAAAGAGTGGGCGGAACCATAATTTTGTGGCATACTATCTCGGTTTCCTGAACCGTACCGATGATGTCGCCGCCCGATACTTCATCGCCTACCTTTGCGGTGGGAACGAAGTTCCATTTTAAATTTCTCTTTAGTGAGGGGACGGAAACACCACGCTTGAGGTTATTTCCGCTTATTGCCATGATATCGTCAAGCGGTCTTTGAATACCGTCATATATTGAGCTGATAAGTCCGGGGCCGAGCTCAACGCTCATCGGTTCGCCCGTAGACTCGACCGGCGCGCCCGGTCCAAGGCCGGCTGTTTCCTCGTAAACCTGGATTGAAGCCTCGTCGCCGTGCATCTCGATAATCTCGCCTATGAGGTGCTTGTCGGAAACACGGACAACGTCGTACATGTTTGCGTCACGCATACCCTTGGCGATGACAAGAGGTCCGGCGACCTTTTTTATTGTGCCTTTAGCCATGCTGTTTAATTCCTTTCGTTTAGTTAGCCGTCACCGAAAATAATATCCGAGCCGACTGCCTGTTCAACACTTTTTTTGACCATTTTAATTCCCATTCCGTTGTTTCCCGTTACGCCGGGTATCGGAATGATTGCCGGAAGCGGCAGCTCCTTGAAGTGGTCGAGCTCGTGCTCAAGCTCTGCCGCCAAGCTTTCTGTTATGTAGATTACCGCATATTCACCCTCGGAAAGCTTCTTGAGGGTTTCTCTGCCCTCGTCGCTGTTTAAAACGGGAAAGACATCAAGTCCGAGAGCCGCAAAGCCGTAGATGCTGTCCCGATCTCCCAAAACCGCAATTCTATACATACATTGCCCTCAGTCTTTCTCTGATGATGCTGTCATCAATATTGTTAAGCTTTCCCGAGAGAATGATTCTCACGGTGTTTATTTCGTTTTGTCTTGCGATGCTGTAAGCCATAATCGGCCCAAGAGTAAAGGGGTTTGACTTTTGCTCCTTTATAAGCTCCATCATTCTGTCGTCACACCATTTTTCAAATGCCGACGGGCTTTCCTTAATTTTATCCACGCATGAAGCATAGGGGCTTAAAGAAAGAACATTCAAAACCTCATCGAGAGATTTTGCCGCCGCAGATGAAAGGGCAGAGATATTAAGGCTGTCGCACGGGGCTAACGCCTCGTTTATGAAGCTTTGGCTTTTGCCTGTTTTCTGACAGCGCACCGCTATTTTTATATCAGATATTGCAACGCTTAAATCGGCGTATTCTCGGACTAATTCTTCTTTTGATTCAAGTCCTGCTTTTCTCACCGCTTCAAGGCACGCTCTGTCGATGATGATATCGCAAAGCTGACCGTCTCTGGTTCTCAAAATCGTGCTCATGGCTTTTTTGCCCGTTTCAGCCATAAAGTCAGGCAAAATGGAAAAATCATTTTCCGAAACAGCCTTCATTATGAGCTCGGGGTCGACCGTGCCGCCCTTTTTGAAAACATTATGTGGCGTCTGACCCGTGAAGCCAAGCTTGATTGCCGCCTTGAGATTATTGAAGTCGGTGGGGTAGAGAAGAACGTCAAAGACGGAGAGATCATCGAGAAGCTCGTGGATGAAGCCCTGAGTTTTGGCATTTTCGTTTGAGAAAATTTCCTCGGATGTTTTTTCCGTGCCGTCACCCCAGCCCTTGTCACGAAGAACTCTGATGCACTCGTCACTTGTTTTGCATGACATGAGAAGCTCTATATCCTGAGAAGAGAGCAAAGACAATTCTCTCACGCGTACACGTGCCACCTGATAGGCGTAGTTTTCACGCATTTAACTTCCTCCTTCCACGGCTTAAGCGAAAACTATAGCTGACACCTTGTCCGTGAGCTCCTCGAGGTTCTCGTCAAAGAGAGAATCGAAGCTTAAGTTGATGTCAATTCCGCCGTAAAGAAGGAGAAAACCGTTTTTAATGTTTATAGGCTCTTTGCTTAGAGTAAGTTTGTTTTCGGATGCCTTTTTGAGCGACTCCTCAAAGTCGGAGGGTACTCTTTTTAGGTCATTCGCACCGAGAGCAAGAACACCTTCCTGTCCTGTCTCGTACTTTTTGACAAGCTTGATGAGAAGTTCAAAATACTCCTTGTCGGGCAGAGAAGAAAGAGTTTTCTTTGCCTTTTCGATTATTTCCGTAATGATTTCCTGTTTGGCACTAAGTAAATCTCGCCTTTTTTGAAGCTCGGCGGCACTTTTAGCCTTGTTTATCACGGCGTCTGCTTCAGCCTTTTGACTTGTAACAGCGGCTTTTGTTTTTTCGTTTGCCGCTTTTTTTGCCTCGGCTAAAATCTCATTTGCCGTTTTGTTTGCTTCTGAAATAATCTTTTCGGCATTTTCTGTTGCTTCCTGCTTGATTAAGCTTGTGATGCTTTCAATTCCTGCCATATTTCAGTTTCCTTTTCGTTTCAATCGAGTTTGTAAATGCTTGAATTAAAGTCCGAGTGAAGAGATGTTCATAACGGAAAGAAGTGAAACGAGAAGAGCAAGAACAGCGTATGTCTCAACCATTGCGGGGAAAATCATGGACTTACCGAACTGGTCAGGCTTCTTTGCGACAAGTCCGATGGATGCGATAGATGCTTTTGCCTGCATTCTTGCCGACCAAAGTCCGACGAATGCCATAGGCATGCATGCTGCGAAATATGCACAGCCTGCCGCAAAGGAAACGTCTGCGCTTCCGCCGAGAACACCTATCTGAGTGAGGGTAAGGAAGGCAATGAGAAGTCCGTAGATACCCTGAGTACCCGGGAGAAGCTGGAGGATAAGTACCTTACCGAAAAGGGACGGGTCCTCGGTGACTACGCCTGCCGCCGCTTTACCTGCGTCGCCGACGCCGATAGCTGAGCCGATGCCGCCAAGTAACGCTGCCATAGCTGCTCCGAGAAGTGCAATAGGAAGACCTAATGATTGTAAGATAGCCATAATATTAATCCTTTCTGGAATCAATTAATCTTTAGTAAATAATTATTCTTTGATTTTGAAATATTTGGTGTTAGCCGAGAACGGCTTGAATTTTTCGCCGCCGCCGCTGTAGAACTTGCCGAAGAACTCGACAAACTGCAAACGGTTGCAGTGAACATATGCGCCCAGTGCGTTTATGCCGATATTGAGCGTCTGTCCGATTAAGAAGACGAGAATGAACACTATCGCACCGACAACACCGCCGCCGAGCATTGAGCCCATTTTGTTAAAGACCTGAGCGATGACGCCCGTTGCAAGTCCGAGTGCGAGAAGTCTCGAGTAGGAGAGAATATCGGATAACCAGCTTGATACGCCGTAAAGAGCATAAAGTCCTTTAAGAAGTCGCTTTGCCGGATTTTTCGATTCTCTGCCGCCGAAAAGTATAACGCCGAGTGCACCGATAAGTGCCATCACGCCGCCGATTTTAGACCAAAGCGGCGAGAGTGTGAAGCTAATCTGGGTCATGGAAGTGAACATATCCATGGAAAGAAGGACAAGAAGAAGTCCACCGATAAGCAGATACCACATCAGAACATCATAAACGGCATCCATGACATGACCCGACTTTATGCTTTGATAAGCACTGCAGGCAAGTCCCGCAAAGAGATGGATAATACCTAATAGGAACGAGAAGATGAGCAATTTCATCGGCTTGTCAATCGGTGCAAACCAAAGGCACGGCGTGAGGCTCGGACCCGAGTAGCCGAAGAAGGTTGTCGCAACAACGTCTATCGCATCTCCGAAGAACGAACCGAACATAAAGCCCCAGAAGGTCGTTGATATTCCGCAGAAGAAAAACAGTTTCATGAAATTCTTCATGCCCGATTCAAGATTTTTAAATTTAAAAAGTATCACGGCAGTTGCTATAACCATGATGAGACCGTAAGCCGCATCGGAAAGCATCATGCCAAAAAGGAAATAATAGAATATCGAGGTGATGGACGCAGGGTCCATTTCACCCTTGCCCGGGAGACTGTAAGATTCGATGACCGATTCCACAGGCTCCGAGAATTTGTTGTTTTTCAGCTTTACAGGGGGATTGTCCTTTTCTGTCGGCTCGGATAATTCGACAAAACAAGGAAATTCCTTTTCAAGCTCATTCTTAAGCTTTTCGCTGTCTTCACTCGGAATGTATCCCGAAACGATGAAGACGTGAGCGCTCTGGTTAAGCGTGCCGAGAACCTCGTATTTTTCGCTTCTCATCAGGAAGTAATCAATCGTGTAGAGAAGAGTTTCTCGCTCGCCTGTGAGTGATTTGATATTCTCCTCGTGCTTTTTAACACGCTCGTCACAAAGCCTTATTCTCTCTTCGAGTATTTTTATGCGCTCGGCTGGAGATTGCTTGCTGGGTTGTGACGGATAGGAAAATCCAATAGCACGAAGTGCGTTCTCCGTATCTTCTGCGAAATTTTTGTGACAGATAACGAAAACACAGCTCATCTGAGGACTGTGACTGATTATCTCGCAGTCGATAGCCGGGACTTTCGGAAGAGCCTTTGCCAAGGTGGCTTTAAGCGTCTCTTCGGTGTACTCCTCGGGGAGCGTTCCGATGAAAACTTTCGAAGAATCGGTCTCTTTGGTTCTCATGGATATGTCAAGGCTAACCCACGGCTTCAAGGTTTCTATCTGAGTTTCGTATCGAATCTTGTCCGCTTTCGAGTCGGCAATCTTCTTTGAACAGCCGTTGATTTTTGAGGCTGTTTTCAGTGCCGACTGCGCATTATCGGCGATTCTGTTCCACTCATCAAGAGAAATCTCTTTTCTGCCGCTAAGCGCCGAGAGAAGTCCGCCCTCGGGTTTAACCAAGGAATCGAGAGTTTCCGCGGCTGTTTGAAGCGATTTTATGCTTGATTCAAACTGCTGTTTCGCCTGCTTGGTGTCCGTCTTGGAGAAAATGCCGTCGTCGTCGGCTTTTTCGCTTTTGACCTCGACTGCGCCCCTTCGCTGAATGAGCTCAAGAATTTGCTTGCGGTTCGTCTTCAGCCCATAAATACTGATTTTTTTCATAGGCAGTACCGCCATTTAACTACCTCCGTTTCATGTGCATTTTTTGAGCACCTACTTCAGAATGGTGTCGATTATTGCTTTTTGCGCCGACTCTGCTCTGTCGGCGGCGGCTTTTCTTAATCTTTCCGTCTGAAGTGAGGAGTCCTTTTTTGCAGCCGATTTAATTTCTTCGGCTTCCTTTTCCGCTTGGAGCAAAGCATTATTTTTGCTTTTTTTAGCTTCGGCGGCAGAGGCTTCGGCTAACGATTTGCCTTTTGCCTTGGCTTCGCTGATAATCCTGTTTGCTTCACGCTTGGCGTTCTCGATAATCTCGTTAGCTTCGGCTTCGCTTAGCTTCACGGCTTCGATAGTGCTTTTTGCCAAAATATCACACCTTTCCCGAAAATTGCGAAATATGCAAATTTCCGTTTAGTTTGAAGTATTACCTAAGTGAAAAGATAATTACAAAGACTATTGTATATCTAAATTGCACAAAATTCAATAACATTACTTAACAAATGTGGCTTTTTAATATCAAAATTTCAATTAATTAATATCGTAAATCCTGATATTTTGGTTTCCGAATATTGCATAGGCAAATATTATCGTATCTTTATTTGCGAAATGTTTTTTGATACAATAATTTA
>CAVDQG010000071.1:0-2753 GCA_963611165.1 Bacteroides uniformis
TGTTATTGAAGCCGAAAAAATAAACGGATTTTGAGAAAAATAACAACGATATAGAGCCGAATTTTAAATTTATAAAGAATGAAAAATCAAAACCTGAATTTTTCATAAATTTCTTGGAAACCTTTTGATTAGTTGAAGCAAACATATATTTTTGAAAGATGGGGAAATAAAAATTTCAAAAAACTATTGACAAATAAACTCTGTCGTGGTAAAAAATAAGTAAACCGATGAGGAAGAGTGAGTACGGTTAAGCAACTTTTCTAAAGCGAGCCGCAGGCGGTGAGAGTGCGGTAAAAAGTCTTAAGTCGGAATGGGCTTCTGAGGGCAAACAGAAAGATTTTTCGAGTATGTGAGACGGAGTGTGACTCTCCGTGATAAAAGGTCTGCATATGACAGTATGCGTTAAGTGGGTATTTTCATACCAAGCAGGGTGGCACCGCAGGAATTTGTATCCTGTCCCGGCAAAGTGATTTGCAGGGACGGGATTTTTGTTATTTAGGAGGAAAATAAGATGATACGATTTACCAAGCGATGGCGTGGCTCGGTTTAATTTAATTGTGAAAAATAAATCGGACTGAACATAAAATTACTTATTCTTTATAATAGGAAATAATAGGAAGGAATATATTATGGCTATCAAGAAAATTTTATCTGCCGCTATGGCACTTGCATTAACACTCAGCTTCACAGCTTGCTCATCGTCTTCTACATCATCCTCGTCATCCGCTGACAGTTCTGCTTCTGAAAGCTCCGCGGCAGAAAGCGCAGAAACAGCAGAAAGCGGAAAAACTTACACAATCGGTATTTGTAACTATGTAGATGACGCTTCTTTAAATCAGATTGTTGACAATATCAATTCACGACTTGATGAAATTGAAGCTTCGGACGGCGTAACAATCAATGTTGAATATGACAATTGCAACGCTGACGCAAATGTTATGAACCAGATTATCGCAAACTTTGAGGCTGACAAGGTTGACCTTATGGTTGGTGTTGCTACTCCCGTAGCTATGGCAATGCAGACAGCTACCGAGGACAGCAAAACTCCTGTTGTTTTTGCGGCAGTTTCCGATCCTGTTGGAGCCGGTCTTGTAGAATCTCTTGACGCTCCCGGAAGCAATATCACTGGTTCTTCCGATAATCTCGATACATCGGCAGTTATGAACCTTATTTTTGCTCAGAATCCCGATGCAAAGAAAATCGGTCTTCTTTATGATGTAGGACAGGATTCCGCTACAGCCGCTATCGCAGAGGCTAAGGCTTACCTTGACGAGAAGGGCGTAGAGTATGTAGAGCACACAGCAACAAACAACGAAGAAGCCGCTCTTGCCGCTGACGCATTTGTTTCTGACGGAGTTGACGCTGTTTTTACTCCTACCGACAACACAATTATGACAGCAGAGCTTTCTATCTATGAGACATTTGTAGATGCAGGCATTCCTCACTACACAGGAGCCGATTCATTCGCACTTAACGGAGCGTTCCTCGGTTACGGTGTCGACTACGCTAACCTCGGTAAAGAAACAGCAGATATGATTTACTCAATCCTCGCAGAGGGCAAAGATCCTGCAACAACACCTGTTATCACATTTGATAACGGCACGGCAACAGTAAACACAGAGGTTTGCACTGCTTTAGGCTATGACTTCGAGACGGTCAGCGAAGCTTTTGCACCGTATTGCACAAGAGTTGAAGAAATCACAACAGCTGAAAGCTTTGACGATCTCAATTCATGATAAATCAGATAACTTCAAAAATCTTCATAATATAGAAAAGCTTACCGTACATCCAAAAGGTGTGCGGTAAACTTTTAAGGAGTAATGTATGTCACTTGATACTGTTTTGAGCCTTGGCTCAACCGCCCTCGAGCTTGGATTGATAAGCTCACTTACGGTTCTGGCTTTGTTTCTCAGCTATTCGATGCTGAATGTTTGCGACCTTTCGACAGACGGCTGTTTCACTCTCGGTGCGGCAGTTGGTGCGGTGGTTGCTGTGTCGGGCCATCCAAGCCTTTCTATATTTGCCGCAATGGGAAGTGGCGTACTTTCAGGATTTGTTACTGCGGTTTTACAGACTAAAATGGGCGTTGACAGTTTGCTTTCGGGAATTATCGTGAATACGGCGCTGTATTCCGTTAATATCGCAATTATGGGCGGTTCTTCGCTGCTTAATCTTAATAAAACCGAAACGGTGTTTACTCAGATGAAAGATTTGCTCGACGGCACATTCCTTGAGGGTGAATATAAGCTGGTTGTAATTATTATTGCCGTGCTTGCCGTATCTGTTATACTCGGACTGTTTCTCAAAACCCGTCTCGGACTTGCAATTCGAGCAACCGGAAATAATCCCGCAATGGTTAAGTCGTCATCGATAAATCCTGCCATGACGACAATTGTCGGTTTGTGCGTAGCGAACTCATTTACAGCACTTTCGGGCTGTCTTTTGGCTCAGTCGCAAAAGAGCGTAAATATCGATATCGGAACGGGAATGGTCACAATTGCACTCGCTTCGCTTCTTATCGGAGGGGCGTTCTTCAGCAAGGGCAAAATTCCGCTCAGAATTTTCGGTATGATAGTCGGTGCGTTCATTTTCCGACTTGTCTACACCGTTGCGCTCAGATTTAATCTTCCTGCATATATGCTCAAGCTTGTTTCTTCTGTAATAGTAGTGCTTGCAATTTCACTTCCTTATTTCAAGAAGCAGTTCCCTTATATAATGAGAAGATTCAGAAAGGAGAACGATCGTGCTTAAGC
>CAVDQG010000071.1:2763-8936 GCA_963611165.1 Bacteroides uniformis
ATTTGACGGACTTAATTTTCATGTGAATAAGGGCGATTTCATATCGATAATCGGAGCAAACGGTGCGGGAAAATCTACCCTTTTTAATGCGATTTCGGGAACCTTTATCACCGACAGCGGTAAAATTGAGCTTGACGGACAGGATATTACCTTTATGAAGGAGCATGTTCGCTCTAGAAAAATAGGCAGACTTTTCCAAGACCCGATGCTCGGAAGTGCACCGGGTATGACGATAGAGGAGAATCTTGCTCTCGCCGCAGGTCACGGCGGATGGCTCAGCTTTGTGTCAAAAAAAGATAAAGAAGCTTTCAGAGAAAAGCTCTCCATGCTTTCCATGGGACTAGAAGACAGAATGAATCAGCCCGTCGGACTTCTTTCGGGCGGACAAAGACAGGCGCTTACTTTGCTTATGGCAACCTACAATCCGCCTAAGCTTTTGCTTCTTGACGAGCACACGGCGGCTCTTGACCCGGGAACAGCCGAAAAGGTTCTTGAAATAACAAAAAAGACGGTAGCTGAAAACAATCTGACTTGCCTGATGATTACTCACAACATGCAGTCTGCGCTTGACCTTGGAAACAGGACGGTTATGATGAATAACGGTAAGATTATTTTTGATGTCTGCGGCGAAGAGAGAAAGAATATGACAGTTTCCGATTTGCTCGAGAAATTTAAGACGGCGTCGGGAAAAGAACTCGATAATGACAGAATGCTGCTTCGAGCCGATAATTGAAATTAATGTGCGGCAGATTTTGCGTCTGCCGTATATTTTTGACAAAATATAATAATCTTAAAAAATAACGGTAGCATTAAGAATATATTTGTGCTAAAATGAAAGAACCGTAAATCAAATTTATCCCCCAACTTTTGATTGATAGGAAAGGAAAATGAAGTATGAAAGCAGTAATTACAGTACTCGGAAAAGATATGGTCGGTATCCTCGCTAAGGTTTCGACAGTATGCGCCGAAAAAAACGTCAATGTCATTGAGGTTACACAGTCCATTATGCAGGATATGTTTGCCATGGTTATGATGGTTGATGTTTCCGCTTGTTCAATTCCGTTCGCAGATTTGGCAGACGAGCTTGTCAGCGTAGGCGAATCCATGGGACTTAAGATTCATGTTATGCATGAAGATATTTTCAATTCCATGCACAAAATCTGATGAGAGGTATTATCAATGCTTGAAACAAGAGATATACTTGAAACCATTAATATGATAGATAACGAAGACCTTGACGTGCGTACCATAACCATGGGTATCTCACTGCTTGACTGTGCCGATGAGAACATCGACGCCGCTTGCACAAAGGTCTACGATAAAATTTGCCGCTATGCCCAGAACCTCGTCAAAACAGGTGAGGACATAAGCAAAGAATACGGTATTCCGATTGTTAACAAGAGAATTTCCGTCACTCCGATTGCACTTATAGCAGGTGCATGTGCAGGTAAAGACCCGATTAAATTTGCGAAAACTCTCGACAGAGCCGCAAAGGAGGTCGGAGTAAACTTCCTCGGCGGTTACTCCGCACTTGTACAGAAAGGCTTCGGCCCCGGTGACTATGCTCTTATCGAGAGCATTCCGCAGGCTTTGGCAGAAACCGATATCGTCTGCGCTTCCGTTAATGTCGGTTCGACAAAGGCGGGTATCAATATGGATGCCGTCAAAAAGCTCGGCCAGATTGTTAAAACATCCGCCGAGATTACAGCCGACAGAGAATGCATCGGTGCGGCAAAGCTTGTTGTTCTTTGCAATGCTCCCGAGGATAACCCGTTTATGGCTGGCGCATTCCATGGTGTAAGTGAGCCCGACTGCGTAATAAACGTTGGTGTTTCAGGCCCAGGCGTTGTCAGAGCGGCTATTGCTAAGGCTTCCGACACCGATACAATTGACCAGATTGCAGACCTCATCAAGAAAACAGCGTTCAAAATAACGAGAATGGGACAGCTTGTTGCTATGGAGGCTTCGAGAAGACTGTGCGTTCCTTACGGAATTGTCGACCTTTCTTTAGCGCCTACTCCAGCTGTCGGCGACAGTGTTGCTTATATTCTTGAGGAGATGGGACTTGAGAAATGCGGCGGCTTCGGCACTACCGCTACCCTTGCAATGCTTAACGACGCCGTCAAAAAAGGCGGAGTTATGGCTTCTTCCCATGTTGGCGGACTTTCAGGCGCATTTATTCCTGTTTCTGAGGACGCCGGTATGATTGCGGCTGCAAGAAGCGGAGCTCTCACTCTGAATAAGCTTGAGGCTATGACTTCTGTTTGCTCTGTAGGACTTGACATGATAATCATCCCGGGTGACACAACTCCTGAGGTTATTTCGGGAATCATTGCAGACGAGGCGGCTATCGGAATGGTTAACACCAAGACAACTGCTTGCAGACTTATTCCGGCAATCGGCAAAAAAGCAGGCGAGGAGCTCAATTTCGGCGGACTTCTCGGCGGCGGCCCAATTATGGAAGTCAGCCCTTACTCACCTAAGAAGTTTATCGACAGAGGCGGAAGAATTCCTGCACCTCTTCAGGCTCTTAAAAACTAAATCGCAAGTTTTCAAGGAACGGTTCGCCGTTCCTTTTTCTTTTGTGCAATCAAAAATCCCCTAGGTAAAACCTAAGGGATTAGCTTGAAATTAATATAAATTAATATGGTTATCAGAAATTGTTTTCGTTCATTCTCTGCATAGCCTTGAGAATATTAGGCATAGCCTGCTTTTTACGGCTGACAATTCCCGGTAAGAATGCAACACCGTTTTCGATCTTGACTCCGAATGCGTTTTCGATGATTTCTTCGATACCGTCACCGACAAAAATTGCCTTTGACGAACCAATCATAACGTCCGTGAGGAGCATAACGATAATGTCCATCTTGGTTGTTTCCATAACCTGATCGAGATACGGTCTCATTCTTACTATGAGCTTCTCGGTATCTTCGTCGCCGATTACGCTGACCTGAGCAATACCGATTTTCTTGTTCTCAGAGTTGAATGTCTTGAAGTCTGCGTAGAAGATTTCTTCTTCTGTCTGATTGTCGTGGTTGCATCCCGCTCTGAACATAGATGTTGCAAATTCCTCGGGGTCGATTCCTGCGATAGCGGCAAGCTCGTATGCTGTGTTCTTATCAACAGGAGTGCATGTGGGGGAGCGGAAGCAAAGGGTATCAGAGAGGATAGCCGCACAAAGAAGACCTGCTACTTTCGGTTCAATCTCAACATGTTCCTCATGGTACATCATTGTGATGATTGTCGCAGTACAGCCAAGCGGCATATTTCTGAAATTAATCGGCTGCATCGTCTGAATTGCTCCGATTCTGTGGTGGTCGATAACCTCGATTATCTCACAGCTCTCGATACCGTCAACAGCCTGAGAAGCCTCGTTGTGGTCAACCATTACGACCTTTTTGTCCTCGACATCAAGAAGATTTCTCTGTGAGAGAAGTCCGAGATAATTCTCGTTCTTATCGAGCACAGGGAAATAACGGATTCTCTGCTTTGTCATTACGCCCTTGACATGGGAAACGAGGTCATAGTCATGGAAGTAAATGAGGTCGTGGTCACGCATAACCTGTCTTACGGGTATACTCTGATTTATAAGTCTCGCTACCGTGAAGGTGTCGTATGGTGAGACGATAATCGTGCATCCGTTAGCTGCGGCAAGGTTTTTGATAAGCTTTGAGATTTGCTCGCCATGTGAAAGGCAAACGATAAGCCAGTCAGCACCCGCCTCGATAGCATTGAGCATTGCACCGGAGCGGTTACCTAAAATAACCATTGAATGCTCGCCGACAAGCTGGGAAACGGTTTCGTCGTTTGATGCGCCGATGATGACATTACCCTCGTTAAAAGCACGGTTCATATCGCCGACAATTAATTCGCCCGAAAGTGTCTCAACAATGTTTTTGCATAAAACACCCGAGTCGGAAAGTGAAGTGGAGCTGTTCTGAGACATTGAGTTTCTTGCAACATCTCCTCTTGTGAGAACGCCGACAAGCTTACCGCCGTCAAGAACGGGAAGGGTAGGGACGGACTCTTTTTCCATTATCTGCCAAGCCTCGTAGACGGAGGTCTCTCTGTCTATGCCCTGAGCGAGGCGCATCTCTACGTCCTTTGCTCTGGGCTCAAGTGTGTCGGCAAACTGAGGTGCTTTGACCTTGAAGTAGTCAAGCACAAATTTTGTTTCTTCGTTAAGTCGGCCTGCTCTTTTTGCGACATATCTCAAGTTTGTAGTCTTTCTTCTGAGGTATGCATAAGCAAGAGCCGAGCAGATGGAGTCTGTATCGGGATTCTTATGTCCGATAACAATTACTTCTTTTTGCATAATAAGCCCTTTCTGAAAGTCTGAATGATTTAATTATAACGGGATTAATAAATATTTGCAATAGATAACGGCTCTTGAAATATGTCTAAATCTCAAATATAATATATACAATATACCGATATTTAAATGAAGAGAAAGGGGTAGTTTTGTGAACAGCTATATAGAAGATTTGAATTTGGCGAAAGAAATAGCAAAGAAAGTATCATTAATGGGTGGAAAAACCTATTTTGTCGGCGGCTTTGTCCGAGATTTACTTATGAATAAAGAGCCGAATGATATAGATATAGAAATTTTCGGAATAGAAGAACTTGGGCTTCGTGAAATTCTTTCGAGTTTAGGCTCTTTAAAAGACATAACATCAAGCTTTGAAATATATAATCTGTCAGGCTCGAATCTTGATATAACTTTACCTCGAAACCCTGACAACGATGAAATTAACCCTTTTGCCAGCGAAATAGAAGCAGCTAAACGCAGAGACTTCACAATGAACACCGTGATGAAAAATGTTCTAAGCGGAGAAATTCTCGATTTTTACGGCGGAGCAAAAGATATAGAAAACAAAATAATCAGAGCAACATGCGACGAAAGCTTTAGTGCCGACACTTTAAGAGTATTTAGAATGGCTGATTTTTGTGCAAGGTTTAATTTCAAGCCTGATGAGCATACTAAAGAATTGGCTATGATGGTTGATTTAAGTAATTTAAAGAGAGAAAGAGTGTTTGAAGAGCTTAAAAAGGCATTGTTGAAATCAGAAAAGCCGTCAGTATTTTTTGAAACCTTGAGAGAAATAAAGTCGCTCGATGTTTGGTTTCCTGAGTTAAAAGCTTTGATAAACACCGAGCAAAATCCTAAATGGCATCCCGAGGGAAATGTATGGAATCACACAATGATGGTCTTAAACGAAGCGGCTAAGTTAAAGAATGAGGCGAAAGAACCGTTAAATTTTATGCTTTCTGCCTTGTTCCATGACCTCGGTAAAGCAGTCGCCACAACTGTAAAGGACGGAAAAATAATTTCTCACGGACACGATGTAAAGGGAGCCAGCCTTACAGCTAAAGCGGTGAAACGTCTCACAAACAACAAAAGTGTCTTGAAGTACACGACAAATATGACAGAACTTCATATGCGACCGAACGGATATGCAGCACAAAATTCCTCTCAAAAGGCATTTAATAAGCTGTTTTATGCGAGTGTATGTCCAGAAGATTTGCTTCTTCTTTCAAAAGCCGACCATATGGGAAGAGGCGTTTTTTCTGATTACAGTGCGACAGAAGAGCTGTTAAAACAAGCTTTAAGCACATATAACAAACTTATGTCAGAGCCTTATGTCACGGGAAAAGACCTCATTGACGCAGGAATTAAACCTGACAAAAATTTCAGCAAGTTACTGGATTTTGCCAATAAGCTTAGACTTTCACAAGTCCCGTACGAAACAGCATTCAAACAGGTTGTGTCTCTTGCTAAAAGTAAATCTCTGTGAAGTAAAACCGCTTTATTGACATTATGGCATATTTATCATAAAATATACGGTACTTATGTATAGTATACTTATTCTTCCGGAATCGGAACTGCGGAGGAATGTTATAAAAACATGAATATTAAGCAACCATAATATTCTGCATGACTAAAAATTTAATACAAACTTGTGAGCGGTTTTGACCGCTTTACACGGAGGAACTAAAATTGACAGATAAAAAAGTTAATAAAGCGAGCAGAGAGAAATCTGCAGAGAATAAAGCCGGAAATCAGCTTGATATGCTTTATTCGTCGCTTGCTCCCATAGCTACTGCAAAGAAGCAGTCAGCTTCTAATCGTGTTGCCCAAAAATCGAAGAGCGGCAAGAATACCAAGCCCAAGA
>CAVDQG010000072.1:0-708 GCA_963611165.1 Bacteroides uniformis
TGAACTTGTACTGCACAAGACGAGTTATGATGTAGTGGCGTTGCCTATCGAACCGGCAATTATCCGCACGATGAGCATTGTCACAAAGGATAAGCATACACTGCCGCTGGCGAGCAAAGAGTTTATTCATGACCTGATGGAATATCGAGGAACACTCTTATGAGGTGATTTTCAAATTCTAAAAAAGAAAAGCTCCTACCGGTTCTATCAGCAAGAGTTTGAGAGATATTAACTTCCCGACAACTTGGCGAGAAGTTGTTCTGCCGCAAGTTGCGGCGAAGTCACTTCTGTTCAACATGGTCAGAAGTTAACTTATGATAAGCTCGTTTATATTATCGCCCTGTATGTGCTGACTAAACTAACAATTATTCTCTACAAGCTCATCGAAGGTAACGGGACGGTAGCCATTCAAATCCACGCCAGTATTTAATACATATTCTCGGCATTGTAGCAGCGGCCAGAAATCTGCCGAAGTATCTGCAGGGATATGGCCATGGATCATATAAGACTGCTCGGCGTGTTTCCATGTCAGCATCGGATAATATCAAAGCGTCAAGCCGTTATCTTATGAGAAGCGGCCCGAATTATTCCGAGCTGCCGGTGTCAAAATTTTGCTTTTTTAACACAAATGACAACTTGCCCACATATTGGCGCAAAAGGCTGGGGCAAATCAGGTGAAAACAAAATGGATGCCTCCCTCTAAATTTT
>CAVDQG010000072.1:718-8547 GCA_963611165.1 Bacteroides uniformis
GATGTTAATTGTTCAATTTAATGAAAGCATCCAGAAAAACCGGGTACATATCAAAACCTTGATTTTCCGGGATTTTTGAAGCAATTTGATTACAAATTCACACCCAATTATCTCTTTGAGACGTGAGGCACACGGCATGTGTCTTTTAAGCCGTTATTTGTCTTTGATTATCAGATTTCGATTTTTCCGACCTTTCCGTCATCTGCGGTAACGGTCAAAGTAGCCTTTTCGCTTGGGTTTTTAAGTACAATCTGAGCACGACCGCCAAACAACTCCGTTACACCCTCGTTGTAATTGTGGTTCGGCTTTGGATTTCCGCTGCCGAATCCGAGAATTTCAGCATTTCCGTCAACAGAAAGGGTAATTTTCTGATTATCGTCAGCAGCCAAAACTCCGTTTTTGTCACGCATTTCAACCTGAAGATATATGAGTTCCTGTGCCTTCCCGCTAAGTCCGACATAGTTCTCACGCTCGATAACAAGCTCCCTCTCGTCAGATGCGGTCTTAAGCTCGTTTCTTGCCACTTCTTCACCGTTTACATAAGAAACAGCTGTAAGTGTACCCGGCTCATAGCTTGTCTCGAACAGAGCACGGAATCCGCCCTCTTTGCCAGCGGCTTTCTTTCCGACAGATTTTCCGTTAAGGAATAACTCGACTTCATCGGCACGGGAATAAACCTCAACAATGCATGGCTTGCCTTCCATGCCCTTCCAGTTCCAGTTTGCGGAAGAGTCGCTGATAACCCAAGGAGTCTTAATAAGGAAATCTCCGTAATGCGTCGGATTCTGAACAGCTATGTATGGCTTTTCACTTAATCCAAAAACAGCCTCTCTGTAATATGATGCAGGACGGCGGAATCCTGTTATGTCAATATCACCGGCATAAGCAAGCTGTGCAGGGAAGCCTGCTCCGAAGCCGCCCTCTCCCCACTGATATGCGGGAACGCCGACGCCTGCTTCACCGATATAATCCCAGCCTGTCCAAGTGAAGTCACCGATTACATGCGGCAAACGCTCGACAAGATCCCAGTTTCTTGCGATTTCAGGCGGATAAGTTTCACTTCCGACAATAACACGGTTCGGATAATCGACAGCATCCTTTTCATAGCGTGCAGTCATGTAGTTATATCCGGCAACATCCACTCCTGCACAAGCTTTTTCAAGGCGCTCGCTGATTGCATCATGCACAACAATCTCATCAAGATGACCGTCCATAAGCGTCATAAAGTCGTTTACGTTACCGTCAATCTTGCCCTCAGCGCTCAAATCAGCAACAACATCAGCTACTATTTTATCGACAGCGTCGCCTGCCGCAAACACACCGTTGATTGATGCAAGAGTGAATCTTGTATCATCAAGCGAATGAATTTTGTTGCTTAATTCCTGACAGGTCTTTGCGCCCTTATCTGTTCCGATTTCAGGAATTTCATTTCCTACAGAGTAAAGAATAACAGACGGATGATTGAAGTCCTTTCTTACCATTGCGGTAACATCCTTCTCCCACCACTCGTTGAAATACAGACCGTAGTCATATCCCGACTTTAAGCGGTTCCACATATCGAATGTTTCGTCCATTACATACATACCGATTTCATCGCATGCACGAAGCATTGCGGGCGCCATAGGATGATGCGACATGCGAATAGCGTTAAATCCAGCTTCTTTAAGCTTCAGAACCTGGCGGTACTGAGCGTCCTCATAAGTTGCCGAGCCGAGAACTCCGCTGTCGTGGTGAATACATGCGCCACGAAGATTAACGGTTTCTCCGTTTACTCTGAAGCCTCTTTTAGCATCGACAGAAAGCGTACGGATACCAAGCGAACCGACAGCCTCATCAAGAACCGTTTTGTCCTCATCTTCATAAAGCTTAACTTCGTAATTATAAAGGTACGGTGTCTCGGCACTCCAAAGCTTAGGATTCTCGACAGCAACTCTCTGCTTAACTGTTCTTGACTCTCCGCCAAACAAAGTGATGTGAGACTTTTCCTCAGCGACAACATTTCCGTCTTTATCCTTAATTACAGTCTCAAGAATTGTGCTCTTAGATGCGGATGTTTTGTTTTCAAGCTCAGAAGAAATTTTAAGAACGGCAACGTCTCCGTCAATATTTTCCGTCTTAATCTGAACTCCCTCAGGTAAAATATGAACAGCTCCGGACTCAAGGAGATAAACATCACGGTAAATTCCTGCACCAGAATACCAACGGCTGTTCGTCATTGCGCCTGCTCGAACCTGAACTCTGATTTCGTTCTCCTCGCCATATTTCAATAAATCTGAAATCGGGGCAAAAAATGTGGTATAGCCAAACGGGCTCTTAGCCGCAAACTGACCGTTCACATAAACAAAAGCATTCATGTAAACACCCTCGAATTTAAGAGTGATTACCTTTCCCTTTGCTTCTTTCGGCACATAAAGCTTTTTAACGTATGTGTAAACATCACCGTCACGGAAACCTGTATTGCCGCCGTTCGGACTGTTCGGATTGACAGGAGATTCAATCATTGCATCATGCGGCAATGTGATGTCTCTTGCGTTCTCGGGAATATTCCAAACAAGTGCAAAGGAGTCCTTATCTAACCAAAATTTCCAATCGTTGTTCCATTTTTGTTCTAACATTATTTTTCCTCCAAAATAAGCTTTCCGTCATTCAGGAAAACCTTTCTGATAATCGGTCTTTCTTTATATTTATCGTTCGGATAATGCAAAGTAAATTTAATATTGTCCGTATCTTTAAAAAGCATTCCGTGACCGCCGTTCTCAGGGAACAACGGATTATCAAGCTGTCTCCACTCGCCGCACGGATCGCCGCTTTCGGAAACAGCCACACCGACAGCATAGCCGCATTTGCTCCAGCTTGACCATGTCATATACAGCTTGCCGTCACTCATTTTCATAAGGCTTGGGCCGTCCGTGAAATACACATCTCCGTCCATTCCGAATTCAGCCTTTGCAAACGGAACAGGCTTTGCCCACTTCGCCTCAGCCGCAGAAAAAAGCAGTTTTGGCTCGCCTATCGCATTTTTCAAATCGTGCGTCATTTCCAAAATACACATATCTCCGTTCGGACTGTCCTCGAAGGAATGTGAAAAAATCAGATACGGTTTGCCCTCATGAAAATATACCGTTCCGTCTATGCAAGACCAATTTTCGGGCGTAATTCTTTCACTGTAAAGTTCGAACGGACCTGTCGGATTTTGCGATTTAAGCACATAGATACCTTTTTTTCTGTCGGAGAAACCAAATGTAGTTATCAGATAAAATGCATTATCACGATAAACGCATTCAGGCGCCCAGTCATTGTGATTAGCTGATAATCCGTCGGGTCGGTGAAAAATTTCTGTCGGGCCGTCCCAGTTTTCAAAATCATCACTTACATAGCAGTCAAAACCGTCAGCTTCTCCCCAACAGGTTTCGCTTCTCGTGCCGTACAGATAATATTTACCGTTATGCGGCAGAATATACGGGTCTCTGATGTTAATTTCAGTTATTTTCGTAGCCACCACACCTTTCAAATATCGTTGCCATGTTTTTTCTCGAGAAAATAAACATACAGCGTTTTGCTCAATAAATTCATTCACTGTATATTATTTTAAATAGATAAGTAACAAATGTCTATGTATTCTTTTTAACAAAATCCGACGTATTCTCAGATTTAAAATTCTTGTTTTTTTGACCTTTTTAAGGCAAAAAGAAAAAGCGCATCGGAAAAATCCGATGCACCAAGTTTTCAAATAAATATATGTAATTAATTTTTCTTACCTTCACCGTTAAAATACTCTTTAACAAGCTTGACAACAACTCCCGACAATAGGAAAACTGCGATTAAGTTAGGAATTACCATTAAGCCGTTAAAGGTCTCGGCGATGTTCCACATAAGTCCGAGCTCCATTGTTGCTCCGACAATAGCAACCAATGAATACAGCACCATGAAAGGCTTGTTTGCACGGGTGCCAAGCAAAAATTCAACACAGCGCGTTCCGTAAAGTCCCCATCCGATGATAGTTGAGAACGCAAAACAGCACATGGCAACCGCTGTAAAGATTGAAACCCAGCTTCCGTAGGTTGAAGTAAATCCGAGAATAGTAAGCTCCGCTCCTGCAGCCTCACCGTAACCGACAGGCACGCCGCTACAAAGAATAACAAGTGCGGTAAGAGTACAAATAACAATTGTATCGACAAAAACCTCGAATATACCGAAGAATCCCTGCTTGACAGGCTTCTTCGTGTCTGCGCACGCATGAGCAATAGATCCTGTTCCAAGTCCTGCCTCGTTGGAGAAAATACCACGGGAAACACCCTTTTTCATGCTGATAAAAAATGAGCCGACAGCACCGCCTGTAACAGATGACGGAGTGAATGCGCCCTTAATTATCGAGCTGAAAACGGACGGAATATTCTTGTAATTGACAGCAACAACGCCAAGTGCCAAAATGATATATAAAACAGCCATAAACGGCACAAGCTTCTCTGTAACATTACCTATTCTCTTAATTCCGCCAAGAAGAATAAGTGCGATAAGAACTGCAAGAACAATACCGATTATCAGATTTAGCGTTGCCGTATTGCCTTCCTCAATTATGCCAAAATTAAAAAGTGCGGAATCTATGGCAGTTGTTATCGTGTTAACCTGAGTAGCGTTGCCTGTTCCGAAAACGGTAAGCACACCAAACGCAGAAAATAAATAAGCAAGCCAGCGCCAGTGCTTTTTCAAGCCGTTTTTAATGTAATACATCGGACCGCCAACATAGTCGCCCTCGGCGTTTTTTTCACGAAAATGAACAGCAAGCGTAACCTCGCTGAACTTTGTGCACATTCCGAGAACTGCAGAAATCCACATCCAGAATACCGCACCGGGGCCTCCGATTGCGATAGCACCCGCAACACCGGCAATATTTCCCGTTCCTACTGTGGCAGCGAGTGCCGTACAAACAGCCTGGAACGGTGTGAGAGCTCCGTCTGAAGCGTCTCTCTTCTTCATCATGCGACCCAAAGTTACCTTCATTGCATACGGAAATTTTCTGATTTGAATAAATCCCGTTCGAATACTCAGAAGCAAGCCGACGCCAATGATACAAATCATTGCGGGCACACCCCAAATGAAATTGTTTACGGCATTATTAACCGTTTCGATTGTTCCTAACATCTTTCTTACCTTTCTTACATGATTGTTAAGCTAAAGTAATCCACCGCTTTAGCTTGGTATCAAAGATACGCTAACCCTATTATGATAACATAATATATCTCTGAAATGCAACGAAAAAAGGTATATTAAGGAAAATTTGAGGGAATATTCTGCATTTTAAAGGCAAAAATTACAGATAAAGCAACGTCTCACAAAATCTTTTTAAAAAAACCCTTGACAAAAACCTCTGTGATTGATATAATAACAAAGCTGTAAGAAATCAGCAACAAATTAAATATGATTCATTAGCTCAGTTGGCAGAGCACTTGACTTTTAATCAAGGTGTCCCGGGTTCGAATCCCGGATGGATCACCAACAAAACGCTGACAGTAGTGTTGTGGTGTGGGTATGTGACATACCGCTTCCGACAACTAAGAACTGCAATTCTTAGTTGTTACTGTCGGCAGTTTTGGCAACCAAGAATTGATAGTAGGGGCAAAGCTCACAAAAGGGCTTTGCCCTTTCTATCTATAATTAAACAGTTATAATCTAATTAATTTCGTTAAGTAGGTACTTCCTACTCACATCATCTACAAGAATAAGCCATAGTGCGGTTGGACACTCACGATACTGACGGATTGGCTACCGCCCCTCTCTGCCGTTGGTTTAGGCTTGTTATTTTTCCTGCCGTTCCCTCATACCTGTACAGGTATGGTTAGCTCAAACACTTTCGTGTTTTTATACTCGCAACCTTTCGGCACTCCCTCAATCCGCTACATCGGATAGGTTCGTTATGCGAAGTTGTGAACTTGCTTGACATTTGCTTATGTAAGGTGTTCCGCTCTGCATAGTAGTCACAGAGAGCTGTCAAGCTTTTTAGAAAGAAAAATACTCTTGCTTTAAATTGTAAAAATCCCGATACAGAACAATCTCCGTATCGGGAAAATAATCATTTCCTTGCTACCTATCGGTAGCGTTCCACAGATGTATGTGTTCTGTATCTCGATAAGAAAAGGATTGCAGTCCTTTTCTTATCTTGTCATTATTATATCACTTTTAGGACAAAAAGTCAATAGGCTTCGCATAAAATCTACATATTTTCTAAAATATTTTTCAGAAAACAAAAAAGAGAGCGGATTAACCGCCCTCTTGCTTTTTTAACTCGTAAACTAATCAGTTGTAAACTTAAACATAATTGTATTACAGACAATTTCCGCAAAATCTGCTAATTCTAAATTTTCGCCCAATAATAAATCTATATGACTAATGTTCTCATTATATTCTTCACCAAGAGTTCGGACAGTCTTTTTCGTATACATATAAATTGTTTCCTCGGTATAACAACAAACCAATTCTTCTATGTAAGATGTAATGTCAGATAGATTAGCTTTTCTTTGGTTATAATCTGTAATAATTTCTTCTGCTTTTTCTGCAAAAAAATCAATACACTTGCTGTTACGGATTATTTGGAAATACATAGTATATGCTTCGTTTTCGTCATCACAAGCATACAAAACATTTCCGTTGCCGTCTATTACGGTGTATTCTTTAAGTTTGTTTTGGTTGTACAACTCAATGCACTTGCTCAAAACTTTGTGCACAGGATATTCGGGTTCATAAAATACATCAATGCATTTCATCATTTTCTGTCCTTTCTGAAAGCGGAACTACTTCCGCTTTTGTACTTGTTTTTATTTTTGTTCTGTTTTTGGTTTCGGCAACAAATAAAATCTGCCCTTTCCAGTTCGTTTTTCTTGCACTTCGAGATTTTTTAAAACTCTGCCGATTTTGCGGCTGTCGTATCTACTTAATGAGCGAAACAAACCCTTAAATGCTGTTGGGGTTAGCCATATCATTTCGAATTTTGACGGCGAATATTCTGCTTCGCTCAGTATGTCTTTTATTTCATCTTCTGCTGGCACAATCTCGTGCTGCATATTCCTTTTTTGTAGTAGGTACATCTCACGAGGAGTAAGTCTATAGCTGATAGCTCCCTTATCTTTGTAGATTTTTTCTACTTGTTTCCACATCGACAAAATGTCGAACTGCTCCAATCGTCTTAGGTCTATGTGCTCTATCAGCACAACCCAAAATCTACGGCTGCCTGTCTCGTCAACGAGGAACTTCTCTGAGTTACAAGTGCCGACTAAGCTTGTCATTCTTGGGTAGCGGTCGCTTTTTGTGCCCCACGGCACACGGTAGCGGTCGATAGATGTAGTTATCCACATCTTTAATGTTTCAATGTTTTTAGCTTTGAGCGTGTGCTCAATTTCGCCAATTTCGGTAATCCAAGAGGACAACGCATTAATCTTTGTGTCTTTGTCTTTGAGGTCGATGTAGGTGTCGGTCTTGCATAGCTCATCATTAATTCCAAGCTTACGGATGAGCGAAGTCTTGCCTATTCCCTGTCTGCCTTGCAGCACCAACATTCCGTCTGCTCCCACCGCATTGTTGAGGGTGTTTTGGCTCAGTGCCACACATTGTATCAGCCACTTTTTGATTAAAATTTTTGACAATTCGTCCGCAACAGGAATAGCCAGTATATCATAGAGTTCCGCAAGATAATCCTTGCTGTCATCGTAGGGCACACTATCGAGAATAAGACTGACAGGATTGTATCTACATTCCTCATCGTCCAATAGAGCCAAAAAATACAACTTCACTTCGTTTAGCGTGGTGTCGTACTCATCACGCAGAGCATTATATAT
>CAVDQG010000073.1:0-8396 GCA_963611165.1 Bacteroides uniformis
GCATTCAAGAGGTCAGCGGTTCGAACCCGCTTATCTCCACCAAAGACAACCTTGAAAAATGGCTTAATAGAGCCAAATTTCAGGGTTTTTTCTTTATCTCGGATATTTCTTGTAAAGAATTAAAATACGCATTTTTACGGGAAATGCAGTGGATAATTTCAGAAAAAGAACGGGAAATTCCGATTTAGTAAAAAATATTTTTGGAAAATTTTCCTTTTAGAGGGAAATATCGGCTCCAAACGGGGTATGGGTGAAAGAGAGTGCCACACAAATGGACACACACGAAGCGTTTGTACGCACTCCCAATACTAACGAAAGCCGAGGGCGGCAAAAATGAGCCAAATAGGATGGATAAAACTCTATCGCCAAATAACCGATAACGAATTGTGGGAAGACAAGCCGTTCGCAAGGGGACAAGCTTGGGTTGATTTGTTGATTATGGCGGACAGCAAGGACGGAGAATGCTTTTTTAACGGAAAAATTCAGCCAACACGTGTCGGTGAAGTGAGGACTTCGATACTCTATCTTTCTAAGCGGTGGGGATGGGGAAACCGCAAGGTTAAGTCTTTTCTTGATAACCTAAAAAAAGTAGGTATGATTGACTTTAACTGCACATCAAAATGCACAACGATTTTTCTCGTCAACTATGCGAAATTTGCCGCAAAATCAAATCAGGGCGCACAGAGTAATGCATCGCAAATGCATAACACATGCACATCAAACGCATATCAAATGCACACACACAAGAATATAAAGAATATAAAAGAAGATAAAGAAAATAAAGAAGATAAATTTCTTGATATTCCTTGTTGGCTTGATGTCGGCAGTGATTATGAAAGTTTGTCAGCCGAAGACAAAAAGAGGAGGATTATCATCCTTAAACGGGACAAGTTAAATGAGCTCAAACGCTATGCGGAAGGATACGGGATACCTCCCGATGAAGTCGACGCTTTAGTGAGGGAGTGCATGGATGAGCACGGCGCCAAGGCTTCGTGGATTGACAGTTGTTTCGAGGTGAATTAAATGAGTTATGAATTTAAAAGCGAAGACCTGCAAGGTTTGATATATAAACTAAATGCAGAAACAAAAATCAAGGGCAATGAGGTGGAGTTTAAATACTGTCCTTTTTGTGACGGCGGAGGCAGCCGTGACCAATGGACTTTCTCGGTGAACCGCACAAACGGTGCGAGCAACTGTTTGCGTGCTTCCTGCGATTGGAAAGGTGCTTTTGTCGAGTTTGCGAGAGCGTTTAATTATCCGCTTGATTACGGCTATCAAAAAAGAGAGTACAGGAAGCTTCCGCAGCGTCCCGTAGAAGTGAAGAGAGAAGCGCTCCGGTTTCTCGAGAGCAGAGGGATAAGCCGAGAGGTGGGAGAAAGGTACAAAATCACCTGCCAAAAAGATAATGTAAACGTAGTTGTTTTTCCGTTCTATGATGAGCACGGCACTTTGCAGTTTGTCAAATACCGCAGTGCTAATTACCGCAAGGGAATTAACAAGAACAAGGAGTGGACGGAAAAGAACACAAAGCCTATTCTTTTCGGCATGCTTCAATGCGAGGACAACTCAAGGCTTGTTATTACCGAGGGACAGCTCGACAGTCTTTCGCTTGCCACGGCAGGAATAAAGAACGCAGTGAGTGTGCCGACAGGCGCAAAGGGTATGACTTGGATTGACAATTGCTATTCTTTTCTCGAGAGATTTAGCGAGATTGTGATTATGGGTGACTGCGAGAGAGGCAAGATAACGCTTGTGGACGATTTAAGCAAGCGACTTGACAAACCGCTCAAGGTAGTTCATATGGAAGATTATCTCGGCGAGAAAGACGCCAACGACATTTTGAGAAAATTCGGTGCGGCGGCACTCGTCAAAGCCGTTAATAATGCAGAGCTCGTGCCCGTGGACAGAGTGAAGCGCCTTGCAGAAGTAAAGGAAATTGACCTTAATACTCTGCCTAAAGTCAAAACAGGCATAGATAAGCTTGACAGATTAATCGGCGGCATTTATTACGGTCAGGTGTGTTTGCTCAGCGGAAAACGAGGTGAGGGAAAATCAATTCTTGCTTCACAAATCGGAGCGGAAGCACTGTCGCAGGGAATTAAGTGTTTGTTTTATTCCGGTGAACTTCCCGATTATCACTTCAAGAACTGGCTTGACTCTCAAATCTGCGGCAGAGAATATATCACCGTCAAAGAAAACGAATGGGGAGACCC
Source organism: Bacteroides uniformis (assembly GCA_963611165.1). GTDB lineage: Bacteria > Bacillota > Clostridia > Oscillospirales > Acutalibacteraceae > SIG603. The sequence continues at coordinate 2,214 of CAVDQG010000073.1, forward strand.
GTCGTATTCAATTTCCGAGGAGTACAAACAGCAGATAAACGAGTGGTATGGCGACAGAGCATTCATCTACGACAACAATTCAGCTATGATTGGCGATGATGAGGCACAGCTTTTGACGACTGTCGAGCAGACAATCAAGCGATACGGCGTTAAATTCGTGTTGCTCGATAACCTTATGACGGCTGTTGACGTTGGGGCAAGCGAAGAGCAGTATTTCAAGCAGTCGAAATTCGTCAAACGCTTAAAGCAAATTGCGGTAAAATATGATGTTGCGGTGCTTTTGGTCGCTCACCCGAGAAAGACAGTCGGCGGCAGGAAAGAAATAGTAGACAGCGACGATATCAGCGGAAGTGCTGACGTAACGAATGCGGCAGATGTTGTCTTGTCGTACGTAAGAGGTGACGAGAACGCTCCCGATACAGGGCGGATATTCATCGCAAAGAACCGACTGAACGGCATCGTCCGAACCAAAGAGCCGCTTTTGGTGGAATATGACCCGTCGTCAAAAAGAATCTATGACCCGGGAAGAGGAAGAAATTTTTCCTACGGCTGGTTTAATTCTGCGAGAGCTAAAGCAGAGGAAGGAGATTTACCGTTCTAAACTTATCGTTCTAAACTTCGTTCTGTGATATACTGTTTATAGGCGAAATTTAGCCGCTTGAGCGTTTATCGTCAGTTAAATAATCAAATTTTCGCATAATTTGTATACATTCTGACAAAAACAATAAAGTCAATTTCACTTTGTGCGATTATTTTGGAAGTGTGGCTATATCGAAGTTAAAGCCGTAACATAAGTTTGACATAACGGGTCAAATATGATATAAATACTATAAGTATGACTATGTGTAATCGGATTTGTCGGTTGTGATTTTCTTTAAGAGGTGATTTGGTGTCTTTAAAAGCGGATATTTTGGTGTCGTGTATGTTTGCCGACGCGAAGAAGCTTATCAAAAACAGTAAAATCACGGGTGACTGCGTTGTTATCAACCAGTGTGACGGGAATTCTTATCAGGAGTTTTCGACAGAAAACGGCACGGCAAGAGTTTTTTCGATGAAAGAGAGGGGCTTGACGAAGAGCCGCAACGCCGCTATCGAGAGAAGCAAAGCCGACATTTGCCTTTTGTGTGACGATGACGAGTGCTTCTCGGATGATTACATCGAAAAAATGGTCAGGGCATACGAAGAAAATTCTCAGGCGGATGTCATCATATTTAAGATGATAAACCGCAAGCCGTCTTTTGAAGACAAGGTTATGCGCCTTAAATTCCCCAAGATTTTAAAGGTCTCATCGTGGCAGATTTCTTTTAAGAGAGAAAGCCTGATTAAAACAGGCGTGCGATTTGACGAAATGCTCGGTTCGGGCACGGGAAACGGTGCCGAAGAAGAGCTCAAGTTTCTCAGCGACTGCATCGAAAACGGTCTTGAGGTTTGGTATGTTCCGTATGAGCTTGCCGAGGTGCACGAGGGCGGAGAAAGCCGGTGGTTTTCGGGCTTTGACAAAAAATTCTTTGAAAACCGAGGCGCTACCACAAGATATATTCTCGGATTTCCGATTTCTGCGGCATATGCATTGTTTTACTGCGTTAAGAAAAGACCTATGTATCGTGAAAATCTAAGCTTTTTTGAAGCTCTCGGTGCAATTTTCAAGGGTATATTTGAGAATAAGATAGAAAAAGCCAAAAAGTCGGCTGAGTCTAAAGTATTGTAAGGGTATATATGGATAAAATTCTTTCATTTGTAGTTCCGTCATACAACACATCAAAGTTTATGAGCACGGTTATTTCATCGTTTCTCGAAGCTTCTGTTGTTGACAAACTCGATATAATTATTGTAAATGACGGCTCGACCGACGACACAGCCGAGCAGGCTGATAAATTCGTGAAGCTCTATCCGCAGTCCGTCCGACTGATTAATCAGGAGAACAAAGGTCACGGCGGTGCACTTAACACGGGACTTAAAGCCGCAGTCGGCAAATATGTCAAGGTTATTGACGCAGACGACTGGGTTGTCACAAAAAATCTTCCGTCTTTTGTCGAAAAGCTTGAGAAAATCGATTCCGATGTCATTTTAACGCACCACTACACCGTTGATGTCGGAAACGGCAACGAGCTCAAAAAATGGATGAGCTATCCCGATGAATTCGAGAGGGCATATTCCTTTGAAGAGATTATGGCAAACTGGAAAAGCTTCGACAGAAGTCTGACTTTCCACGGTATCACATACAACACAAAATTCTACCGGGAAAACTGCATGCAGCTTTCGGAGCATGTGTTTTACGAAGACCACGAGTATGCTACTGTGCCGTGCTGTGTGGCAAAGAGCGTGACTCCGATTGATATGTTCATATATTGCTACCGTATCGGCGATGTGACGCAGAGCGTTTCCAATGTCAATCAGCTTAAGAGAATCGGTCACACCAAGGCGGTTCTCGAGCGTCTTATTGCCGAGTATCCGAGAAGAGATTTTTCTTCTGACGCCCAGCGTTCTTATTACTGCATGAAAGCTCAGGGGCTTCTTATGAGCTACCTTATGACGGTGCTTCTTGTCGAAAAGGACAGAAAAAAGGGCAGAGCCATGGCAGAAGAAATCATGCGTGAGTTTGAGGAAAAACTGCCCGAGACCTATATGAAGGCGGTCAAACAGTACAAAGCGTTCAAGACTATGAACAGCCTGCACATAGATAAAGACGGCTGGGAGAGCATTTCTCACTCAAAGCTATACAATAAATTAAGAGGAAATCACAGCTTCGACTGATTTGAAAGGTTCGTTATGGAAAAATTAATGAGTAAAATGCACCCCAAGGAGGGCTCTTTTCTTGAGGTTTTTAAGTATTGGGACTTGCTAGTTCAGCTTGTTTCAAGAGATGTTAAACTAAAATACAGAAGAAGCTTTCTCGGCTACCTTTGGAGCATTCTGAATCCCTTATCCGTTATGATAATCATGGCGGTGGTTTTCTCGTTCCTTTTTGCCCAGAGGGTTGAGCTCTTCCCGATATATCTTCTTGCCGGTAAGTGCTGTTTCGATTTCGTGCAGACTTCAGCCGACAAGGCAATTTATGCTATAACAGACAACGACTCTTTATTAAAGAAGACCTATGTTCCGAAGTATATGTTTACCGTGGCAAGGGTAACCTCCACCATGATAGACTTCTTCTTCAGCCTCGGAGCAATGGTTCTTGTTATGCTTGTGTATTCATTCATCGAGCACAGAGTGCTGTTTTCTTTTGTCAATCTCGGATTTGTCGTTCCGATGTTTGAGCTCTATATTTTCACAACGGGTCTCGGACTTCTTTTGTCTGCGGCACATGTATTTTTCAGGGACATTCGCTATATCTTCAACGCAATCATCACAGCTTTGTCTTACGCTTCTGCGGTTTTCTACAGTGTTGATATGATTTATGAGAACAACTCTAAATTAGCCACAATACTTGCGAAATTCGTAGAATTCTTCAATCCGATATACATTTATATCAAGCAGATGAGATATTTCCTCTGGGTTCCGACGCTTTCGGGCGATGTTCCCTCGTGGAGTTTTTTGCACGGCTATGATTTCATTCTTGGCTTTGGCTATGCTATTCTCATGTTCTTAATCGGAAACGCAGTGTTCAAGAGAAGTCAGGATAAGTTTATCCTTTATATCTGAGGAGGTAATTATGGAAGATAGTTTTGTTTATTCCTCGGTTTTGGATATTCTTGAAAAGGGACTTGCTACCGTAGACCCGCTTCCGGACATAAAGGACGAGGACTGCGCAGTCATAGTTGATGATGTAACCGTAAGATTCAATAAATCGAGCGAAAATATCGATAATCTCAAGGAGTATTTTGTCAAGCTTGTCAAGCACGAGCTCATGTTCCAGGAGTTTCTTGCGCTTCAGCACATTAATCTCAAGATTAAAAAAGGCGAGGCGTGGGGAATTATCGGAACCAACGGTTCGGGAAAATCCACACTTCTCAAGTGTATCAGCCGAATACTCAAGCCCTATAAAGGCAAGGTAACCGTAAACGGCACAATCGCTTCGCTTATCGAGCTTGGAGCAGGTATCGACCACCGCCTGACAGCGAGGGAAAATATCTATCTCAACGGCTGTATCCTCGGCTACGACAAGGAGTTCATCGACTCGAAGTTTGACGAAATAGTTGAGTTCAGCGAGCTCTATGATTTTCTCGATACTCCCGTCAAGAATTTCTCATCAGGTATGATTTCCCGACTCGGATTCTCCGTTGCCACGATAGTACAGCCCGATATTCTCATTGTTGACGAGGTTCTCTCCGTCGGTGACGTGCTTTTCACAAAGAAATGCATGAACAAGATGGACGAAATGCTCAGAAACGGCGCAACTCTTCTGTTCGTTTCTCATGACCTTGACAGCGTGCAGTCCATGTGCGACAAGGCAATTTGGATTGACAAGGGCAACACCATCATGCAGGGAGATATAGATGTTATAGCTGACGCATATTCCACTCAGATTGAGGGAATCAAACAGCGTCAGGATATAGAAAGAAGAAACGCTGAGCGTGAGATGAAAGAAGAGGCTGCAAGAATAGCCGAGATGAAAAAGAACAGACACAACAACTAAAACGAGGTATTTATGAAAGAGTTAAAGCTTCAGAATCTTATACTTCTGAACGATGTTGACGTAAACATCCAAAAAGTTCCCCAGCTGCTTTACAATGCTATTTCTATCAACGAAGTAGACGACAGAAGAAATTTTGCACTCGGTGCCATGGTATATGATAATTTTGACAAATGCCATGTGATTAATGAGAACACGACAGTTGATTTCGGTGCATATTTCAATGTAATTTCCATAGAGAAGTGGAAGAAGTACACCTACGCCAAGAACTTCAAGCTTAAGATTAAAATTAAAGGTAAAGCACATTTTGATTTCTACGAGCTTTCCAAGAACTCAATTTCGGTTAATCAGAACATAATCCATTCCGTAAGCGTTGACGCAGAAGAGCCGACAGACGTAACAATCGATATTCCTGCTTCAAACGCTCCGCTTCTTGCCTATAAGCTCACTGCAAACAGCGAGGTAAGAATTTACGGCGGCGGTGTCTATACCGATGTAAATGAGAACGAGGAGAGAAAGGTTAAGCTTTGCATAGCTACAACTACCTTCAGAAAAGAAGCCTTCATCACAAAGAACATCGCACTTTTGAAGGCTCATGTTCTCGAGAGCGAGGATATGAAGGACTCTATTTTCGTTCATATCATCGATAACGGCAGAACCTTGAATCCCGAGGAGCATAACTGCCGAAATCTTCGAATCACACCTAACCCGAATGTCGGCGGTTCAGGCGGATTTGCAAAGGGAATGATGGAGGCTTTGTCTCTCGAGGATAAGCCGACTCATGTTCTTCTCATGGATGATGACGTTCTCATTTCCACAGAGTCACTTTTCAGAAGCTTCTATCTTCTCAGAATAGTAAGACCCGAGTACGAAAGACATTTCATCAGCGGCGCAATGTTCGACTATGACGAGCGTCACATGCAGCACGAGGACTTCGGTTATGTCAATACCGATACAGGTGCATTCGGAGCTGTTAAAGATGATTTTGATATGAGAAAGCAGTTCAACCTTCTTAAGAACGAGGAGCAGAGCTCATTCGAGAAGGATGAAATGTATGCGGCTTGGTGGTATTGCTGTATTCCTGTCAAGACAATCGAGGAGAACGGACTTCCACTTCCGCTTTTCGTTCGTGGTGACGATGTTGAGTACGGCGTAAGATGCCATGCAAAGCTTATGACACTCGACGGCGTATGCGTATGGCACGTCGGTTTTGCAGGAAAGTTCTCCGCTTCAATGGAGGCTTATCAGAGCTTCAGAAACGGTATGGTTATCCGTGCAGTCAGCGGTGTAGGCGAGAAAGCCGATTACCTCAAGATTGTTGACAGATTCTTCTGGCATGAGCTCTGGAGATTTGCTTACAACAACGCAGAGCAGTTCCTCGATGTTATCGACGACTTCATGAAGGGCCCCGAGTGGCTTGCAAACACAAACGCAGAGGACGTTTTCAAGGCTCACGGCAAGATGAACGAGAAGATGGTACCAGTCGGCACATTCCCCGATAACTACGATGTTCCGAGAAGATCCAATGCTTACGATATCTTCAAGAGCGAGCACATCAACCTCGCAAAGAAGATTTGGTATGCGGCAACATGCAACGGTCACTTCTGGCC
>CAVDQG010000074.1:0-3744 GCA_963611165.1 Bacteroides uniformis
CAAATCCAGTGAGTATAGGAATCAAGGGAGATAAAATTGCGGATATAGGCGACAACCTCACGGAAGATGCAAAAGAAACCGTAGATGCCAAAGGTAATCTGGTTACTGAGTCATTCGTGAACGGACATTTGCATTTGTGCAAGGTATACACTCTTGAAAAAGCTGGACAAAAAGCACTTCAGGAATACCAGCAGGGCGGAATGGGTAATGCTCTCGATTCCATTCAGAGTGCATCTGAATTCAAAACCTGCTATGATGAATCATGGATTGCCGAAAACGCCAGAAAGGCATGTGAACTGGCTGTAAAGCATGGAGTTACGCATATAAGAGCATTTGCTGATGTAGACAGCAAAGGAAAATTAGAAGGAATTAAAGCACTTATAAAGGTAAGAGAAGAATATAAACACAAAGTAGAATTACAGGTAGTAGCCTTTCCACAGGATGGCGTGTTAAGAGAGCCCGGAACAAGAGAATTAATAGAAGAAGCCTTGAACATGGGAGCAGATGTTGCAGGCGGTATTCCCTGGATTGAATATACAAAAGAGAATGAGCAGGAACATGTTAACCAGATGTGTGAACTGGCTGAAAAATATAATAAAGATATATCTATGCTTCTAGATGATGTCGGAGACTCAGAGGAACGGACACTGGAAATGCTGTGCAAAAAGGTAATAGAAATGGGCTGGCAAGGCAGAGTTACCGCTCAGCATTGTAGGGCAATGTCATTGTATCCCGAGAATTATTTCAGAAAGTTAGTGCATCTTGCAAAAGAAGCCGGAATTGGTTTTGTGACAGATCCACATACCGGACCTTTACATTTGCGAGTGAAAGATTTGCTTAAAGCAGAAATCCCGGTTGCGCTGGGACAGGACGATATAGCGGATGCATATTATCCGTATGGAGAATGCAACATGCTTCAGGTAGCATTTCTTGCAAGCCATTTACTATGGATGACTACATTTGATGATATGGAAGAATTATATAATATGGTGACTACTTATGCAGGAAAAGTTCTTGGATTGCAAAATCACGTTCTTAAAGAAGGTGGAGATGCAGATCTTGTTATTTTACAAGATAAGGATGTTTATCATGCAATATGGCACCAAAAGGAACCATACGTAGTAATTAAAGGGGGAAAAATCATAAAGCAGTAATCAAATATTTTACGTCACAAATTGAGGCGATGATCATTTTATATCATCGCCTCAATTTCGCATATTTATTTTAGACTATTCGCCTTTTGTTTCAGGAGCGCTGACAGTGCCACTCATTGAACAGTCTTTTTCGTCGTAATATAAATAGATATTATAGCCTTCCGTGTTATCAGCCGAATAAAATCCTTCAAAGCTGCCCGGTTCAATTGTATATCCAAGCCCTTTACATTCCTCGACATAAGCATTAAACTGCTCTAATGACAAGCCGTATGCATCAAACATAAAGATAATATCGTCATCTCTGCCACTTTTTACCACTTTGACATCCGGCTTCGGAATTTTGCTACCAAGATCAGTTTGTGACCATTGAAATGCTATCTCTGTTTCTGCTTCGACAGAATACTTTTTTGAGGCGTAATCATAATATACAGTAAAAATTTTATCCTCATCGATATACTTAATGGTAGCAATATCCGGCTCAACCAAGTTGTAGTGGTTAATATCTTTCACATAAAAGGAACCACTATAATAATAACAGTTTATATTTGAAACAGATTCGCTCGGATTAACAACTCTGTCTGTTTCAGCATGCATTGAAATCGCTTGGCTCTTGATTTCTTCCATATCTTCGTCGCTTGCTTCAAATTTTGCTTGAATATACGAATACAAATCTGCTTTTTCTTCTTCGGTAACACCTGTCTTTTCTTTGAATGTAAGTTCAAAGCTGGTTATCGTATACTGCGTATCGTTTGTGTAGTTAATAAGAACATAACGGTCTCCGTCAACAATGCCTTCATCAACATTCCAAGAAATATCCTCTATGTTAATCTTTTCCTTTGAGATACTGTTACCTGGATTATTGGTTGTCTTGCTACTGCCACACCCTGTTAAACATACCGCCATACTAAGAACAACGATTAAAATGGTAAATATCTCTACTTTTTTATTCATAATCTTGACCCCCTAAAATATTTGTTAATCCTCGTCAATTTCCACAATTTCGTATTCTGGATCTTCGAAATTATCCTCGTCATAGTCATAATCTCCGGGATTAGACATATGTAGAATTTCCGCACCTTCACGGCTGCACGAGCATAGGTACAGAGCATATTCTTCTGCATCTTCTTCCGTACCAAAAACTTCATCCTCGTACTCGCCGTCGAACAACACCTTAAATTTTGACATTTTTCTTCCTCCGTTATTGTTAAAATTTACAGATATCCAATTTATCGCAACGAACCATCTTGTGACAGTCGTAACAGACGATATGAATTCCTACCGCTACTCACAAACCTATGGTCAAACATATGATATCCTTGGACTTTCTGTTTTGAGCCGCAAGCCTGACAGATTTTATAATCTCTTGCTCGGTCTGCTCTTTGTGCCTTAATGTGTGCTGATAAAACTTCAGTGGTGTAACCAAGCTCACTAACGTTGATTCTGAAGCGGGTTGAAAGTATCACCTTTGTCCAAAACATACTCTTTGAAAACATACTCTTTGACAAGAGCCTCAAAGTGAAACAAATATCTCAACCACGGGAATTTTCTGCATGGACCTTTTTGAAAACACCCTTTAATCCGGCTTGTTCTGCTTAGTATTCATATGAGTTCTCCTTTCTTCTTTTGAATTAACTAAAGTTTAGCACACGCTTTTTCACATCTGGTTTTGCGAGAACAGATTGCTTTTCTGAGAGATTATTTTTGGTTATCTTCTTGCTACGATAAAAGGGTAGCACTCGATTTTTAATATTTGGTTTTGTCAATGCAAAACAAAAGAGCCTGGACGGTAATAGTCCAAGCTCTCACACTTTGAGAATTATTACGTTGTTTTGCTTGATATAATACTGCGAACTTCGGCTGGAATAGCAACCCTGTTTTTAGAGTCAATGATTTCTTCGTTCTCAGCCTCCATGAGTTCAATTATCTTTTGGCACAAATCAAACAGTTGTGCCTCAATTCCAACCTCCCAAAGATGGTTGTATAGTTCTTGTCTTATGCGAGCATATGAATCTGTATTTGCGTGTTTGGCACAAAGGCGAGTTCCTTCATAGAGTAAATCCATAGCCTTACTGTGACATTTTAACTCAAAATAAATATTTGCACACGGAATAATGACCTCCTCAATTTTCTGCAAATTTGTTGGAATGATGATTTCTGACAGTTCCTGTGCATCGTTAATGAACATCTCTGTGGACTTCGCACTATCATGTATCAAAGCAAAATACCAGGCACATACCAAATAATATTGCAGACGAACATCTGCATATTGCGAGGTGTTTTCTGCAATTACTTTCTTTGCTGTGTTTATGAGATTGTCGATTTCTTTTTCTGTACCTCGACCACTCCGCATTAAAATTGTAGCCTTAGCTAAAATATTTTTTGCGTATAGGTGATTACCGTCGTGAGAAATGTAGCGTTTTGAGTAATGAAGTGTTTTCTCAATAGCACCAAGCATTTTATTTAACAAGAGTTCCTCATCGGGGGTTTCTGTATCGTAAGAACCATCAAGAAGAATATCATAATAATTAGACACCATATCATAGTAAATTGCGTAAGCCTCTGGCTTTTTAAAATACCTTGCCTCTTTGTT
>CAVDQG010000074.1:3839-8335 GCA_963611165.1 Bacteroides uniformis
CTTCATAGCTTCTTTATCACCATGGGAAGCATGAATTGAAAATGCCAGTTCATAGACCTTCATAATCACGACCGCATCTTGTCTTAAGTCACGAATGCAATTTGTATATTCACTAAAATCTATTGCTTTAACACTATCTGCGAGAAGAGAACTTGTTTCTGAGAAGATATAATCCTCTCTATATCGTGGCATATTGAGCAATACAACAAATTGTAAGTTTATAAACAAGCTTGTATCGCAAATTGCTTCCTCTCGCTGACACTGTTTGATAATACTTTCTGCTTGGAAAAGTAATCTTGTCAGCCTATCAATATCTGCAGGAGATTCATCTTTGAGGCGAGCCAACCGTTCACGATATACCTTACCGACAAGCCCATTTTTCCCCAGTTGCTTGTAAAATTTTTTCTTACTGTGGTCACGACGATCAGTCAACTTCCGGAATATCCATTTGTCTTTTAGCTCCGGTGGCAGTTCTGAGTCAGCTGCAATTATATGTTTTCGCAGTTTCTTCGGATAGTTGTTTTTTGTGGATTCCAAACGAATTTCCACATAAAAGTGTGTCAAGAACAGCTCTGCGGCGTTGACATATTTCGGTGTCCATCCCCAACGATGCACCGCTTCCCGGATTACATTATGCATAGAAATCGTATCACCGGAAATCGTTAGCCAACCGTCCTTAATAAGTCCATTCAAATCATCCTTGGACAGAAGTTGCATAATCTGCTGAAAATAATTGATATTTATTCCATCGTCCCCGATCAGGGAGAAGACTTTCATCAAGACTTTCTTTTCTTCTGAAAGCATATTCGCCCCAAAGAGAGCGTCTATGATATTTCCAATTGTATCACTGGTCTGTTCGCTATCTTTTTCGTAATCAACCTTTTCCGGAGCAATAGCAGAAAAGCCGTGCTGATTTGTTAAAGATGCAGCACTCGAAATAGTGATGTGACTATTGGCAATCTGCTTAGCAATCAGTTCAAGGACCAGAGTGTGTCCCTCGACACATTTCAAAATCTGCTCAAAGCTGCCTCTCTCATTATCCTTAATAGAGCGGCCAAGGTTGTCTTCAAAGATACGGCGAAGTGCGTTCAAATCTGAAACAGCAGAAAGCTTCATTTCTTGACAATTCTGATAAAAGGATGCCTTTCGGCTCAAAAGGATAACCTTTAAATCTGTTTTGAGAAGTTCCCTCAAATCATCATCAAACTCACCGCTAAAGTTGTCAATTACTAAAACGGATGAAGTTCCTCTTACAAGTTCACGAATCTTCTGAATTTTCTTATCAAAGTATCTTGTACCGTTCCTAGTTTCTTCATCTGGTCTTAATGTATTTATTTCAATGTTGCTGTCGTTGGATATGGTTGCCTCAATACTGCCTTTGTAATAGACGTACAAAACTGTATCAAAATTTTCTCGGCGGCGTGTCAAATACTCTCTGATAAAAGTACTTTTACCAATACCGCCCATGCCGGTGACAAACAGGCAGTTATAATCGGGGGTTGCCAAGAGCCTATCCAATTCTTCAAACTCATGCTCGCGTCCATAGAAAATCTTAGACTTTGCAATTTTAGTAGAATAGATTCTCGGTATCAAAAGATCGGCGTATTTTTCGATTTCCAGCAACTGATTTAAGACATCCTGCATACTTTGGTATCTGTCTGCATAATAAACAGCCAAGGCATTATGAAAAAAATCAGATAAAGCACCGAAAAGCCTATCATCACACTTGCGATAATCATATTGGATTTTGGTAAAATCAAACACAGCATCTGTCTCGCAATCAGGTGAAGTAGGTGTGTAGCCGAACAGGAGATAAAACAGTAATGCACCCACGCTGTAAACATCCGTGTGAATACCAAGTCGTTTGATTTTTGAGGTTTGCAATTCAATGGGAGCAAATCCCTTAGAGTAAGATAGTCGAATACTACTACAACTCAATTTACTTATATTTCTGATTTCTTGAATGGAAAGAAGCGAATCAAAATCAAAAAGCTGAATCTGTTTTTGGTATCCGTCAACAACAAGTACATTGTCGGGCTTTGTATCTAGGTAGAGATACCCTTGCTTATGAATGTTGCCCAGGACATAAGCTACTTGTTTGACGAGCACGATGCACTCTTTTAGGCTTTCTGGTTTATATGTTGCCAGTGTTTTCTTGGAAGAATATGCTGACAGAATATAGGAAGTGCCATTTTGTCTGAAAATATCAAGTTGATTGATCACGGAGGAATAATTGGTATCAGAATAAAATAACTGATTAGTGTGTGTGAAGTCAGAACGAAATTGCTCCTGTCTTTGATTAAAGACCTTGGCATCATTAGCCGATGGGGTCAGACCGTTGTTTTCGTCACGAGTAATATTGAGCTTATAAGGATAAAACTCCTTTACTCTGTACAGTGTTTTATCCCCGGTATCAGTTATACGAGTTGCTTCATACACAACGCAAGAGCCACCGCGACCGATTTCGCTTTCGATGACACAATGAATTGATTCGCCTCTATCGTTGCACAAATGAAGTGGAGTATTCGATTTCAGGGCAATTCTGCGGTCCATAAGTTCACCACCTTTTCATTTTTGTGACTTGAGTATAGCGTACGGTTTTCAAAGTGTGGTTTTGCAAATACAAAATCAATCTTCGGTATTTTCTTTCTTTATAGCAAAAACCTCTCCCATATAGTATCTGAAAGCGAATAGTGGATTCTCGTCGTTTAACGCCCACATGAAGAGCCAATCATAAGGATTGCCGACATACAACTCCGGATAGCCTGCATCCAAAAGGCGAGCATTTATCGTATCCAAACATCTTTCCGCATCAGAAAACTTTGCCATATAAAAAGCATCATTTTTGCTGACAATGAGCTTTGACCAATAAGTATAGAAAACAAGTAAAATCAGCATCTTCCTAATGATTTCATCATCGCCAACTAAATCTCCACGAATTAGTTTGTCAATGTTTTGTCTGCTCGGAAAGCAGTAATCCGCCCTTAACGGCATAAGCTTGTTTTCAGATAAAACTGAAGACAGAGAACGGTCATGTTTGATGGCATATTCTCTTTCTTGGTAGTTTGCCAGACCAATTATCTGAGCGAGAATAATCCATGTTGAGGAATCCGAACCGACAACGACATAATCGTCGGGCTTGACCTCTTGCTCCTGTTGACAAACTTCTGCGTCAACAACATCTTTAGAACGAGTGTCTGTTTCACCTTTTCTGGATCTGTCTTCAAACCGATTATGAGTTTTTTCTATAATCTTGCCCTCTTGTGCAGCCAATCCGTCTGTCTTGGAAATCTCAGACCAAAGCTCTTGGATGTATTTGATAGCAGTAACATTGTTATACTGGAAATCGTTGATATTGTCTATGATATACTGAATTAGCTTTTCTTTATCGTCAATGCCGTTTATATATTCAATAATGGTTTCGGTATAAAGAACCTCTCGGTTAGGAATAGCTTTTACCTTTTTAGGCACAGGGATGCGGTCAATTATCTCTTGGGCTTCTAAGTACGAAAGCCCGTTCTTCATACAGAAATAATAAACAGCCTCGTTTATGGTGTGGCAATCAAAACCACGTTCAAACTGAACACATCTAAAAAAATCATTAGTCTCATCAACGCCTAAGTTGAATGCAAAACAGATTTGAAAAGCAGTCTTGCGAGCAATTTTCTTGTTCGGTGCAAACCACTCTTTGAAATCACGCGGCGGTTTCACATTAGCTGTTTTGAACTTTTCGCGAAGGAACCGTGCCTTAGCAGACACATCAGCTAAATCTCCTTTGTATCCATTCTCTTCCATAAATAATGTAAAGGCATCATCAAACCCACGAAACAGAGTAGCTGCTTCAACCAGATTTTCTTCATAACCGTCATCGTCCATCGACAGCATTTCTGCCTTTATATTAAGTAATTCTGTGTATTGCATCTTATTCTTATCATTCCTTTTTGTTTAATAACTGATATTCTGACAAGTAATTACCTTGCGTATTTTTAAATCTTGCGTTTTTGTTTCAGATATAAACCATAAAATATTGTTTTGTATGCAATCAAACGCTTTACAAATACTATCTGCTTTGTCAAGTGCCATATATTGTTTTTATCTTCATCATTATATTCACGGATTTGTTAGACTCACGCATTATTCAGTTCAATCATAAAGTGTAAAAATCTTTTATGATTGCTATACCGCACCTACGGTTTCTATAAATTTAATATATCACGGAAATATAATTATTTCAACGAAAAGCAAAATTGCTTTCGTTTCCTTCTAAAATATGATATAGCTTTTTCTGATGCGCAAAGGCTATATGCTTATTTGGTGTCGTTAGATAAATAAAAGCAACGCTCTGCTTTTTTGGATAAAAGTAGAGCCACTAACCAAATGAACATCCAGTCTATGTATTCCGACCTTGACCTTGACGCCGAGGACATGGAGAACGAATTACAGGGAGCATTCCAAGAATTATTGTGGTTTGTTGACCGTTACTTATCGTTGACAGG
>CAVDQG010000075.1:0-8332 GCA_963611165.1 Bacteroides uniformis
CCGCCCACACCCGTTCGCTTTTTGTAAAAAGCGAAACCAAAAACTTTTGTGTTTTTACTTATTTATTTTTTCTATGCTTATTTGAAATATCTCAATACGCTTTCAAATGCCACTTTATAGCCCATCGGCAAAGAATCAATCTCCACATATTCCTCTCTTGTATGCGCTCCGGCTCCGAAATATGTTCCGTAGCAAACAGCAGGTATTCCCTGTGACAGCGGTATATTACAGTCCGTTGATGCGGGGCCCGAATGGACGGGTCTTCCGATTGTTCTCTCGAGCAGTTCCGTTGCCATGAGCACGAGTTCTTCTTTTCTTCTTCTGCCGCTCTCATCCATGCTCTCGCACGGTCTCAATCCGACAAGCTCCACGTCAACTTTTACTTTATCAGATCTGTGATTTTCGAATATCTTCTCGAAATTCTCTTTCATGACGGCAAGCGAACGCTCGTCGTCCGAACGGTACTCGCAAAGCATAGAGGCTTCCTGTGCTATTGTATTGACAGATGTTCCGCCGTTTACCGTTCCGACATTATAGCTTGTCTTTCCCATTTTCGGGACATCGATTTTATAGATATCGGAGATAATTCCGGATAAGTGGGCTATTGCATTTTGATTTCCGAAGTTTGAGTAGGAATGACCGCCCTCGGTTTTGACTGTCACTTTATATCGTGCAGATCCTACCGCTCCCGTGAGAAGTCCTTCCATTGTGCCGTCAAAGCTATAGAACTCCTTGATTCTGCCCTTATATGTCTCGCAGATTTTTCTTGAGCCCTTGAGGTTGCCCATGCCCTCTTCGCCGGCATTGCATACGAAAACGACACCGCAGTCCTTTGTCTCGGGGTTATTCCGAGCCACATACTTTGCCGTCATAAGAAGTGCGGCAAGGTTTGCTGTATCGTCACCGATTCCGGGACAATTGATTCTGCCGTTTTCGATATAAAGCGGAAGCTCCTCAGTATCGGGGAAAACGACGTCAATATGTGCCATAAAAACAACAACGGGGTTACTTTCCGTCACGCCGTAGGGATATACCACATTCAGTGCCTCATCGGTATATACTCCCTTTGCGCCGTTTGAAATAAGCCAATCTCTGCAGAACTCCATTCGCTTTTCCTCGTGGTTAGACGGAGCGGGAATCTTTGCAATCGTCAACAGCAAATCATAGGTTTCTTTGCTGTGTTCGTCTATATATTTCAGTACCTTTTCGCTTAGCATATTGCACCTCTCATCACGTAAAATTTATTGATTGTCTTAAAGTATACCACCTTTGAAAGCATACCGCAACAAGCCAAATTACCTCAATTTTGACAAATTGATAAAAATGTAGTATTATATATTAGCCGAACAAATCTATATCTGTATCTCCCCACTTGATATTTGAAATTTTGAGAAAGGAAAAAAGATCCATGATGAAGAGAATAGCGGCTCTTCTGATGTTGCTCGTTGTATGCATCGGCATTTTCACAGGCTGCGGACACAAAGACAAAAATGCGGACGACGCCTCAAGTGAAGAAGCAAGCATGCAAAGTTCCTCAGCGGCGGCGGGCAGCGTAGAGATAACCATTCCAAAAACCGCAAACGATATTTGCGGCTCATACATCAGTGAGAACTCTTCCCGACTCGGAATCAGCACTCCGACTTCAAAGGCAGACGGAAGCGTTTCGTTCACGATAAATTCGAACGACAAAGACGAGCTTATAAGAAATCTTCGAATAATGCTCGGTGAAAAGCTTGACACTTTAAAATCAAGCAACAGCTTTATCACGCAAATCAGCTTTGACAGAAATTTAACAGCTCTCACTTGTCTAACGGACAGCAGTGCTTACAAAGCACCCGATGAAAGCTTTTTCGAGACATGCTATGCACCGCTCATTGCGTGCTTGGCGGTTGAGGGAAAAAGCGAGGAAAGCATCAAAGACTACAGGATGAAGGTTGTCTTTATCGACAAGGACAACTTCTCTCTGATAAGCAAATACAAATATCCGAGCGACAGCTCAGAGGATCCGACAGTTTCCTCTTCGGATACACAGTCAGCCGACACCACGGGCGACAGCTACACCGATGAAACCTATACGGATGACGCCTACACGGACGGAACCTACACCGATTATTATTCCGACGATTATACCGATAACGGTGATTACTCTGAAGAATATTATTACACCGATGAAGAAAACTACAACTAAATTAACTTCTTTAAACTAAAAAGTAAAACAGGCATTCCGTCAGGAGTGCCTGTTTTACTTTTTATAGCTTAACCTCGCCAAGCGTGGCAAACATTTTAAGTACATTGGCAATTATATTATCGTTAAAGTCATACTCGACTGTATGAATTGCGGGATAATCAATGCCGTTTCCGACATAGAATATAGCACCGTTAATTTTCCTCGTGAAGTAGCCGAAATCCTCGGAAGAACGGAACGGCTTCTTGAGTGCGGAACATCGGACGCCGGCTTTCTTTGCGGCAAGCTTTATGTTATCCACTGCTTCTTCGGTGTTGGCTGTCTCGGGAAAAACATCGCATTCGCTAATCTCAAGTGACAAGCCGTATTTTTCGGCAATCGATTCAGCCGATGACTTTAACCATGCTTCAGCCATCATATACAGCGTGGGGTCTTCTCCGCGAAGAGTTACTGAAACAGAGCCGACTCCCGGTGATATTCCGAAGTTTTTATCGCCAAGAGAAATATCGACTACCGTTGCAAGCAACAAGGACTTTCCTTTTTTATTAAAACTTTTCCTGATAAATCCGAGACCTGTTTCCTTTACTAACTCAGATATTGCAAATGCGGGGTTTTTACCGTCCTCGGGCTGGCTTGCGTGAGAATTTTTTCCGATGAATTTGTAGGTTATTCCCTTTGAAGCACAATGCACCGCACCGCTTTTGACAATAACCTCTCCCTCACGAAAGCCGCTCCAGTTATGAAACGCATATATGAACTCTGGCTTTTTAGAAGCGATATACTTTGCACACTCCTCGCCGCCTGCGCCGATTTCCTCGGCATGCTGGAAGCAGAAGTAAATATCTCTGTCTGCGCCGTATTCGTTCACAAGCTCGGCTAAGCCTACCAAACAAGCGGCATGACCGTCATGACCGCATCGATGAGAGACAGAGGGATTAAGAGAAGCATAGGGCTTGTTGATAGTTTCCTCAATGGGCAGAGCATCAAAATCAGCTCTGAACGCTATCGGTTTGCCTGTCGGATTTTCCGACTTATAGCTTGCGAAAATCCAGTTGCCCTTATTTTTCACTTTGATATTTTTCAAAGCGGAAAGCTTTTCGGTAATTAATGCCTTAGTCTTTTCTTCATGAAGAGAAAGCTCCGCATTTTGGTGCAAGGTATGTCTGAATTCTATTGTATCGTTTATAAATTCAATGGGAATTATCACTTTTTCTCCTCTTTTCTCTCGATTACATTTTCGATAAAGTGTGAAATTGCCATAGTACAGCTTATGCTCATGAGCATATACGGAAGCGTAACCACGCACATCTTGTAATTAGGCGGCGTCAACGACAGAAGCGATGGGAAGTAAATGTACGCTATGATAAATGCCGCTATGACAAATATAAACAAGAAAAATCTCATAAGGTTAAACGGGAAACTTACCCTAAAGAGCATGACGACCCCCGTAAAGAACGTGAGAATTACGGCTGTTGTGGAAAGCTCGACAAAGCTTAATGCAAACGCTCTTTCAATCAAAACCAGCATGAGGATATTGAGGAACATCGGAATTGCGGAAGGTATTGCTTTCTTTATGACATTCACGATGAACTTACCCTTGATTCTGTCTTTGTTCGGTTCAAGCGCAAGAATGAACGACGGTATACCGATAGTCAAACTCGAGATGAGCGACATCTGAATCGGCTCGAACGGATAAGTCGTGCTTACAAAAATGAAAAGCACGGAGAGCAAAACAGAGAATATCGTCTTGGTAAGGAAAAGCGAAGCGGAACGCTGAAGATTGTTTATCGAGCGTCTTCCCTCACGGACAACCTTTGGAAGTGAAGCAAAATTGGAATCAAGCAAAACAAGGTCGGAAACCGTTCTTGCGGCGTCACTTCCGCTTGCCATGGCAATACTGCAATCCGATTCCCTGAGTGCCAAAACATCGTTGACACCGTCACCGGTCATTGCAACGGTGTGCCCCTCCTCCTTGAGGAATTTGACAAACTTAAATTTCTGTTCGGGCGTAACTCTGCCGAAAACGGAATGAGTGAGCACCGCTTCTCTTATCTCTTCGTCTGTTTCGAGAGTTGATGCGTCAATATAATTGTCGGCGTTTTTAAGCCCTGCTTTTTTTGCTATCTGAGAAACCGTGACTGCGTTGTCTCCGGAAATTACCTTGAGGTCAACGCCCTGTTCTGCAAAGTAAGCGAGAGTATCGGGTGCTTCCGCTCTTATCTTGTCGCTTATGAGTATAAGTCCGACAGCAGTCGTGTGGGGTGGCACGTTCTTTTCTTCGTCAAAGCCTGAGTCGCTTGAAGCGAGCAAAAGAACTCTCGAGCCGTTTGCGGCATAGCTCTCGGCAATTTCCTTATAGGGTGAAAATCCCTCTCCGAGAATGAATTCTCCTGCACCCATAAGGTAGGTTTTGTGATTATCAAGCTGGGCACCGCTCCATTTTCTTGCAGAAGAGAACGGTACGATATTCAGTGCAGTCATGTCCGAATTTTTACCGAATTCAGCTAAAAGCGCATTGTAAGTCGGGTTGTTGTCGTTAAGTACCGTGACAAGCGCACTTATCGCCTCAATCATCTCTTCCTCGCTGTGACCGTCAAGCGGCACAAAGCCGTCAAGCTGCATGCTTCCCTCGGTTATCGTGCCCGTTTTATCAAGGCAAAGCACATCTACTCTTGCAAGCGACTCAATGCAGTAAAGCTCCTGAACAAGCGTGTTGTGCTTGGAAAGTCTTATAACGCTCACGGCGAAAACCACCGACGTCAAAAGCACAAGCCCCTCGGGAATCATTCCCGTCAAAGCCGCAACCATACTTACTATCGAACTGCGGTAAGATACTCCCTCGACGAAAAACGACTTCCAAAATAGAAGTCCGCCCACGGGAACCAAACTGAAAGAAATAAACTTAACGATAATGTTAAGCGACTTCATTATCTCGGATTTTTCGTCCTTCTTCTTACTTGCCTCGCCCGCAATTTTATTTGCGTAGCTTTCCGCACCGACATTTTCTGCTTGGGCAAGACAGTTGCCGCTGACGATGAAGCTTCCCGACATCAATTTGTCTCCGGCTTTCTTTCCAACGGGGTCAGATTCACCCGTGAGAAGTGACTCGTCAACCTCAACCTCGCCCGATACGACTACGCAGTCGGCACAAATCTGATTGCCGATTTCAAGCAATATCAAATCGTCCTTCACAACATCGGAAACCGTTATCGTCTGCAAATTTCCGTCACGTATAACATTAACCTTCGGAGCGGAAATAAGGCTTAATTTGTCTATCGTTTTCTTCGAGCGTATCTCCTGAAAACTGCCTATTGCCGTATTCGCTACGACAACTCCGAGAAACAGCATATTTTTAAGCGAGCCCGTTGAAAGAACGAGAAAGCCTAAGATAAAGTTCACTATGTTAAAGAATGTGAACGTGTTTCCGAGAATAATCTGTTTTATTGATTTTGTTTTGACTCCGACATCACGATTGTCAAGTCCCTGTTCGTGCCGAGCTTCAACCTCGGCGGACGAAAGTCCGTAATATACATTTTCAGACTCTGCCATAATTGCCTCCGTTTTCAAAAATCAATTTCATTCTATCATTAATAGAAAACGAATACAATTAATAAATTGAAAACAAGCAAAAAGAAAAATCGGTGCGAAAAATCACACCGATTAATATGCTTATTCAAATTTGTACGGCTTTCAAGGCAACCTGATTTTGTCAGCCGACAGCATTTAAGCGTTTCCTGCGAACACCTTTTCAAGTGCACGGTTCTTCTTGAGAGCAAGAATGAGCGGAATTCCGAGAACCACCAAAACAACAAGCTCGCCGATTCCGACAGAAAGTGCTGTGGGAACGAAAATAGCCATGTTGCAGTTAGCGAACGAGAAGCTTCCGCTGTCCGAAAGACAGATGAGCTCGAAACCAACAATTACTGCGTTGAAAATTACAGGCATAAGAACTGAAAGTACAGGTACTCCGCAGAACTCAATCTTGCGAAGCATTCTTCCCGTTACGGCTGCAAGCAGAGTTGCAAGCGTACCGAAAACCCAGTCGACAACACCGAGAGTGCTTCCGAGGTTAGAAAGGAAACAACCGAGTGTAAGACCCGGAATAGCGGCAGGAGTGAATATCGGAAGGATAGTCAAAGCTTCGCTGAATCTGAACTGAACCGAGCCGTAGGCTAAGTTCCAAGCAGCGGCGATGTATGTCAAAACGGTATAAAGAGCCGCAATAACAGCCGCCTCACACATGTAGCGTACTAATTTTTTGTTATTCATTTTTATTCTTACCTTCACCGAAATGCGGTGACCTTTCTTAGTGTTTTTTTAAAGTCAGGAGGTTGCGACTGACTACTGCGGTAAGACAGCTTTAGAATGATACTATATTTTCACAATAATTTCAATAGCAAAAACGAAAAACTTCACTCTTTCGTAGAAATTCATCTAAAATTTAAATTAATCTGTGCAAAAGCATAAACTTGTGCTACAATTTAGCTGTAAAAATCATACGCTTTTCAAATCAACTGACTTAAGGAGAAAAATGACACTATGGGCGGTTTATTCGGAGTTACAACCAAGGCAGACTGTGCACTCGATTTGTTTTTCGGTATCGACTACCACTCGCACCTCGGCACAAGAAGAGGCGGTATGGCGGTCTACAATGCAAGCAAGGGCTACAATCGTGTAATTCACAACATTTCAAATTCCCCGTTCAGAACAAAATTTGAGAACGACCTCGACCATCTTCACGGAGAATACGGCATCGGCTGCATCTCGGACAACGATCCTCAGCCGTTGCTCATGAGATCACACCTCGGCACATATGCGATTGCATGCGTCGGAAAAATCAACAATTCCGATAAGCTTGTTGAAGAATGCTTCTCGGACGGACACATGCATTTCTTCGAAATGACAAGCGGCGCCATAAACGCAACAGAGCTTGTGGCGGCTCTCATCAATCAGAAGGAAAGCTTCACCGAGGGACTGAAGTTTGTTCAGGACGTTGTTGAAGGCTCTATGAGCGTTCTGATACTCACAAAAGACGGAATCATCGCTTCAAGAGATAAACTCGGAAGAACACCGCTTATCATCGGCTCTAAGGACGGAGCAAAGTGCATAAGCTTCGAGGACTTCGCTTACCATAACCTTGGCTACACAACCGAAAAGGAACTCGGTCCCGGCGAAATTGTAAGCTTCAACGAAGAGAAAATCACCGTTCTCAAGGAAAAAGAAGAGAAAATGAAAATCTGCTCATTCCTCTGGGTATATTACGGCTACCCGTGCGCAAGCTACGAGGGAGTGAATGTAGAGCAGATGAGATATGAGTGCGGAAAAAGAATGGCAAAGCGTGATAACGTAAAAGCCGATATTTCTGCAGGCGTCCCCGATTCGGGTACGGCTCATGCAGTAGGATACGCAAACGAAAGCGGAATCCCGTTCTCAAGACCGTTCATCAAGTATACACCTACTTGGCCACGCTCGTTCATGCCGCAGAACCAGTCTCAGCGTGAATATATCGCAAAGATGAAGCTAATCCCTGTAAAGGAGCTCATTAAAGACCAGAGCATGGTAATCATAGACGACTCAATCGTCAGAGGAACACAGCTAAGAGATACAACAAATTACCTCTATGAAAACGGCGCAAAAGAGGTTCATATCAGACCTGCATGTCCGCCGATAATGTTCGGATGCAAATACCTCGACTTCTCGAGATCGACATCAGAATATGACCTCATTGCAAGAAGAGTTATCCGAGACAGAGAGGGCGATAATGTTTCGACGGAAGTGCTTCAGGACTATGCAAATCCCGACAGTCAAAACTACAAAGAAATGGTAGAGGAGATAAGAAAGAGACTTAACTTCACCACTCTCGCCTATAACCGACTTGACGACCTGCTTGATTCCATAGGAATTGATAAGTGCAAATTATGCACATATTGCTGGGACGGAAAAGAGTAATTAAAGCAAAAGAAAAAAGCAAAAAACACAAAAGTTTTTGGTTTCGCTTTTTTCAAAAAGCGAACGGGTGTGGGCGGAGCCCACGAGAGAAAAGCGAAGCACAAAGAGAGATAACGAAAAACAAAGCGAAGCGATAAAAAAAGAAGACAGGCTGATGAGGGAAACCAAAATCACGAAGTGATTTTAGGGCGGAACGCC
>CAVDQG010000076.1:0-8213 GCA_963611165.1 Bacteroides uniformis
CCGTTTGTCCGTTCATTATTAATTATAAAATTATTAATTTTAATTATAGACATGGGGATGTAAAGGTTTCGACGGGGGCTGAGAACCTCGGTAAGCGAGCAGCGGTGCGGGACCGCTAATAAAACCGCAAACTTAAATAATAAACGACAACAATAACGTTGCTCTTGCTGCTTGATTAGCAGCCGTTCTTGCGCGGACTACCGTGACCGTGTAAAGAGCGTCGATTAACGGTGAACGTGAGGCGGGGGATTCCTGTAGCCCGTCCATGAATTTCAGGATACTAAGGTGAGAAGCCTGTCTGTGGGCGTCTCACTGAGGGAATGTCAAAACACTGACTGCGCTCGGAGAAAGCCTTGGCAATTGGTTTTCGGACGCGGGTTCGACTCCCGCCATCTCCACCATTTAAACCGCAGTAATATGCGGTTTTTTCTTTTTGTGTTGCGAAGTTTTGTATATATCCGAAATCAAGATGAAATATCATTTGTTTTGATAATTGAGAATTTAGCTTTTTTCTGTTATTATAGTGATATCTGATTGTATGAGGTAATTATGGATAATATGAATAAAGCAGTAAATAAAACTTCCCCTCACGACGAGCTGTTGTCGGGAGTGAAATTCAGAATAATCCGCCCATTGGAACGCCGTAAAATCTGGCTTCCTGAGCTTGAAATCGTGTTTGTGCTTCGTGGCGAAGGACATGTAAGCTTCAGCGACGGTATTGTCTGTGCGTTTAAAACCGAGGATATTTTTGCGGTAAATCCGTTTGAACTTTGCAGCGTGGATATGACACAAGATACGATTCTGCTTTCGCTGACTCTTTCCTCCGATATAACGGCTTCGCTGTATCCTGAGTTTTTGCGCTACAAAATCGCATGCCGTTCTTTTCTTGCTTCGGAGGATAACCAAGAGCATTTCGACATAATTCGCCGTGATGTGGCTCAGGCGTTCAGAGAAACCTACAAAACCGACGGAAGTACCTATCCGAGAAGTAAGATTACGGCACTTCTCGAGGATTTGACAAAATATTTTGCGGTCGAAGAGAAAAAAGAGGTCATCGGCGGAGGCCGTGAGAGAATCCAAATGGCTGCAGACTATATTCTTGAGAATTACAAGGAAGAAATTACTCTCGAGAGTCTTTCAAAGCATATTTATTTGAGTGAAACCTATATTTCAAGAAGTTTTCCAAGATACTTCGGAGTGAGCTTTCTTGAATATGTCACACAGGTTAGACTAAACCACGCCGTTGAGGATATGACGGGCACTCTGAGCCTGACGGAAATAGCATACAACAACGGTTTTACGAGCGAAAACATGATGATTCGTGCGTTTCGAAAGTACCGAGGCGTCACACCGGGCGAGTACCGCAAGCAGCTTTTGCAGGAGAGAGCGGAGCTTGCAAAAGGTAGCACCGAAACAAGGTTCGTCGATTCGTTCGGGCTTAACAAGAGTGATTATCTCAATTCGATTTTTAAATATGCGACCACTAATGAAAACATAGGGGACAGCTGTAATTCAAAAAATCTTTTTGTTGATATAAATGTCGGCGCAAGGCGCACCAAGGCACAAAATCACTTCAGACGTGTGATGAACGGCGGCTATGCGAGAAGTGTTATCGATGAGGAAATTCAGAGCGAATTAAAAAGACTGAAAAAAGCAGTCGGTTTTGAGTTTATCCGTGTTAAGGGTCTTGTTGATGACGATATGATGGTCTACCGCCAAGGTCTGGACGGAGAGGTTTACTTCTCCTTTAATTATATTGATGAGGTTATCGATTTCATTCTTTCTATCGGAGCAAAGCCGATGCTTGAGATAGGACACATGCCCGGTGCGCTCAAATCGGGAGAGGGCACGGTGTTTCTGCGCCCGGCAAATAATTTTACCACCGATAAAGTCGACGAGTGGGCACGCCTGATTACCTTGCTCATGCGGCATCTTTTGGAGCGGTACGGCGAGAAAGCACTTTGCACCTGGATTTTCGTTCCATGGATAAGCTCCAACTATGTCTCAAGCTTCGGAGTCGAAAAATATGTACAAATCTATAAGGCTTCCTTTGATGCAATTAAGTCGGTATCGGCTAACATAATCACTTGTCACTCCTTCAGTATCAATGGTGCCATTGAGGATATATATAATACACTTTCTGAGCTCAAAAAAAACGAGTGCATGCCTGAGATAATCTCTACACGCTCATACAGTTGCTGTTTTGACGAAGAAGGCGGAAATTTGCCGAAATTGATAACAAATATAGAAGCATATAATTTCGGAGTTTCAGAAGATCCAAGCTACCTTTTCAATGAAATTAAGGGTGTGAAGGAAATGCTTTCCGAGCACGGATTTGATAATATCCCGATTATCATTGATGAACTCAACAGCAACATTTGGCAGAGAGATCTCTGCAATGATACCTGCTATAAATCTGCGTGGCTCATGAAAAATTATCTCGAAAATGAAGATAACTGTAATGGCATTGCATATTTCAGCGTGAACGACCGTCTCGATGAGATTTTCCCTGCATCCGACCCGTTCCACGGCGGCTTCGGACTTTTCACAACGCAGGGAATTCCCAAGGCGCACGAGGTGGCGATGGAGTTGCTGGGAAAAATGGGAAACTATGTTGTGAAAAAGGGCGACGGATATTATGTGGCTTATGACAGCGAAAGAAACTGCTTCCAGATATATCTTTATAATTATATCCACTATGACACGCTTTACCGTTTTCGCCATACGCTCAATATTTCAAGATGCGACCGTTACCGAGTTTTTGAGAATAACAACACCATGAATGTTGCGATTCGCTTAGTCGGTCTGCCAAATGGAAATATTCAGAAGAAAAGTTATAAAATCACACGTGAGCACGGCTCAAGCTATGACGCATGGGTGAGAATCGGCGCACCGCAGACGCTAAACCAAGAGGAGAAAGCTTTTCTCGTTCATGCCGCAGACCCCGAATATCGCCGTGAGACAATAATGGCAGAGGAAAACACACCGCTTATCATCAACGAGTGTTTGAAACCGCACGAGGTAATGCTGATTGAATTGACGGTAAATAAATAAAAAACAAGGCGAAAGATGTGTAAAAATCATCTTTTTTATGACAAGTTTTTGTCAAATTTTCAAAAAATGAACAAGAAATATTAAATTTTTGTCCTGTGAGTGTGAACCTAGTGTGAATAAATTCTAAATGCGGCAAAAATTGCCATTGGTTTATACTTTTAGAGAGTATAAAAAAGAAGTGAGAATTATTATAATATAGACAATTCAAACAAAACAAATGTTGAAACTTTTTGGCAATATAACAACAAGTTTTAACGGTTTTGTAGATTATGTATAAGGAAGGTTTTCACAAATGGCAAACAAAGCTACAGATTCACATGTAGAAAAAATCGGCTTGGTTGAAAAAGTCAGCTACGGCTGCGGTGACCTTGCAAGTAACTTAATACTTGTTATCACATCAACCTTTGTCGCTTACTTCTACACAGACGCACTTGGACTTAATGCAGGTATTATCGGTACAATCATGATGGTATCCCGTTTCTGCGACGGCTTCACAGATATGATCATGGGTTATGTTATGGACCAGGTCAAGAGCAAGTGGGGCAAGGCAAGACCTTGGCTTTTGTGGTGTGCAATTCCGATTGCAGTCGCAACAGTCCTCATTTTCTTGGTTCCGAACATCGGCACAGTCGGAAAGTATGTTTTCGTAACAATAACTTATAACCTTGTTACAACTTTCCTTTATACAATGATTAACATCCCTTACGGCGCACTTACATCTTTAATGAGCCGTGACCAGGGTCAGAGAACGGTCATTAACGTTTTCAGAATGTTCATGGCACAGGTTGGTTCTCTTATCATCAACGCATTCACACTTCCGTTTGTTAAGACAATGGGCGGCACAGGCAGCCAGAAGGCATGGATTATGGTTTCTGTCGTCTATGCTGTTATCGCTGCAATACTCTTCCTCGTTTGCTTCAAGAACACAAAGGAAAGAGTTACCGTTTCTTCAGAGAGAAAAGAGACAATCGGCGTAGTCGAGTCTTTCAAGCTTATCATGAAGAACGGCCCGTGGCTTCTCATCTGCGGCCTCTGGGTTGCAATGTGCCTCGGTACAGGTGCTTCCGGCGCAGTCGGTACTTACTATGCTAAGTATGTTCTCGGCAACGACGCTCTTTCGGGTTACCTCACATCAGTCGCAATCATTCCTGTTCTCGTTCTCATGCCTTTCTGCGTACCGCTTAGCATGAAGTTCGGTAAGAGAAATGTTTGCCTCGCAGGTATCGTATTCGATATCATCGGCGCATGCCTTATCCTCGTCAATCCCGCAAGCTTCTCATGGCTTGTTGTATGCTCAGTCATCAAGGGCGTAGGCAGTGCTACTCTCACAGGTACAATCTTTGCAATGGTCGCTGATACAATCGAGTACGGCCAGTGGAAGACAGGCACAAGAGTCGAGGGCATGCTTTATTCAACAACTACATTCGGCGCAAAGATTGGTTCCGGTCTTGCAAGCGCTGTTGCTCTTAACATCATCGCTTCCGCAGGCTACAACGGTCTTGCTGAGGTTCAGACAGAGTCCGCTATGAATGCAATCAAGGTTCTTTACCTCTATGTTCCGATTCCGTTCTATGTCCTCATGGCAGTTTGCCTTGTGTTCTACAAGCTCGACAAGATTTATCCTCAGGTCATGGCTGACCTCAAAGAAAGAGAAAGTGCAAGCAAGTAATTAGCCGCACGTCATAAAGTAAGAAAAACGGCGTGCCAAAAGGGTGCGCCGTTCTGTTTTAAAATCAATATGTTCGTTCAAAAACTTTTTTGGGGAGTTTATTAATTAACGGTATTGATTATTCGTTTAGGGAGGATTTTTTACATGACAAAATTATTTGACTACGACAACGTGCCCGTTGTTCATACCACATCGGGCGACATCAAAGGCTATTCCTATGACGGAGTTTATATCCATAAGGGAATTGTCTACGCAGAGGCAGAGAGATTCTGCGCACCGAAGCCCTCAAAGTGGGAGGGCGTGAAGGACGCAACAAACTTCGGCTTTGTCTGTCCGCTTATGAGCCCCGAAACTCCTACGGGAGAAATTATGGTTCCGCACCGCTATTGGCCGCAGAACGAGCACTGCCAGAGCCTTAACATCTGGTCTGCTACTCTCGATAAAAACGCTAAACAGCCTGTCCTTGTTTGGTTCCACGGCGGCGGATATGCGGCAGGCTCATCGATAGAGCAGGTAGCTTACGACGGAATGAATATGGCTAAAAAAGCCGGCACAGTCCTCGTTACGGTTAACCACAGACTTAATATTTTAGGTTATCTCGACCTTTCTCCGTTTGGAAAGAAATACGAGAATTCCGCTAACGCAGGCCACGCGGATATGGTAGCCGCACTTCAGTGGGTTCACGATAATATCGAGAATTTCGGCGGTGACCCCGAGAATGTCACTATCTTCGGACAGTCGGGCGGCGGCATGAAGTGCGTTGACCTCATGCAGATTCCTGCGGCTGACGGTCTTTTCCAAAAGTCTCTTGTTATGAGCGGCGTTATGGCTGGTGCAGACTTCCAGTCTCACGGTGACGGCACGGAGATTGTGAACGCACTTATGAAAGAATTGAAGCTTGAGAAGGTAGAAGAGCTCGAGACAGTTCCGTATGCAAGCCTTGCGGCGGCTTATAATAAGGTAAGCCCCGAAATCGCAAAGAAGGGCGGATATGTCGGCGGCGGCCCAAAGGCTAACGAGTGGTATGTCGGCAGTCCGTTTGATGTCGGCTGGAGAGAGCACGCATTCAGCATTCCTATGATGATAGGCACGGTTTACGGTGAGTTCGCATTCAATCCGCTCGGCTACAATAAGTATGAGCTTAGCGAGACCGAGGTCAAGGAAAAGGTTGCGGCTGTTTTCGGTGACAAGACAGACGAACTTTTAGCCGAGTTCAAAAAGGCATATCCCGAAAAAGTTGGCACTGATGTACTTTCTATTGACCGTGCAATGCGTGAGATTACTGTTAAGCTTGCTAAGCTTTTCAGCGAAAAGGGCAAGGCTTATCTCTATAATTTCGTCTACGAGTTCCCGTTCAGACACGGCATGACCTCTTGGCACTGCTCCGATATTCCTTATTTCTTCGGCGCAGGCGATTTGGTTGAGATTTGCGGCAACGAGGACAGAGAGAAGCTCGAGAGCGAGGTCTTCGGTTCTCTCATGGCATTTGCAAAGAACGGCACACCGAACAACGAAAATGTTCCCGAGTGGAAACCTGTCGAGCCAAAGAACGCAACAACAATGGTGTTCGATAAGCACACCGAAGCAAAGGTGAATTATGACGATAAGGTGTTTGATGTAATCAATTCCGTTCTTAAGCCGTTCAATTT
This sequence comes from Bacteroides uniformis, assembly GCA_963611165.1. GTDB lineage: Bacteria > Bacillota > Clostridia > Oscillospirales > Acutalibacteraceae > SIG603. The sequence continues at coordinate 6,373 of CAVDQG010000076.1, forward strand.
CTATGAGCTTATGAGCCAGGATATTCAGCACTGATGCGTTTAAATTACTAAATTATATGAATTAATAAATAAGCGGAAAAACCGCTTAGGGTATATGAATTAGAAACTTGCAAAACAGGGACGGTTAAAAGCCGCCCCTATTTTGTTGACTAAATTTGCCTTTGATATTGAAAATATTATATGTTCGTTGTAAAATAGCTTTACTTATGCAAACCTGAAAATTAATTTTGAAAAGGGGAAAATATGTTAAATAATGTAAGAAAAGTCGGCACGGGAATAGTAAGCGTTGTCGCGCTCATCGTTGTCGGCTTTATTTTTGTCGCAAATTTAATTGTAACCACGCATGTAAGCTATGACGGCGGCGAGGTCGTGTCGTATTCCAATGCTGTCTGGTGGCTTCTGTTTGTGCCCGTGGTTGCACTCTGCGGATTTCTCTACAATAAGATATTCTCGAGAATGAATTCAAATGTCATTTACGGAATTTTCTCGGTGATTTATTTGATTGCGGGATTAGTTCTCATATTCGACACGAAGTATTTCATCAGAAACGACGCTTGGTCGGTTTGGAACACCGCAGGGGGAATTTTAAACGGCGATTACTCATCATTTGAGGCAGGCGGATATGTCTATCAGTTTCCTTTTCAGCTTGGAATGGTAAGCTATGACCTCGTTTTGAGAGCTATATGGGGAAGCGAGAGAATACTCTACCTTGCTAATCTTATCGAGATCTTGATAATCAATTTCGTGTGCCTGAGACTTACGGACACAATATTCGAGAACGAGAAAATCAATAAAACCGCACTTTTCTTCGAGTTTGCGTTCTTTCCGCAGTTCTTCTTTATAATGTTCGGTTACGGTATAGTTCCGGGGTTCTTTTTCTTCATGATTGCACTTTATTTGTCCGTGAAGATGTACAAGAACGAAAATGCCGCTTACAGCGTGCCAATGGTGATTTTTGCGGTGCTCGCCTCACTTGTAAAAGCAAATTATAAAATCGGCGCAATGGCTATAGCAATTGCACTTGTCCTTAAAATATGTGAAACAAAAAAGAACGCAGTTAAGAATTTTGTTATCGCAATCGTGCTGTTAATCGTCTCACTCGGCGCAATTCATGTCGTGAAATTCGGCTACAGTGCCGTTTCGGGAGTTGATATAGGAGAGGGAACGCCGATATCGGTGCATCTCGCAATGGGAACAGACCTCAATAACGATATGCGTGCCCCGGGTTGGTATGACGGATATTCGTCCTTTGCCTTGCCGGACGCAGGCTACGACAGTGAGGTAGCAGACGAGAATGCGAAAGCGAAATTGGCAAATAACATGAAAGAGACTGCCGCAGACCCCGAGCGTGCGTTTGTGTTCTATGTGAAAAAAGCAGTTTCAACTTGGTGTGACCCGCTTTTCCAGTCGGTGTGGAGCGGCCCGATAAATTTCGGCGGCGGAGATTACTCCGTGTCGAATCCCGTGTTTGTCTCAATATATGACGGAGGAATAGCGGAGAAAGTACTCTCTCTTTTCTGTAAAGTAATAGTGCTTGCTGTAATGGGACTTAGCCTGTGCTACTTAATCACAGAGAGAAAGAAATTTCCCGTGACGATATTGTTTTACCTATGGATAGTCGGCGGATTTATGTTCCATATGGTGTCCGAGACGAAGAGCCAGTATGTATATATGTATGTTTTTGCATTGATACCGACAGCGGCGTATGAGGTTAATTTAATTAAAGAAATGCTTAAAGGAAGAAGAAAGCATTACAGAATAAGATAAATAAAAAAGATAAATAAAGAAAAAAACATAAAAGTTTTTGCCACGCTTTTTACAAAAAGCGTGCGGGTGTGGGC
>CAVDQG010000077.1:0-7358 GCA_963611165.1 Bacteroides uniformis
CAAGCGTGATAAGAAGGAATCTGTCATCTTCAAAGGTGATGATAACTCTTATTATGAGAAGGTTGGGAAAGAAGTCAAAAACATTGATGACGAGATACCATTTGAGCTGCCGGATGGTTGGGAATGGACAAGGTTTGGATGCGTTGTAACTCTAAAGAGCGGGACAACATATCCTCCAGAAAAAGAGCTACCATCTGGAGAACGCCCCTATGTTAAGGTCGGAGATATGAATCTACCTGAAAACGAATATGAAATTGTTGCGTCCTCTCGCTATATTAACGAATATAACGCTGCTCATCTAGTGCCAATTAACAGCGTTATTTTCCCAAAGAGAGGAGGTGCTATTGCTACCAACAAGAAGAAATTGGTCTTACAAGAGGAAATACTTGTAGATTTGAATACGATGGCGTTTACCCCTATTGCCCCAATGGAACTAATGTATTGCTACTATTGGTTTCTCTCTATCGATTTAGGAAAAATCAATAGCGGTTCGAGTGTGCCGCAAATCAATAATAAAGATATTGCACCGTTATTAATTCCAGTTCCTCCAATCAAGGAGCAAGAAAACATTTGCAACAAGCTTAAAATGACTTTGTCTGCAATAGAGCATATGGAGGATAGTCTTAACTAAGCCTATCCTCTATAACAGCAAGACGACTAAATGCAGATATTATTGCTTTGTCGATATGCTTCTGTTCAGATAACGGAGGGATTGCGATAAGCATTTCCTTTAATGTAAGCGGCTTTAATTCCTTTTGGTTTGTTGAACCTTCGCCTTTCTTTTCAAGTTCGCTTTGATGAGCTTTCATGAACGCATACAGGTAATGTGAACTAATGCAACTAAAACCACGAATTACTGTAACATGAGAATCTGGAACAATTGAAAGACCTGTAGTATTATCGGTGTTTCTATAAATTCCTACTCGCCCAAGAGTACCTGTTCCGGTAGAATTGATTACCACATCACCGTCTTGCAGGTATTCGTCAGTCGGATAACGCTTTAAGGCAGTTTCATCAAGATACTGTGCTAAGCTAACATCAATGCCGTTGTACTTTGTGTTACATTTTTGAGCAAACACAAGAATATTGCTATTTTCTGTATATTTTGGAGACTTTCCTCGGCGAATTTCTTTAACACAGCAGTTTTCTAATCGCATCCAAGTCCAAGTATCAGGAATATCATATGGTATTTCTTCGTCGATACAGAATACCATGCCATCAACCTTCTCATAATAAGAGGAGTGTAAATATCTTCGATATAATATTAGAGCGAGTTTTTCGCAAAAATATTATATCGGAGGTGTCTTTTTATGAAGACCAAACTAACATTTGAAGAATACTTGAGAAAGGACAATTTATCAGAGAATACGGTTATTTCGTATCTGTGGACAGTGAATTATTTCACTGAAAATTACGATGCTGTCAGCAAAGAAAATCTGCTTGCCTATAAAGGCTACTTGATGGAATTCTTTAAGCCTAAAACTGTGAATCTGCGTATACAGGCGATAAACAAATACTTGGAGTATTTAGAAGAACAGCAATTACAGCTTAAGGCTGTTAAGGTGCAGCAGAAGAATTTCTTAGAAAATGTTATCAGCAATGCAGATTATAATTTTCTGAAAAAGCAGTTAAAGAAAGATGGTAATATGGAATGGTATTTTGTCGTTTGGTATCTGGCGGCTACGGGGGCAAGAGTAAGCGAGTTGATTCAGATAAAAATTGAACATATTGAAATCGGATATTTTGACCTATATACAAAGGGCGGAAAACTCCGACGATTATACATACCGAAAAAATTAAAGAAAGAAACTCTTGAATGGCTGGAGGAAACACATCGTTCCTCCGGCTATTTGTTTCTTAACAGATATGGCGAAAGAATTACAACAAGGGGAATTTCTCAGCAACTCAAGAACTATGCCGAGAAATACGGACTTGACAAAAAGGTGGTTTATCCTCATTCATTCCGTCACAGATACGCAAAGAACTTTCTTGAGAAGTACAACGATATTGCACTTCTTGCCGACCTTATGGGACATGAGAGCATTGAAACTACACGCATTTATCTCCGCCGTACTGCCAGCGAGCAGCAAGACCTTGTAGATAAAATTGTGACTTGGTAAAAATTAAGCCGTCCTCGGATGAGGGCGGCTGTTTGCTAAAGTAGAGCATCTGAAATGCTATTAAGTTGTGTATATACAGTATGTATTTGCTCAACAATTCTTGCTTGCTCTGTTAATGGTGGAATTGGAAAATATGAATTTTCAACATAATCTTTACTGATTCGCTGTTGTCCTACAGCTCCCGTAAATTCTTGCTTTCCGTTATCAATAAACAATGATGATTTGAAATAAGCAAGAATATATTCAGGTAAAATGGCAGATGCATAAGGTCTGAGAATATGAAGTTCTGTTGTTCCAGCTCCATAGTTGTTTTTCAAATTTTTGAAAACTACGGATTTTCTATTCTCAAAACATGGTGTGATTTTAGCTATGCCAATATCTCCTTCCATAAAGTGAGTAAAACCCGATTTAACTTTTTTCCAGACACGAACTTCAGATGTATGCTTTCCGCTAAAACCATCATCTATTAGCGGCATTGGAATAAAAGAAACTTCCAATGAATCATCAAGTTTATTTCGAGGATTCACTTGAAAAACATTCCCTATTCGTTCCCATTCCCACGATTCTGGAATCTCATATGGCAATTCATCTGTAATTTCCATCGTTTCAGATTCAGTCCTCAGATAATAAGAGTTATCATCACCTTTGAAGATAACGGATTCCTTCTTATCACGCTTGATTTTACCTTGCTTAATCAGTTCTTCTTTTTCGGCACGTATACGCTCAAGAAGAACAGAAGCCGGCTCATCATTAGGGTCTTGTGCTACAAGCTTACCACGGATGGCGAGGTCGAGGATTTTGGATTTTGCATTCTGTATAAGTTCAGATAAACCTTCTCGTTCAGAAGCAATAACATCTGCAATTTTCAAAAGATTATTTGCGACAGGAACAATTCTGTTTTGTTCGGCTTGTGATGGCAACGGAATAAATAGCTCCTTTAATGCAGTTCCGTTGCAGTTTGGTTGTCCAACTCCTACAGCTTTATCAGTAACTTGTTCCCAATAGCAATAACTGTTAAAAAACTGATAAATGTAATTTGCTGCAATCCCTTTGATAAGCCTAATTCTAATGAGATACGATGCGTATACAGAAGCATATGGCAAATCAGCAATTAAAAAGGATTTACCTACAGTCGCTCCTGTACGGGCAAATACAATGTCATCTTTATGGAGCAAATATTTTTCAGGTTCATCAGTGCATGTAAATGGGACAGTATCCCAATTCACACAACCATTCTGAATGTCTGTGATTCGTAGCAATCGATAATCGCCAGTTGACTCAGCGGAATTACTTAAACCATACTGAATAACATCAGTAATGCAGCCTAATCTTGTCCACTCCCACCCCTCCGGCAGTTCAAATGGTATCTCATCCTCAATGCATTTTACTGTTCCGTCCTGAAACTTCTCATAATGCAAACTATGACCTTGAAAATCACGCAGAATCAATTTGATTTTACTTAGCCGCCAAATTACATTCCCTCAGCAATAACCCCCCATCTTAAATCAAACAAAACCGCCCAAATTCACCCCGAAACATAACAGTTCGGAGCAACTTGGGCGGTTCGTTTTATTTATACTAAAATTCAGAAAATTACTTGTTATGAAAATCACACTGTTACAGGCATAGATAGCATGTTATCATAAAATGGTACGTATGTTTACAAGTATTGAAGCAAAGAAGACTGATATATGATAGTGGAGGGACTTTTAAGTGGATATTTTAAAAGATATATTTTCGAGTACAGAGAATACAGCTTTATATGAATCAAGAGGGATAATAGCAATAGACAATACAAATGGTGGATTTGACGTTTATAGTGCTTTGTATAAACACACATTGCAAGAAATAAATGTGTTTATGAGCACAAAGTCTAAAAATCCGTTATTAGAAGTTATCAGGAAAAATTTTCGAGCACCTTTTAAATTTATAACTGCATATTATCATATGGAATTGAATTATATAACATATATTTTTTCCTATCCGATATCTGCAAAATTATTAAATGACCCAACATATGCCATATCTTCGGGAGGTTTGTTTGAGAATGATGATATAGTAACAGTTACGGCTACATATGAGATTAATCAAATCAAACTACAAAATTCACAATTGATAATTGATGGAAGTCCGGATGTAAGTCTTGTACCAGAGGATAGTTCAGAATATAGTCCTATTGATGAGTTTGGAGCAGAATACAAATGGGTGATTTCACCGGAGAGATTTTATATTGATTCGGCAAATATAAAAAATACTATGATTCATGAAATAGAATTTAGAGAGGCTATTGAGGAAAATATTGAAGATCAGGAATCTTCATTAACGGATATTTCATCCATGAGCGGAGTTGAATTCGAGCAGTATTGTAGAAAACTCTTGCTTGCAAATGGATTTTCCAATGTACAGATAACAAAAAGTAGTCACGATTATGGAGGAGATATTCTTGCTGAGAAGGACCAAATCAAATATGTAGTTCAATGTAAAAGATATTCATCATCAATCGGTATCGATGCAGTGCAACAGGCAATTGGAAGTAGGTCAATGTATGGCTGTCATGTGGCTGCTGTTATGACGAATAGTGAGTTTACTGATTCGGCAAGAGGACTTGCTTTTAGGAACAACATTATTTTGTGGGATGGTATGACCATAAAAAATTATCAGAAAAATCTTGATTCACTTTAATAGATAAAATTCATAATATAGTTCTGAACAACTGTAACAGTATTTTATATCCAAAATTAAATTCATAAGACCACTTACTTGTGGCACAGAAATGTGTCCCGGGTAAGTGGTCTTTTTATTTTTCTAAATTTTTTTCTGAAAAAGGGGGTACAAAACGGCTCTCCCAGTTCAAACAAGTGGAGGGGAAAATATTTTTTCAAAAAATTTTCAGTAAATCAGTTCTTTTAGGGTGTACAAAAGCCAATCTCACTTGGAGATAGTGAAGGGATAAAAATTATTTCAAGAAATTTATCTGAAATAGGGTGTCAAAACGACTTTCAATTCCAAATAAGTGAAGGGATTAAAAAATTAAAGAATTTTTTCAGAACAAGCCGAAAATGGGTGTCCATTTTGATACCCCTTGTGCAAATGAGTGAAGGGATAAATATTTTCCGACAAGAGAATATGTGAATTGTTTATGAACATTTCTTTGAACTCACTCATTTTGGGTATGCATTTTGGACTGCTTGTGCAAATGAGTGAAGGGGTTAATTCTTCGGAAAAAATATTTTCAAGAATTTTCTCTCAAACCAGCGGAAATGGGTGTGCATTTCACCACCCTTTGTCCAAATAAGTAGAGGGATAAAAATTTTTTTGAAAAATACCCCCCAGAAACGGCTCTCCCAGTTCAAACAAGTGAGAGGTATTTTAAATCCCTTCAACCGAACCTTGACAACTGAATACCCGTTACCGAGTGGAGATACTACGCCAAGACCTTTTAAGCGAGCGAATACATCGGCGAAATGCGGACAGGAATTAACGGACACACGGAAGAACGGCTGAAAAAATCTAATGAAAACATAAAGGAGAAATTTAACATGGAAAAATTACAAGTTATTGATTCGGAGACGCTGCTTAATCGATGAGTTCCATGTGGTTTTCGAGAACGAGTTTTCGGCACAGTTCTTCAATTCCGCGTGGAGACAGTTCCGTAAGCGTAATGCCTATCCTACTGCTATCACGCAGAATGTTGAGTATCTGCTCGATTCCGTTCAGGCGAGCACTATGCTCAGTAACTCCGAGTTTGTTGTGATGCTCAATCAGGCGGCAAGCGACCGTGAGAAGCTTGCGAAGCTCCTGAATATTTCAAACGAGCAGATGAGCTATATCACAAACGCGGATGCCGGCTGCGGGCTGATTAAATACGGTTCTGCGCTTGTACCGTTTATCAACCGATTCCCGCAGGATACGAAACTCTATCAGCTGATGACCACACGCCCCGGTGAGGGTGAATTTGCAAGAGGACGGGTTTAAGCCCGTCCTCAAATCATAAGGAGGAAGTTTAGAATGAATAAGAAAACCATCGGAATTGCCGTTACCTGTGCATTTATCGCACTTGCACTTGTCTCGGGAGGTATGCTGTTGCAGCAGTATTTTGACGCCAAGAACAGCACGAAAGCGTTTGACACACTGGCTGAAAAGGTTATTGAAGTAACCGAGCCTGCTGTGCCCAATGAAGAAACAACCGAAACCACAGAAGAAGAACTTGCCTTGCAGGAAGCAGAGCTCGCACAAGAGAAATACAGCGCGTTGTTTGAACAGAATCAGGACTTTATCGGCTGGATTTCCATTGACGGCACGAATGTCAATTACCCCGTCATGCAGACGCCGAACAATCCCGACTACTATCTCAAGCACAGCTTTGAAAAGAACTATAGCGATTATGGTGTCCCGTATATCGATGAGGTATGTGCTCTCGGTATCAGTAATAACATTGTTGTCTACGGGCACCACATGAAAAACGGCAGTATGTTTGCGGATATCTGCAAGTACACGGATAAAAACTTTTATGAAGAGCACAAGACCATCAAGTTTGATACACTCTCTACCTTCGGAGAATATGAGGTCGTTGCGGTATTCAAGTTCGATACGAATAACGAGACATTCAAGTTCAACGAGTACACCACGATGGATGAGGCGGAGTTTAACGAGTTCATGGAGAATGTCCACTCCCGTCGGCTTTATGATACCGGCGTTGATGCCGAATACGGCGATGAGCTTTTGACTCTCTCCACCTGTGAGTACACCTACAAAAACGGCCGCTTTGTCGTTGTGGCAAAGAAGGTGTCGTGATGCCGGAAATTAAGACAAGAGATAAAGTCAAAGACATTAAAGTGCTGGATAAGGCGGCGGTTGCCGGAGAGCGGATGAAGCAGGCCTTTGTCCGCTCAAAGGATCAGGCGGAGAACCTGCTCGATGACGGGCAGGTTTCTCCCTCCGAATATGCTGAGGATAAAATCCGATATGCTGCCGAGGATGTTGCAGATCAAGTCGGACATGATGTTTCGAATCAAGCGAAAAAGGCAATCAATAAAGGCAAAGACGCTATCCGAGAACATCGTGAAGAAAAGCGTATTCAAAAGGAAGAAGAACGAGTACGGCGATATGAGGAACAGCTTCACAATAACCCGCAGGAGGCGGCACGGCGTGCTACGCAAAAGAAAGCCGAGGTAAAAAGAACGGTTTCCCGTCATCAGCGGAATCAGACAATTAAAACCGCAAAACAGACGGAAAAAA
>CAVDQG010000077.1:7368-8192 GCA_963611165.1 Bacteroides uniformis
CGATAAAGCAGACCGCACGCTCTACCGGAAAAGCTACCGTCAAGACAGCAAAAGGCACGGTCAAGAGCACCGAGAAAGCAGTAAAAACGGCAGATAAAACCGCAAAGATGACTATCAAGACCGCACAGGCTACCGCAAAAGCCGCACAGAAAGCGGCGGCAGCTACTGCAAAGGCGGCTCAAAAGGCCGCTATGATTGCAAGACAAGCGGCAATAGCGACATACAAGGCGGCAGTTGCGGCTGCGAAAGCGATTGCTGCGGCAATTAAGGCAATAGCGGCGGCGATTAAAGCACTTGTTGCTGCCATAGCCGCCGGCGGTTGGGTTGCGGTGGTGATTGTCGTTGTAATCTGCCTGATTGCTCTAATCGTCGGCTCGTGCTTCGGTATTTTCTTTTCAAGTGAAGATACCGGCTCAGACAAGACAATGAAGCAGGTTGTGCAGGAAATCAACGATGATTATCAGAATCAGCTTGAGGCGATTAAAAGCTCTGTTTCCTATGATGAGCTTGAAATGTCCGGTTCTCGTGCCGTATGGCCTGAGGCCTTGTCTGTTTATGCTGTCAAAACTACAACCGATCCGGATAATCCGCAGGAGGTGGCGACAATTACGCCCGAAAAAGAACAGCTTCTCAAAGATTTGTTCTGGGAGATGAACACGATTGAACACCGCACCGAAACCAAGAGCGAGACTGTGATTATAGAGTCCGACGACGGCAACGGCAATATTCTTGAAGAACGAGTCACGGAGACGCGGACAACGCTGTATATTACCGTCAGTCACAAAACAGCTGACGAAATGGCATTGCAATACAGCTTCAACGAT
>CAVDQG010000078.1:0-8097 GCA_963611165.1 Bacteroides uniformis
ATTTCTAAATGAGCCGCACGATTTTGTGCGGCTCATAGCTTTTGCAGAGCCTGTCCGATGCTGCAATTCAATAAAAGGAAGCAGTTCTACCACGCTCGTATCGTGTGATAGGACTGCTTCCTTTTGCATTTTCTGAGCAAGCATTACAAGCTGCAGTTTGCATATGCACCTGCAAGGAAAATGTAAGAATTTGAGTATTTTTGAAAAAAGGAATCGGAACCAAGTTGAATTTGTGGGATACACCTAAGATGGTATAACTTATCAGTGAGGGCGTTCTGACTGAATAAAACACTGATTAATGAGTTACTCTTAAATTTAATAGTAACTCATTAATTTACTTATATCTTTCAGTTTTTAAGTAAAGAAGCTATGATAAATACAGCTTGATACATTGGCTAAAACAACAAACTTAATTTGGAGGTATTTGAAATGATGAATGAAGCTGTTATTAATTTACTTAAGAACGGAATGTGGGATTTGGCTACTTGTGCTAACGGAGAGCCAAACGTAGTACCTGTTGCATTCAAGGATGTTTCCGAGGACGGAAAGCTACTCGTCGGTGATGTTTTCCTTGAGACAACGCTCAACAACATTAAGGCAAACGGTGGAAAGATTGCTGTTTCTGTTTACGATGCTAAAAATCTTGAGGGATATCAGATTAAGGGTACTGCGGAGTATGTGACATCAGGAGCTGTAGTAGACGCTTTCAAGGCAACTGTAGAAAAGATGTTTAATGGAGCGGCAACAGCAAAGGGCGCTCTTATCATCACTCCTGAGAAGGTTATCGTAACCACTCCGGGAGCAAACAACAAGAAAGAGCTGTAAGATGAAAATTACCTAAATCAGCTTGTCAGATGATAAACTGAACGGACAATCTTTCATGTCAAACGCGAATGTAAAGGCGAATTGAAAGAAAAAACATGCTCCCCACGGTCGGATGATTTTTCGGCAGTGGGGAGCATTATTTATGCTTGAGTTTTTACTTTATGATATTTGTACTCGAAGAACGGAAGAATAATTCACCGCAAATATTATTTGATGAAATCAGGGAATTTCAACATCGTATATTCCGAGCTCTTCAAAGTGCTCGTCTTCATATACACGAAGCTTAGCGTGAATATCTACCAGTTCATCTACTGAAGTAAGACCGTCATAGGCGCAAATTTCGTTGACGGTTTCTCCCGGGTTCGGGCAAGCGTAGAAGTAGTTTTCGTATGTGCCGCCGTTTACGGTGGAGTCATCTTCCATGTGCATTCCAATAGTCTGATCGGTGTTGTTGGTAATCGAGAACATTATGCCTGCCATACCGTTTTCGTCAACGACTCGTGCAGTTGCAATGACTGTCACGAACTCGTCATCGGCTATGGTGACCTGCGGGTCGATTTCAACGCTTGTGACTTCATTTTCGCCACCTTCGGAGACACCCTCATCGGCTTCTGCCATACTCTTGCGGTCAGATTCGATTTTTTCTGCAAGACTGTCGTCGCCTTTCTTAAAGACTACCTTGTTATTCTCGTCGGAGAAGGTCAGAGTGTCGTCTTTAAGTTCAAGATTAGCGTTGATAGTATCGACTGTAATGGTAGCATTTTCAATATCCCAGGTTGTCTCTTCGATTTCACCGAACAAATCGAGAGTTGCCTTGCCGTCCTCGGATAAGTAAAGTATGCACAGCAAATCCATTTCCTTTAAGGTTTTAATGTCGTCCTCGGTAAGCGTTTCGCCGTCGGCGGTCACTTCTGTAGCTTCCCAGTATCCGACCATTTTTGCGCCCTTGGATGCCGAGCCGCCCGATCCGCAAGCTGCGAGCGTGCCGCACATTACAAGTGTGCACAGGATTAAGGCTATGATTTTAAAAAGCCCTTTGTTTTTCGTGATTCTTGTGAGTTTGTTCATAGTGTGCCCCTTTCTCGTGTGTTTGACAGAATGTAATATAGAATATAGTATGTAGTATAGTTGTGCGTTTTTTGCACGGGAAAGTATTTTGAATCACAGGAAAAAGACAAATTTGTCAGCTTGCCTGTTTTATTTTACTGTGCATCTACCATGCACCGCCTTTCTTGTCCATTTGTTTCTGTACATATATCATATCAGGATATTCTCCGCATTACCCCCGCCAATTGGATAGTATTTGTAAATATTTTTGCCTAAAACAAAAAACAGCAAGCCTGTCGGAGTGACCGAAAGTCTTGCCGGTTCTGTTAATTTTGGATGATTTTATTTTCTGAAATATTTTCTGCGGATTTCTCTCGATATTCCGCAGGCGTCATGCCGAATTTAGACTTGAATATTTTGTAGAAATGAGTTGTGTTGGAATAGCCTATTGTTTCCATGATTTCACTTATAGGCAAAGACGGTTGCTTGAGCAGTTCGGCGGCTCTTGAAAGCCGCATGTTTTGCACGAGAGAGGAGAAGGTTTGCCCCGTATAATTTTTCAGAATTCTTGTAAGCTGTTTTTCACTGTAGTTGAAGAAATCGGCTAATTCCTGAAGAGTGAGGGTGTTGTAATGGGTTTCTATATATTTGAGTATGAAAACTATATTGCCTTCTTGTTTTTTCTCGCTCGGATTTGCGGCGGTCATGCTATCCTCATGATTTCTCAGAAGAGTGATGAAGAATACTGTCAGAAGTGCGTTTGTCATTGAAGAGAAGTACGACTTTTTGGTTTCGTGCTCGTCTATGATTTTATCGAATATATCAAGCAAAACGGGATCATTTCCTGTTTTGAAGTAAAGGTATAGGCTTGAATCGGGTGCGTAAAGGGATTTTTCGAAGAAGTCGTAAAGAGCGCTGTAATTCGGCAGGGAATTCAGAAAGACGCTTTTGAAGGTGGCACTTTTCATTACGAAATTAAAGGCAATGCAGTCATCGCTGAAGGCACTTATCGCGTGGGTGACGGACGGTGCGATTATGCAGATGTCTCCTGCTTTCATGGTAACTGTATGTGATGAGAAAATATTCTCGCACGTACCATGCAGAAGATAAATCATCTCAAAGAAAGTGTGAGAATGCAAAAAAGCCGGAGAATATCTGTCGTGTCTGAAAATTTCTGTGTCCGATTCGCTTGGCAAGACAGTCTCGTCAAGTGAGTTTTGCGGTCTGTAATAATGCATAAATTTAGCATGTGACGCAAGCTCGGGACAGTTTATCGCAATTTCCTTTAATGTGGTAGCTTTATCAAGATTTGCACTCGGACAAAGGCGAAACATTTCCTTGTAGAATGTTTCGTTCCGGTTAAGCTTTGGTACATATCCCGTTAAGCTTTCACTCGGTTTAAAATCAGTCAGTTTATTCATGCCGCATCACCCGTTAAAGTACAACAAAAAATCAAATGTCCGAAAACGATAATTGATATGTCTTTTGAAGTTGTTAAATTAATATTTTACTTATGATAATATCATTATCGACAGAAAAAATCAATGAAGACGATGTGTTTTGTGTAAAACAGTCATCTTCAAATTAATGAGGAGTGGTGATATGTTAAATTTAGCAAGTAAACATGACGACCCAAACGCCACATTGGCGTGGAGCGAGCGAATCGGTTACGGAACAGGCGGATTTGCCTTTAATATGATTAACGGCATTATCGGATCGTTCCTGACAATCTATTTTACCAGCTGTGTCGGACTGAATGCGGGTATTATAGCTACTATTTTCGCTGTATCAAAGGTTTTCGACGGTATCTCCGATGTTATTGTCGGCAGAATGGTTGACAGAACAAAGTCAAAGCTTGGCAAGGGAAGATCATGGCTTTTGAGAATGTGCATTCCGTTTGCTGTTACAACAGTTCTTTTGTTCTTTGTTCCAAGCAATTTCCCGACTATGGCACAGTATGTGTACATTTTCCTTATGTACAACATTGTTAATGCGATTTGCCTTACAGGAATGCTCGTGCCGTATTATTCAATGATTTCGTTTTTGACGGCAAATTCCTATGAGAGAGGCTTCCTCGGAAATTTACAGCAGGTTTTCCAGACTCTCGGAAATGTTGTTGTCAATTCAACATTTGTAACATTGCTCGGTCTTTTCACAGACAGCACAGAGACAATCTACACACAGCGCGCATTCACAATCACTATGATTATCTACTGCGCTGTTATGGTTGTTTTCTCACTTATCTGCGTGTTCTCTACAAAGGAGAGAGTTCATTCTTCGGTTGGTGCACAGGAAAATAAAAACGATACAGCGAGTGCCGGCAGAGAAGCAAGCGTAGGCGAGACAGTCAAGGCTCTTTTTAAGAACAAGTACTGGGTTATCGTCACAATCGCAAGCTTTGTTGTGTTCTTTGTTATCATTATGTATGCAATGGGAAATGTTTACTATTGCCAGTATGTTCTTTATGATATGGGCCAGTACAGCTGGGTTGCAAACTCAATTTCAATCGCACAGTTTGCGATTATGTTCCTCACACCTACTTTCATGAAAAAATTCGGTAAGACTGCTATATATGAAGCAGGTATGTTAATCATGGGCATAGGCTTTTTGGGATTTGCCGTTCTTGGCGGCAGTAATGCGTCCACGGCAGTCATGATAGTCTGCAATGTTCTTAAGGGTATCGGTGTAGGTATGGCCGGCGGAATGGCTCTCGGTATGGTAGCCGACGCTGTCACATACGGTACAAAGAAAACAGGCATTGATGCTATCGGCCTCGGAAACTCCGGTGTTTCTGCGGCACAGAAGATTGGTCTTGGACTCGGCACAGCAGTTTTCGGCTGGGTTCTTGATGCTGCAGGTTATGACGGATCACTCGATGCACAGGGAATCGCACAGCCCGAAAGCGTTTCTAATGCTATCAATTTCCTTTATAACTGGCTTCCATTTATCATGGTAGCGGCAATCTTCGTTCTTATGGTACTCACTTACCACTGCGAGAGAGATCTCAAGAAGATGAATTCAGAGGAATAAGCAAATTAGTTTACGGTGATTTGTAATCAATATTAGTAACGAGTCGATATGAGTCACCTTTTTGGTGGCTCATATTTTTCTATGGTAACGGAAAATTTCAGAACGGTAAGTATATGAGGTAAAAAATGAGAATTACAAATATGAGAATAAACGGAATCAAAAATCCTGTCGGATTTGATTTCGAAACAGTTTGCCTTTCATGGAAGGTAAGAGAGAGCAAGGGAAAAAAACAGGAGAACGCAAAGGCAGAGGTTTCTCTTGATGAAAATTTTGGGGAAGTTCTTTATTCGGTTGAGGGAGTGGATTTGAACAGTGCGGCTGTCAAGCTCGATTTTGAGAGAAAGCCGTATACCCGATATTTTGTGAGAGTAAGTGTGACGGACGATCTCGGCGAGAGTGCTGTCAGCGAGACGGCGTATTTTGAAACAGCCAAGATGGATGATCCTTGGATAGGAAAATGGATAGGAACACAAAAAGAAGATGAGTTTCACCCTGAGTTTGGCAAGAAATTTGCGGTAAATAAGAATCTGAAAAATGCAAGGCTTTATATTTGCGGCTTGGGACTGTTTGAGGCAAAACTTAACGGTAAAAAAATAGGTGATGAGGTTCTGACGCCGTATTACAGCAATTATCACGATGAAGAACAATATCTTACATTTGACATCACAGAATTACTGGAAAGCGGCGGAGAAAATTTTGTAAGCGTTTCATTGGGCAACGGTTGGTTTAAGGGCAGATTCGGCTTGGGCGGACAGATAAATAATTTTGGAGACAGCTTTAAGCTTATAGCAGAAATCCGCCTTAACTACGAAGACGGTGAAACCGAGGTTATCGGAACTGATGAATCATGGCAGTATATAGGTTCGTGCACCGAAAACGACAGCATTTATGACGGTGAAATAATCAATCGACTTTTGTGGGAAAATAAGGAAAATTCACCTAAAAAAGCCGTTTTGACAAGTGCGGAAGGAAAGCTTACCGCAAGATACAGTCTGCCTGTCAAGGAAATGGAGAATATGCCCGTTAAGGAGATTATTAAAACTCCGCTCGGAGAGACGGTGCTTGATTTCGGTCAGAATTTTGCGGGCTATGTGACATTTGAAAACGCCCTTCCAAAGGGAACTAAAGTTGTTTTTGATCACGGTGAAATTCTTCAGGACGGAAATTTTTACAATGAAAACTACCGCTCGGCTAAGGCGCAGTTTGTATATGTCTCAAACGGTGAGCCTGAAACAGTCAGACCGTCTTTCACTTATTTCGGCTTTCGTTACGTGCGTGTTTCCGGTTGGGTGGGTGAGATAAATGAAAAAACATTTGTCGGCAAAGCACTATATTCCGAGATGGACAGAACGGGATTTATCGAGACGGGACACAAAGGAGTAAACAAATTATTTCAAAATACACTTTGGGGACAAAAATCAAACTTTATCGATTTCCCGACCGATTGTCCGCAAAGAGACGAAAAACTTGGCTGGACGGGTGATGCACAGGTGTTCTCGGGAACGGCAAGCTACAATATGGACACCACGGCATTTTACGCTAAGTTTATGCACGATTTGCGTACGGAGCAGGTGAAGTATGACGGAATAGTGCCGGGAGTTATTCCTGTGCTTGATCCGAGCGGCCCGATTTTCTCAAGTGTATGGGGAGATATAGCAACATTTTTACCTATGGTTGTTTATGAGCATTCGGGAAATATCGAGGTGCTCAGAAAAGCTTATCCGATGATGAAAGATTGGGTTGATAAGATAACAAAGGAGGACAAGGCGAGAGGTCAGAAATATCTGTATGATTTCGGAAATCAGCTCGGAGACTGGCTTGCTCTTGACGGAAGAACGGAACAAAGCATGGAGGGCGGCACAGACGCTTATTATATCGGTTCCAATTATTACGCCATGAGTGTACAGAAAACCGCCAAAGCTGCGGAAATTCTCGGCTACAAAGAGGATTTTGAGAGTTTAAATGAGCTTTACGGCAAAATCAAAGATGCGATTATCGCAGAATATTTCACTTCGTCCGGTCGTTTGGCGATTGATTCGCAGACAGGTTATATCGTTGCTTTATACTCAGGTATATACAAGGATAAAAGTGCTGTAATATCAGGACTGAAGGCAAGACTTTATAAAGATTGCTACAGATTAACGAGTGGTTTCACGGGTGCGCCGATTTTGTGCAGAGTTCTCTCGGAAAACGGATTGGAAGAGGATGCTTTCTACTATTTACTGCAGGAGGAATATCCGGGTTGGATGCACTGCATAAAACTCGGAGCAACTACAGTTTGGGAGAGATGGAACTCTGTTCTTGATGACGGCCATTTGAGCGGAACTCTGATGAATTCGCTGAATCACTATTCATACGGCTCGATAGTTGAGTATCTTTACCGTGATGTGGCAGGTCTTAAAGCATTGGAACCGGGTTTCAAAAAGGCTCTGATTACACCGCTTGTTAATGCAAAAATTAAATACATGCACATGGTCTATGATTCGGTTTACGGTGAATATAAAATCAGTTGGAAGATAAGAAAAGACGGATTTGTCGTTGCAGATATAACTGTTCCGTTTGGATGCAGTGCCGTTGTCGGTTTGCCGTTCTATGACGAAAATCATGGGTTGATTGAAGTAGAAGCAGGAGAATATCACTATGAGTATTTACCTACGGTGGACATGCTCAGAAGATACAATGACAAGACGATGTTCAAGGACATGATGCATGACCCAGAGGCAATGCAAGTGATAGAGAGAGTTTCACCAATGCTTATGTACTTCCTTTCCACAGGTAATAAGGATTATTTCTACGAGAGTCTTCACGGACTCGAAAAGCTTTCTTATATGGGCTTTACGGGTGAGATGATAAATAATCTTAAAACTGAACTTTACAAGCTGAAAGATATGGAAGCGGAATGATTCAGAAGTGACAGAACAATAATATAAAAAATAATAATGCTCGGCGAAAAAGTCGGGCATTATTATTTTGATTATTTGAGAATAAACAATGTACAGAAGTTTGACGGGTTTCATTAATAAAGGTATAATCCATAAGTAAGTATACAGATTGTTTAGTCGATGATATGGAAATAAAATTTATTATAGAATTAGTATTGACAAGAGATAAATAAGCTGGTATAATCAATAAGCTATCCGAAAGACAGCAAGTCAAACAAAACTTAAGATTTTGAAAAAAAGTTTTAAAAAGAGC
>CAVDQG010000079.1:0-7956 GCA_963611165.1 Bacteroides uniformis
GCCTGAACGGAATCGAGCAGGTACTCAACATTCTGCGTGATGGCGGTGGGATAGGCATTACGCTTACGGAACTGTCTCCACGCGGAATTGAAGAATTGCGCCGAGAACTCGTTCTCGAACACAACATGGAACTCATCGATAAACACATGTGTGCGCTTGCCTTTCTTCCAGTTGAGCGTTACGCGATTGAGCATCGTATCGGTGATAACGAGCAGACCGGTAGGCTTCAGCTGTGCTCCGAGCCCGTGAATGTCGAATACGACAATGCGCTTATCGAGATCCACATTCGACTGCTTGCCGAAGATATCGAGCGAACCTGTGGTATAAAGCTCAAGGGACAGCGCAATCTGCTTTGCTTCAGGCTCGGACTGGTCAAGCAGCATGTCACGCAAAGTGCAGAGTGTGGGAATAGTCCCCGTATCCTGCGCGTTGCGGTAAACATTCGTGATACAGCGGTCGATAATCGATTTGTGCTGAGGACCGACGCCCTTTTTGTCAATCTGTTCGATAAGGGACATGATGAACTCGGACTTGACGACAATCGGGTTGTTCTCGCCATAACCATCAACCATATACATGGCGTTGAGTCGGTCACGCCCGCCGGCAGAGACACGGATAACCGAACCGAGATTGCCCATAGCTTCCACAAGCGGCGCGTATTCGCCCTCAGGGTCGCAGATGAGGATGTCATCGTCCGTGTTGAGAATCAGGAACGCGATCTGTTCCTTAACCGAGAACGACTTACCCGAACCGGGAACGCCGAGCACGAATGCTGACTGGTTCAAGAGGTTCTCTTTATTACACATAATGAGATTGTGTGAGATAGCGTTCTCGCCATAGTAAATACCACCCTTATCCATAATCTCCTGCACCTTGAAGGGCATGAGCACGGCAAGGCTCTCGGTTGTGAGAGTACGGAATGCGTTAATCTTCCTCGCCCCGATTGGCAAAACAGTGCTTAGCCCATCTGTCTGCTGAAATTTGAGCACCGCCATCTGACACATGTGCTTACGCGCCGTAGCCTGTACGGTTTCGGTATCCGCGTCAAGCTGTTCCTTGCTGTCCGCCGTGATAACCATAGTAACAACTGCGAACATCATACGCTGGTCACGGGTGGTCAGGTCATCAAGGAACTCCTTCGACTCCTTACGCTGAAGTTCCATATCATACGGCACAACGGCACTGAAGTTGTTGTTCTGATTCTGCTTTCTCTGCCAGTTGGTGATATTGGTCTCGACACCGAGAAGTCGGCGCTCAACCTCACGCACCGCTTCATCCGTGGGGATGGGGATAATGTCAATCGATAGCATGAGATTTCGGTTAAGCTCGGTAAGCTCCGAGAACATACTGTCCTTGATATAGCTTGCGTAGTCCTTGAGAAACAGCACTCTTGCGTACTGCTCACCGAGCTTGATATAGTCAGAGCCCCGCTCAATACTGTTGGGACATATATAGTCGCGGAAATCGTGACCGAGACGGGCCTGATTCTTGATATTGAGAGCGAATGCCGTTTCATCACCCGGACGGTAGAAATCATGCAGAATACGCAGTCTTTCTACCGCAGTCATCGGTGCGCATTTAGAACCGAGATTTGCAAAGTGTGCTGCGAGATCGGCTCCGACTCTTGCAAAATAAGACCGTGCCTCCTCAATATCCTTCTTAGCTACGGAGATTGTTACATACTTTTCCTGTGTGATACCGTTTGCGCCGGTAGCCTTATCGAGCACAACATCGTTGCACTCGGTGCGGTATTCATCGAGGTCATCTCCTTTGAGCGGCATAAGAATGGAATCCTCAAAATCCGCCTTGTTCAGCCTGTGATTGTTCACGGTTATCTTTGTGGTAGCTCCGCTGTCCAAAGAATTTAGAAGCTCCGAATATGTCAGAAACATACTCTCTTTATCCTCGCGGCTTGCTACAAGGTAATTGATATCCGTAAATTTGAATGTCTTGGTGAACTTATTCCCGACCTTGAAAATGCCATCCGTCCAGACACACTTGATTGGGATAAGGTCCTGCACTTTTTTCGGCACTTTGAATTTCTCTTTGTCCTGTGCCAATATTGCTTTAATGCTTTTTATCATGCTTCTTCAAAGCCTCCTTTTCGTGTTCGTCGATAGTGTCCTTGAGCACCTCATAGTAGAGGTTTACAGGCTCAAATTTAATCTGTCTCGGTTCAAGCATCTCACTTCGAAGCCATGCCCAAAGGAACTGTTCAGCCGTCATGCCGTTGTAGGTAACAAAACCCATTGCCGCAAAAGGCGCGGCACCGAGAATGCACATCCAGGAGATGGTCTCCGTACCCACATAGGGCTTTAAGAAAAAGTACAGCCCCACAGCCACACCAACGGCCAGTATAGAAAAAACGAACTGTCGCATGGACAGTCCGAAAAACATGGATTCGGTGTAATTTCGAATCTCTCTATTGATTTTTACTTCCATTTTCAATCCTTTCCTGGCGCAGAGCCTCACGGAGCTCTGCTTTACAGACACATTCTTCTGTAAGGCAGTTTACTTCACCGTTCTTTCTCCCGCCGTAATATAGACAATATTTGCAATCGCAATCGCTGACGGTATACCCGCGCCACTGCTTCAGTATTCTTTTTGCCATGACGCACCTCAGATTCCCATCATCTCTTTAACAAGCCTGTCTGCCATCTTTACCGAGCCGACAAGAATCAGCATATTAAAGATAAGCTCTCCGATATAGCTCCACACCATGCTTGCCGCCGCTGCGTCGGGGTCAACCACCGGCGGACTGGACGCAAACACGGAGAAAATAATGCAGGCAAGCACGATAATCGCACCTTCCAGACAAACAGATGCGTAGCTTTTCAGAAAGCTTCTGCCGATATTCTGTGACGGTTCACCCGCGAAGGATGACAGAGGCACAGGCGCAATCGCCGTGTACATATACATTTTGAAAAAGCGCCCATAAACGCTCAGTATCATTACGAATGACAGCACCCATATGAACAAGCCGCCGATGAGCGTTACCGCCCAAAGGGGAATTGACTCAAAGAAGCCGCAGTCCTCAATTGCCGTTACAATCTCACTCGGCAATACCGTTGCCTGCGGTGAGCCGAAGCCCGCCGAGTTCATAATCGTGCTGACAACGCCTTGAACAATTTCAAGAATCGCCATCATAAGCTCCATGCCGTAGGTGATAAGCCCTTTTGCGATTGCGAAGCGAACAAAGAGCTTTACCGCGTGCTCAGGCTTCTTCAAATCCGTAAATGAGCCGCAGGTTTTAACTACGCCTACCACAAAGAACAGTACAAGCAGTGCGTAGCCGATTGCCTGCAGTGCTCCGTGAATATCCGTAACTACCGCCCAGATTGAGCCTCCCTTGAAGGTTTCGGGAGACTGTGTTATCAGCTGCCATATTTCAGACAGCTTGTTGTTCCAAACCTCAAGGGCATTTTCGAGGTTCTGTACTACCCAGTTGTCCGACATTCAAACACCTCCCTTCGGGGCGATCTCTTAGTGAGACCGCCCCTTGTGTCGGAAACCGGATTAACCCACGATAAGGTCAAGAATTTCCTTTGCGAAGGTGATGACGATGCCGCCGGCAAGGGTCAGAAAACCGTTGGAACGCTGAGACGGGTCGTGGCTCTGGAAGGAAAGTCCGACCTGCACAATGCCCCAGCCGAGCAGGATAAGGCCGACGGCGCGGATGAGTCCGAAGATAAAATCGGACAGGTTGTTGATTACGGTAATGGGGTCGCCTGCGGCAAATGCCGGCACGCTCATGCCGAGTACCAGTGTCAGGCTGAGCACCGCCGCCGCATAGAAGCGGAAGCCTCTCTTTACCTTGCTCGGAGTTTCGAGCGTGTTCTTGTTGTTCTTCTTAAGATTGAGATTTTTCATTGTTCTGTTTCTCCTTTTCGATTTGTTTTTTGATTATTTCTTCAAGCTCCTCTTCTGAGTAGAGCACGAAGTCGTGTTGTTCTGCTTCAAACGGAGCCGCCGCCTTAACATCCTTTTCGTTAAAGCTGAACTCCAGTGAAGCAATACTGCGGGTATCCTCACCGTGCACATATGCAGGTGCACCGCCGTCAGTGGTCAGTGCCACATTCGGATGATGAAGAATGTCATACTTCAAGTCCTGTATAGGCCGCTCACCGCGAATAAAAAGAAGTGCGTAGCGGTTATCAAGCATACGCACTTCGTCTGGGGTCATGAGTTCTCGACCCGCCAACTGATAATTTGTTGAGTAGCTGCCGTTTCGGCCTCGCGACCGACCGTAGGTGTTTGTGTCGATGGTCTCCTTGCCGAGCAGCTTTGATACATATTCGTGTGTCGATTGCTCATTGCCGCCGAGATAGAGAAACTCATCGCAATTGCCGACGATTGACTCCCATTGCTTTTCAAACAACGCCTTCAGCTGCGCAAGGTTCTGTATGATAATCGATACGGAAATCTCACGCGAACGCATTGTTGAGAGCAGCTTTTCAAAGTCAGACGGCAAGGCCACGTTAGCGAATTCGTCCATAACGAAGTGGACATGGACGGGAAGTCTGCCGCCGTGAACGGAATCGGCACTGTAATATAGCTGTTGAAACAGCTGTGTATAAAGCATACCGACAAGAAAGTTAAATGAGCTGTCGTTGTCGGGGATAACGGCGAAGATAGCCGTTTTCTTTTCTCCCAACGAACCAAGATCCATTTCATCGGTCTGTGTGATACCGGCAAGTGATTCGAGATTGAATTTCTCAAGCCTCGACACAAGGGAAATCTGAATGGATTTCAGTGTCTTGCCGCTGCCGGAATGGTAGTCGCGATAATATTTAAGCGCGACATGCTCCGGATTTTTCTCCTCCAGCCGCTCAAAGAGCTCGTCAAGCACGGAGGTATATTCCTCGTTATTTTCCTTAACATCACCGGCACGAATCATCTCCATGACCATCGGAAAGTTCTGCTCCTCAGGCGGTGCTTCATAATGGAGATAGGAAACAAGAGCTTTTAACAGCATTGCCGCTGTCTGATCCCAGAACGGGTCCTGCGTCTGACTGCCCTTAGGCGTTGTGTTCTGAAACAGATTTGTCGTCATTCGCTGAATGTCTTCATCGTCACGCAGATACACGAAGGGATTGTAGCAGTAGCTCTTGTCCATATTTATGAGGTCAAGCACACGGATTTCATATCCCTTTTCCTTCAGCAGATTTCCGGTATCGCGCAGCAGTTCGCCTTTGGGATCAAGCACAACGAAGCTTGTATTGGCATTCATAATATTTGGCTTTGCGAAAAAACGAGTTTTACCTGCACCCGAACCGCCGCACACAAGTACATTAAGATTTCGGCGGTGCTTTCTGCCGTTTAAGCCTATGGAAACATTCTGCGTTAAGAGCTTGTTTTTCTCTGTCTCCTTGTCGGCGTACTTCTTATTTACCGAGCCCGGCGTGCCCCATTTTGCCGAGCCGTGCTCCTCGCGCCGTCTGTAGTTGCTCTCCGTTGAAAGATAGATACCGATTGCAAGTCCGTAGATTAAAAGCAAAATGAGGACAGTTTTCAGGCTGTCCTCACAAAACTGTATTTTGAACGGGTTTTGCATTACGGTACCGAACTGTTCGATTAGTCCCGGCAGTCCGCCTGCCATATACGGTGCAATCAGGAGCGCAAGCCACACAACGGGTATTACGCCTAAAGAGTAGAGAATGATATTTGGCTTTGAGAGCTTATCGTGCTTCACGGTCGGCTCTCCGCTTTTCTTTCTTAGTCGGGGCATCGATGACCTTTAAGATAAGGTCGTTAATATCCTCCGTGGGTTTTTCGTCCCTTAGAAGATCGTTTCTGAAATCCATAAGCCCGCTGACCATAAGCCGCTGCTCAAAGTCATCCAGCGTTACGATTTTCTTTTCTTCCGCCATTTCATTTCCTCCTTATCGTGCTTCATCGCTGCGATCCTTCGGCTTTTTGTTCCGGTCGAGTACCTTAGCCATGTCGCTTGAAATCTCATTTGCCGTATCTCTGATTTTGGTAAGCTCCGCACGGACACTCTTTGCGTCCATACCGGACAGCGCTTCGGAAAGTCTCTCAAAACTGAAGCTGTCCTTCGCGACATTGTATCGACTGCAAAGCACATACGATACGCAGTAGCCGGTAAACGCATGGTCGTGTCTGTCGTAGTCACCCTTATCAAGGTGAGCATGGGCGAGCTCCTGAGAAATACCCCTGAAGATATCCTTGGCTTCAAGCCCCGCTCTTACGAGAAGCTTTTTGTCCTCAGGGCGATAGAATGCGTTAATGCCGTCCGGCAGATTGTGGCTTATTTCCATAACACAGGGCGCGTTATTGATAATCGCCTTCAGAAGCAGGCGATTATCGTACTTTACGCCCGGTCGTTCCTTCGCGGTCGCATTGGTCTGGGTAATATCAAACACCTTTTTCGTGTTGTAGCTCACGCCGACCGTGCCGTCCTCCTTGGTGTATTCCTCGCCGGGTTCAAGAAGAACAATGCCGCTTTCGCCCTTTTTGATGAAAACATTGTTGTCCTTCCAGCCCTTGAAATCGGCAAGCTGTTTTGCATCGGGCTTCTGCGCCGTGATGAGCAGTGCGTTGCCGACGGAATATCGGTCGAAGTAAGCCTGTACATCAAGATAGTCCTGAAACAGCTTACTGTCGCCGGCCATTCGCAGGGCAGTGTCATCAATCATCTTGAATGCGTTGTCACGCTCCTGCTTTTTCTGAGCCGCCCACTCGTCCTTATTGAACGAGGTAAAGCTCCTGTTCTTGTCTTTGCTCGATTTACTTGCGTTGAAAATATCATCGTAGTTTTCCATTTGTTATCTCTCCTTTGTTTTTTTCGGCACATCAATGTGCTGTGTTTCTCGAGGTAGTGTATCGCGGCTCTTTGCCGCCGCTTTCTCCGCACGCTGTCTCTGTTCCTCGCGGATCTCCTTCATCTGCTCTCTGACAGATGGACGGGCGTCCGCCGAATCAGAGATACCCCTGTCGGTTCTCCTTTGCCGCTTTAATGTAGGCTCGGACTGAGGGGATTTTATCTCCGGGCCTTGCGTGGGGTTTTGCTTCTGTGCCTCCTCCCTGTTCGGCATCGGAGAAAGCAGGGCATCAAGGAATGCCTCGTCTTTATCCTTTTCGGTGGTGTTTCTATCAGGTACGGGGATATCCGTGTTTGACTGCTCCTCCTTGGCCTTTACAATCTCGGTTCTTGCCGTGCCGATATCGGCGGTAGCGATACCGAAACGCTCGAAAATGCGGTTGAGCTTACTTGCGTCCTCCGCTCTTACAAAAACATCGGTGTGACCGTCCTCTACGGTTTTGTCTTTGAGCACGCAGTAGAGAACGCCGTATTTCTTCGCCTCAAAGCAGAATCTCGAAAGATCCTTGTCATCAATCGAAAAGACCTTAAGCTCTTTTCCACTTCTGAGCATATTGGTAAGTCTTGTTTTACCGCGTGTCTTTTTCTGATCCTTGAGTACCGCATAGAGCAGAATGGCAAGACGCTCTGCGCCTTTGCCCGCCAGCTTTGCGGCAACCTCAACTCCGTTCAGCGTCATTCTCACGACCTGTTCGGCTGCTTCTCCCGATGAATAGCTCATGTTCGTTTGTCTCCTTTCTCTCGTTTTCTTTGATCTGCTCAAGGTTTTGCTGTACCTGCACGGACCTTTCTGCTATATCCGTGCAAAGCGTGATTTCCTTTCGGCAGGTGCGTATCTCTTTTGAAAGCTCAGCTATACGGCTCTTTGTTTCATCGGCACTTTTTTCGTCGCCTTTGCGTTTGTGTCGTTTGAGTTCATTTTTCAGTTCCGTGCGGCTTTCGGTGAGAGTGACGATTTCTTTTTCCTTGCCGGCTTTATATCCGTCAAGCTCCGAAACCGTCTTTATACCCGTCTTTCTTAAGAAATCGGCCTGAGCAATATATTTATCGAGCTTCGTTACATCCTCACGCAAAAAAGCCGACACCTTTTTAACGGATGCCGGCTTGTGGACGAT
>CAVDQG010000080.1:0-464 GCA_963611165.1 Bacteroides uniformis
ATTACCTTATGAAATTACACTATTCTCAAACCTTTATCTTAATAATCTAAACGAGGAAGAAGTTTTATTACCTTATGAAATTACACTATTCTCAAACAGGAGTGGTTGGTATTGGAATTAAGTGAAAGTTTTATTACCTTATGAAATTACACTATTCTCAAACAATCGCTTTGAATGTTTTTAACTCCGCGATGTTTTATTACCTTATGAAATTACACTATTCTCAAACGTGGAGGCGATATTTAAGGATTTTTCGGAGTTTTATTACCTTATGAAATTACACTATTCTCAAACAGTGCGAAATCACAGAAGAAGAAGTTTACAGTTTTATTACCTTATGAAATTACACTATTCTCAAACAAGCAGACACGGCAAGATGCCTGGATGCCGTTGTTTTATTACCTTATGAAATTACACTATTCCCAAACTGCGCTGATAAATAAAGGTCACACAATTGTTTTATT
>CAVDQG010000080.1:474-7737 GCA_963611165.1 Bacteroides uniformis
CATTATATACCCCCATTACATAGTTTTATTACCTTATGAAATTACACTATTCTCAAACCCTCGATAAACTGATATATTGCCGCCGTTAGTTTTATTACCTTATGAAATTACACTATTCTCAAACTTCAAAAACTCCATTTGCTCCCTTCGGCTTATTTTATTACCTTATGAAATTACACTATTCTCAAACATCAAACTTTGCACCAAATTCATCTAACAGGTTTTATTACCTTATGAAATTACACTATTCTCAAACATTCGGTGTACAGCCATTGACGAGTACATGTTTTATTACCTTATGAAATTACACTATTCTCAAACATCAACTTTGAGCTTAAGAGAAGCTCGGGGGTTTTATTACCTTATGAAATTACACTATTCTCAAACCAAAACGAATGAATCTGCCTGATCGTGACGGTTTTATTACCTTATGAAATTACACTATTCTCAAACGCTCTCCTTTGCGGAAAACAACCTTGCCTGGTTTTATTACCTTATGAAATTACACTATTCTCAAACTGCACACGGTAAGCATTTCATCGAGTGGCCGTTTTATTACCTTATGAAATTACACTATTCTCAAACCTCGTTCATCGCATATTCGATAACTCGTTTGGTTTTATTACCTTATGAAATTACACTATTCTCAAACTTTGAGTGCCATTCAGTCGGTGACGAAAAGGTTTTATTACCTTATGAAATTACACTATTCTCAAACCCTCAAATTTTAAAGTTCAAACTTAGAATAAGCTGTGCCACTATAATACACAGGGCAATTTCACTAGACCCTGTGGTTATTGTAATCTCAAATTTATTATTTGTCAATAATCATCTTCCGAATAATTGCCTATAACGCAGAGGTCGGCGTCCAGAATATTTAATCGCTCATACTCTGATATTCTTTCGGGCTTTGAAGAAGACAAAATCAGTATATTTATGTGGTAATAAGCCAGCGTTTCACAGATATTCTCAATCTCTTCAAAGTCAAAATAATCGTATAAACCGTTTATAACAAACAAATCGAATTTCAGATATTTATTGAGCTTTATGATGTAGGTCACGAGAAGCTCGGCGGCTCCCCGTGACGAAGTATCAATATTGAAATGAAGTAACTTGAGGATAGACTGAAATTCTATATCTATATCCGAATCGTATTCATAGTCATATATTTGGTTTATTTTTCCGAAAAGCTCGAAAAGAGCAGACTGAATCGATCTCAAATCATCGTAATATTCATCTATTGCCGTTTGCCCTATGACAGACATTATCTTGTTGGACAGCTTTTTGTTTTGAAAATCCAAATTCATAGGATCAGGAATAAAATAGCCTCTTTTGCTGAAATCGAACGGTTCAAAATTCTCTGAAAAGGTAAATAATTCTTCGATTGTGTCGTCATAGAAAGAACGCAGGGCTTGCCTGAAAATCTTTTTGTTCTCGATGACAAGCACCTGTATCTTGCCCTCCTCAAAACTCACGGCGTCATTAAGATATTTGTAAGCATACATCATAATATCAACAGCCTTTCATCATTTGAAATAACATTGCTTTTTGAAAAGCCGACCACCATTTCCATTTTTGAAAACTGCTTTTCCGTGACAGTCAGCATCTGAACAATACCTTTATTCGGTTTATTCTTTTTTACCGAGTCCCGTATAAGATTTGCCGCATTTTGATTTAACGCAAGCTTGCAATAGACGGATTCCTGCATCATCATAAATCCGCTCTTGATGAGAAATCTCCTGAAAACAGAGTACTCGTGCCTGTCCTTTTTTGTTGTGACAGGAAGGTCGAAAAATACTATTACTCTCATAAATCTATAGCTCATAACTCAAAACTGATTGTTGGAAATTTGATAAGCGATACATCATTCTCTTCGATTGCCGAAAAAACGCTGATACAATAGATTTTTATCGCATTTATCAAGGTGTTGGTTCTGCCGTCGATAAATACTTCTTTATTCAAAATCGACAGAACGGCTTTCTTTTCGTCTTTCTCAAATTTCAGCGGTGCCATATTTTTTACCGTATTATCCACAATAGGGCGAAACGGTTCCATCAGGTCACAGCTCAGATTAAACTGATTGAACATATTGCCGTGAAAAAGTCCGAGGGTCGTTAAGTAACCGCAAGAAACCACCTCACGGTTAAAGCAGGAAAGTATAACGGCGTAGCCGTAGTTCAGAGCTGCGTTTGTCGGATTATCATCACTTCTCGTGAAGCTTTTTCCGAACATAGCGTTAAAATAGACCTTTGCGGCATGACCCTCCCTGTTGGTTGCGTCGTAAAATTCAAGCTCCTCTATGTATTTATCGAGCATAGCCGCCTCTTCAAGCCCGTAAAAGGCAAGAAGAGCCGACTGATGTTTAATTTTTCTCGCTACGATGACAGTCCAAGCCTGTTGCTTTGAAATCTCGTTCCACGCAATTTGATTTTTAACCTTTTGACTGCAGTCATGACTTCCGTAATATGACATCAACTCGCTTTGAGGATTGCGCTTTTCATCGCAGAATATAACCTTGATTTTCTTGGAGGCAAGCTCGCTTAAAAGCACACATGTGAGAGAACAAGCCGTGTTCTCAATCAAGAGAACGGAAATCTCACTCAAATGCACTTTAAGGGTGTTTTCCACAGTTCTCACGACCATATATCCCATTGAATAGTCAAGCTTGGACGGTTTTGTTACCACGACAGTTCGCCAGCTCATTCTGTTCTCACCTCACTCATAAATTCAAAAGCTCGGTTTTCTTTTCGAAGAGCCCCGTGACCGACTGGTCGATTAATTCTACACTTTTATTGTTCTTTGTTGTCAACTTCATGCCAAGAGACATAGTACCCGTTTTTCCCTTACCTCCAATTGAAGTCAGATTTGCTTTATTAACATCGCATTTAAGCATTTTTAATATTTGACAAATGACCTCTGCTTGTTTGTTCAAATCAAGTGCGATAAATTTCTCTCTGCCGTTTTGCAAGTCTTTCATGACTTTATCTAATTTATTGTATATGTTTAATTGGAGCTTATCTGTCAGAATATCGTATAACTCGAGATTTTTTTCTTTTGATATTTTGTATCTCTTAAGAATATCCTCAGTAAACAAGTCTTCTTTTTCATCCTTTTTATCTTTTCCAAGTCCCTTCATTAAGCCCTTTATATATTTCTCGTTTTCATAACCGAGAATAAGCTGATAACCAGGTTTGCATCCGATGGATTCACCACTTTTGTTGCTTACATGCATTCTGCAGCCGTTAACCGAAAGACATGCTCCGTACTTAATGCACGGTATAAGTATTTCATAAGCATGACCGTTAAACTTTTTTGAATCTTTTTTTGATTCAATTTCAGATATACATCTTTCTACATATTCTTTCGGTGAAGCCAAATACTTGCTCTCTTCGTATAAGTCAATCGGAACCAATCTGATGTGTGTATCCTCGCCATCCTTATATTTAACAAGTGAGAAATAGGTAGATGCTGCGCTGTTGTAACCGCCGTATTTACTTATGTCGCTTCGTGGGCTGTTCTCCTTAATTGAAACCTGTCCTTTGCCTTTCTTAACTATATTTTGATCAAACAAACCTCCCTTTTGCTTAAACGCATAACGGGTATAGAGAATATTATCGGTTTTCATGACTTTCTTTACCGTCGAAATAGACTTTTCTTTGCCTTTTGCCGTCCATGCTCCATTTACATCATGTTTGAAAATCGATTCAAGCTTTACGGTGTAATTTTTATCATTCTTCTGCAAACGCTCAATAAAGTTTTTCTTATTGTGAGTAATTCTTACATTATAGACATTACCGACAACTATATTCAGATAAGCGTCCTTTGCGTGGTGGTGGTCATTCACCTCACGGCACTTGAGCAAATCGAATTCGTGGCGGAATTCGCTAACCAAAGCCGCCTTAACATACACCACCTCCGTCGTTGGCTTGGGATACAGACTCTCGAGTATATTCGCAACCGCCTTTGTCGATTGGCGAGTTGCCACAAGCTGGCGTGAAATAAACGCAGAAAGCTCTTCTTCACTCAAAGGAGTGTTTCTCACCAGTCTCTCATATTTATTTCTGCTTATAAGCTTTTTATCAAGCAAAGTTTTCCAGAAGCCCTGCATATTTTCTCTAGTTTTTGCATCAAGAGGATACTTATTCGTCTTTTCTGAATTAACATCTTTCTCTACAAGAACTCTGTTATCAAGGCTGTCGTCCATTATCTTTGACCGAGGATAAATATGGTCTATATCCCATTTGTTTTTATCCATCAAATCTTCAAGTTCGATTTTCTTTCCCGTATACATGCTTCTGCCAAACTGAGTAAAATAAAGATAAAGCTTATCGGATTTAAGCCTGTCTTCTTCCATGCCCTCAAGGCTTTCATAGAGTTCCTTATATTCTTTTTTGCACGATTCATACAGTTTTTTCAGATTTTCTTTTCTCGAAACAGACCTTTTCTTTTTCTTTGGGTCACTTTTTTCTCTCGGCACTTCGACAAAAATCTTCTTGGGCGGGCACTTCATAACCTTCTCAATCTCCTTGGTTATCAAAAGAGCCTGCTTAACAGATCTTTTCACGAGCGGAGAAACGTTGATGTCGTCCACGATTTCGTCTAAACTCATGTTCGCGTCAAAAGAATTCATCTCACTGACCTTGTCGT
This sequence comes from Bacteroides uniformis, assembly GCA_963611165.1. GTDB lineage: Bacteria > Bacillota > Clostridia > Oscillospirales > Acutalibacteraceae > SIG603. Next base: position 5,122 of record CAVDQG010000080.1, read on the forward strand.
TAAATGTTTTGTTCTCCTTTCCGTCACAAGAAAAATCTGCGCTGTAAAGAACAGACATAAGGTTATAGTTTGTCTCCCAAAGTGCTTTTCTTATATTCAGCACCTCGCCCGTTTTCTTATAGACCGCAGTAATCCCTGTTAAAAACTCCCTCGAGAGATTACTCCAACCCTTATATTTCAGCTTTGCAATCTTATTTATATCATCTTCGCTCAGCTTTTCGCCGAACCTGCTTTTCAGCCTCTTTTTCAGTCCCTTTTTATCGTCGGAGAAAATGGTTATATCCTTGATGATGTCTTCTTTTTCCTCATCAGACAAATTGTATTTTTTCAGGTCGTTGTATGATTTTAACGAAGAGTTAATCTTATCATCTATTCCGCCTATTACCTCAAATTCAAACCCCTTTGTTGTTTTCAGAAATTTCACGATATCCCTTTTTAAAACTTTATAATGATTCTTAAAACAATTCTCGAAAATTTCCTGCTTCGTCTTGACATCAATTTTCTTGCCGTCAAGAGTGATATTATTTATCTCGTTCAGCACGCAAAATTCGCTGTAAAGCAGTGAGTTTTTCGGAATAACATCCTGAGTCGGCAAATATGTGCATTTGCTTGTAAGATTTTCGATAAATTTCTCCATCGACTTGTCGTAATCGACTACCTTCTCGATATTCCACGGATAGATTTTTTCGTCTCCTCTCACGAGCCATGCTTTCGATGAATGCTTGTTAAGCGGTCCGACGAAATAAGGAATGCGGTATTCAAAGATTTTGATTATCTTGTCATAAACCGATATTCCATTATCGTCTTTATCATTTAAGAACGGCAAATATCCCTTGGCATTATCGAGAATTTTCACAAGCTCCTTTTCGTTTACCTGCATGGGGATGACGCCGTTATCCTTGCTTACCGGCTTTGGCATAAATGAGCCGTCAGCAATTCTTTTAAACATCTTTATATATTCTTCTTCATCGCTCAGGCAATCTTTACCCAATACCTTTTTGAGGTACTCACAAAATTCCGCCTGGGTACAGCTTTTTTCGAGCACTCCCATGACTTCTCTGTTTTTGTTATGCTTGGAATACGCTACATAGTTATGTTCTTTTCCGCCTTTTTCGAAAATCTCTTCTTTCTTCTCGGGAAGATATTTTTTTACATAATGTCTCAATGTTTTTAAGTCTTCTTTGTGCTCTTCATATTTAGCGACCTTAGCCTCTGACAGATACTCGAAATCCCCGAGAATATCGGTAAGCAGTGCCCAGTCATATACCGCTTTAATCTTCTGTATCAGTTCAAATTTATCTCCGAGCAATGATTCATAGTTCTCTTCTTTTTCCTCATATTTTTCAGCAAAGGAAATTGTCTCCTTTTTTGCATTGTCATCGTCAAACAATTCTTCGCCGAAAATATCAACAAGCTTTACACTGCAGCCGCACATAAGCTTAAGAATACTATATTGTGCTTTGTTGTCTTTTTCTTTAATATCGAAAATCTTGGCAAGCTCTTTTGTTTTTTCCTTCTTGCTCAGATTTGTATCTGCCAATTTATCTTTAAGATTTTGGATATTCTCCAGCTCAAAATCTAATTCATCAAATTCATCGTTTTCTTTGCTTTCACTGATATAATTTTTTAATTCATCATACACTGTATTAAAATCATTTGATGACTTATTATCGTACGGATAATCAAACAGAAAATGTCCGCGGTTCTTTATGATGTGATGAAGTGCAAGGAACACGAGTCTCACATCGTGCGGCTTACTGTTTTCTATGAGCTCTCTTCTCAGGTGGTAAACGGTCGCAAAATCTCTGTGATAATCCTTATCCGTGTAATTTGCATCAGCAAAAACACTGTAAGGAACATATCCACTCTTGTCTTCAAGATACAGATTGCTCTCATGAAGCCTGATAAAGAATGACGGATCGACCTTTGCGATTTCTTCGCTGAAAAGCATTTCAAGATGCTTAAGTCTCTCAGATTTTCTTTGAGTTCTTCTGCGAGACGTGCGGTAAGTTCTTCTTTCCTCTGCAGTGCTTGCCTCATCAAAAAGTCTTATGCCCCACATTTCTTTCTTCTTGAATTTCAAAACATTGTAGGCAGTATCTGTCACAGCCCAACCTACGGAATTTGTGCCGATATCAAGTCCCAAATAGTAATCTTTGTTCTCATTCTTTGTAATTTTCTCTGACATTGTTATTTTCTCCTTGCTGAATTTTTATTGACAAATTTAAATTTACATGTTAGTATACTGGTGTAGTTTTACTTATGAAATTACACTATAGGTTCAAATAAAAATTTATTCAAACCGTGCTTATGCAACTCACAACGGTGTTGTGTGAAGTTTATTCAGCTTGTTGCTCAGACAACCACAACTGCATTGTGCAATTCAGACCCGCTAAAACGGGTCTTTTTTGTTTACTTTTCAATAATATCATACATGATTAAAAAAAGATACAGTTATTTGTCAAGACCGTCTTGATTGTGTAAGTTTTGGTGCACAATAATCGAATCTTGATAATTTTTCGCTTTCTCACAGCAAAAACGGAGAGCTCTCTTTCTTAGAGTGTACCGACCCCCAAAAGTTAGACCTAAAAATCTAACGATAGGAGGTCGGTATTT
>CAVDQG010000081.1:0-7668 GCA_963611165.1 Bacteroides uniformis
TCTCTCGTGGGCTCCGCCCACACCCGTTCGCTTTTTGTAAAAAGCGAAACCAAAAACTTTTATTGCTTTAATCTTCCGTTTTGGTTGCTATGACTGCTATTCCCTCTTTTGCGGGCAATTCAAGCGGTACTTTTCCGCTGACATTCTCGCAAAGAGTTTTCCTCGTCATCTCCCAGACGTCGATTACCTCGATTTTGTAGCTTTTGTCTTTCGGCAATCTGAATGCCGCTTTTCTCGGGCAATATCTTCCGTAATACTTTATGAAGAAGTTTTCTCCGATATGTCCTGCGCATGCGCCGTTTTTCCACTTGAGGTTTTCTTTTTCTTCTTCCGACAGCGAATTCATCAATGCAAAGAACGGCGGCACGTCAGATTTGACCGCTTTTTCTGTCACATTGTTGAACTCCTCGAACATCGGCTCGTTCCAAGGCTCAAGCGGTGCGTCAAGCGAATACATTAACTCTTTAAGATAAGCTATTCTCTCGGGGCTTTTACCGTGAAGCTTTCCGCCCTTTGCCCACCAGAGAATTTCTTCATCGTTATAATAGGTTTCGCCATGGGTGACATATCCGCCCTTGACGCATCCTTTCCAGAATCTGTCCGTCATTTCAAATGCAGAAATACTTCCCCACTCGTGCTCGATATCGCCCTCGTAACAGCACTCGTCTATTATCACGGGTTTATTATATTTATTTCTCCACTCGTCCACCTTATGCATGGCGTTCGTTTGAATTGAGCAATGAGTGATATTCGGTCTTGAGAAATCGTAGATTTTCATTCCATTGTGGTTGCTGAGCAGATGATGGTACGGGTCGTTTTTGACTATCATTTCTTCAATCTCGTACCAATCCTCGAGCTTGTGATTAAATAGAAAATCATACTCGTTTGCCATGCTCCACCAGACATACGGGAATGCGGCAAGTCTTCTCATCGCATACTCGATGTAGACTGCAATTTCTTCCATGCTGAGGAACGCAAAGCCCCATCTGTCATAGGAATGCATGAGAATTAAATCAGACTCGATTCCCATTTCGCCCAAGCGAACTATATTCTTCTCGAGGTGATTCCAATATGCATAACACGGGCGGTTAACATCCCAATTGCCGCTCTCGTCTTTCTCGAAAGGATAATATTTCGGGTCGTTGTGGTTGAAATCGTAGCTCTTCGGGAAAATGCAATGTCTTACCTTATTAAAGGGAGATTTCTCGAGTGACTTAAAGGTTTCTTCGATGACTTCTTCGTCCTGATGAACGAGAGCATAAATCGTAGTACCGAACGGAAGAAATTTTTCTCCGTCCTCATACTTAAATGCACAGCCGTCTGCGACAACCATGCCATGAGACTTCTCCGACGGCACACACTCTTCACTTCCCGACGCACTCACTGCACCTCTTACAGTCCAAGAGTAGTTTCCTGTCTTTTGGGGCAAAAAGCGAACCTTGTAAACCCCGTCACCATCATAAAAGCCTTTAACGGTCTTGCTTTCACCGTCCAACGTAAATACGGCGGTAATATCTGCAAGAGCCTCTGAGCCTGTCGGCTTTTCGCCATTAAAGCTAAGTTCAAATGTTTCGTATTGTTTCATTTACACACCTGTTTTATTCTTACGCACGTGTAACCTTTGTTACGACAAGCTTAGCGTTTCCGAACACATGAACACCCTCGATATCGCCCGTATTGAGTGCGGCAAGAGCCTCATTGGAAAGATTGATTGCGTCCATCTCGAAAGAAACGGTATTCTTGCTGTCAGAAGCAGAGAAATTCTTCTTTTCGCCGCTGTTAACAAGCTTTAATTCTGTTGGCATTTCGTCCAAATGTCCGATAAGATTATTAATCTCGACATCGGCAATCTTCTGTCTTCTGTGAATATCGTATCCGCCGCCCTGAGAATTTGAAACTGTAATTTCAGCGAAGTGGTCAATGTTTATAACAACTGCGAGTGCAAAGAAGCCGTCGCCGATTTCACTTTCATTCGAAACCTTAACAGTGAATTCTTCGTTATGTTCTGCCTGACGAAGACCGATAAATGACGGCGTGCCAAGCTCGGAAAGTTCCTTGTTTCTGCCGTTTATTGTCATCTTTCCGTCTGATACGGTTAAATCTTCCCCGAGACCGTCACGAAGAGTAAGCCAGTCGTTTGAAAGCTTGTTTCCCTCAAAATTTTCCTCGAATACCTGCTTTTTCTGCTCGGTTACGATTTTTGCGTGCTCCGGGAAATCCGCAAGGTCGACTTCCTCTGTCGGAACTCCGTGATAAATCTTCGGCCAGTCGCTGTCCCAGATTACGGGATAGACAAGAGTTTCTCTGCCGATATTTGTGATGAGAGAGAATCCGACATGAGCGGGGTGAGTACCGAGACAGCTCATCCACCAGTTGCCGTTGACATCGGTGAAAAGGTCGGCATGTCCGATATTCTGAAGCGGCTCTTCCGCACGGTCACGGTTTGTAAACAGCGGATTTACTCCGTCCTCATCCTTATATGGCCCCCAGAGGTTCTCACTTCTGAAAATCGTGATCATATGGCCTGCACCTGTTCCGCCCTCAGCGGCAAGAAGATAGTAAAATCTGTTCTTCTTGATGATATGCGGGCCCTCAACATCTCTGCCGCCCGTGCCGTAGCTGATAATCTCCGGCCCACGGAGAATCTCTCCCGTCTCAAGCTTAATTTCCACCTGCTGGAGTGCCTTTGTTCCCTTGTCGTCGATGTAGCCCGTGAACTGGAGGTAGGTTCTTCCGTCCTCGAAATAGAGGTCTGGGTCTATTCCCATGACATTAACCTCCGCTCTTGTCTCCTCCCAGTCGATTTTGTTGTCGGCTGTCAGCGTGCCTCTGATGATGAATGTCTTGAACTCGGCAAAGTTTGTGGTTACGACATAGAAATGATTTTCGTGATATCTAATGCAAACGGCAAAAATACCTTCGTTTGATTTTGATGTTCTGAGGTCTGCCTGACACGGCTTCTTTGCAACGCTCTCAAGACTCTCCCAGTTTACGAGATCTTTGCTTCTTGAAATCGCAATGCCGGGGTAATACTCGAAAGTCGAGTTTGCAAGATAAAAATATTCTTGAACACGTACAATGCTCGGATCGGGATACATTCCGCGTCTTATCGGATTTTGATATCTCATGGTTGGTTCCTTTCGCTTAAATAAGCTTGATAGTTTTTAATTCAGTTCCACACGATTAAGCTTAAATATGTACTTTTTACATATTTTTCCACTTTATACTCTGATTTTAATACATTTTATCAAATTAATCTATGTATACACTTTAGATAAATCCGCCTTTTTTTAACATAGAAAAAAGCGCAAGCCGTGGCTTACGCTTTGATTATGACATTTCAATTAAATATCCTCGTTTTCTGTTTCTTCATTTTCCCAGAAAGAGAGACAATCATATTTATCCAAAACAATACTTGTACCATCCATATAGATAATCTCACATTCCAAATAATTTATAGTGCCATCAAAATTTCTATTGTGAAAAACGCTTCCAAAGTCGTACGATTCGACTGTTTCACCCGGTCCTAAAGGACCTGTATATTCAACAGTCATAGAGTAAGCTCCGTCATCCTCATTTTGAAGCACGTCTCCGACAGCATTATAAAACTCTATCGTCAAATATACATATTTAATAGTTCTGGCAGACATACAGTTCTTTATATCCATGTAATGATATGCACTGTCGCCTATCGTAAAATATCGTAAATTATCAATTTCTATTATATTCTTTACATCATCGTACGAATAGGATACATCTCCGCATGTTGTACAAATATAATCGACATAAGTATGTCCCAATGCATTTCCCTTTGTTTCGCCGCATCTATCACAAACAGAGGGTTCGGTACATGTTGCCTTAATCCATTCATGTCCCAAAGGTTCGCCTTTTGTTTCACCGCAAAGCTTACATTTCATTGGCTCGGTACACGTACCATCAACCCATTCATGCTCGGTTTTTTCGCCTTCGCTAAACCCGCATTTTTTGCAATGCTTAGCCTCAGTGCAAGTTGCTTCTATCCAATCATGTTCATTAAAACATGAAATACTGCCATGACTGATAATCGTTGCCGCCTCACTGAAATTACCACCAACAGAAACAATTGACCACAAAAATCCGCCTGCCAACAAAACAAAAACTGCCGCAATCACTATTATAAGCGGTTTTCTTTTGTTTTTGGGCTTTGAATCCATGTTAACGAAATCGAATCCGCAGTTTTCGCATTTATTTGTTTCGTCTTTGATTTCATTTTCGCATTTCGGACAAAATTTGTTATTCATAAGTATAACCCCCTTATGATTTGATTTTATCAAAAAAAAAAAAAAAAAAAAATACAACTGTAATTTATGCAATCGTGCTATACAGGGGTAATTTTAGGTCTCTCAAGTTCATTTTTACCTTTTTTTGCAAAACTCCCCCATCTCAAATAGACTTATTCACCACAATTTTGTCTCTCGGTAATAATTTTTAGTAAAAGATGTAAAAAATTTACCATTTGGGCAATAAAAACATACAAGATTATAATTCTCAGCAGCTTTATAATATACTCAAAGATATTATCAGGTGTGTAAGCACTGTATCAAAAATCGGAGGTATGGAAATGGATAATCATATTTTCCCCTTTTTATGGATGCGCGGTGAAGAAGAAAGCGTAATCCGAACAGAAATGGCTAAAATAGACGAAGCTAACATCAAGTCGGTTTGTCTCGAGGCAAGACCGCACCCTGACTTTGCGGGTGAAAGATGGTGGCACGATGTCGATATTGTCATTGACGAAGCAAAAAAGCGAAATATGACAATATGGATTTTGGATGACGCCCACTTCCCCACGGGAATGGCAAACGGCGGAATAGCAAAAAATCCCGACAAGTGCAGAAGATTTTTATATACACAGTTTGTCGATGTAACGGGCCCCGTTCCTGAAGCTCAGGTTGACGTTGATTTGCTCACGACAAAACAGGTCACATGGATGGACTTCGGCAAGCCGACAAGCAAGCCTTATATTGACGAAACAAAGCTCCTGTCGGTCACGGCATCGAAAATACTTGAGGGCGATATAATTGACGGCGAGCCGATTGACATTACAAATCGTGTTTCAGACGGTTACCTCACTTGGGACGTTCCCGCAGGCACATGGAGAATTAACGTAAGCTTCTCCACCACCGATATAGGCGCAAAGCCCGACTATATCAACTATATTGAAAATGATTCCGTTCAGGTGCTTATAGATGAAGTTTACGAAAAGCATTATGAGCATTACAAGGAGTATTTCGGAAATATCATTCAGGGATTTTTCTCAGACGAACCGGGATTTTACAATGTCGAGTGCTTCGATGACTCCAACCGTCTCGGAATCAAAATGCCGCTTCCTTGGGGCAAAGAAGCTGACGCATGCATGAAAGCCGCTTACGGAAAGAATTTTTACAGAGATATTCCGTATTTATATGCAGAAGAAAAAAACGGCAAGCAGGTAAATATCCGTACCGCTTACATGGATGTTGTCAGCAAGCTTTACAGCAAGAATTTCAGCTGTAAGCTCGGCGATTGGTGTCGCTCCCACGGCGTGAGATATATCGGTCACATTGTCGAGGATTCAAACGCTCACATGCATTTGGGTCAGGGCGTCGGTCACTATTTCAGAGCAATGAAGGGACAGGACATTGCCGGTATCGATAACATCGGCTCTCAGCTTACCCCTGGCAACGATAACGTTAACCGTCACCCGGGTTTCCAGGATTTGGGCGGAGAATTTTACCACTACCAGCTCGGCAAACTTGGCGGCTCGGCGGCTGCCATTGACCCCATGAAAAACGGCAGATGCCTATGCGAGAACTTCGGTGCATACGGCTGGCACTTGGGCGTCAAAAATATGAAGTGGCTTGTTGACTATCTCGTCTTGCAGGGCGTAAACTACTTCGTTCCGCATGCTTTTTCAATGGCAGAATACCCCGATGCCGACTGTCCGCCGCATTTCTACGCAAGAGGAAACAACCCGCAGTTCCCTTATTTCTGCAAGCTTATGAAATATACGGACAGACTCTGCAATATTTTCTCGGACGGAAAAAATGTATCTCAGGCGGCTGTCCTCTACGAAGCTGAAGCAGACTGGGCAGGCAACGCCATGAAAGGCTATAAGGTCGGCAAAGAACTTCTCACAAACCAGATTGATTTCACTATCGTTCCGTCGGATGTATTCACCGATAAAAAATACTACGGCTGCAGGGTTGATGACGATATTCTCGAGATAAACGGTCGTGCGATGAAATGCCTTATCGTGCCCGAGTGCGAGTATCTCCCCTGTGCCGCCGCAGAATTTATATACGCAAATCCACTCTTGCCAGTCTTCTTTGTCGGCAGCTTTCCTGTCGGAATATCAGGGAAAACAAGATTCAATAAAACAAAAACAGAGCTTCTCGATTCTATTATCAAAAATTCGGAGTGTGTAAGTCTTGATGAGCTTACGGCAGAGCTTGTAAGAAGACATATTCATGACGAGGTATTTCCGTCTTTGCGAGATGAGAATCTTCGTATGTATCACTATGAAAAGGACGGCAGAGATATTTACGGACTCATGAACGTATCTTTGTCCGAAACGGTTGATACCGATTTATTTATACCAAACGGCACTTATGCATCATATGACGCCATGAACGACAAAACCGTCACGTTCAACGTTACAGACGGAAAAGCAAATATAACCCTCGCTCCCTACGAGACAATAATCCTTATGTCGAATCCGTCAGACACAGCCGAAAGCGAGCCTAACGTAACTCTCGATAAAGAAATTGACATTGATACATATAAACTCACTCTTTGCGAAATCGGAAAAGATGAGAATGAAACAATCGAAGGCTTCAAATTAGTCCCCGTTTCCTCGTTCAATCGTGATTTTTCAGGCGTGATGAAGTACGATGCCGAGTTTGAAATTGATGAGCTTCCGACAAAAGCGACTTTCTATGCAAAAAACGTGTTTGAGTGTATGACTGTCAGCGTGAACGGAAAAGAAGCAGGATTCAGAATCACACCGCCATACATTGTCGATATAACAAGCGCACTCCAAAAGGGAAAGAATACGCTTCATATCGAAATCGCTTCAACTGCGCTGAGAAATGCCAATACCAAGCCGGGCATTTTCGGCAAGGAAAGATGTGTCATCGAACCGACGGGAATGTTCGGTAAGACAGCGATTAAGCTTTACAAATAAGTTGAAATATCCATATCTTAAGGCAAGAGAGGCTCGCTGTCCGTAATAGGCAGTGAGCCTCTCTTGCAGCAGTTTACTTGCTAATAAAGCAAAAGTTTTTGGTTTCGCTTTTTTCAAAAAGCGAACGGGTGTGGGCAGAGCCCACAAGAGAAAAGCGAAGCACAGAGAGAAATAACAAAAACAGAGCGAAGCGATAATAAAAAAATATAGGCTTGGAAGCTTAACCAAAAATGCGGAGCATTTTTAGGGCGGAACGCCCGTAGTTAAGCCGACAAGCCGACCGATTTAAACAAAGATAAATAAAGAACAGAAAAGGCAGTTAAAAACAAAAAATGCCTTAAACTGCCTTGGTGATAAGGCGACCGAAGGTCGCCCCTACGGTATGAAATAATCAATCGCTGAGTAAAATCAAAAGTTTTTGGTTTCGCTTTTTTCAAAAAGCGAACGGGTGTGGGCGGAGCCCA
>CAVDQG010000082.1:0-7065 GCA_963611165.1 Bacteroides uniformis
TTTCATTTTTTCTCTCCGATTTATGATATTTCCTAAGCACAACTATCAATTTGATTAAATCAATACCCGCACTGATAAATAAAGCTGTGGCAATCCACGATAAAATCCTCATTTAATTATTAACTAATGTATGTAATTAAAGGCACACAAATCAGACACACGCTTTGCAATTTTCTCTACCCTTATATGCATTAGTTTTCTCCTTTCTTATCTTATACTACACTATATTAAAGTTGAATATCAACAGCTTTTTGTTGTTTTATCTGTTTTTTTCATTTTTTGCCTGTCTTAGATTATAACTTCATCTTATTTTATTCCAACGTGCCGCTCCACGATGCAAATTTGTCTGCGTAGCTGTCTAAAACCGCTGTGCTTACCGTTATATTATTGTCTTCGATTTCATAATCAATATTCATAGGATTACAGCCACCTGCCTTTTCGCCCACGCTGTCCATCGTGAATATATTTCCACAGTTTTGACAAACAAGTCTTCCGTTTTCTTCTTCAAAATAAGCTTTTGGAGAGGGATTGCACGCCTGACAAGTATTGAGTGACAAGCGTGGTAATCCGTCAGACGCATTAACAGCTATAAGCTGTATATTTGTTCCATTAGAATTATAATTCACAAAAATCGCATGCTCCGATAAAATCTCCGTATCTATTACAATCTCCCCGTTTTCTGCGGTCGTAGTTATGTATTTTTTCGCCGAAGCTTTTTCTTCTGAATCCCCACAAGCTGTGAGCAAAGAAGCAGTAAGCGCAAGTGACAACAGGCTAATAATTATTTTCTTTTTCATTTTAATCTCCTTTTCCGTCAATAACATTTATAGTTCCGTAAATCATCCCCATCCAACAGGTATATTGAATACTGCCCGATTCGGTTGGGGTAAATTCAATTATATTCTCCCCCGCCACAAATTCATGATTTATTCCGTATGTACCGATTGTCATTTCATAATTGCATCCGTTAATCACATCGTCAGGCACGTTTATCATCCATTTAACGGGGATTCCGCTGTAAACCGTGATTTCAGGATAGCTACCGAATGTCAGATTGCTTTCCACATACTGAAACTCGCCTGTTTCAGTCACCGTCGCTATATTTGATTCATTGGCAACATCTGATGCGCCAGAGAAATTACTGAATCTTATTCCGGCTAATCCAGCGCCTTGAGAAAACATAGCAAGTCCGAGAACCACCACAAGTATACACCCTGTTTTCATAACAATTGCCGTATACTTCTTTCCAAGTGCCGATACCAATCCTCCAAGCCCAAGCATCAACGGAACAGTACCCATGCTGAACATAAACATGGAGACCGCTCCCAAAATCGGATTCCCCGAGCCAAGTGCTATAATCTGCACGGACTGCATAGGGCCGCACGGCATAAATCCGTTAAGAACACCGACTACAAACGGTCTTTTCTCTGTTCTCTTTTTTGCACCGATTTTCATAACCGACTTTTTAGGAAATCTTATCTGAAACCGTCTTAAAAGTGGAAACACACCCAACATATTTATTCCCATAATCACCATAAAAAGTCCAGCGATTATTTTCAGTATCCCTTGCAGTAATAGTGGTAATCCGTCAGAGGAACCTCCTGTTAACAGCATACCGATACCACCAAGAACAAAACCGATAGCAGTATAAGAGACGACCCTGCCTGCATTGTAAAGCAAAGCGGGCTTAATTATTACATTTTTCGAAGTACTTCCGTCGGTAAATTTACCTGCCAGTATGCACTGGGAAAGATTAATACCGCCGCACATTGCTACGCAGTGAACCGATGTTAGAAGTCCCACAATGAATAACATTCCGTAGCTCATCTTTGAATCGGCAAGCTTAGTCGGAACAAGCAAATTCAAAACTCCAAAATGTTGCAACGCACTGTATAAAAAGATAATTATTGCAAGCGTCACTATTGTTTTAAAATGTTTTAGATAATCATTTTCCTTTTTATCTGCGGCTGAATAACCAATCTCACGGAGAACGCTTACTATTCTTTCACGCGTCACTATTTGGGAGTCAAACTCGATTTCAGTGCACCCTTCGCTGTATGAAACACAAGCCTTTGATATTCCGACAGTATTTTTTAACGTCCGTTCTATTCTGTTTTGACAATTGATACAGGTCATGTCCTCAATCACAAGAATCGCTTTTTCTTTTTTCACTTAGTCACCTTTTATCCTTGCTTCTTTCTCTGGCTCAGCATATACCCCAACGGGGTATGCTATACCGAAACAGTATATACCCCTGTAGGGTATTTGTCAATATATTTGCATATTAATTTGATAGGCATTCTTAATTTTGCCAATAACCACAACAACGAGGCTTTTTATCAACTTATTAAAGCACTAAACTGTATGTGTTTCAGTGCATTCAAGCCGAATATAACTCGTCGTAATTTTCAAATCAGAAGCTTCTATGTTAATATAAGTTGGATATTATATATATTTTTCAAACAGCACAGCACCACATAATTTAATACAGATAGTTTTATTTGACACGATTCAAAATTCCTGATAACATTTTGACATCGAGATTGTTCAAAGGCGTACAGCATCGAAAGGTGCAGTACGCCTTTTCTGTTTTTAGGAAAGAAAGAAGAAAGTTGCAGAAGACAGAAAGGAGTAAAATAAATTGAAAGTTGGTATATACGGCACCACAACAGACGGAGCAAAACGATTTTTGCCGTACAAAGAAAAATATGACAAACATCTTGAGCTGATAGATTTCGGCTGTTCCCCCACCTACGAAAACTTAGACAAAATCAAAGATTACGGTTGTGAGGCTCTCATTTATTTTAATCCCAAGCATGAGAATTCCGACTATTTCGAAAAAATGGCAAAAATGGGAGTCCGTTACCTATGCACAAGCTCAGCAGGATATGATCATTTTGATCTTGAATCTATGAAAAAGCATGGAATTAAAGGTGCAAATGTCCCACAGTATTCCCCAAACGCAATTTCCGAGCACACGGTGCTTCTCACCCTGTCCGTTCTCAGAAACTACAGAGAGCAGATAAAGCGAATCGAAAAAGCCGAATACAGCTTTGACGGGCTTATGGGAAAAGAAATACGAAATCAGGTAATCGGCATAGTCGGAACAGGCAGAATCGGATGCACCACCGTCGAATGCTTAACAGGTTTCAAGCCCAAAAAGATAATGGCATACAGTTTAAGCGAAAATCCCCGAATCAAAAATCTTGTAACATACACCGATCAGGACACCCTATACAAAAGTTGTGATGTAATCATTTTTCACTGTGCGGCTACGGCTGACAATTAACATATGGTAAATGCCGAGAGCATCGCAAAGATGAAAGACGGAGTAATCCTCATTAACGCCGCCAGAGGTTCTCTGTTTGACACACAAGCGGTACTGAACGCCGTAAAAAGCGGAAAAATCGGCGGTCTCGGAATAGATGTAATCGAGGGCGAAGAAAAACTCAGAGGAACGCAAACAGGCTTAGAATGTCCCGTCCCCGAACTCAGCGAATTATTAAAATATCCTAATGTCACATTCACCCGTCATACAGCTTTTTATACGGATGAAGCATATAAAAATATGACAGAAACTACAATTGATAACTTACTCGAATATGAAAGCACAGGCAGCTGTGAAAACGAATTGGTTAAATAACGGAGGTAAATATTATGAGCTTTAAAATACCGCAGAAAGCATCAGGAAGCGTCAGCAGTGAAATCAGAATAGTTCTTGAAAGAGGCAGAGATATTCCCGACTTTATTTCCCTTGCAATAGGCAACCCCGCAAAAGAAGCTATACCTGTCGACAAAATCAGTGAAGCCGCCGCCGCAATCATGGAAACCTATCCGATGGAAATCTTGCAGTACGGCCCAGCCACAGGTTGTACGGAGCTTAAGGAATGGATAATCAATCGAATGTCAAAGGAAAAGAACATGCCGAGCGAAAATCACTCGGTTCTTATAACAAACGGTTCAAGCCAGGTACTCGGTCTTGTCGCACGCTGTTTCACGGAGACAGGCGACGAAGTCTATGCTGAAGCTTTCTCCTACCCCAATGCTCTTAATGCTATTCGCTGTTCGGGCGCCGTGGTCAAGGGTATCGCAATGGATGAAAAGGGTATGATTCCGAGCGAACTCGAAAAAGCCGCACAGTCAGGAAAAGGAAGATACATCTACATCAACCCCACATTTCAGAACCCAACAGGCTTTACCATGCCGCTTGACCGCCGCAAGGAAATCTATGAGGTTGCTAAAAAGTATGACCTCTTGATTTTGGAGGATGATCCTTACGAGGAAATTCGCTTCAAGGGCGAGCCAGTACCGTCCTTTAAGAGCTTTGATGATGCAGGAATTGTTCTTTATGCAGGCTCATTCTCCAAGACACTTTCGGCAGGTCTTCGTGTTGGTTTTGTGTACGGCGATCAAAAGTACATCGACGCTATGGCTTCGGTAAAGGGCTGTATGGACGGTGAAATCGCACAGTACACTCAGAAAATAGTACATTATGCGGTATCTCACATGGACTACGAGGAACACCTTAAGGATATCCAGAAAATCTACGGTGACAAGTGCAATGCAATGAGAGAGATTTTACTTTCGGAGTGCTCCAAGAAGGTTAAGCTTTCAAATCCTGACGGAGGAATGTTCATCTGGGCAGAGCTCCCCGAGGATACCGACATGGATTTGTTCGCCGAAAAGCTTTATGAGCACGCTGTAGGAGCTGTTCGAAGCAGTGCATTCTCCTCTATCCCCTCCATTCCGGGTACGGCATTCCGCCTCAACTACACCGCACTTCCTACTGAAAAGATAGTCGAAGGCGCAAAACGCTTTGCGGCAGTCACAAGAGAACTTTGCGGAGATTGATTTTATACAGTAAAAAACAAGCAACGGACAAGCTGATTTAAGTTTGTCCGTTGCTTTTCATATTGCAGATTTTTTACTTGCTTCCCTTTAAAAGCTCCCGTAAATATGTATTAATTTTCTCTTTTTTTGTTCCTTTAACGCGTATATATTCCAAGAATCGCCAAAGTCATTGCACAGGTCGATTGCGGCGTCTATTTTCTCACCGAGTTCTTCTCCAGATTTCAAATTAACAGCCTTAACTTAACAAAAGTCCCTCACCTATTAAGGCAAGGGACATCTGCTGTAGGTTATAATTAACTCTTAAAATTATGAGGAGTTACCGTTTCTTCGTAATCTTTAAAAATCAATGCTTTTCTCGCCATATCAGATAAGGTAAAACTAAAGCAAAATAGATAATACATCCTGAAAGAAGTACATAAGGGGCTTCTCCGACACCAGGCAGAATTCTTCTTTGATATAAAACTTCAGCCAAAGCTGAATAAGCGAAGCAAACCAACATCATCCCACATACTGACAAAACTATTTTCATCGGCAATGACATTTTTGAATAATTTTTATCAGGTCTGAACCATAAAATCACAAAAACACTTCCGGCAAACACAACCGAAAGAATATATCTTATCGGTGTGATTATCGATGCCCAAAGCGCAGACTCTCGCATGCCATATGATATTCCAAAACTACAAATAAGAAATAACAATCCGGAAATAACCATCAGCAGTGCTTTTAAACCCTTTGGCAGTTTTTTCATTTTCTTGTCTTCCATTTTTCTTCCTCCTTGCTAAAAATCGTTTGTCTTTATCAGTCTATCCGATAATGGGAAATGAACGCCCGTATTCATCAAACACATAACCGGGATACGCTTGCTCCCTTGTGTATCCATCGTAATAGTGATAAATCTTCTGACCGATACTATCATAAGATACATCGCCGGTAGGAATGAGTGTTACCTTTTCTCCGTAACAATCGATTGTTACAGAATGGTTTTCGTCTCCATCGCCGACGACCATCACCAAAAACAACCCTAAAATGACAATAATTAGGACTGCGATGGACATTCCAATCATTATTCCTACTGCCGCACGAACAGGACCTATCCAGATACCAATCAGACCATATTGAATAATTGTGTAGATAATGACGAGCAATCCGAGAATACACATGGCTGTTTCCCATTGTTCTTCGTAAGTATTATCCCAAAATTCCTGTTCCATCATTTCAATAACAAATCCCGGAACAGCCATTATCAACATGCATGGAATAGAGAAGAACTTTTTCATTTTAGCCTTAAAGCTTACTTTCTTCTTTTTCCTCTTCTTGATACATTTACAATATATAAATTTGTAGAACACAAGGTAATAAAAAGGACCCAATACATAGAATTCCAAGAGAATCTCAAAATTATCCTCTATAAAAGAGGCAACCGGCTCCAAGATATTTATTAACGCTTGAGGCATATTCTGTCACCCCTTTTTTGCATTTGCAGTAAAATCTGTTATTGGTATAAAAGCCTATTCCCTCACGCTTTTTTCTTGTGTTAATATATCAGGAATCCTTAATTACCAGAAAAAATA
The DNA here is from genome assembly GCA_963611165.1 of Bacteroides uniformis. Taxonomy (GTDB): domain Bacteria; phylum Bacillota; class Clostridia; order Oscillospirales; family Acutalibacteraceae; genus SIG603. The sequence continues at coordinate 6,426 of CAVDQG010000082.1, forward strand.
ATCGTCTTCACCGTAATAATAGCCGTCGCCTGTATCCTCCCATACGGGATTTTTAGATATCTGGTATGCATAATAATCGGCGCTGTCGAGCGAAACCGATTTCAATTTACTTTCAGCTGTTTCGCTATAAAAGCCTCCAAGCTTACCGGCTTCATCCACATTCGTGGTACAACTACCGTAATTCGCTATCGTAAACACTGAATAGCTTGTTTCCCCTGTGACAACAGAGGAACCGTAACAATGGAGAAGCAAGTCTTTCTCCACAGTATAGAATGCATAATAACACGAGACATTCTCATAATCATTGTACCTGAAAGTGTTTAGAGCCATGTAATAATCATTTGTGCCATACAACTGCTTGATAGAGTAAACATACTTTGTATCAGTATCATCGTCATAACGCAAGTACGTGCCGGTGAATTTGTCATCGACAGACTTCTTCTCAATAATTGCTACATCAAGAAACTCAGCGGAAGAAACCTCTTTGTACAAGAAATCATCTTCTGATTTCCATTTTTCAATCAAGTCATCGGAAAAACTGACATTCAGTGAGGTGACCCCTCAAAGTTAGACTTTCACGAGACGACTTCGGTTGTCTCGTTTTTCTTTATGCAGTTAAAAGATGGAGCCTATATTGAAC
>CAVDQG010000083.1:0-2933 GCA_963611165.1 Bacteroides uniformis
GTTGCCAGATGATAATCTGCTGTTGTTGAATTTTTGGGGACATGACCTACATGGGCATTTCTGCCTCTGAGGAAAATCTCTTTTTCATCTTCATCAAAAATATCAACAAGCTTTGAAACTGCAGCTGCCTGAAATTCACAGCGAACATATTCAACTTTAACAGTGTTTAACTTTTTTAACGGTGCATTACCTAAAGAAACCACATAATCTCTAACGAGAAGTTCATAAACAGAATCTCCGACAAACGCATAAGTAAGCGGACTGATATTCTTCAAGTCGGTGTTTTGATTAAACAATCTGCTGTCTCCCCTTACTCAACAAAGTCAAACTGTAAATCATATATGCTTACAGTATCTCCCTCATTGATACCGGCATCTCTAAGGGCATCGATAACACCTGTATTGATAAGCACCCTCTCAAAATACTGAAGAGACTCGAAATCGTCGAAATTAACACTGTCAATAAGTTGGAGAAGCCATTTTCCTTCAACCACATAAATTCCGTCCTCTACATGAACATTTACTGCAGTTTGATCGAATTCCTCTGCCGGTTTCACTACAATCGGATCAGGCTCATATCTGACAATCGGCGGCAAGTGAGAAAGCATCTCTTGTATACACTTTAAAAGCTCATCCACGCCATAGCTGATTGCAGCCATAATCGGGAAAAACTTATATCCTTTATCTTCAACAAACTTTCTGAAATCGTCTATTTGCTCGTCATCGCATAAATCACATTTGTTACCTGCGACAATCATAGGTCTTTCCGCAAGTTCGGGGTTAAACTTTTTAAGCTCAGCGTTAATTATCTCGAAGTCTTCTTTAGGATCTCTTCCCTCACTGCCTGCAATGTCAACTATATGAACAAGCATTCGGCAACGCTCTACATGTCTTAAGAATTTATGTCCCAGTCCGACTCCGTCACCGGCACCTTCGATAAGTCCGGGAATGTCAGCCATTACAAAGGACTGGCCCTCACCCATTCTTACAACACCCAAAACAGGGTTGATAGTAGTAAAATGGTAATTAGCTATTTCGGGCTTTGCCTCACTTACAACAGATACGAGGGTAGACTTTCCAACATTAGGGAATCCTACCAATCCAACATCAGCTAAAAGTTTAAGTTCTAACTGAACTTCAAATTCTTCGCCCGGATTGCCAGGTTTTGCAAATCTCGGTGTCTGACGGGTCGGTGTAGCAAAATGCACATTACCCCATCCGCCTCTGCCGCCTTTAGCGATTATATGCTCTTCATGATCTGACATATCGGCAAGAAGTCTTCCTGTTGCCACATCGCGAATTGTGGTACCCATAGGCACTTTAATGTAAAGCGGATCTGCTTTCTTACCGAAGCAACGCTTTCCTCTGCCGCCCTCGCCGTTTTTGGCAACATATTTACGCTTGTATCTGAAATCTGCTAATGTAGAGAGATTATCATCTACGACAAAGATAATGTCCCCGCCTTTTCCTCCGTCACCACCGTCGGGTCCGCCGGAAGCCACATATTTTTCTCTGTGAAATGAAACAGCTCCGTTACCGCCGTTTCCTGCTTTTATAAAGATTTTCGCTGAATCAATAAACATATTTTGTCCTCTTGGTTCACTAATTTATGTTTCGAATAATGATTGATATAGAAAGAAAAAAGCCTCTTCACAGAGAAGAGGCTTTCAGTCTTTGATTACTCAACTTCGTAAACGCTAACCTGCTTGCGGTCTCTGCCAAGTCTCTCAAACTTAACTTTTCCGTCAACAAGAGCAAAGAGTGTATCGTCGGAACCCTTACCAACGTTTACTCCCGGATGAATGTGAGTTCCGCGCTGCTTAACAAGAATGTTTCCTGCTAAAACAAACTGACCGTCAGCTCTCTTAACACCAAGTCTCTTTGACTCGGAATCACGGCCATTCTTTGTGGAACCCATACCTTTTTTATGAGCTAATAACTGAATGTTAACCTTAAGCATTATTATACCTCCGTAATATTTACAAGTAAATTCTGTGGATACTCTTCAGAGAGCTCTGTTAAATGGAGCTTTAGTCCCTCAAACAGCACCTTGCAAACGTCTGTGTCCTCGTCTCTGACATTAATAATCATTTCGCCGGATTCAGCCCTGATAGCAAGGGGTGTTATCTTCAAAATTTCCGTCACTGTATTTGCAACAAGAAAAAAAGAAGAAGAAACAGCAGCACAGACTATATCCGTGCCCATCTCAGAGTAGTTTGCATGATCTGCAAGCCTAACCCCTTTGAGGTTGCCTGAAGAGTTTCTCAGGAAATCAGCGTAAATCAATTAGCCAACGATTCCTGTGATCTCTACCTTAGTATAAGGCTGTCTGTGACCCATTTTTCTCTTCTCGTTCTTCTTAGCCTTGTAAGTGAAAACTGTGATCTTCTTAGCCTTACCGTTCTTAATTACTTTACCGGAAACGGAAGCACCCTCAACATAAGGTGTACCAAACTTAGTTCCATCCTCGCCAACTACAGCGACAACAGGGAACTCAACTGTTGCTTCAGCGTCTGCAGCGAGCTTCTCAACGTAGATAACATCGCCATTCTGAACCTTGTACTGCTTTCCGCCTGTCTCAATAATTGCAAACATATTAGTGCCTGCCTTTTCTAAAATCTCGCTATGCGCAGGTGGGACGAACCTTCTTGAAACCTGCCATAAGCGGCTTATTAATTATACTTGCTGTATCTTACAAAGTCAAGTATAAAAACGTGCAAATTAAAGTTTTTTTGTTTCTTCTCCAACAGTCACTATGGTTTTATAAGTTTCCGGGTCTTGCAATGCTTTAATCACAAGTCTTCTATTTTCAATCATAGTAAAAACTTTATATATCAGGGAAAAGAAAGTCACGAAAGAGCAAAACTGTTTCTGTAAATTAACTCTTCCTTTTCTGTGCCGCTTTTTCTTTTCGGATTTTCTCATAATAACCTC
>CAVDQG010000083.1:3039-7058 GCA_963611165.1 Bacteroides uniformis
CCTAAAAAGAAAAACTCCCGGTTTCCCGGGAGTTAAGATTATTCTTCGTCGTCAGACTCAGGCATTTCCCAGTTGTGCCATACATCCTGAACATCATCATTTTCCTCGAGCATATCAAGAAGCTTCTGCATTTTCTCGATAGCTTCCTCATCCTCAAGCTTTGTATATGTGTCAGGAACCTTAGCAAGCTCAGCAGATACAAATGTATAACCTTTTTCCTGAAGGTCTGCACAAACAGCATTGAAATCAGCAGGCTCGGTATAAATCTCAAATACATCCTCATCAGCCTGGCAATCACTTGCTCCAACCTCAAGTGCATCCATCATAACGGTGTCTTCGTCAAGGCCCTCTTTTTCAAGTACGATAATTCCTTTTGCTGTAAACATAAAGGAAACACAGCCACTTGTTCCGAGATTACCGCCGTTCTTTGAGAATGCGTGACGCACATCAGCTGCGGTTCTGTTCTTATTGTCTGTTAGGCACTCTACCATGACAGCAATGCCGTTAGGACCGTAACCTTCATATGTAGCGTTCTCGTAGTTATTGGAATCGCCTTCACCGGCTGCTTTTTTTATAATTCTCTCAATATTATCATTTGGAACGTTATTTGCTTTAGCTTTTGCTATGACAGACTTAAGAGTGGAGTTCTGATTAGGATCAGCGCTTCCGCCGGTCTTAACTGCAATTGCAAGCTCTCTTCCGATTTTAGTAAATACCTTTGCTTTAGCACCATCAATCTTTTCTTTTTTTCTCTTAATGGTGCTCCATTTTGAATGTCCTGACATGTTATGCCTACTTTCCATTAAAATTTCTGATTGATTTTAGCATAAAATCTTAAATAATGCAAGTATTTGGCTTAATATTGCTGATTTTGAGAAAAATTAAATTCAATAAATTTTGTTCTTGACATTTTATATGTATTTGATTTATAATAAACAGGTAATCGCCGGTGTGTTGGAATGGCAGACGAGGTGGACTCAAAATCCTCTGGTAGTGATACCGTGCGGGTTCAAGTCCCGCCACCGGCACCAAAAATTGCTGACAGTAGTGTTGTGGTAAATGTGGTAAGTTTATCACTCCCAACAACGAGAACGCCAATTCTCAGTTGCGACTGTCAGCTTTTTTATTTTACAACTAAGAATTTTATAAATAAAGCGGAGCAAAGAGCCAATCTTGCTCCGCTTATTTTTTTCATTTCTAACTTCAAGAACGCTTCGGGCGGTCGATACCCACACCGATACTGACGGACTTTTCCGCCATCTCTGCCGTTTTTTAGCTTTACACTTGTTTTCTTTGTCCCTCTTTTCGAGTTAGCTAATCTTATATAGATTAGGCTTGCCTTAGTTTTATACGACTAAATGACCTTGATGTTCTCCGTTTTTTACATTGTGTCCTATGCAAACTGTGAATTGGAATTGACCTTTGTGCCTTGTGCGATACCTCGCAAGTATCTTATAGGTGTTTCATTGTGGACTTTAAAGTCGGCTGTGCCGAACGGAAACCACAACAGGCGGTCAATCTTCAGAATTTAACTTCTGAAAGCAAACAAGTGTGTTCTTGGTACGATTATTCAGTTTTGTTTTGTTTCAAGTAAACAAAAAAACTCGGTACGGAATTTAAACATTCCATATCGAGCATAAATCAAATCTTAATTAAGAATAAGCTTAATTCTGTCTTGCCCATATGAAAGTGGTAATTCCATATCTGCCGATTGAAGTCCTCGCCAAAGCAACCTCAACCGTATGTCCATTATATACTATATTGGTACATTTATCAAGTGTTTATTAATAATTTCTTAATTTTTAAGTGTTTCTTTAATCCTCATTATCCTCGTCATAGTCCACATCATAATAATGCACATCATATTCATTATAGTTGTTAATGAACAATTCTCCCGTGCAGCATACGCTTGCATACTCTATCATATTAAGATAAACCATTTTTCTGTCTGAATTGAAATAACACATATGAAAACCTAAAAAAGCTTTATCATCATAATAGTAAAGAAAGCAACGGTAAAGACCTATCTCATCTAAATGGTCATATGGATTATCATCTTTTTGGAAAGTATCAATCCCGTGTTTGTTTTCTACAAAAACAAATTCGCCGTTATGAAACATAATAATATCATCATCATCTGAATACTTAGCCGGAACTTGCTCCTCCGGCTCATATTTTGGTTTGTTTATCTCTGACATATCCGTTTCCTCCGCAGTCGGATCTGAAGTCTTCTCTGTCTGCTCGATTTCCTTATCTTCGTTCACAGGCTCTTTGTTGTCCTTTTCAGAGCGGACACGTGTCCGCTTTTTGATTTTCCATTTGCGAAACGAACGGTTTTCGTCTTTTTTTCTCTTTATGCTCCAAGAACTCATAACATCACCCTCACCTTAACTTGTTTTTTAAGTATACAGCGAAACTTATATAAAATCAAGGTGTTCACTGGGGCACTTATGTGCCTGTTCACCTCACTTGTGCCACTTTGAGTCTGTTTCTCTCATTTTGATATGAACAGAGTTCTTCATCTCTGTAAGTCTTCCTCTTTCTTCCTCATCCGGCACAAACTCAATTACATCCTCTATATCAAGATCCAAAAGGTAACAGAGCCTGTCGAGCATTTTCGGGGAAACGCTGACTTCATCTTCCGCAAACTTCCTCATAATCGGCTGCGTAAAAAGTCCGGCTAGCTTCGCAACGGTAACATTAATTCCTTTGTCTCTGAGTGCGTTTATCACATCTATTTTATATCTAAGCATTTTTGTCCTTTCCGAAAGCGGACACGTGTCCGCTTTGCTCCTTTCTTATTTATAAATCAAAAATACAATAAAACGAATAAGCCTTCTCACGGCAACGGCAAAAAGTAAAATCTTCCTTTGCCCGTTCGCTTTTCCTCAACATTTAATTTTTTTAACGCTCTGCCAATAGTAACGGCAGAATACTTACTGATTGCTTTGTTTGCTGTTTTAAACGCAGTCGAGGTGATCCAACCGAATTTGTGTTTGGTCAGTTCGGCTTCGGCGATTATATCGGCAATTTCCTGTTCTGCGTCAATCCGCTCGTGCTGAATGTTGCGTATCGCCAGTGCTTTTTGCTCCTCTCCTGTCAACCGGAAACAATCTTGATTGCTGTGCTCATATTCATTTTCAATCTGCTTCCACATATGAAGAACATCGAACCTATCGAGCCTTGCGAGGTCAATCCTATCTATCGGAATAACCCAGTATCTTCGAGATCCGGTATCATCCGACAGAAACCTCTCGTGATTGCAAGTGCCGACTAAACTGGCTATGCGAGGATATGCTCCCGTTCCCTTGCCATAAGGCACTCGGTAATAATCAATCTCGGTCGTGACGAGAACCTTAAGTGTTTCGGCACTTGTGCCTTTGACTGTTTTCTCAAACTCTCCAAATTCTACAATCCAAGCAGTCAGAGCATTGATTTTAGTATCTTTGTCAAACTCCGACAGGGAACAATTAAGCTTGCACAGCTTAGAATTAACACCAAGCTTGCGGATAAGACTTGTCTTGCCCACACCTTGACCGCCTTGCAGCACTAACATTCCATCAGCACCGACAGCGTTTTGGAGCGTGTTTCGGCTTAGTGCTATGCACTGGAGCAGCCATTTATGAATGAGAATTTTTGATAAGGTATCGGAATTATCTATGCCCATTATAGAAAATAATTCGATAAGATAGTCTTTACTTGTATCGAGCTCAACCTTATCAAACATATCGGCAACAGGATTATATCTAATATCCGATCCGTTAATCAGTCTGCCGAGATAATCATTGACAAGCTGCCTCGAGCACCGATACAGTCCTTGCTCCTTGATCGCATCGTAAATATCGATGTAAAACTGATTGAGTTTTTCGGACGGATCTATCTCTCCGTCAAGCTCTCCCTCAATGCTAATTTCTTGAGTTATGATGTTTTTTCTTAGTTTAATGCCGTTCTCTGCTAAAAAACTCCTCATAGCTTTTAGCGTTAGTTCGGGTTTTTGAGTGTAGTATGTCATTGTATTG
>CAVDQG010000084.1:0-745 GCA_963611165.1 Bacteroides uniformis
CCTCACGGCAATGATAGGCGATCGCCCCCAGCTCAAATTCAATTTGTTTCATAGCCGTTTTGTACTCATTAGGACTCAGTTTATTCCCTGATGGGGAAACATCAATAAGTCGTCGGATAAGCCCCGATTTAGCGTCTGTTATCCTTACAGGCTTATTTGTACCCATAAACAGGAAGCATTTAAAGCGATTAGAATATGTTGATTTAAATTTCTCATTCACTGTCATAAGCTCATGGGAAACTAAACTGTTTAGTCTGGTGTTATCCTCTATTCGTGACAAATCACCGTCATGCTGAATAGCTACAAGAGGGTTAGTTTTAAACGATTCCAAAGCAAACGAATTGCTCGATGAACCAAGAGCCTTAGCATCAAACACGGAATAATATCCATCAAAAAGTTGCTGCACTATATTCAGAACTGTTGATTTTCCTGTTCCGGCGGCTCCATAGAGGACCATGAATTTCTGTAACTTCTTGGATTCTCCGCTGACAACAGAACCTATTGCCCACTCGATTTTTTCTCTTTCTTCCTCGGAATATATAACAGACATCAATCTGTCCCAAGCTTCAATAGAACCCTTCTCGAGGGGGTAATTTAGTCGTTTACTCGCATAATCTTTCTTGTTTGTCGGGGTGTTAGAGAATATCAAGTTTTCATCCAACATGTGAAACGAATCTCTCATCTGCTTCTGACAATATTTATGCCAAGAATCAATCATGCCCGACTCAGAGTCCCACATATGTAA
>CAVDQG010000084.1:755-4962 GCA_963611165.1 Bacteroides uniformis
GCATAGAAATCGCCACCCCTTATCATTAAATCCAAGCTTTTTTTAATGATGAATTTAGGATAGATTTCTATTACGCCTCGCTTGGTGCTACGGGTTGAAATCGTAAAAAAATCGAGCATAGAAGATCTCAATCTCCTTCCATTGTTCTTTTAGTCTCCCTAATATCGTTTTTCAATGCTTTAATTTCGCCACGCAAATGTCTTATTTCTCTGTCCTGAATCCATAAGACTCCCGCGGTCATTACTGCTGACCAACCAAGCAACCCAATACTACGGTTGTTGGCAATTACCGCTTTGCGTAACGCTTTCATGTTGCGCTCAGATTTGCTCAAACTCTCAAAAATATAATTAACCATTCCGTTCATACTACTGTTCCTTTCTGTCGCATATAATGCTATCAAGATACCAATTCAATTGGTACCAAATTTCTACATTTCTCATGTCACACCGGTTATCCTTTATCGTGAATAATCCGCCTTTTCCGTTTCTGCTGTAATTATGGTTCATGAAGTCAAATATAACATTCTCTACGAAGTCGGGACTGAAATTAATGTCATCCATCCCAATCAATCCTAAACTTTCAATCATGCTCCAAAACCATTCTTCTGTACGGTTTCCGAACTCCGGGTCTTGCATGATGTTTTCTTCGCAACGAAGCGACAACGCCGCCATCATTTCGAGCACACTGCAAGGTCTGTTATCCAAATAACAAGCGATCACAGAGAAATCTATATCTTCTTCATATCCAAAACGATAACGCAAGTTTATTCCATCATCTGCCCTGTTACCATCCATCGGAAGTGAATATTGGAAATCAATATTGTGTAAATATAAAAGAAGATTTCGGTATGAAGATACCGACCCATGAGGAGTATCCTGCACGAGTCGGCATATCCAGTTAAAATATTCTTCGTTCAATTTATTTTCAGTCATTTATTCCTTTCTGTTATGGCTCCTTACCCACAACTTTTTCATATGTTCTATAGTCTCTTAAAATCTCATAATCACACTTTAATCTATCGTTACGGACAAATACAGAATCATCTTCATATTCTCCAAAATGAGACGCAAAGTCTTCTCCGACCGTACCGTCAATGTCTTCGACAATATCATCCATATCATCTGTAAGGATTCCGTCAGCGTAATAAATAAGACTAATCTGTTCGTATTCCTCAATACTGCCAAATTCCTCGGGAATTATAACGTATGGTTCATTCATAGGATCTTCCTTTCTTTTTTCTACACAAGTATGTCCTGCTGTGTACCCTTCTTTATCTAATTTTGAAATATAATTCTTCAGGTTATGTTCAGACTCGTTCTCATCGGTATCAGCATAAGATTCAATCGAGTCTTTTCCGAATTTAGAATTAATAGCTTTTTTTATTTCGTCAGAGTTTCGCTCAGCATAAACTGCCTTAACGGAATCAATTTCTTCCTGTGCTATTTTTTCGTAATATTTCTTTGCGCCAAACCATGTGGCTGCGGCTCCGACCGCTACTCCAATTGTTAAAAGTAAAATATCAATTTTATTCATCGTGATTCTCCTTCTCGTCACAATCAATAGTGACTACTGTGATTGCAAGTCCTCCGAACAGCAAAGCAGCACTCAGCAAAATTCCGCCGATTATATGCTGCTTTCTCCTGCTGTCAAGTACGGTATCTATAGTTATTACAAAGTTGTTAAAAACATCCATCATCTTCCCTTATCACCCGAAAGAACAAATATACCGCTTATAAAACATAATCCAGCCATTGTTGAGAACGCATAAGATAGCAATGATTTCATATTAGTTTGCGCCTCCTTTGCAAATATAATCACAAGAGCTTTTACATTTTCTCCCAAATATTGCCCTCAACATTAAAGTCGAGAAGAAGAGCTGGCTCGAAAGTTCCATCTTCAAGTTCTCTGTCAACTTCTGTGATTCTGAAATTTACATATCCATCCGGTCCGTCTTTTGTCCAACCAACAATCTGTCCTGCCGGTGTACGACTCAGGTCGAGCATATCTAATACTTCATTAAGGAAAAGATGTCCTCGTGCAGTCAGTAAATCGTTTGCGTATGCTTCCTGTGCCTGGAGGAACATTCTGCAATAATCAAAGTTCTTATCGAATTCGCGGCTTTTAGAATCGAAATACACAGCGTAATCGCTTTTGATATTTGGGTCAGCGGAATATACCACTTTCTCTACTGTTTTCTCCTCGCCTGTTTCAGAATCGACCATTGTTTCTTCAATGATTTTTGCCTTTAAACCATACTTCAATTCCTTATCAACCTGCTCGCCGAAACGCTCGACTACTCTGCCTCGGTATTCCTTGAAACTTTTGTCAACAGTAGCAAATGCTGCACCTAATGCTACGTTTCTTTTACGCAGAATATTGTTTGATGCGAGTATACTTGCTATAGAAAGTGTTCCTAACGCGACGGCAGGTAAATATAATTTTGCGAGCTTCATTCCTGTCTGCGTATACACAATAACTGTGTCCTTTTTTCCGTCTTCCTTGGAATAATCAACCCCATTTATTTCTCCATTCTCAATTCCCGAATGGATAGTATCAAGAGTTGATTTTGTTTCGTCAAGAATATCACCGACCTTAGTGGTTGCTTTACAAGCCATGACCGTGCTTGCAACGGCGCCAACCACGCCTGCGACTACGAGAATCTCAGGGCTGTGCTTTTTAGCCTTCATTAATGTTTTGTTGGATAATCTTGTTAATTTCTTAATAAATTCATTATTTGTTTTCATAGTAATTCTTGTGTCCTTTCTTGTACTCATAGTAATCCTTATGTTTTATCTCGTTCTCTTTCTTTGAGTTTATTTCGGCACCGCATGCTGCGTAACCGGCTAAATCAATATAACTGTCATCTGTACCCACACCGGTTTTAATGCGTGCGATTTTAAGCAGAGCCATCATCATGGCTACATCATTTGGTGTAAATTCAATATCCTTGTAAATGCTCCACAGCTTGGAAATTTCTGAGAAATTATCTTCTGCTGAGCCATATTCGTGTTCCTTCTCGCCTCCACAAACTCGCTCGATGGATTGTTCCAATGTTTCAAGTCTAGTCATATTTAAATTTCCTTTCAGTTTAATGGCTTCGTACATGGTAATTTCAGAATATAACCATCTCGCACTCTGTGAGCATATGCGCCGTTTATGTTTGTCCAACCGTATCGGTTCATTGTGAAATTATCATTTGGAACCTGAGCCAAATCATACAAATCAGCAACACTTACCGTTCCGTAACGATCAATAATATCATTCATAGTATCGAGTACTGCCTCGGCATCGCCTCTAGAGTCAAACAGAATATCATCGTATCTCAATCCGTTCCTTCTACTGTTAGCAGAACCGGCTCTTATTGGGTCAGCACACTGATCAAAATAACTGCGATACGAAGTTTTATATACTGTGTTGTTATTGTTTCTGCTGTGTTTAGACTCCCCATATAAAATCATATCAATTCCTGTTGTAATCACGTCCGAGACAACTTTTTTCAAATTGGGAACAATAACCTCTGAGAAAATATAAGATTTAACGTTGTTTACATCTTCTGCCAAAAATATGTCAGCGAATTTTTGTGCTTCCCCTTTTTTTCTGATTTTTGCTTTTCCGTTAACTACGGGTTCTATCTTCTTTTCTGTTTTCTGTTCCTGCTTGGCTTTGTCTGAATTTGATTTGTAATTATCCATATATACCTCCTGCTATATTCTTATGAGCTTTCCCGGAAGGGTAATTTTACAATCGGTCATCATCCCATTTTCCTTTTTAAATCGATAAGTTAGATTGCTCCTCGCTTTTGCCTCCGTGGGAGCTATCGTTACCGCTTTCCACCTCTGCTTTATACAATCGTCAAATCGTAGAACAGGACCGTCGTATCTATATTCATTCATGAGTAATCCTCCATTATTAAGTAAAATAAAAAGAGAAAGTACCTTGTTACAGGTACTTCCCCTTTTTTAGAACCTTTCACTTATTATTCTGAATGTCTTCCTCTGTAGTTTCGTCCCAGACCTCACAGTCAACGATTACCGGGTCATCGTTTTTTCTTTTTCTAAACAGTTTGCTGATTTTAGATTTTGCTTTGTTTCTAATCGGTTTTGTCGCCTTGTGTGCTAATATTCCAATTGCCGCACCGGCAAGCATTAAACCTGAAATTGTGGCAATGCTAATCTCTCCTGCATATCCTGTTTCCTCAGTTTCAACG
>CAVDQG010000084.1:5054-6858 GCA_963611165.1 Bacteroides uniformis
CCTCATACAAAATAGTAAGGCCATAGTTTTTTGCGACTTCGTGCTCAATTCGACAACCTCTATATTTTTCCCAATCTTTGCAGAAATATACTGCATCGCATTTACTCATCTGCTCCAAAGACCGGGCAAGCTGAAATAACGGGTAATTTTCTGTACCCAGTTTAGGTATCATTTTATAAGGATGCCATCTGTTATGAAACAAAGTGTCGACAAAGTCATATCCGTTATCCTTCAAATATTTCTTTGCTTTAGCACGAGTCTTAAATATCTTGTCCCCCATTACGCCGTTCATCGGCTGTGATATCATAGCTTTCATTTTTTTTTTGCTTGTCCTCTCATTATTTTTCTTAAATATAAGTTCTTTCTTCTACGTTCTTTCGTTGCGGGCAGTTCCTCTTCTCGCAACGCCATCCATCTATTCCGGCTAACAGTGTCTAAATTCAAGTAATCCATTATTTGACTGAGGTGCTTTACACTGGGAATATGATGACCGGCTTCGTACATACCCAAAGCTATCGCTGGAACGCCACATCTAGATGCAAAATCACATAATGATAATCTTTTATCAATTCTTGCGTTTGCAATCCTCTCTCCTAATGTCATTTTTCTAATCATGTTTGGCAACCTTTCTTCATGAATATTAAGTTTTTCAGTTTCCTCAAATATAATCAACGATAATCGTAAATCGGCGCTACCAGGTAGTCGAGTACCAGACACGGAGTACCGTTTGCGTCAAGACGGGATAAGAAATCTATTTTTATTCCACCCTTATCAACACACCAACCTAAATCGTCTCCGATTTTGCTTTCGTCCAAACCGAGAGCATAATAAAAGTCATTCAAGGTAACACTGTCTTCGGCTATCATTCGCATATTCAAGTCATTTACGACACTTAATATTGTGCTTTTGTCCGACTTGAAATATCTACAAGAGATAACATCATAACAAACTGTGTTTCCTCCGTTTTCGGTTATTATCACATTCCTGATTGGGTTTTTCTCTGCTTTTTCTTTAATAACTTCTTCGTGAATTTCTTTTTCTTTTTCTTCTCCGATAACATTAATTACTTTATCCTGATACTCTTTCAATGTGGACTCGGAAAGCGTGTATGCTGTCATAAGTGCCGCATTACGGCGTAAATTCGTGGAACTCGCACAAATCAGACAAACTATCGATACGGCACCAACGACCGCTGACGGAATATAACAAGGACCTGCGGTTGTTATTATTTCTTTGCCACTTAATGTATCTTTTTCAAGCTCTTCCTTCTTTTCTCCGATAGCTGTAAGGGCTTTTGGAGTAGCTTTCACTGCCATTATGGTTGTGGTTATCATTCCGGCGATACCAAGACCTGTTAGAATTTCAGGACTATGCTTTTTTGTTGTGGTAAGAAGACATTTGGAAATATCCGATAATTTCATTTTAGGCATATCATTTCTCCTTATATGTTGATAACTTTGGCTTTAGGAAGATCTAATATAACGCACGCCCTATTTTCGTTATAAGAATAAGCCCCGTTCACATGGGAACGCTGAAGTTCTGGTAAAGTCCAGCCGTGCTGAAAATCATAACTTATGGGACCTTTCTTATTTTTCTCGTAAGCCAAATCGTAATAATCAGCGACCGCCGCATATCCGTATTCTTCAGCTAATTTTTTCATGCTTGCAAGCGTATTATAGGCATCGGCGTAATTAAAGAACTCAATACGGTCTACAACTGTCGGATACGAAGTATCGTTTTGTAATTTAATTTCTCTCATTTCTTTATTTAACATAATGCATCCTTTCTAAACGAGAAGCTGGAT
>CAVDQG010000085.1:0-2891 GCA_963611165.1 Bacteroides uniformis
CGTCAGCTCTGCCGAATATTTCTTTTTACTTTCTTTTTTCAAAATATTATCTTGACTGCTCACAAGGACTTTACCGCTGTTATAGTTTGAAACCTGAATGCCAAAGCACACGTTTCCGTCATCGTCCAAAAGATAACCAGTGGCTTTCTTTTCCATATAACTGCCTTTTAAAATTCTCGGCAAAATCTTAACCTCCAAGCCAAGACCTTCTGCGTAATAAACGCCGACTAAATCCGAATATTGTGAACCGTTATCTTCCTTCCATGTTTTCCAGTCTTCATCAGAGTCAAGCTCTGTCGGCTGAACAATCGGATAATCAAAGTAAGGTCTTTCTGCGTAAGCCTTTGTTGACGAAAAGTCCGCACACATGAACACGCACAAGGCACAAAGTACAATTATCAAACTTATTGATTTCTTTGAAATACTCATTCTTCATTACCTTAACTAAAATTGAAAGATGAACTTGCCCCATCGCAAAGAGAGGGCAAGTTTACCATGTTTGTTTTTATCAGAATATGGGTCTCCACACTCTAACGCTGCTCCAAGAGGAAGTTATCTTCTCCCCGTTACAATACTTATAGGTTCTGATACGGAAATAATATCTTGTATTTGACTTAAGTCCCGTTACATAAGTACTGTTGTTGTAGCTGCCGCTTACCGTTATCCATTTCGAAGAATTGAAATTGCTTGATGTCGAATACTGAATCTGATAGCCGGCTGTCTGAGTTGTCTGGGTATTCCAGTAAATCTGCATTTTTCTTGAGCCTGAATAAGTATAAGCCGTACTCTTTAAGCTTGTGGTCTTTGGCTTTATTAAGTATTCCTTGCTAAGTGAGCCTGAATATTTTCCTTTAAATGTAATCGTGACCGAATATCTGCCCACATTTTTGCTGTTTTTGTTGCTGTAGCTTACCGTGTAATCTGTTCCGTTTTTCAGTCTGTTGCCGTTGCTGTCCTTAACAATCCAATACGGTAATTTTAAACATCCGTTGTATATAAAGTTACTCTTGTGAAGAGTTGCCGAAGATATTTTGGGCACCGTTGTTGTTTTGTAAACATATCCGCAAGAGGAGCATTTGGTTTTGACTGTTCCTGCTTTGCTGAATGTCGCCTTTGTTGTCACATAGGTTTTATAAGTGTGTTGATGCGATGCATAATGAAGCGTAGCCTTGCTCAGAGCGCTATTGCCATTTCCTGATATGATAATATTCTTCCACTGCGTATCAGTGTACTGAGAACAATTGCTAAAATTCTTTTTCTCATGTTTTACCTCCACTATAGATATTGTTTTTGAAGCAAAATTCTGTATTTAGGAACAAAATCGCTTTCGCCACAAAATTTTACTTCTTGTTTGAATATATCAAATGTAACATCCACAATTTTCAAAATCAAACTGTGACAAAATGTGTGACATACATCACGAAAGTTCTGTCACAAATTAAGTGCACATTTTGCCTCAATCTGTGTTAAAATACAGTTTATCATATATCTATATTTGGTAAGGAGAAAGCTAAATGGAAAAATCAAACGCGACACTCAAAAAATCAACATCAACACGCAATAGTGTGTCAAAATTCGCCGTCTACCTCAAAAAACTGATTGATGAGAGCGGTGAGAAAATCGCGGCTATTTCAAGAAACAGCGGCGTAGAGCGCACTTCCATTCAGAAGCAGTTAAGCGGTGAACGCAAGTTAAATTATAAATCAGTTCAAGCACTTTCCACTTATTTCAATCTGACTGTTGATCAGCGCAAAGAGTTTTTCATGCTATATGATCTTCTGATTCAAGAGGATGGCGGCGAGGCTGTTTACGAAAACCGTCAGGCGGTCTCCGAGCTTCTAAATGACCTCGCAACCGTCAAATTTTCGCCACTACCCCCCCCCGAGTGTAGAAAAACTTTATTTTCCCAATCATTTAATCTTTGGCGAATACGCCATTAAGAATGCTGTCCACAATATTTTACTGTATGAAACCTCGCATTCGGAGAAAGTGCATTTATCAATGTCTCTTCCCGAAAAATTTGATATTACTCAACAGCTCATAGAATTATGGCTTGCAAATAGAGATTTCACAGCGGACGCCTTGCTGTATTTTCGCTCGGGTATGCCGAATGATGTCAGCAATATTAAGCTTTTGAAATCCGTCATACCGCTTTGTCTTGCTTCCAGAGGAAAATATCAGACTTATTATTTTCACGAATCGACAAAAGCGGTCAGTTTGTCACCGCTTAGCCACTACATCATCACGCCGAATTATTTGGTTCTTCTCTCAGAAGATCTGTCAGCGGCGCAGATAATTGAAGACAAAGAGTTAATTGAATTCTACGCTAAATATTTCAAAAAGCTTCTTAACTACTGCGACCCGCTTGTCAAATGCAGTTCCAATATTATCGAGGTACTGGGGGAATACATTGAGAACACAGCTCCCGACAGCTTAAATATAATGATGCCGCAGCCTTGCCCGGGTCGCTATATAACGCCTGACGTCATTCGAAAGTACATGAATAACGACACCATGCCGTATAAAGAGATGTTTGATTTAGTTGAGCAACATTTTTCCGTGCTTCGACAAATAAGCGGCACCTATCAGACGGTTTTCAGCGAAGAGGGCTTGACGGATCTCATAGAAACCTGTTCTATGGCTGACCTTCCGCCACAATATGTTCCGCCGCTTGAAAAGAAGGACATAAAGCAGATGCTTATTTATCTGTACAAAGAAATTGAAAAAGGCACTGTTCAGGGTATTATAGTGAAGCCGTCCGCCCTACAGCTTCCGGACTATATTTCAATATATGTCAATTCTAACGGACTGCACATTTATACTACTAACTCTTTTGTCTACGGCGCGTATTGCTGTAATCTGCATATCTGCGAAGAATCTGTCACTCGTGT
>CAVDQG010000085.1:2901-4775 GCA_963611165.1 Bacteroides uniformis
CCACTCTTGTTTACAACAAGAAAGATACTCTCAAACTGCTTAAGCATCACATTTCAGAAATAAAAACTTGATGAAAAAACAAAATCACGGTGCGGTTTTTCTGTCTGCACCGTGATTCTTTATATTTATATAATTTAATTTCCTATAGACTTACTTTACATATTTATGTATTGTCGCTTTGACAGCACCCTTGCCCGTTATCATTTCACGGAACATCTTCTCGACTTTATCTCCGACACCTGCTTCATACAGATTAATGTAAAAAAGTCTTTCGTTTGAGAGTATCGGCTTCAGCTGGTCTTTGAATGTATCGGGCTTTCCAACAACGACACTTTTCAGCTGTTCAGTAAGCTCCTCGTTCATCGGATCGGGAGCAAGCTCGTAACCATTTCCCTCATCATCGACAGCAAGCATATATCTTAACCAACCTGCTATGCCGAGAGGAATTGCCGTCAAGTCGGAAGCCGTACCGTATTTTTTCACATAAGCTTTGATTGTCTCTCCAAAACGGATACCAACCATTTGCGAAACATCAACAGCAAGTCGCATATTTGTGTCGCCGAGGTATTCATTAGGAAAACGGTCGTTAAAAAGCTCGTCCACAAAAGCATGTGGAGAGATAATCTTTGGGTCTGCGACTACGGGAAGTCCCTCATCGTACGCTATCATGCGTGCCATTTTCATCATATCGTCATTTGTGTTCAGCATGTGAGCAAAAAGCTCATATCCGAGAACCACGCCGATGGGACCCGTAGCAGAGTGAACGGGATTCAGGCAAACAGTTACCTTCATACGTTCCGACAAATTAACCGTATTTCTGTCGGTCATATAGACGCCGAAGCCATCTTCAAGCTTTGGTCTGCCGTTCGGGAAATTATCTTCAATGACGAGATACTGCGGCTTTTCCGCATTGACAAACGGTGCGATATATGTTTTCTTTTCGGTAATAACAGGCTGCATGCTTTCGATGCCAAGCTTTTCAAGGTCATCGGCGATGCTCTCACTCGGACGGGGCGTTATCTTGTCAATCATAGTCCACGGGAAAGCAACTGTATTCTCGTCACTTACATATTTGACAAATCCCTCATCAACGAAGCCGTGATTTTTCCATTCCTCCGTCATAGTAAGAACCGACTCACGAAGCTTTGCGCCGTTTTGCGAACAGTTATCCATGGACACAAGCGCAAGGGGATATTTTCCTACTCTGTATCGCTCATTAAGCATTGCGACAAGCACAGCCATAGCACCGACCGCCTTATCGGGGCCGTTTTCAATATCGGACTTGACGAACGGGAAATAGCTTCCGTCCGCCTTATGAAGTGCATAGCCCTTTTCCGTTATGGTAAAAGAAACCATTTGAAGCGATTTACTTCTAAAAATCTCTTTCAGTCTGCTCCACTGAGACGGATTCGAGCTCTGAGCCTTGACCGCCTCCGAGAGCGCACCTATAACCTTATATTCTCTTGCTCCGTCACCGTGAAGAATGACATTAAGTCCGAGGTTATCATATGGCTTGTAGATTTTATCGACAACATCATAATCGAAGCTTTCGACACAGGTGATTCCTCTGTCAAGAGAGCCTTTCTCCAGAAGTCCGTCAGCAATTCCGCCGATAAACACACGGAAAATGTTGCCGATGCCGAAATGCACCCACACGGGCTCTTTAACCGCCTTTTCGCAAACAAATTCGACATCATAATTCGGCAAAGTCACTCCTGCTTTCTCCCACGCCGCTCTGTCCTTTATTCCGTCTCTTGTTAATTTCATATTAATCCTCCGTTACACCTTTCTAATCAACAACTTTTAGTTGCTACTTAATCATAAGTCAAGTATATAACTTAGTTCTTTAAAAATCTATCGGTAAAACATATAAT
>CAVDQG010000085.1:4925-6796 GCA_963611165.1 Bacteroides uniformis
ATTTTACCGATTGTCCGAAAAGTTGCATTAAAGACATAATTATATTAAAATGATTAGGACTTAATCATATCTTTTAGTGATAAGAGGAAATCATATGAGCGAAAAAGGAATGACCGCAATAAGCCTTAAGAAAATCAACCGTTCTAAGGTTTATCGGTATATATACAAAAGCAAACAGACATCTAAAATGCAAATAGTCTCAGATTTGCAAATGGGACTTTCTACCGTAAGTCAAAATCTGACCGCACTTGAAAGTGACGGACTCATCGAGAGAAGTGGAAGCTTTGATTCAACCGGCGGCAGAAAGGCACAGGCAATTAAAATTGTATCGGACTTTCGCATATCAGTTGGAGTTGGTATATTAAAGGATATGTTTCACCTCGTAGCCGTGGATTTGTATGGAAATGTACTTTGCGGCAAAACGGTAAATCTCACCTATTCAGGCACAAAGGAATATTATGACTTAGTTTGTGGCAACATTAAAAGCTTCATATCCGAAGAAAATTACTCCGATAACTCAATTCTCGGAGTTTCGATTGCAACTCAGGGTATTACATCTCTTGATAATTCTTCCGTCATTTACGGCAGTGTTATGGGTAACACGGGTATGAATATAATGGATTTTTCATCACGCCTGCCCTATCCGTGCCGTTTGGAACACGATTCAAAGGCGGCGGCTTTTCTTGAAATGTGGAATCGCCCCGAGCTTGACAGCATGGTGGTATTGCTTTTAAATCAGAACTTGGGCGGTGCGGTTATCACCAACCGACAAATTCATCACGGAAGCACAATGCACAGCGGAACCTTTGAGCACATTTGCATCAATCCCACAGGCCCTCTCTGCTACTGCGGAAACCGTGGCTGTCTTGAAACCTATTGTTCGGCAAATGCTTTAAAGCAAAATGCAAATATGGAGTTAGATGAATTTTTCTCCGAACTAAAGAACAATCCGACTCCTGAAAAAACGGCTGTTTGGGATAATTACCTTAAACACCTCGCCTTTGCCATAAGAAACCTAAATCTGATAATAGATTCACCCGTAATAATCAGCGGATATATCGCACCTTTTTTGACGTATAAGGACATTGAAATTTTGCTTGGTTATATAAACAAAAATGCTGTTTTTCCTATGGATAAATCTAAAATTCTGCTTGGAACACACGGACAATACACTCAAGCCGTCGGCGCGGCTCTTTATTACACGGACAGCTTTATAAACGAGGTCTGACAAATTGCAACAAGTCCCCACTGCATTTTCTGCGGCGGGGACATTTTTTGCAACTCAGCACTTACTTTACATATTTAAACAAGTCCCCGAAAACGACTTTGGTGCAAACGCCGTTTTCTTTCGAGCTGCCAAAATCCATTCTCTTTGCCGTTTCGCAAAGTGCGAGAAACGCCTTGTCGTGCTTTGAAGCTTCAACGCAAAAAGACGGGAAACTCACGGCAATATCAAGCACTCCGTCCTCGAAAACCTCGATGCCGTCCTTTGTGAGGTCGCTATCGTTACTGTAAATCGAATCGATAGCGTTGCAAACTTTTTGGGCTTCTGCAAGTTTTTCCTCGTTTACACATATATTCATCGGTGAGTTCTTTGCGGTCTCCTCGCAAAGCTTTTTTAATTTCTCAAAACAACCCATATTATTTCTCCTCCATTTTCAAAGTGGCGTCTTTCACGGTAAATCTTACGCTGACTTCGTCGTTTGAATTTGTTACAATGGTACCGCCGTCCGACAGCTCCAAAAATGCTTTCTTCAAAAGCACGGGAGAATTAACCGCAAGGCTCTTTCCCTCGACCTTAACGCTCCAAGAACCAAAACCGACATTGGGCACGCCGACTGTTATTTTTGCTTCACTTCCGAAAATTTCTC
>CAVDQG010000086.1:0-6735 GCA_963611165.1 Bacteroides uniformis
ATCATTTAAGAATTTCAGTTCCGCTTCTCTGCCGATAAACATCAAAAGCACCTCCGTCAATATCTAATCCTGATTTACTAAATCGTGATTTGATATTATTATACCCAAGAACAGATGAAAAATCAAGGGGTTTTGCAAAAGTCACAAAACTTCTGCAAATATACTGCCCAGGAGAGAGCTATGCGCTCTCCTGGTGTCGCAGTCATCAGTTTATTTTGATTCCGGTCATTGAGAGCGACAACTATATCTCCGGCATCTGCGGTCGGCTGTTTCAGGATAGCAACGAGGTCTCCCTCAGAAATACCAGTGTCCTACATATTCGATGATTTTTCATCCGTCAATAGCGCAAAATAAAGGTGGGTCCAATTGAACCCACCTTAGAGAAATTATTTTTTGAATTTGTCGAGTATCCGTGAAAAGCCATCTACCGCCTCCTGCGGAGCGGTTATTTTCATCTTCCCGCCAAAGGAGAAGACCCAACCGTAAAAGGTCTGGCTCAGCGATACCGATGTCTTCACAATGAAGTGATTTTCATCTTTCGGTGCAGTGAATACATTCTCACCGAAGCGGTCAATAATGTGCTTCATCAGCTCATTTTCACACAGGAGTGTTACCTTGCACTCGCTGCCGTCGTACATTGAAAAGATCTGAGAGAAGTAATCCGAAACATCAAAATCATTTGGCTTTGGAACCGCAAATGTTTCTGATATGTCCATGTCCACCATACGATCAACTCGGAACTTGGCAATCTTCTTGTGACTGTCCGAGTATCCGAGAACATAGTAGCAGTCATCATTCCAGAGCAGCGCATATGGAGAGACTGAATAAACCATGCCGTTGTGCTTGAGCACCTTGTTCTTTTGCTGGTCATATTCTTGATACTGGAATGTGATACGCCTCTTCTCCCGAATAGCCGTGTGGATGTTGTCCACGATATAGAAGATTCCGTCATTGTTGGCTTTGAATCGCTTATCCACATATAGTTGTCGCTTCAGAATATTACTCTGATGAGGGCCGACAAAGGTTGATAGCTTTTCAATCAGAGCCTTACTCTTCTTAGTCGGTATAAACCGCGAGGACTGAACGGCATCAACGAGAAGCTTTACTTCTGCAAGCTCAAAGACACGAATATCAAGGAAATACAGATTATGCTCCTCACGCTTGCAGTCGATATCTATGCCGATCTGAATCAACTCATCTATGTCTTTCGAGATTGTTTTTCTTGTTGCGTTATAGCCGAAGCCCTCCAAGTACGCCGCAATATCCTTTATGGTAGCCGGATGATCAATATCCGTGTTATCCCATAAGTATTTCAGAACAAGAAGGGTTCGGTTCAGTTTTTCATTGGTTGTGCTCATATAATCTTTCCTTTGAGATTTGGCAGACATGTCTGCCAAATGTTTGGGTTGCAACTCAGATGAACTGCGATTTTCCATACTTGTTGCACATAGCCCTTAATGACAACAGTTCCAAGTACATCTGCCCAAGCTCTGTGATGAAATCCGGTGTAATTTCCCAGAACGGAGAAGTTCGCAACTTTGCGAATGCCAATTCTAAAATTCCGTACATCAGAGGTTCTTCAAATCCGATTGCTTTACGAATTTTCTTTTCCGTCGTAGGCCAATCATCAATTGTTGAGACATCTCTTGAAATCATGATATAGGCAATCACCAATGACATTGCTTTCTTGGAGCAAGGATTAGAAAATACAATTTCCCGATTTAGGTTAAGAATTTCTTCTTTTGCCATTGTCAGAGTTAATGTAGGAAATTCGCTTAATATGGAATCTGCCATGATATCTGCAATAGCCTCTCGCCATATAGCGTAACCGGCGTTAATCATTCCGTCTTCAATACCAGAACCCAGGCAATACTTATCAAAGAAATGACCGCCCGGTATCTCATTTCTGGTACAGTAGAGATGGGATATCTCATGCAAGAACATTTGAAGGACTTCACCAAGTGTAAAATCAACATCCTCGCGAATCAAAACTCCATAGCCTGTATCTGAAACAAAAGCCTGTGCACCTATACTTTCAAAATATCCATCTTCTTCATATTGCTCATCAAAATATTGCGGAAAGCGTGCTTTGCAGAAATTCTCATATACAGCGATTCCATTTTTTGGATTGAAGAAATCTATAAGCAAATTCTCCTCACTGATATCCGAATTAAGTCGCTCGTTGAACATTTCTAACGCAGAGAAAAAGTATTCCTCTAATTCCAATTTCGTGTATGAATGTGACATTTAACCACCTGCTGTTAGATTATAATGTTCGCTTTGCTTCCACCGCTCTTTTCTTTTGTTACGACAATTTGTTTGTCAATACGGCTTTTCAGTTCGTTTACGTGAGAAATTATACCGACAAGGCGATTGCCATCGGTAAGACTTGAAAGTGCTCTCATGGCTTGGTCAAGAGACTCATCATCAAGAGAACCGAAGCCTTCGTCAACAAACATTGTGTCAAGCTTAACTCCGCCGGCAGATGCTTGAATTTCATCAGAAAGCCCCAATGCCAGTGACAAAGACGCCTTGAAGGATTCTCCGCCGGAGAGAGTTTTTACGCTTCTCTCTGTCCCGTTATAGTGATCGATTACATCGAGATCAAGCCCACTCTGGCTCCTGTTATTCTCGGCTTCTTTTCTCCGTTTTAACTCATACTGACCGCCGGACATGGTCATAAACCGAGTGTTGGCACGATCAATAATGCGATCAAAGTATGTCATTTGAATGTAGGTCTCGAGCATTATCTTTTCCTTGCCGGAAATGTTTCCGTTTGCCGTATTCGACAGCGCTTTCATCCATGCATATCGTTTTTCCAAATCTGAAAGATTGCTTATCCTACCGCGAATATTTTCAAGCACCTTTTCGTTTGTCTGTATGCGGGTATGAAGAGATTTTGATATCTCATCATCGACTGCTTTCATCTCTTCAATTTCATTCTTTCTTTCGGTTTCCGCTTCTTTGTCAAACTCACAAGAAGGAAGCTGCTCTTTAAGCCCTTTGATTGACGATTCATATCCGGCAGATTTTCGTTCAGACTCCTGCAATTCGCCTTGTGCTTTGTCGTGAGCTTCTTTCATCACGTCGATCTGCTTTTGAAGTGACTGCACTTCTTTTTCAGCGGCTGTCCTGTTTTCAAAGCGAAGATCAGCTTTTTCTTTATCCCTTTGTTTTGTTTTCTCAGTTAAAGCAGACTTTTCAGATTCCAGCTTTCTCTCAAGCTCAGAGTTTTCATGTTCAGCCTTTTCAAGCTCAGCTTCTTTTTCCGGAATTATTTTTGCAAGCTCGTCTTTGCGGTTGACTTTTTTCCCCTCGTCTTCAATGGCCTTATTCAACTCGGAAATTTCATCTTTAACAGCAGATAGCTCAGCAGGAAGAATGATTTCTGCTTCTTCCGAGGAAATATCCTGCCACAGTTCTTTTATTTTCTTTTTCAGTTCTTCCGCTTTTGCATCGAAGGTAGCTTTTTTCGCTCCGCACTGACCGCTTTTTTCTTCAGCGTCCTTTCGTGCTTTTTCGGCAGCACTTTTTATTTTCTTCAGTTGAGCTTCAGTTGGAGCACTTTTTGATTTTTTTGCGATACATGGATGTTCTAACGAGCCACAGACAGGGCATGGTTTGCCAGTCTCCAATGTCTCGGCAATTATTCCGGCCTGTTCATCCATGAATGCACGATTCTTTGCTTCGTAGGTTTGATTTGCTTCTTCAGATGCGTTTGCCGCTTCGGTATACTCCTTTTGAAGGCTGTCCAATTCCTGGCTAAGCTTATGCCATTCCTCAAATATATTGGAAAGAAGTTGGAGTTTTGCTTCTCTGTCGACAGCCTTATCAAGGCTATTTTCAAGCTTGGCTTTGTTTTCACCTGCGTTCGTCAACGATTTGCTTTCATCTTTAAGTGCGGCAAAAGCAGCAGCATCTTTTTTGTACTGTGCTTTATCATCACTTAGGAGTTTCTCTTGTTCAGAGATATTTTTATCTGCGGTTTGAATCTCTTTCTCAAATTCCGCAAGTTTGTTGTAGCGAGGATACTCCGCCTCAATTTTTGATTTATTATCCGCAAGTTGTTCCCGTTCGGGCATTTTCTTTTTTTCTGCGTCAAATGCAGCTTTCAGCGCTTTTTGTGTTTCAAGCTCTTCAGTTAAAGCTTTCTCTGCTTCCTCAAGCGAATTCTTAAGCTTTTCGTATTGCTCAATTTTACCGAGATTTTCGTTAATGACTGCAAGTTGATTGTCATGCGCCTTAATTGATTCTTTTAGGGCAGTATATTTTTTGTTGTCCTGTTCAATCAGCTGCTCGATTAGTTTAATGACATCTTCGGTAGGAAGAATCCCATCTTTTGCTTTTTTTAATTCGATACTCAAGACATCATCTTCGTCACAGGCTATACCGTCAATATATTGCTTTATACTGCTCTTTGCAGCGTCACACTGATTGCCGAGCGTACCGGTTTCTTGTTTTAATTTCTTTTGCAGAGCGTCATACAAATTGGTTTTGAATATCTGACGGAATATTTTAATGCGATCGTCAGTTGATGCATGCAGAAGCTTCAAAAAATCTCCCTGCGCTATCATTGAGATCTGCATAAATTGGCTGCGATTGATACCCATTATGCTTTCAATGGCTTTTGTTACTTCTTTTTCTTTTGTAATGACACGGCCGTCCGGGTATTCGAGCACTGCTTCAGCTTTTTGTTTCGTAAAGCCTTCTCCACGAGTCTTAGGACGTTCATATTCAGGGTTTCGTTTTACTGTATATTCTTTGTCGCCGTATAAAAATACAAGCTCCACTTCAGTGGGTGTCTCGGGTTTTGCATACTTTGAGCGGAACATGGATACTTCTCGAGTATCCCCGCTTGGTTCCCCGTATAATGCGTATGTAATCGCATCGAAAATTGTGGTTTTTCCGGCGCCGGTATCACCGGTTATAAGATAGAGCCCACTTGTACCAAGTTGGTCTAAATTCAAAACTGTTTTCTCCACATAAGGGCCAAACGCAGATACAGTCAGTTTTACAGGCCTCATTGTTCGTCCTCCCATGTCTTTTCGATTAGCTCTCGCATGTGTCTTTCTTGTTCGTCAGTCATCAGCTGATTGTTCTGTAATTCATAGAAGTCCGAAAAGAGTTTAAGCGGCGACTTGGATTCGACATCAGCCGTGCCATTGATTGTTGCATTTGTTCTGGTACGTTTGTTGTCATAGTCCAGCTTCATAAGACGATGATATACAGCACGAAGTTTTCCGATGGCGTCGGGAATATCTTCTTCGTCAGTGAGTGTAATGTGCGTATAATCTTCTTGCCATGATGTGTTTTCATAAAATGATTTCAGCGTCAGCTCGGCATATGTTCCTCTGAACTCCACAAGGTCATGCATAGGCACAAGATCAATGGTTTTGTAAGTGACATTGCCTTTTTCACAGAGTTCAACCACTGTTACAGACTTTTTGTCTTTTGCTTCAGAAAACGAATATTTGAGCGGCGTACCGCAATAGCGGATCTTCTCCGAACCGCAGTTTTGAGGAGAGTGAATATGCCCGAGTGCTACATAATCGAAGCTTTCAAAAACCGAAGCATCCACATTGTCGGTTCCACCGACCGATATTTCTTCAGATTCCGACCGCTTCGCACCCGTTACGAACTGATGTGTTATCAACACATTTCGATTGTCCGGATTGATATTCATTTTTGAGACAGCATATTTTATGGCATCTGTATATGTCGTAATTTCATCCTCGCAATATCTGCGAACATGTACCGGTTTAACGAACGGAAGCATATATACATTTACCGTTCCGAAATCGTCCTTAAGAGAAATCGGTTCAATTTTACCGTCATAAACCGGAGACATATGAATGCCTCCTGCATCCATGATACGGGAAGCAAAAGCAATTCGTTCCGACGAATCATGATTGCCGCTGATAACAAAAACCTGAAGTTTACGCTTCGCAAGTGAAACAAGAAAGTCGTCAAAAAGCTGCACAGCCTCTGCAGACGGAACAGACTTGTCATAGACATCGCCGGCAATAATTACGCCGTCCGGCTTTTCATCATCTATAACACCTATTATCTTTTTCAGTATATACTGCTGATCCTCAATCATTGGGTATTCGTTTACTCGCTTGCCTAAGTGAAGATCTGATAAATGAATCAGTTTCATACTGTTCTCCTCATTTCACTTTTTTACTTTGTCTTAAGACGTTGCGCAATCCATGTTATAAGCAGATGAACAATGCGCTCTTGCTCATTTCCGTCAAACTCGACCTTATGCGAAAAGTCGAATTCTTCAAACGAATGAAGGGCTTATCTTTTGTTGCCATTACGCATTCACAGAGACCGACAGCTCTCCGCCAAAGTTGTTCACCGAAAAACGGTCATCCCCTAAAAGCAGCTCTTTTTCCAGCTGGTACTGGAACGGATAGAAATACACTGAGTTGCCAAGATCGGTAAAAGAGTAATATCCGCTGTCATCCACGAGCATCATCGCATACACCATGAAAGCTGAAATTCGTCCATTACGAACTTCATGCCTTACAATATGGTATTTTCCAGGCTTCTCGCACTGGAGCACACTCATCTCCTTCAGCGTTGAAATCAATTTATCGATGGAGTGATATAATGTCGTCCGCTCGCCCCACTCATCATACAGTTTCTGCTTGATTTGGCTCAGCGTGATTTCATCTTGAAACTCCGACAGCCTTCCGATCAGCTTGCACATATCGACAAAGACCGGATAGG
>CAVDQG010000087.1:0-6584 GCA_963611165.1 Bacteroides uniformis
AAAAAAAAAAAAAAAAAAAAAAAAAAAAAAAAAAAAAAAAAAAAAAAAAAAAAAAAAAAAATCAAGTGTTTTCTGTTAACTTTAATGTTGCTGGGGTAGTTTTAGGCTATCAAACGGCATTTTGCCAATTTGCAGCAGATTTCGCACAGTGTTGCATTCTTTACCTCTGCTGTGAACAGATAAAAGCAAAAAAGGAATGGTTTTTCCACTCCCTTTTTTAGCCGCCTTATTTGGTTCTTACTGCCTTGGCATTACTCCACGAGGAATAAAGCCTTACGCTCTTTCCGTCAACAGTGACGGTCTTGTAGGTTCTGATCTTCACATAGTATGCAGTCTTTCGGTTAAGTCCCGATACCTTTAAGCTTGATGAAGAGTTGTTTGAAATCGTCTTATATGCGGAATCAGTAAAATTTTTATTCTTGGAATATCTTATCTGATAACCGCTTGTGCCTGTCTTCTGAGTGTTCCAGTAAACTTTGAAGCTGTTCCGGTAATTTGCAATTTTCTTTATGGTTGTCGACTTTGGAACGATGTTAAAGTAAAGATAAGATGTGCCTGAGTAATTTCCCTTTAGGGTTACCTTTATCTTGTAGCGTCCGACATTCTTTCTTCCCGACTGATAAGACAACGTATAATCGGTACCTTTTTTCAGAACATTACCCTTGCTGTCCTTGACTGTTACGCTTGGGGTTTTGACAGAGCCGTTATAAACCGTGCTTGTGTATCCGATTTTAATATTATTTGCTTTATAGACAGTTGTTGTTTTGGAAACATAACCGCAAACCGAGCATTTTGTGACTTTCTTTCCGTTACTGCTCTTGGTTGCCTTGGTCACCGCCGTAGTATACTTGTGACCGCTGTCGCATCTTGACTTAGTGGTAAAAGTTTTGACGCTTGTCCAATAAGTCGTGCCGTTAAACACTCCGTACATTTGATATTTATATCGAGTTCCCTCTTTTAGGCTGACTCCCGTTTCGTTATAAATATTGTAATAGATTTCCATATACGAAGACGAATAACTTGTGCTCTCATCCTTTTGAGCAATAAGATTATTGTTCATATCCCATACTCTGAGTCCCGCACCCGTAAAACGACCCGAGCTTGAAGCAAACAATTTTGTATAAACAAATGCATTAGTCGTATCCCATTCGCATCTGTCGCCCACGAAGCTGACGAATACAGACGGTGTGGAATATTTCGCCGTGTAAGTTTCGTTATTGGGGTTTATTCCGCTTTGATTATACCAAGCTCCGACCGATATACCGAAATGCAAATGATTTCCCGTGGAATTTCCCGTAGTTCCGACCTTACCGATAACCTGACCCGCCTCAACTCGGCATGTCCTGTAAGCGTTTGTAGGGATACTTCCTGCCTGCATATGAGCGTATTTGTAAAATCTACCGTCATCACCGTAAATAACAAGTCCTGTACCAAAGCCGTTGCAATCGCCGTATGAGCCCGAGTGCTGCCTACCGCACATCCATATTTGAGTGACCGTTCCGCCAATAGCGGCAACAACGTTCGCACCGCCTATGCTTCCGTCAGAAATATCAATTGCACCGCCGTCATGATATCCCTGAGATAAAGCGGTATGCCCGGGAACAGGCCAACGAAGTATTACATTACCCGCAAGCTGAATGTTTGATTCATTGTTTTCTTTAGCTGACGCCGTCAGGCACGCCATGCAAATAAACAGAACACTCAACAATAAAGCAGAAATTCTTTTTGTGATCATTGAATTTAATTTTTTAGCTTTCATTTTATTTTCCCCCTTTGGAATTCTGTAATTATAATATCTCATTGGTTCTGCAAATTTTTGTACACGGCTAAAAAACGCAATTCAATTTTTTAAGATATTAGGGTGAAAATAAAAATCCCCTCGCCCATGGTATATTAACATTAACACTAACGCATTAACGCCTACCACAAAACAAGGGGATTCATTCTAAATTTATTTAAGAAAAATAAAAAATCCTTAAGTCCAAGAACTTAAGGATTTTTGTGGTCGAGGTGACGGGATTCGAACACGCGACCTCTGCGTCCCGAACGCAGCGCTCTACCAAGCTGAGCCACACCTCGATAATAAATACCTCGACAAAATTGCCGAGGTATTATGGCTGCGGAACTAGGATTCGAACCCAGACATACAGAGTCAGAGTCTGCTGTGCTACCCTTACACAATTCCGCATTATGTCTTGTCGGTGTTTTGTTTTGTTTTCGTTTGTTCAACCGACAAGAGTTATTATACTCTTTTTTCTTGAAAAGTCAACACTTTTTTCAAAAAAATTTTAAAAAATCAAAAAATATTTTTTCTTTCTCAAAAAATCGCATAAAACAGGCAAAAATTAAGAACGACACCCGTTTGATTTTTCGAGTGCCGTTCTGTTTTTTGAAAAATATTTTGATTTTTTATCAAAGTCCCTTAACGTACTTCTTGAATTCGGGGAGCATTCCGATTCTGTCGGGCACGTGAGGCGGCATCTGGAGGAAATCGTGACCCGGGAGGTTATTTCCCTCGACCATTACGGGGCCGTGATCTGTCATGGCGATATCCCAGCCGACATATCCCATCTGCGGAACTCTGCCTGCGGCTTTAACGCACATATCGACAGCCTCCTGCCAGCGAGGAATCTTGAAGCCCTCGATTTTTGTTCCCGTCTTGGGGTGAACCTTATATTCGATTCTGTCCTTATCGTAGCCAACATGAGTGATAACACCCGTTTTGACATCGATAGGAGCGCACATTCCGCCCGCATTTAGGTTATCGACAGGGCGGTCGCTGTTTCCTATTCTGATGAACGCATAAACAACGTGGCCCTCTCCCTCACTGAATATTGTGACTATTCTGAGTGTATTTACAGATGACGGATTGAGTGCCATGAGCTCCTCGTGCTGAACAATAAATTCCTCAGCGAGGTAATTTCCCTTGCTTCTTAAGTAATCGTACATTTCCTTTACGGACTTGAAGTCGCTCTTCTTGAGCTTTTCGACGCCGACGCCGCAGCACTCGTCAGTAGGCTTAGCCATGATTACATCGTGAGTAGACATGAACTTCTCGAAGTCTTCATAGCTTGTATCGGGCATATAGTGCCACTCACGGTTGATGCAGTCGCCGAAGGTTGCGTAAAACTCGTCCTTATTATCAAAAACATGGTAATAATTCGGGTCGTTCATAAGTCTTGTGATGGTATTGTTGATACCTCTTGTGACGTAAGTCTCTCTCTGAGCCTTAGTCAAAAGATACCATTCGCACAGAAGATAGTCCTTGTAGCCTGCGCCGTATCTCAGACCGCAATAAACGATATCGAAAAAGAGAAAAATTCTGCTCTTTCCGCAAATCTTATGGACTGTACCGACTGTCTCGAAGAGACTTTTATAATCCATGTGAATGATACACTTGATAAGGTACTGTAATTTCTTCATTTACTTTCCTTTCCCGCTTTAAGACAAAACTTAAAAGCATTTTGACAAATCAAATATCGTCTAATTGTACCACCGAATCAAATATGCTGTCAATCTCAAGTTTATCGAGAAGTCGGCACTGCCCCTCATCTAAACTTTCGTCAAGCATCAAACCGCCGACAGAAATTCTCTTGAGCTCCAGCACCTTATTGTCAAGCGCCTCAAACATTCTTTTAACCTGATGGAACTTTCCCTCGCGGATTCTCACAAGTGCGACATTTGGTTCGTTTTCGTTCGGCACTCTTATTTCTGCCGGCAAAAATTCGATTTCGCCGTATTTTATACCTTTCTCAAACTCCGCCTTGTCGCTTTCCTTGACAGGCTTTTCGAGCTCTGCACGGTAGATTTTGAACACATGGCTTTTCGGCGCAAGCATTCTGTGAGCCATATCGCCGTCATCGGTTATGACGAGAAGTCCCGTTGTGTTTCGGTCAAGTCTGCCTGCGGGAAAAATTCCCTTTCGCTTGTAATTATCTGGAAGCAAATCGATTACTGTGGTATCACGCTTATCGTCTGTCGCACTTACAACGCCCTTCGGCTTATTGAGCATAACATAGATATATTTGCTGTAAAAAACGATTTCTCCCATAAAACGAATCTCGTCGTTCTCGGGATCTATCTTGATGTCGGCTTTCGAAATAATCTTGCCGTTCACCGTTATCATGCCTTTTTTTGCAAATCCCGAAACCTCTTTTCTGCTTCCTATCTTCTGGTTCGAGAGAAATTTATCAAGTCTTTCCGTCAAGTTTCGCCTCCAAAATTACAGTATCTGTATTTTGCGTATTTTCACCGTCAAATATCACGCACACGGCAAATTCATCACCTCGCACAAGATAAAACGGATGATATTTCTTTCCGTTATCTGCGGTTATAACGTCCTCTTTCGATGTATCGATTGATTTAAGCGGATAGCCTATTCCCGTGCCTATCATTTTGACATAAGCTTCTTTCATTGTCCAAAGCCTGAAAAATTCCCTCGCCGTTTGGAAAGAAGACATTATCCTTTGCTTTTCGTTTTCGTTTGCCACACGCTCCAGTACTCTCAGATCGTGCGGTCTTATTTTCTCGCAATCTGCCCCCACTTCGGTGTCAGCCACTGCGACTAACACAAGTCCTTTGCAGTGACTTATACTGAAATAAAACGGATTTCCTTCAATATAGGGTTTTCCGTGAACACCTTTTGTGATTTTTATTTGCTCTGGATCTAAGCCGTTATCCCTCACGGCATAGTCAAACACATAGTCTCTTATACGCTTTTCGTCTGCCTTGAAGCTTTCTTTTTTATATTTGTATTCGCAAATATAGAGTTTTGGTTTCATTAATCCTCTGCCCAGTTCATGGAGCATTTGACCGCCTTGTGCCAAAGCTTCATCAAACGGTTTACCTTTTCTTCGTTATAGTCGGGCTTAAAAAGTGCCTGCGGCTTAACAAGAGTTTCAAGCTCTTTCTTGTCTTTCCAGAATCCGACTGCGAGTCCTGCCAGCATAGCCGCACCCATTGCCGTTGTCTCAAGGCACTCGGGACGCATTATTTTATGACCCGTAATATCCGACTGGAACTGCATGAGGAACTGCGAACGGCTTGCTCCGCCGTCAACCCTAAGCTCTTTCACCTTTACGCCCGAATCGGTTTCAATGGTATCGAGCAAATCCTTGCTCTCATAGGCAATGCTCTCGAGAACCGCCCTTGCAAAATGAGCCTTGGTACAGCCTCTTGTAACGCCCATGAGCGAACCTCTTGCGTACATATCCCAGTAAGGTGCGCCCAAGCCCGTGAAAGCCGGCACAAACACCGCCCCGGCGGTATCCTCCACCGACTCGGCAAGCTTATTTGCTTCATCGGGGCTTTCGATTATCTTGAGTTCGTCCCTCATCCACTTGATTGCAGAGCCGGCATTGAACGCACTTCCCTCAAGCGCATAGGTAGGCTTTGAGTCTATGCTCCAAGCAATTGTTGTGAGAAGACCGCTTTTGCTCTTTGACGGAACTTCACCCGTATTCATAAGAACAAAACAGCCTGTACCGTAGGTATTCTTTGCCATACCCTCACGGAAACAGCACTGACCGAAGAGTGCGGCATGCTGGTCGCCAGCAATACCTGAAATCGGAATTTTCTCGCCGAGGATTTTCTCGTCAAGGAATCCTACTGTTTCGGATGAATTGACAACCTTTGGCAAACACTCACGACTTACGCCGAAATAATCGAGCATAGTCTCGTCCCAATCGAGCTTATGGATATCAAAAAGCATAGTTCTCGAAGCGTTTGTGTAGTCGGTGACATAGCTTTTACCGCCCGTCAGGTTCCACACAAGCCAAGTATCCACCGTGCCGAAACGAAGTCTGCCGAGTTCCTTTAACTCTCTTGCTTTAGGCACATTATCGAGCATCCACTTCATTTTCGTTCCCGAAAAGTACGGGTCGATGATTAGTCCCGTGATATCTCTTATATGCTCCTCCATGCCGTCGCTTTTAAGCTGTTCGCAAATCTTAGCTGTTCTTCTGCACTGCCAGACTATCGCATTGCAAACAGGCTCACCCGTAAGCGAGTCCCACGCTATCGTAGTTTCTCTCTGATTGGTAATTCCCACCGCCGCTATTTCAGACGCTTTAACTCCCGCAATCAGCACGGCTTGTTCAATCGAATAAATCTCCGACTGAAATATCTCCTTAGGGTCATGCTCGACAAAACCCGGCTCGGGGAAAATCTGACCGAATTCCTTTTGAGCCATACCGACAATCTTACCCTCTTTGTCAAAGATGACCGCTCTTGAGCTTGTAGTACCCTGGTCTATTGCCAGCACGTATTTTTTCTCTTTTGTATTACTCATAATCCACAACCCTTATACACAATAATACTTTATCTGTCTGCATCTCTTGCAAACACTTACAATCCAAAATCCTTGAAAATAGTTTAATCAAAAACGCCCTTAGTTTTTTTGTTCTCCGATATTTATCTTTGTGAAAATAATTCGGCTTGTCGGCTTCAACTACGGTCGCTACGCTCCCTAAAAGCACTTCGTGCTTTTGGTTAAGCCTCCAAGCCTATCTTCTTTTTATCGCTTCGCTCTTTTGCCTTTAGCTCATTATTAATTATTATTTATTAATTATTAATTATCCGTGGGT
>CAVDQG010000088.1:0-6409 GCA_963611165.1 Bacteroides uniformis
GCTTTGAATATGGCAGATAATCAAACAGAGCGTTATCAAAAACACGGTATGAGTGAGAAAAATATAATTATGCTTGATTTTTACCGCATTGAAAGTTTTTCATACAATACTTTTGCATATACAAAGCCCGTTTCATTTTCATATTTTGATGAAAGAAAAAACGAGGTTTCAAGTTGGAAAGAGCTCTATGTGCAAGTGTTGACTTGTCTATTAGAGGATTACCCCGAGAAGCTGTATAAGTTGTATAACACAAATATCAGCGGCGGTAATCGTGTTGAATTCGGCACATTTGAAGTTTCAAAAAATATGAAGTGCCCAAGAAAGATAAGAGCGAATTTTTATGCGGAAACAAGTTTTTGTGCTTCTGCTATTGTCAAGAGAATACGTATTTTGATGGATAAATGTAACATCGATTATGAAAACCTTCAGATAAAATACAGAAAACTGAGCCAAAATGCCGAAGTGGTAAACGAATCGGCAGATAAATCTGAAACAAATATGTTTTTGACAGAGAAAAGCGGCACAGAAAACGCCGAAAGTTTCAAAAAATGGATGGTTCAAAGTCAAAATCTGGTGTTGTGCAATGCAGTAAACTATGCTTCTGCAATCTATGATTGTGAACAGCTCGCAAAATTGCTAATACTGTCAGGAAATCGTTTTTATGGCTCTGATTTAGAATCTGTGCTGAGACTGAGAACAGAATTGAAGCAAACAGTCACATTTAAAGAAATAGATGCAAGACAGCATTATAGGTTGGGTATTGCTATGGAAAAATATGAGATATTTCTGAGAAGTGAAAATTGCAATGAAGCACCTGATAATAAAGAGATAAGGGAAGATTTAGCAAAAATAGAAAAGTGCTTGATTGATTGTGATATCAGCGGCGCAACTTATGAAGAATTGAAGAAAGAAGTGTGCTGTACAACGGCAAGAATTAAAGAAATTATCGCATATTCTTCCCATGTTATAGAGATTAACGGCAGATTTTATCACAATGAAGCTTTTGTCGATTTAGAAGAGGTAGCGGATGCTTTACAGCATATAATAGAAAAGCTACTAAAAAGGAACAACGGAATTACAATAGCTGTTTATTTATATGAAAATGCCTCTTATGAAATGTCGATGTTCTTAAATGAGAACGGTATTAAAGATCGACAATCTTTATATGATCTTGCAAGATATCTTTTTGAGAAGATTGATTATCACGGAACGCATTATGTTTTCAGTTTGAATAAATATATAAGTCTGCCGGAAGCACCGGCGTATTCGATGCTCGATATTATAAAAAAATATGCAAGAGAAAAAGGAGGCATCGTTACCTATAACGAAATAGAAAATTACCTGATTGGTCTTAAGTCAAACACAGGAAATTTGCGTATGACTATGAAAATAGATAAGGAGCCTATATTCCTTGTCTATTCAGAAAATGTATATTTGTTGGCTGAACTTATTGGTATAGACGAAACCTTTTTAAAATCGGTGCGATTGGCACTGAATCGTCTGTTTGAGGACTCTGAGGGATATGTTATTCCACGTAACATTTCTGACAGCTGGTATAAGCTGTTGCCCTCATTGCCCGATTCTTGTGACTGGACACCTATGCTTTTGCAACAGTTAATCCAATTTTATCCAAAAAAACTTGAAGCAAGAACAATCATTGCTATGGAATCGCAGAGCAGCAATACACTGCACGCAATGTTTGTTGAAAGAGGGAGTTGGATACAAAACTTTGGGGATGCGGTTGCAGTTTTCTTAAATGACGAGATGCCTGATTGCGATGAAATTGAAGCTGAGAAACTAAGAAAGATACTGGTAAATGCGGGAATGATCGGCCCCAATCAGCTGGTAAACAAAATGCATATTGCTTTGGGCAATGATCCACGCTTTCTTTGGCACAGCGACGGAAGTCATGTGAAAATAAGAATATGAAAAAACACACGGAGAAGACAGATTTTTATGTGCGGATATGAGTGGACAGACGAATACGGAATATTTCGTCTTACGGTAGACGCAAAAATTCAAAAAGAAATAAGACCTGTGTTCAGGGATAAACTGCCCCAGATTATGCAGACAGTACAAAAAGCCCCCAGATGATGTAGGTATTAAATTTTAAGCAACGAACTGATTTCGCTTTTCAAGCGGAGTCAGTTTTGTTTTGGTTTGAATACGGTAATTGTTGTAGAAGTTGATGTATTCGGCTATGATGAGGCGAGCCTCATCATAGCCGGAAAGTTTAACCCTGTGAATACACTCGGTTTTGAGAATTGAAAAGAAATTTTCGGCTAAAGCATTATCATATGGATTACCACGCCTTGACATTGACGGCGTTATGCCGTATGATTTAGTTAGTAAATAGTATTTGTGAGATACATATTGCGAACCTTGGTCACTGTGGAGCTGCAACTCCTCAGTGACATTTTCTTTTTTCATCACTTTTTTAATTGTATCAAGCACAAGTTTAACCGTCATATCCTTTGACATTTGATATGATACAATACTGTTGTCGTAAAGGTCACGGATTACTGACAGATAACAATTACCTTTTACTGTCGGTATGCATGATATATCTGTTACCCATTTTTGATTCGGTCTTTCGGTATTAAATTCTCTGTTAAGTAGATTTGGATATCTGTGCAAGTGTTGACTGCAATAATGAAATTTCTTTCTGCGTACAACCGACAACAAGTTGTACTTTTGCATTACACGAAGAACTGTCTTTGGATTACGGTATATTCCTTGTCTTTCAAGCCATATATGCACTCTGCGATAGCCGTATGTTTTGTGACTTTCTTCCTGACATTCTCTTATCTTTTCGGCTAACGGTAAATCTTTGTCAGATATATCCATTCGCTTCAAGAAGGCATAATATCCGCTTCTTGATACTCCAAAAAATTTGCACATTGAGTTTATGCTGTACCTGTCCTTGTGCTTAAAGATTACTTGATATTTAACCGACGGCTTCACTTCCTTTCTGTGAGCGAGAGAAAATCCCGCATTAACTCATTTTCCATTTCCAATCGACGAATATATCTGTCTTTGCTTGCCATCACATATCGCATTTGTGCAAGCTTGTCTAATCTTTGTATGGATGGCGGTATTCCGTTATCGCTTTTACTTGGTCTACCTTTTGCTCTAATTACAACGCCGTCTTTTATATTTCTTTGCTTTTCGTTATATCGTGTAATGAAATTATGCACTTGCTTTTTAGTGAATCCAAACTTTGAACCTATTTCTTTCAAAGTCAATCCTTGTGCTTTCATTTCTAATATTTCTTTTTTGTAATCGCTTATGTGTTGATAACTTCTTGGCATTAAAAATCCCTCCTGATGTATATTCTACATCAAGAGGGGTATTTTTCTATTGTCCATTTTTTACGGACTTGTTCAAACCGTGACGGGGCTTTGTTGTTTTAAATTTTAGTTATTTTCTCTTCTTGTTTCAAGCTCGGAGGAGATTTGATCCATAGTCTTTTGATCGAGCTTGTACTTAACAAACGGGATAAGAGACAGAAGAAGAATTACAGCCGGAACAATATTTACAATTACATTGATAGCAGTTGTCGTTCCTGCGGTCTGTGCCTGATTTGCGACATAGCCGACAGCCACGAGGAGCGGAACGCCCACTGCACCCGTGATAGCCGAGGCAAGCTTAACGCCGAAGGACATCAGGGAGAAGGCAAGACCTTCGTCACGAATGCCGTATTTCCAGTCGCCGTACTCAACACAGTCACATACGAATGCATAGCTAATGCTTGTGGCGGCTGAGAAGAATCCGATAACAGCCGACAGAGCGATAACCATTGTGGAGTTTCCGGCGGGAACAAAGAATAATCCGGTAAGAGTAGCCGCATTCAAAACACTCATTACGATAAAGACACGCTTTTTGCCGAATTTACCTGTAAGGAATGAAAGCGGAATATTTCCTATCATCTGTGCGAAGCTCATGATTGAGAATACCGGAGATATGAGCTCATAGCTTCCAACAACATAGATGATGTAATAGCTTAATAAACCGAATCTGCCGATAGTGGATAAGCAACCGACAAATGTGGCGAAAATCGCAATTCTGAGCTGATCGTTTGAAAGAGTAAGCTTGAGGGATTTTGAAAGGGATCTTTTTTCCTTGGGTTCATCGTCAGAAGCTTTTGGGCTGTCGACAGTGACCTCACGGCATTTCCATGCACAGAACCATATCATAGGAAGTGTGATGACGCTTACGAAAACAGTTCCCCAGAAATAACCGCGTCCGTTCGGTACGCTGCCGCCGCTGAAACGAAGAATAACAGGCATGAGTACAGCGGCGATTGCAATTTGGCCAATCTGGTTTGCAATCTGAGCGATGGAGATAATCTTCATTTTGTTCTGAGAATCGTTGGTGATTCTGTTTACAAGACCGCTGATAGCGACCTGTACGACGGTATAAGCCATACCTGCGCCGATGTAGCATGCACCGCATACAACAGCCTTAAGTGTGCCATGAAGCGGAAATACTGTGAAGGTCAAGACGTTGAATATGGCAAGGAAGGGAGGGCCTACAACAAGCCAAGGTCTGAATTTTCCTATCTTAGTGTGTGTTCTGTCTTCGATTATGCCCATCATCGGGTCGTTGGCAGCGTCCCAGATTCGTGCGACAAGCATGATGATCGAAATTGCCGATGCGGCAAGACCTACGATGTCCGTGTAAAAGAGCATCAGGTAATTGTTAATCATATAGAAGCTGGCGTTTGTTGCCGAGCTTCCGATTGCGTAGGCAATTGTAGAAGTATAATTTAGCTTTGATTTTGGTTTTGAGTTAATTGTTATGTCACTCATAGTATCCATCCACCTTTATTTTTAATTTGCCCGTTCTTTCTCTCTGAATGAAAATACCTTATAGCAGTTAGTATATTTTTTACTTGTCAAACGGTAATTTCAATTTGACTGTTTTGTAGGAAAGACGGGTTTTTCGTAAAATAGTAATTTGCACAAAGGCTCATCCGTCATCGAATATGAGCGGTGCGTTTATTTGCACTTCGTGGATTTTTACTGCTTTTTGACGAAAGACAGTGAATTCCATTTTTACCTCCCCCTTAAGTTATTTGGTAATTATATTTTATTCTTTCCTGTTCTTTTTCTCTTGTACAGACTTGATATAATCTCGGTAATTTTTTGACATTAGTGCAATTTTGTGTTATATTTGTACAATAAAAGTGATACGGAGTTGATTTATATGCGATTGGAAGAAATTAAACGCCGTCCTTTGGAAGAGGACGAATACATCCTTAAAAAAGCATATTTAAATTCCGATAAAAAGCTGTGGACAACTCCGATGACATATTCGGAATATAAACGATATGCGGACGAGGGGCTGATTGTCAAAACGCCCAAGTCTCATGTTTTTTTGGAACACTCTAAGAACGGTCAGGGCGTCACGGTTAACGATACCGTTTCGCCTGCAAATGTCACGGTAACTCTTCACAGAAGATACGGTTATCCGATTATCCACAATCACGAATATATCGAGATAATCTATGTGGCAAGCGGCAGTTGTGAGCACCACCTTGAAGACACGCAATTCACGATGAACGAGGGAGATGTCTGCGTGGTGGCGCCGAATGCATTCCATACGCTTGTTTGCCTTAATGACGAAAGCTGTATTTTGAATATCATGGTAAGCAAGAAGTATTTTGACAAGAACTTCCTTGCGATATTGTCGGGAAAAAAGCTTATTTCCGACTTTTTCAAGCAGGTTTTGTATCAGAGAACAAGCAGTCCGTATATTTTGTTTCCCACAGGGGAAGACGCATGGCTTCACGAGCTTGCAAGACGTCTTCTTACAGAAATGCTGCAGCAAATGCCGTCATACGAATATGCCATAAACCGCCTGACAAGCGTGTTTTTACTTCACCTCATGCGTGAATATGAGGATGCGGCAATCGTGCCCAATATGCAAAGTGCCGCACAAAACGACTTAATAGTAGCGATTCTCGGGTATCTCAGTGCGAATTACAACAGCGCGAGCCTTGCTCAGACTGCCGACTATTTCGGATATTCTCAGGCGTACTTAAGCCGAACAATTCACGAGAACTTAGGCAAAACCTACAACACGGTGATATCGGAGCTTCAAATGGAGCATGCCGCAAAGCTTCTCAAAACGACAACGCTAAGCTTCACAGAAATTGCTCAGGAGGTCGGTTGTTTCGATTCGAGCCATTTCAGCAAGAAATTCAAAGCGGTATATGGCGTCACGCCGAGAGAATACCGTGCGAAAGAAGCACAAGGGCAGTAAAAAACAGCAAGCTGTTTTTCTGTTAATAATGAACGAATACGGTTTATTGTGTATTCTTAATTTATAGCCGTGAAATTACAACCATTCCCGTAGGGGCGACCTTCGGTCGCCTTATCACCAAGGCAGTTTAAGGCATTTTTTG
>CAVDQG010000089.1:0-3602 GCA_963611165.1 Bacteroides uniformis
TCTTGTTTAATTACCATAATATAATTCTGTCCGTTCATAATAGTATGAACGGACATCCTTTAATTGTTATTTTAATTGAAGTATCACAGATTATAACTCGCCGTTTTCGATAGCTGTAATCTTATCAACTCTGCGGCAATGTCTTCCGCCTTCAAACTCAGTTGAAAGGAAAACATCTACCATTCTGAATGCGGTTTGCTTAGTAACAACATGACCGCCCATGCAGATAATGTTTGCGTTATTGTGCTTTCTTGTCATCATTGCGCAGTAATCATCTGTGCAAAGTGCAGCCCTTACGCCTTTGACCTTATTAGCGGCAATTGAAATACCGATACCTGTGGAACAGATAAGAACGCCGTACTCATTTTCACCGTCAGCGACACTGTGGGCTGCTGCAGCTGCAATGTCAGGATAGTCGACAGAGTTTGTGTCGTAGCATCCGTAATCTTTAACATCATATCCGTTTTCAATAAGATGTGCTTTGACGGCCTCTTTGAGTTCAAATCCGCCGTGGTCACAACCGATAGCAATTTTCATTTTATTTGTTTTCCTTTCTTTTGTTCAACTCTCTTGTAGCCTGTGGGAGTTGTAAATATACAGGCTGTACAAGCGCAGAGTCATAATTCAATTTATCATCAAATTTCATTGATGCCGCCAAGGCAACCGAAGATGCTCTTTGATAGCACTGATTAAATCCCGCAAATTTGACTTTATCTCCAAGAGAACCGAATAAACTTAAATTATCTCCAACCATAGCAACGGTATCTGTGCAACTTAGGTTGTTAATCTCACTGATTATATCAGCATTTGTTATAACTCTCGGTTCTGTTACGGTTGTTATTTTACCGTCTTTTAATTTGTATACTGCATTATAGGACTGCTGTACTCTTGCATCAATGCATGAGTATATGGTAAGTTCAGAATCAGTATCATACAAATTGTATGCGAGAGCCTCAAGCGAAGATATACCCATGCAATTTGTATGATTTGGCAAGGCAAGACCTTTTGCCGAAGCAATTCCTATGCGAACTCCCGTAAATGAACCGGGCCCGTCAGATACAGCAATTAAATCAATATCTGAAATTTTAGTTTCGGTTAATTCTAAAGCGGAATTAACCATTGGCATAAGTGTTTTGCTGTGTGTAAATGAAGTGTGAATATAAACCTCGGCGATGATTTTTCCGTCTTGCAAAAGTGAAACAGATGCCGGATGAGCTGAGGTTTCAATTCCAAGAATTAACATAATTTATCTTTCTATTTTGATTATTCTGTCATCTTCATTTTCGCCTTTTGCTATATCTATATATATGGTATTATCAGGCAAAGCACCTTCGATATTTTCGCTCCATTCAATTATCATAAGAGCGCCTGTATCGAGATAGTCAAAAAATCCTGTGGAATACAAATCATTCCAAGAAGTAATTCTGTACATATCAAAATGATAGACAATCATTTTAGGTGTGTCATATTCATTAACCAAAGCAAAAGTTGGGCTGGATACGGTATTATCAAGTCCAAGGCCTGAAACAAGACCTCTTGTGAATGCCGTTTTTCCCATACCCATCGAACCGCGAAAAGCGATGATGTCATTTGGCTTTAACTGCTGAGCAAACTGAGCAGCTATCTGCTCAGTTTCGCTCGCTGAATGTGTTATGTATTCTGTCATTTTATTATCAGAAAAGACCGGTAATTGTGTTGTTCTCAACATCAATTCCTTCTGCGGCGGGCTTCTTTGGAAGTCCCGGCATGGTCATGACATCACCGGCATAAGCAACAACAAAGCCTGCTCCGTTGGAGAGAGTTAAATCTCTGATAGTGATATCAAAGCCTGTCGGTCTGCCGAGAAGCTTAGCGTCATCGGAGAGAGAATACTGTGTTTTTGCGATACAAACAGGCAGTTCATCGCCACCAAGAGCCTTAATATCTTTGAGTGACTTAAGAGCCTTGCTTGCGAAAACAACCTTGTCAGCACCATAAATTTCTTTTGCGATAGTATTGATTTTCTCTTCAATGGACATATCCAAGGAATAGATAGGTGCATAGTTGTTTTTGCCCTCGTTGGCATCGATAACATCAACAACAGTTTTGGCAAGTTCAATTCCGCCTTCGCCGCCTTTTGAGAACACTTCAGAAAGTGCATAAGGAACTCCGAGACCCTTGCATGTATCATCAATAACCTGAAGCTCTGCTTCAGTATCTGTCGGGAATCTGTTGATAGCGACTACAACGGGGACTCCGAATTTCTGCATGTTTTCAACATGAGCCTTGAGGTTTACGACACCTTTTTCAAGAGCTTCTACATTTTCGCCTGATAATTCTGTCTTCGGAACTCCACCGTTATACTTTAATGCTCTGACAGTCGCAATAACAACAACTGCCGAAGGAGTCAAGCCTGCTTTTCTGCACTTGATGTCGAGGAATTTTTCAGCACCGAGATCAGAACCGAATCCAGCCTCAGTGATTGCGTAATCACCCAATTTAAGTGCAAGCTTAGTTGCTCTTACTGAGTTACAGCCGTGTGCAATATTTGCGAAAGGTCCGCCATGCATAAATGCCGGCGTTCCCTCAAGCGTCTGAATAAGATTTGGGTTAATAGCATCTTTAAGAAGAGCTGTCATTGCGCCTTCAGCCTTGATGTCCTTAGCATATATCGGTTCGCCTGTATATGAATAAGCAACAAGAATTTTGCCAAGTCTCTCCTTAAGGTCATCAATGTCATTAGCAAGACACAGAATAGCCATAACCTCACTTGCAACGGTAATAATGAAGTGATCTTCTCTCGGAACACCGTTAATTTTGCCACCAAGACCGACAACAATATTTCTGAGGGCTCGGTCGTTCATATCCAAGCATCTCTTTATGAGAATTCTTCTGGGGTCAACTCCGAGAAGATTTCCCTGCTGCATATGGTTATCGAGCATTGCACAAAGAAGATTGTTTGCAGAAGTTATCGCGTGCATGTCTCCTGTGAAGTGAAGGTTTATATCTTCCATAGGAAGTACCTGAGCGTATCCGCCGCCTGCGGCACCACCCTTTACTCCGAACACGGGTCCGAGGGAAGGCTCTCTGAGAGCAACAACAGCTTTCTTACCAATCTTTGACATTGCCTGGCCGAGACCGATAACCGTTGTTGTCTTTCCCTCTCCTGCAGGAGTAGGGTTGATAGCGGTAGCTAAGATAAGCTTTCCGTCCGGCTTATCCTTAAGTCTTTCGAAGAGAGACTCATTTACTTTTGCTTTATATCTTCCGTATGGCTCAAGCTCGGTTTCGCTGATACCGACAGATGCGGCAATCTCAGAAATCGGCTTCAATTCAGCCTGCTGTGCTATTTGGATGTCTGTTAACATACTTTAAGCCCTTTCTTTAAGTTAAATTTAGCGTGGTTCAAACCTACTCATAGATATGAAAGGTTCTATACCGATAAAAATTAAAGATATCTGTCTATCATTATATTATATTTAAAAAGATAAGTAAAGATTAATGTATCTCAATTTTTGTTGAAGACAGTTTGTATTTGTGGTAAAATAAATCGGTATGAGTATCTTTCGCTTTGAAAGTGTTTGATTTTATTTAAAATATTATTAGGATACGGAGATTTAAAT
>CAVDQG010000089.1:3612-6194 GCA_963611165.1 Bacteroides uniformis
TAAATGAATAAAAACAGAACTTCAAATCCTATTATTAACTACTTTAAAAACACCGACTACTTTCTCTGGTTGATAATAGGTTTAATTGCACTTTACAGCTTGTTGCTTATCAAGAGTGTTACAAGAGCAACAAACTCAAACTATTTTAGCACGCAGCTATTTGCGGTCGTTGTCGGACTGATAGGCGCGCTTGTCATTACCTTTATAGGATATGATACTATTTCCAACTATTGGTTTCTGATTGCGGCAGGATCGTTGTTTCTAATGGTATATACGATACTGTTTGGTATCAATATTTCAAGCTCGGGCGGTATCAATGCAACCGCATGGATAAATCTTGGCGGCAGAACTTTCCAGCCTTCCGAATTGGTAAAGATATGTTTCATTGTAACATACGCAAAACATTTGTCATTATTA
Organism: Bacteroides uniformis; assembly: GCA_963611165.1. Classification (GTDB taxonomy): domain Bacteria; phylum Bacillota; class Clostridia; order Oscillospirales; family Acutalibacteraceae; genus SIG603. The sequence continues at coordinate 4,030 of CAVDQG010000089.1, forward strand.
AATGAAAAAGGAACAATAAATCAGCTCAAAAATATATTGATGCTTGGTGCGCATGCCGCTGTTCCCGTACTCCTTTGCCATATGCAAGGCGATGACGGTGCGGGTGTTGTCTTTTTTGCGATATTTATTGCAATGAGCCTTGCCTCCGATATAAAGCTGAGATATTTCGTCTTGCTCGGTGTAATCATCCTTTTGGCTGTGCCTTTTGCATGGAATTATATTTTGAGTGACTATCAGAAGCTTAGATTCACCGCCGTTTATAACCTTGATGACCCCGATGTTTCGATTAACGAAGGTTACCAGCAATATCAAGGAAGAATCTCAATCGGCAGCGGCGGTTTGTTCGGAAAAGGCTTATTCCACGGAAATCGTGTTGAGAGCAGCTCGGTCACATTTCAGCACTCCGACTTTATTTTCACTGTTGCAGGCGAAGAGCTTGGATTTGTCGGCTGTGCACTTGTTATGCTTTTGCTGTTCGTATTGATGTACAGAACTCTCAAGGTCGGTTTGTCGTCCAAAGATTCAATGGGTAAATATATGTGCTTTGGCTTTTTCGGCTTGATTGCTTTGCAGTCTATAAGTAATATCGGAATGTGTCTTGCGATACTCCCTGTTATGGGTGTTACACTTCCGTTCTTTAGTGCCGGTGGTTCTTCTGCCGCTTGTCTTTATCTTGGTATAGGTCTAATAGAAAGCGTCTATATTAATCGAAACAAAAAAACGACTCTCGAAACCTATAAAGAAGTATCCTATAAAAAGCTTGATTTGAAGCGACTTAAGATATCAGAAGTATCCGAAGAGCTCGAATCTGATTAAAACTACAACCTATACGAGACTCCTCGTATAGGTTATTTTTTGTATTAAAAGTCAACGGTGTTAGTAATGCGATATTAGTATGCGTTAATTTTACCAATAATTTACTTGAACTTTACACCGTCTTTATATAACTATATTGACAATTGACAACCAACATGCTATTATGTTGTCACAAACTTAATTGCGCGGTTGGTTTAAAATAAAAATTTACAAAGGAGAATTTAAAAAATGCTGAAGAAGAGAATTTTCGCAATCATATCATCTGTGGTAATTGCATCGTCAATGCTCGCTGTTTCTGCAAGTGCGGCAAATACCGGAGACACGTATTACACTTATTCTTGGTCTAACGGCAACCGATATGATTACACACCTGCTAGATATAAGTATGATAACACCCCAGTTTACTTGTGTGCTACTGATGGTTCATTACCTTACGGTGGATTTTATGCAAGTACATATTATGGCACTAGTTCTTCTAGCGCAACAAATAAGGCTTCTGCTTTCGAGTATCTTGTAAACGATTATAATGGACGTACAATTAGAGCCAACGGAACCTCTGTGTCACAGAAGAATAAATGGGTTCGTATTCGTGGTCATTATAAAAATACAACTTATTCTTGGGGCGATTGCAGAATAGCTTGGAGTCCTGATACAGCTAATGCATATAATTACTCTTCGTTAAACTGATCTGTGAGGTGTTGCACGACGCTAGCTGTGCAACACTTTTTCTTTATTATTTGATTGCATTTATAAGGAGAATAGTTGCATGAAAAATGGCAAATTAATTGTAGCTTTAGTTTTGATACTGTTAGTTGCTACATCTGTCTTTCTAATTATTAGAAAAGACAATATTAACATTACTGATGAAAATGCAGAAAAGAGCAATGCTGACAGTGTTAGTCAGGAGAGCACGGAAGATAGTGAAAATTATTCCTCTGCTGAATTAACTGTTTCTGAAAGTTCTGCTGATGAAACAAATTCATCGTCTTCAGCCGAAGCAGATGAAACCCTTAAAAAATTTGGTGAAATCGAAGAAGTTTATACCATAACCAGTCATCAGTATTTACAGGGAGAAGTCAGAGAGGACGATTCTGTTTCTCTTGGCTGGAATGGAAGCCTTGAGTTATGTGTCAATAGTGCAGAAGTCTTTGATTATTCAGAAAGTTTATTAGGCAATGACCCTCAAAAAGATTTGTTAGTTCAAGTGGTATCTGAATTTAAATCTCCAAAAATACTTCGGATAAATATTACATTAACTAATATTGATGCTGCTAATAAATATGGTGTTCAGTATCAATTTAATTCATCTATGTTTAAGCTTGGAGCTTATAGTGATTTAATTCCGGAGA
>CAVDQG010000090.1:0-6105 GCA_963611165.1 Bacteroides uniformis
GAACGCTACGCGTTCTAAAATGCTTCGCATTTTGGTTAACTTTGACAGCCTATCTACTTTTTATGTCGGCACTTCGTGCCTTTGTTTTTCGTTATTTCTCTTTCTGCTTCGCTTTTCTCTTGTGGGCTCTGCCCACACCCGTTCGCTTTTTGTAAAAAGCGTGGCAAAAACTTTTTTGTTTTGCGTTTTGTATTTATCTTCGTGCAAGCAATCCGCAAAATAAAATGCCCGTCTGCGAATGCCTTGCATTCTTGACGTATTTTATTTTGCTGTCTTTTTTATTATCGCTTCGCTCTGCTTTTTTCGTTTTTAGCTTCTGCTTCGCTTTTCTCTTTGTGGGCTCTGCCCACACCCGTTCGCTTTTTGTAAAAAGCGAAACCAAAAACTTTTGTGTTTTTTATTCTGCGAAAAATGCTCTTGCCATTGCGAGGCTGATTTCTGTTGCTCTCTTACACGGCTCCATTCCCTCAAACTCAATCGAGACATATCCGTCAAATCCCGAATTCTTGATGATGTGAATTATCTCTCTTACCGGCATATCGCCCTGTCCTGTGATTGATCCTCTGAGCATCATTCCTCCCAATGTCTCAAACCACGATCCGTTGTCGCAGTTGAACATCTCGTTCTGTCCAGGAAGCTGATCCTTTGAGCGGATATAGAAGTCCTTGAGGTGGATGATCTGAGCGTAAGGCAAGCACTTCTTCACTGCTCCTACGTTATACTCGTCGACGCAAAGGAAATTTCCTACGTCCATTGTCATTTTCATCTTGGGTCTTTCAAGATTCTCAAAGATTCTTACAAGGCGGTCGGATCCGTTACAGAAAAATCCGTGATTTTCAAGTGTTGTTGTAATTCCGTATGATGCTGCATAGTCGCAAAGCTCTCTTGTTCCCTCTATCATGAGCGGAAGCTCTTTCTCGAAGTTCTGCGGTGTATTGGTGCTGAACGGTCTTCTGAAAGATGCGATATCGTGTCTCATCCACTTTAATCCGAGGCGGTGTGCGGCGTCTATATGAAGCTTAACTCTCTCAATCTCTGCTCTTCTTTCTTTCTCGTCTGTTTTGAGAAGGTCTGCGTTGACAGAATAAGTTGAAATTTCAAGGTCTATTTTCTTTGCGTACTCGCGAACGGAGTCGATAAGCTCTGTATTGAGTGTTTTAGTCTCCTCATTCACAAGCTGGAGGTGGAACGGAACGAACTCGATATGCTCGCAGTCGTGCTCCTTTGCCCAGTCCATAACCTCAAAAATCGACATTCCCTCTGCCATAGCGTTATCAAGGCAGTAACAGCTGATACCTAATTTCATGATATAATTCCTCCCTAAATTAAAAAGAAGTTCTAATTTGACTCTTTGCCAAAATCAAGCTGATTATATATTAAGCGTTTTAATTTTTCAACGGTATTTATTATTTTTTTCAATTAAATAAAATTCGCTTTTTATTTTAATTTGTTGTACAATAATTCCACAAAACAAAAAATTGAATTTCTCAAAAAGGCGGTAATTTTATGAAGTTAATTATAGTAAGACACGCAGACCCCGACTACGAGCACGATTCCCTCACGGAAGTCGGATTTAAGGAAGCAAGCTTGCTTGTCCCCAGAATGTTGAAGCTAAACGAAGATTACGGCGGATTTTCCGATATATATGTTTCTCCGCTTGGCAGAGCAAAGGCTACGGCGAGACCGACTCTTGATTTTCTCGGAAAAGAGGGCATCGAAAAAGACTGGCTTCGTGAGTTTGAAGGAATAATCAGACGCCCCGACACTCCCGATAAAGACAGCATTTGTTGGGACTGGCTACCCGAGGACTGGACGAAAGTTCCCGAATACTACGACATTAACAAATGGAACGAAACCGAAACCATGAAGCCCGTAAAGGCTAAGTATGAAGCAGTATGCAATGGCTTAGACGAAGTTCTGAAGGAACACGGCTACGAGCGTGCCGACAAAAGCGAAGGACTTTTCTATCATGCGGTAAATTCAAACCATGACACCTTGGTATTTTTCTGCCACTTTGGCGTGGAGGCTGTTTTACTCTCTCATCTGACGGGATGTTCTCCTATGATTTTCTGGCATAATTTCTGTGCCGCTCCGAGCAGCGTGACGATAATCAATACGGAGGAAAGAAGAAAAGGAATCGCATCTTTCAGAATTTCAACCTACGCCGACACATCTCACCTATTCACGGGCAAAAGAGAGCCATCCTTTGCCGCAAGATTTTGTGAGTGCTTCGCTGACGACACGAGACACGACTGACAGAATTTCATTTAAATGGACGAAAAAAGATTTTGCTCTGTTAAGAGTTTTAGATGAAACAAAAAATATTACCCATGCCGCCGACAAGCTTTACATTACTCAATCGGCACTTTTGAAAACAGCGAGCCGTATATGCGCCGCACGCATATTTTCTGCCAACGGGACGCCAAGAATTTACCACAGGTCAAAATGTTCATGGCAGAGCTAAAGAAAAAACACTAAGCAAGGAGAATAACATGGAAGAAATCAAAGAAGTAAGCCTTCCCGAGATGCTTGACGCAAGAGAAAGACGGGTTTGGAAACAACAGGCTTTATTGGATAAATTCAAAACTCCGCTTGTATGCTTTACCATGAATATAGCGGGCCCTATAAAAAACAACACTCTTATATTAAGAGGATTTGAAGCAGGTTGTCAGGCTCTTGAAATGAGTTTTCGCCGCGAGAAGATGAATGTACTTCACAAGGAAATCATCTCCGCCAAAACAGGCAACGAAGCTTTCTATGTCGTTGATGCAAAGGCAATAAAAATTAAAGCCGTGACATCGGAAATTGAGGATTCGTCTCCCATGGCAAGGCTTTTTGATATGGATGTTCTCGATGTAAACGGTGAAAAGCTCGACAGAACGCTCTTGTCGCTTGAAAGCCGAAAGTGTCTTATTTGCGGAAAACCCGCAAAGGAATGCTCCCGAAGCCGCACGCACACCGTGGCCGAGCTTCAGGCTTGCACAAAGAATCTTCTAAAAAGCGAAATCGATAAATCAGACGCTCTCACAATCGCAAAACAGGCTACAAGAGCACTTCTCTATGAGGTAACCACAACTCCGAAGCCGGGACTTGTCGACAGAAGAAATACGGGAAGCCACAAGGATATGGACAGCTTCACCTTTATGAGCAGTGCCGCCACCCTTTTCCCATATTTTCAGAAATGTGCCGAAAAAGGCATAAACGACTCATTCGAGGGCATATCTCCTAAGGAAACCTTTGCCGCAATAAGACCGATTGGCAAGAGGGCTGAAAACGATATGCTTCTTGCAACAAACGGAGTGAATACGCACAAGGGCGCAATTTTCTCGGTTGGACTTGCCTGTGCCGCACTCGGAAGACTATCGCACAAAGAAAGAAAAGACCCGTCAAAGGTGCTTTGTGAATGCGCCAAAATGACCGAGGGTCTTACAAAAAACGACTATTCCAATCTTAGTGAGCCGAAAACCGCAGGACAAAAATTCTATAAGGAATACGGCGTGTTGGGAGTTCGGGGTCAGGCAGAAAACGGCTTTCCCGCTGTTTTGAATGTCGGTTTGCCGATTCTCGAAAAGGGACTTGAAAACGGACTTGACAATGACCGTGCTGGTGCGGCGGCACTCCTTGGTATGCTTTGCGCTGACGACGACACAAATATGATTTCAAGAGGCGGCAGAGAAGAACAGCTTAGAACTACCGAGGAAATTGCAAAATTACTCAAAGAAAATCCGTATCCTGACAACGAAACTTTAATTAAGCTTGATGATGAATTTATCAAAAAGAATCTATCCCCCGGCGGAAGTGCCGATTTACTCGCACTGAGCTGGCTTTTACACTTTTTCAAAACGGAGGAACTCTAATGGCAGATTACGGAATTACTCAGGTATACCCGAACGATAAAAGATTAATGCAAGGCGTGGACGAGCTTTTGCTCGCCGAGGGAATCCGACGAGACGCAAATCTTGACTATACCTGTGCGATATGCGATGAAATGGGCAAGCCGATAGCAACGGGAAGCTGCTTCGGAAATACTCTGCGCTGTTTTGCCGTAAGTCACGAGCACCAGGGAGAAGGACTTTTGAATCAGGTTATCTCGCACTTGATTGAATATCAGTGCGAAAGAGGAAATCTGCATCTATTTCTCTACACAAAAGAAAAGTCGGCTAAATTCTTCGGAGACCTCGGATTTTATGAAATAGCAAGGGTCGACGGAACACTCGTCTTCATGGAAAATCGCCGTGAAGGTTTTTCGTCATATTTAAGAAAGCTTGAGAAAACAAAGCGTGACGGCAAGAGCGCCGCACTCGTAATGAACGCAAACCCGTTCACACTCGGACATCAGTATCTTGTGGAAACTGCCGCAAAGAACTGCGACACACTCCACCTTTTCATAGTAAGCGAGGACGCAAGCCTTGTGCCGTTCTCTGTGAGAAAAAAGCTTGTAAAAGAGGGAGTTTCTCACCTTGATAACGTGGTGCTTCATGACAGCGGCCCGTATATCATATCTAATGCAACATTCCCAAGCTACTTCCTAAAGGATGAAGCCGATGTGATTGATAATCACGCAAAGCTTGATATAGCCGTATTTAAGAAAATTGCCGCATCACTGGGAGTTACCGCCAGATATGTCGGAGAAGAGCCGACAAGCGTGGTTACAGGAGCATATAACCGCATTATGAGCGAGGAACTGCCGAAAGCAGGAATCGAGTGCGTTATAATCAAGAGAAAAGAAGAAAGCGGAAAGCCGATAAGTGCAAGCACGGTGAGAACATGTCTTAAAAACGAAGACTTTGAGACGCTCAAGACGCTTGTGCCGAAAACCACATTTGATTTCTTTGTGAGTGATGAGGCAAAGCCTGTAATTGAAAGAATAAAAAAGAGCGAAAATGTCGTGCATTATTAATAAGCCGGATAAAACATAAAAGTTTTTGCCACGCTTTTTACAAAAAGCGTGCGGGTGTGGGCAGAGCCCACAAGAGAAAAGCGAAGCAGAAAGAGAAATAACGAAAAACAAAGGCACGAAGTGCCGACATAAAAAGTAGATAGGCTGTCAAAGTTAACCAAAATGCGAAGCATTTTAGAACGCGTAGCGTTCGTGGTTGGGCTTTGACAGCCGAATTATTTACACAAAGAAAAAATACAGAACAAAAACATAAAAGTTTTTGCTTTCGCTTTTTACAAAAAGCGAACGGGTGTGGGCGGAGCCCACAAGAGAAAAGCAAAGAAGAGTAGAAATACAGAACAAACAGAGCGAAGCGATAAAAAAATAGGCTGATAAGGGAAACCAAAAGCACGAAGTGCTTTTAGGGAGCGAAGCGACCGTAGTTGACCGAAGCAGCCGACCGATTTACACAAGGATAAAAACAGAACAAAAACACAAAAGTTTTTGGTTTCGCTTTTTTCAAAAAAGCGAACGGGTGTGGGCAGAGCCCACGAGAGAAAAGCGAAGCACACAGAGAAATTAAGAAAGCAGAGCGAAGCGATAATAAAAAAGACAGCAAAATAAAATACGTCAAGAATGCGAAGCATTCGCAGACGGACATTTTATTTTGCGGATTGCTTGCACGAAGATAAATAGAGAACGCAAGTATAAATAAAAAAGATAGGCTCGGAAAATATGACAAAAAACGCTATGCGTTTGCAGTCGGGCATTTTTCGAGCCAAATTATTCTCACAAAGAAAAATACAGAACAGAAAAGTCAGTTTAAAACAAAAATTCAGCCTTAAACCGCCTTGACGAAATGGCGACCGAAGGTCGCCCCTACGGGAATATTTGAAAGTCACAAAATTGATAAAAGCCGACCTATTTCCGCAAAGATAAATCCGGAACACAAAGAAACAAAAAACGATAAAACTTATCGAATAACACATTGACTTAAACTTCTGAAAAATATCATTCTCATGCGGAAAAATGAAGCTTGTGTAAGAAATTTTATCGATAAAACCATGAAATTACATTGTAAAGTTTCACTAAAAAGTCTGTGCCGTAATTGTCAAATTAGACAATCGGACAAAGTTAAATTTTTTGACAAAAAATTCTTGAAATATTCATATTTTTGTTTTAAAATACGGTTGATTTATGGAAAACTGGTTTGGCAAAATCTTATT
>CAVDQG010000091.1:0-5986 GCA_963611165.1 Bacteroides uniformis
AGATAAAATAAAGACAATATAATCTAAAATCCCGTATGGCGGTTATTTTTCCGCTCTACGGGATTTTTGTTCTTTTTGTGTTTAATGCTGTGGAATTTCATACATTCCCGTAGGGGCGACCTTTGGTCGCCTTTGCACCAAGGTGGTTTAAAGCAATTTTTTAAACTGCCTATTCTATTTTGCATTTCTTTTAGTTTATATTGGAGCGGTCTTTCTTTAATCTGAAAATGAGAAAGGGCGGTCAAAGACCGCCCCTACGGGATATTCTGTTTTTCTTGAAGATTGATTTTAACCGATAAAGCCGTTTTAAGCTCATTATTAATTATTATTAATTATTAATTATCCGTGGGCTCTGCCCACACCCGCACGCTTTTTGAAAAAAGCGTGGCAAAAACTTTTGTGTCTGCCTTTGTGTCTGCTTTTTGTGTTTATTTTTACTTATATAACTTATTAAACGCACTCTCTCCGTAATATCGCTTCACACTTCTCTTCAGCCAATTTCCTCTTAAATAGTATACAATGAATACCACTGCCGTGATTATCCACGATACAGGATAGCTCAGTGCCACCATTGTCATTGTCGGGAAAATTTTCACCGCACTCAACAGCCACACTATTCTTATTCCGCACACGCCTACACATGTGATAAGCATTGGCTGAAGTGCCTCGCCTACTCCTCTTATCGCTCCCGACAAAATTTCAATGAACACAAACAGGAAATATGACGGTGCGAAAACCTTAAAGAAGTTTGCTCCGATTTCGATTACTTCGGTATCGGTAGTGAAAATTCCCAAAAGCTGATAACGGAATATGAATATCACAAGACTTAAAAAGACCGTTGAGCCCATATCGAGCACAAGTCCGACTCTTGCCGACTGCTTAACTCTGTCAAATTTTTGTGCTCCGAAGTTCTGTCCGGAGAAAGTTGTTACAGCAATTCCGTAAGCATTCATCACCATCCAAACAAAACCGTCTATCTTGCCGATAGCCGACCAAGCGGCAATACAGCTTGTGCCGAAGCCGTTTATGCTTGTCTGAATGAAAAGATTGGAAAGCGAATACATTACCGACTGCATACCTGCAGGAATGCCGATTCTGACAATATTTTTAAGCATACTCAAATCAATCTTAAGCTGCTTAAATTCAAATTTATACATATCGTCGGTTTTCATCAGTCTTATCATAATCATAATCGCACTGATTAACTGAGAAATAATCGTTGCAAGTCCTGCGCCCATTACTCCCCATCCGAAAACAATGATGAAAACGAGGTCGAGAATGATATTTGCGATACAGCAAACTATAAGGATATAAAGCGGAGTTTTTGAGTCGCCGACCGCACGCAAAATTCCCGTGCCGATATTGTAGACAAGGTTACCGACAGAACCCGCAAAATAGACGAGCATATAGAGAACCGCATCATCAATAATTTCATCGGGGCAGTTCATAATTTTCATGCACGGACGGGAGATGATAAATCCGATAATCGTAATTCCGACGCCGCCCAGCAAGCCGAGGGCGAGCGAAGTGTGAACGGATTTAGAGACATTTTCCCTGTCCTCAGCGCCGTAGAACTGCGAAATGATAACGGTACAGCCCGAAGCGACACCCGTGAAAAATCCGATAAAAAGGTTGATAGCCGTAGCCGTAGTACCGACAGCCGCCAAAGCCTCAGTTCCGACAAAACGACCGACGATAATGGTATCCACGGTGTTATACATCTGCTGAAAGAACGTACCGATTAAAATCGGGAAAAAGTAAAGAACGATAAGCTTCCAGAGGTTTCCCTCAGTAAGCGAATTTTGTTTATAGCGAGCAACTGACATAATTTCTCCTCCTAACAAATGGCATTCTTTTTTTAAACGCATATTCTTTTCAAGTGAGTATTCTAACACCGAGCACAATCAAATTCAATACCTTAGAAATAATATTTTGATTTAAAAATAAAGTACACAAATTACAAATATCAAAAGAATATCAAAAGTTTTTGCCACGCTTTTTTCAAAAAGCGTGCGGGTGTGGGCAGAGCCCACAAGAGAAAAGCGAAGCAGAAGAGAAATAACGAAGAACAAAGGCACGAAGTGCCGATAATAAAAAGAGATAGGCAGATGAGGGAAACCAAAATCACAAAGTGATTTTAGGGAGCGAAGCGACCGTAGTTGACCGAAGCAGCCGACCTGTTCGCACAAAGTTAAATTCAGAACGCTAAAGAATTAGTGTGACAAAACAGAAAAACAGCAAAATAAAATACGTCAAGAATGCGAAGCGTTCGCAGACAGACATTTTATTTGCGGATTGCTTTAGCAAAGAATTATTACAAACAAAACATATAGTTTGTACCCAAACAAAAATCCCGTAAAGCGGAAAAATAACCGCCATACGGGATTTTAGATTATATTGTCTTTATTTTATCTCAGCGTTCTGAATTTAACTTTGAGCAAAAAAGTCGGCTTGTCGGTTTAACTACGGGCTTCCGCCCTAAAAATGCTTCGCATTTTTGGTTAAACCGACAAGCCTAACTTCATTTTTATCGCTTCGCTCTGTATTTCGTTTTTAGCAACCGCAATTAATTTCTCTTGTGGGCTCTGCCCACGCCCGTTCGCTTTTTGAAAAAAGCGAAACCAAAAACTTTTATGTTTCCTATTGCAAATTAAATCAGCAATTAACAGCTTTCTTAAGCTCTTCTGCCTTATCGGTCTTCTCCCAAGAGACGCCCAAGTCCTCTCTGCCCATGTGTCCGTAAGCGGCAAGCGGTCTGTACTTTGTGTTCTTGAGGTTAAGTGAATTGATGATTGCGTTAGGTCTTAAATCGAATACTTTCTTAACTGCATCGGAAAGAGCCTCCTCGCTCACCTTGCCTGTTCCGAATGTATCTACCATTACAGAAACAGGATGAGCAACGCCGATTGCATATGCGAGCTGTACTTCGCACTTGTCTGCAAGACCTGCGGCAACAATATTCTTTGCCACGTATCTTGCGGCATATGCTGCAGAACGGTCAACCTTTGTCGGGTCTTTACCGCTGAATGCTCCGCCGCCATGTCTGCCGTATCCGCCGTAGGTATCAACGATAATCTTTCTGCCTGTGAGTCCGCTGTCGCCTACGGGTCCGCCGATAACGAAGCGTCCTGTCGGGTTGATGTAGTACTTTGTGTTCTCGTCAAGATACTTCTCAGGGATAATCGGCTTAACAACATACTCTACCATATCCTTGCGAATCTGCTCGAGAGTAACATTCTCGTCATGCTGTGTAGAAACAACCACTGTATCAACTCTAACGATATCATTTCCGTCATACTCGACTGTTACCTGAGTTTTTCCGTCAGGTCTCAAATACTTGAGTGTGCCGTCTTTTCTCACCTTTGTGAGCTGCTTTGAGAGCTTATGTGCCCAAGAAATCGGAGCCGGCATAAGCTCGGGAGTTTCGTTGCATGCATAGCCGAACATCATACCCTGGTCGCCTGCACCGATGAAATCGTTCTCATCGTTAGACTCGTTGTTCTGAACCTCATAAGATTTATTGACGCCCATAGCAATATCAGGAGACTGCATATCGATAGATGTGAGCACTGCGCAAGTATCCCCGTTAAAACCAGCGCCCGGGTTATCGTAGCCGATATCCTTGACAACCTCACGAACGATTGAGTTAATGTCAACATAGCAATCGGTGGAAATCTCGCCCATAACGTGAATAACACCTGTTGTAGCTGTAACCTCACAAGCTACGTGAGCTGCCTTGTCCTGCTCTAAAATTGCGTCAAGAACTGCGTCAGAAATCTGGTCGCAAACCTTGTCGGGATGTCCCTCTGTTACGGACTCTGAAGTGAATAATTTCTTAGCCATTTGTTTTTCCTTTCTGTCTGTCCCTATCAATCTTCAAGAAAAATGCCCCTCATACGCGATGAGGGGCTATATCTTTTCCTCATCTTCGGTTACTACCTCAGGAATTGGCACCTTAACTAAAATCAGGTTGCCGGGCATCACAGGGCCTGTCCCTCCGCCACTCTTGATAAGGGTATATTCATTTGTACTTAGCTTTGATATTATAATAGCTTTGCTTATAAATGTCAATACTTATTTGGAATTTATAATGTTTAATTAATAACGAACGAATACATAGTTTTGTGTATTCTTAATTTATAATCGTGAAATTACAGTCATTCCCGTAAGGGCGGTTTTTGAAGTGTGGAGCTTGGAGTTAAGTTTGAATAAACGATTAAAATAACAGCTATGCCCGTAGGGGCGACCTTCGGTCGCCATTGCACCAAGGTGGTCTAAAACTGAATTTTTTGTTTTAAACTGTCTTTTCTGTTCTGAATTTATCTTTGTGCGAATATGTCGGCTGCCTCGGTCAACTACGGGCGTACCGCCCTAAAATCACTTCGCATTTTTGGTTAAACCTCCAAGCCTATCTCCTTTTTTGTTATCGCTTCGCTCTGTTTTTTTATTTCTCTTCGTGCTTCGCTTCTCTCTCGTGGGCTCCGCCCACACCCGCACGCTTTTTGAAAAAAGCGTGGCAAAAACTTTTGCCTTTAGCTCATTATTAATTCAAAGCTCGCCCCATAGTAATTTGCGTTCTTATAATTAATAATTCGCAAATCAGTTTCTCACGTATACCGTTCCGTCCATAATGCGTCTTGCTGTTCTCTGAACCGCTACCGCAGGCACTTTGATATCATTGTCCTCTGTGATAAGCTCAGGGCACATTGTCATAACTCCGCTCGGATGACCTATTCTGACATTTGAGAGGTCACCGCTCTTCACAATCTTGTTAACAACAGAGCCCTCAAGCGCAGCCGCTACGGAAATTGCACTTGCCGATGTTAACGGGCAAGCCTTGTGACACTTGAACACGGAAATTACACGAACACAGACGTCCATGTCTTCGGCTAAAACCTCTGTACCGCCTATTTCTGTGTATGATTTAGGTGTGGTAACAAATCCAACCTTAGGAACTGCAGGGCTGTTTTCGGCGGCGTCCTGAAGATTCTTTGCAAAACCCATCATGCAAGCGGCAGTGCCACGGATTTTCTCGAGAATATCGCAAAGCTTGTTGTCAGAGTTGATTTCTTCGGGAAGCTCAGTGCCTTTGGCAAATACATCTTCTGCACGAACAAGCACCATAGGGTTGGAAACATCAAGAATAGATGCTTCGATTTTTCCGACACCCTCAATGTCAAGAATATCTGTAACATTTCCTGTCGGAAGAAGCTTGCCTGTCTTTGCTCCAGCCGGATTTAGAAATTTAACCTTTAATTCAGCCGCAGTACCGTCAACGCCGGCAATGTGGCAATCTCCTGTGAGTGCAAAAGTTCCGTTTTCACAAGGAACGGTTACATCTATGTATTTATCGGTGTTTCTGTTGAGCATGTGAACGGTTGTTATCGGCTCTTTTACATCTACAAGACCCTCTTCGACTGCAAACGGGCCGACTGCCGCTGTCATATTGCCGCAGTTTGATTTATAATCAACCTGCTCCTTGCCGACAATTACCTGTCCGACAAGATACTCAACATCGATTCCTTCTTCTTCGCTTTTCCAAACGACAACAATCTTGTTGTTAGAAGAAACTGTTCCGCCAAGACCGTCTATCTGCTTTGGGTCTGGGCTTCCCATTACCTGCAAGAAAATTGAGTCCCACTCGTTTCTGTCTTCGGGCAAATCCTCTCTTAAAAAGAAACAACCCTTGCTTGTGCCGCCACGCATAAATACTGTTTTAAATTTTCTCATAACTATATTCCTCACTTATGTGTTTTAAATTAACATTTGTTAACTTTAATATAGCATTTAAGTCGGCGCATGTCAATTAAACATATAGAATAAGGGTATTCACAATTGAAAGTGCGGAGTTGTGTTAATTAATAATGTACAATTAATAATTAACAATGAACGGATACACGGTCTGGTGTTTTCTTAATTTACAGCTATGAAATTATAACAACTCCCGTAGGGGCGGTTTATGAAGTGTGGAGTGTGGAGTTTGGAG
>CAVDQG010000092.1:0-5931 GCA_963611165.1 Bacteroides uniformis
GGGTGTGGGCGGAGCCCACAAGATAAAAGCTAAGCAGTAGAGAAATAATAAAAAACAAAGCGAAGCGATTATAAAAAAGATAGGCTGTCAAAGTTAACCAAAATGCGAAGCATTTTAGAACGCGAAGCGTTCGTGGTTGGGCTTTGACAGCCGAATTATTTACACAAAGAAAAAACACAGAACAGAAAACAAAAACAGTTTTTGCCACGCTTTTTTCAAAAAGCGTGCGGGTGTGGGCAGAGCCCACAAGAGAAAAGCGAAGCAGAAGCAAAAAACGAAAAAAGCAGAGCGAAGCGATAATAAAAAAGACAGCAAAATAAAATACGTCAAGAATGCAAGGCATTCGCAGACGGACATTTTATTTTGCGTATTGTATGCACGAAGATAAATTCAAAACAGAAAAGACAGTTTAAAACAAAAATTCAGCCTTAAACCGCCTTGGTTGTCAGGCGACCGAAGGTCACCCCTACGGGCTTATCGAATAAATATGCTTTGCGGAACGCCCACAGTTAAGCTGACAAGCCGAATTATTTACACATAACAATATTATAAAACCGGTATATTTTTGATGTGATCCCCCGTAAAACAGCGTAAAATTGCGTATTTTAGTTCTTTAAAAGAAATATAGCAAGCAAAGAAAAAACCTTGAAATTTGGCTTTACAGAGCCATTTTTCAAGGTTTTCTGTGGTCGAGGTGACAGGATTCGAACCTGCGGCATCTTGGTCCCAAACCAAGCGCGCTACCATCTGCGCTACACCTCGTCCTGATTTTCAACTGTCGTAAACAGCTTAGTTATATTACCATAATTTATTTGTATTGTCAAGCTTTTTAGCAGTAAAATTTTGTTTGAAGATTAAAAAATGTAATTGTCAGTGAAAAATCAGCAACAGCTTAAACAAAGCTCGAAAATTGTTTGCTCCCTATATTCTCTGTGTGTTTTTTCAACATTTCAAATATAATAAACTTCATCTATAACATTAATCCGACACCATACCGATTGTCAATAAATTATACTTTAACAGTAAGCAACATATTCTTGCGGTTAAAAGCAAAACGAAGGAGCGAACACAGCCGCTCCTTCTAAGTAATTGTTTTCGTAATAATTTATAAATTTAAGTTTACTTTTCAATTCAACGATTTTTCTGCTTTAAGAATCGGCTCGCTGTGGCTTTGAAATGAGGAATGTTCTTCTGTTTCCGAACTTTCTTCACCTGTGAACATCTTTTCGGTTCTTGCAATGCAAAGTGTGGAAACAATATCGCCTGTTACATTAAGTGAAGTGTCGCCCATGTCAATGAGACGGTTGATTCCTGCAAGCACGCCGACAATATCAAGCGGAAGTCCCATGTTTGAAAGCAGCATTGTCGTCATGACAATTGCACCGCCGGGAATTCCGGGTGAGCCGACAGAAATGCATGTCGTGAGAAGAATTAGCGTGATTTGCTTTGTTACGCCGAAATCAACGCCGTAAACCTGTGCGACAAACATTGTGGCAATGGCATAGAAAATAACTGCTCCGTTCATATTTATGGTTGCGCCTAACGGGAGAGTGAATCCCGATAACTCATCGGAGACGCCGAATTCCTCGTTGCAGGTTTTGTTGGAAAGAGGCAGAGTTGCCGAGCTGCTTGTGGTCGATAATGTCATAAGCCAGACAGGAACCATTTTTGTGTAGAATTTCTTGAGCGGAACCTTTGCGATAAACTTGAGCATGATGCTGTAAATCACAACCAAAACAAGTATCTGTGAGCCGAAAACGCAAACGATGAATTTTGCGAGAGGGCCGAAGATGTCCATTCCATACTGACCTGTTACGCATGCCATAAGTGCGCAGACGCCTATAGGTGAGAACTGCATGACTAAATCTGTGATTTTACACATTATATCAGATCCGACAGAGAACGCATGCTTTACCTTTTCTGCTCTGTCACCGAGAACGACAAGGGCAATTCCGAGGAATACGCAGAATACGATAATCTGCATGAGGTTTCCTTCAGCCATGGAGGAAATTATGTTGCTGGGGAACATATCGGCAAGTGTTGATGTGATGGACGGCATAGCCTCAGCTTCATAGGAGCTGTCGAGAACGAGTGACGACATATCGAGTCCCTTGCCGGGCTGTGCCGTGTTCGCGATAAGCAAGCCGACTGCCGCCGCAATGATTGTGGTGATTATATAATAGAGAACAGTTTTTATTCCTATCTTTTTGAGCTTTGTCATGTCGCTCATGCTTGCAATTCCCGAAACTATCGAGAAGAAAATAAGGGGAACGACATTCATTTTAACGAGATTGAGGAAAATTGTTCCGATAAAACTTATAACGGTAATCTTCTCTCCGAAAATTATACCTAACAGTATTCCGAGCGCGAAACCGATAAAAACCTTACCGGTTAATCCGATTTTAACTTTTTTCATGGGACAAATTCCTTTCTTTCCTTAGCTTCAAAATAACAACAAAAGGCGCTTTTACACACTACTGTCGGGTATGTAAAAAACGCCTTTGTTTTTGCTTAATTTATTTTGATTGTGTCTATATGTTAATATATAAACAAAGAATTGTCTAATACTTTAAACTTATAAAGAATATGCATAATTTGTATGAACTTATTCAGAAAATAGGTCAATAGGATTGTTTTTGACGAAATCAAGAAACCTTTTTGCAGTTCCGGGGAGCTCATATTGCTTTTTCCAAATAAAAGAAACCGTTGAAACCATATTTTCCGAGAGCTCTTTTACGATTAGCTTGTCGCTTATGAGCATCTTTTTGCATGACTCCGGCAAAACCGCAATGCCTAAGTTTTTCTCAGCCATAACTATCGCATTCATTAGCGGAGAGAAACCGCAGACGATATTGCTTGTGAGTTTTTTCGAGCTGAACCAACCGGAAACCTCGTTTATTCTCTGCGTGGGGACAAGGAGTTCCTCACTTGAAAGCTCCTCGAGCGAGACAAAACGTCTTTTGCTGTTCGCAATAGGATGATCTTTGTTAATTATGACAATCCATTTTTCATCGAGAATCGGGAATGAGTCAAATTCGTCTGTGTCAAACGGTGCTCTGACAAGCCCGATGTCGATAAGCCCCTTTTCGAGACGCTCGATGACATCGCTTGAATTTCCCGACCAGAGATTGTAATGTACCTTGGGGTAAAGATTCTTGAAGTCGGAAATCCATTTCGGCAGAAAGATTGTGCCGACCGTTTCGATTGAACCGATGTAAAGCGTACCGCTGACGCCGTTTCCCATCTCGGAAATCTGCTCCTTTGTCTTTTGCACAAGTCCAAGTATCTGCTCCGCCTGATGTTTGAGGAAAATTCCCTCGTCGGTAATGTGAAGTCGCTTTTTGTCTCTGACGAAAAGCGTTACGCCAAGCTCGTTTTCAAGATTTTGCAGTTGTCTTGTCAAATGCGGCTGAGCGAGAAATAAATCCTGAGCCGCCTTTGTTATGTTCTCATATTCCGCTATTTTTAAAAAATAAGATAATTCTTTTATATCCATAGATTAATTTACTCTGTTATGCCCAAAGCTTCGAATACATTGTCCACGACAACCTTGCCGTTTCTCTCCAAAGCCTCACGGGTGCTTCCGCCCACGTGAATGGTTCCGATGAAATTATCGAGACTTAGAAGAGGATTGTCGGTTTTCGGAGGCTGTTCTTCAAAGACATCCATGCCTGCAGCCTTGATTTTTCCCTCAACAAGTGCTTCATAAAGTGCGGCTTCGTCGACTATGCCGCCCCTTGCCGTGTTGATTAATATAAGACCTTTTTTAGAAGAATCGAGCACGCTCTTGTTAATGATATGTCTTGTGGAGTCGAGAAGCGGCACATGAATGCTGATGAAATCCGACTGTGAAAAAAGCTCCTCTAAGGTTTCTTTTTTCTCAAAGCCAAGCTCACGGCAACTTTCTTCACTGAGGAATGGATCGTAAACCAAAACCTTTGCCCTGAAAGCCGAAGTCATGATTTTAGCAGTTAAACGTGCGATTTGTCCGCCGCCGACTAAACCGAGAGTTTTGTCGGAAATCTCGTTTCCCTCTGTCTCGGGCATGCCGAAGGTTTTGAATTTGCCCTTTTTGACTCCATCATTAATATAAGTTATTTTTCTCGAAAGTGCAAGAAGCAAGCCGACAGAAAGCTCTGCTACCGACTGTGCGTTGCCGCCGTGAACATTCTTAACAGGAATTCCCGCTTCCTCAGCCGCCTTAACGTCGATTCTCTCCATGCCGACGCCGTGCATCTGAATTAACTTGCAGTTCTTCACTTTGTCTATCATTTCCTTTGTGCAGTATTGCTGACGTACAATTATCGCATCGATTTCTTCGGGATTGTCTAAGTTATCGACAAGCTTAACCTTTGCCTTAAGTCTTTCTACCGCAGTTTCACTTATGTGATCGTTTAAATATACCGTTTTCATTGGTAAACCTCCTAAATTTCTGTTGTCTCAAGAATAATGAAAATAACTTGATACATCAAATACTTGATTTCTATGTAGTTCATACTTCCAAGGTATGAACTTCTTGCTATATAGGTATTTTATAAAACAAAAAACAAGTGATACTATATCAATCGATACAGAATTAAGGAGAAATAAAATGACTTTTGTACTCGAAATGTTAAATCTTCAGATCATGCTGTTCATTTTAATGGCGGTCGGTATATTGGTAAAGAAAATAGGAATAATATCTGCCGAAAATCGAAAAAGTTTTTCGGATATGCTTATTAACGTAATTTTGCCGTGTAATATCGTGAGCTCGTTTATGAGCGGAATTGAAATATCAAGCGACCTACTGAAAAACTGCGTGCTTGCGGTTGTACTGTCAGCCGTTATACAGATTTTCGTCACCTATGCGAATAAACTTATTTTCAGAAAAGTGGCGAAGAACCGAAAAAGCGTAATGTCCTACGGAATGATTTGCTCAAACTCAAGCTTTATCGGACTTCCCGTCGCACAGGAGCTTTACGGAGATATGGGCGTGCTGTTTACAAGCGTCTTTCAGATACCTATACGATTCACAATGTGGACGGCAGGGCTTTCGCTTTTCACCGATATAGACAGAAAATCAGCGTTCAAAAAACTTGCAAAGCACCCATGTATTATAGCGGTATTTCTTGGATTTCTGCTAATGGTGCTGCCGATATCTCTGCCGAGCGTCGTGACGAGTACAATAAATTCAATCAGTAAATGTACGACACCGCTTTCAATGATAGTTATCGGAACAATTTTAGCCGATGCGGATATAAAGACAATGTTCTCAAAGGACGTAATGTACTATTCGTTTTGGAGATTAATCGGACTGCCGATGCTGATATGGCTTATATTGATGCCGTTCCATCTGGATAAGCTGTTAGTGAGTATATGCGTGATAATGTCGGGAATGCCGGCAGGAAGCACAACATCGATTTTAGCTGATAAATACGGAGGAGATTCGATGTTTGCGTCGCAAATGACATTTGTGTCAACACTGTTTTCAATCGTGACAATACCGATATTGGGAATGATACTCAGCTGATAATAAGAGAAAAATATAGAACACAGCGATACAAAACACAAAAGTTTTTGGTTTCGCTTTTTTCAAAAAGCGAACGGGTGTGGGCAGAGCCCACAAATAGAAAAGCGAAGCAGAAGCAAAAAACGAAAAAGCAGAGCGAAGCGATAACAAAAAAGATAGGCAGTCAAAGTTAACCAAAATGCGGAGCATTTTAGAACGCGTAGCGTTCGTGGTTGGGCTTTGATTGCCGTCTGATTTACGCAAAGATAAATAAAGAACACAAAGAAACAAAACACAAAAGTTTTTGCCACGCTTTTTACAAAAAGCGTGCAGGTGTGGGCGGAGCCCACAAAAAGAAAAGCGAAGCAGAAGCAAAAAACGAAAAAGCAGAGCGAAGCGATAAAAAAGAAGATAGCAAAATAAAATACGTCAAGAATGCGAAG
>CAVDQG010000093.1:0-5772 GCA_963611165.1 Bacteroides uniformis
CAACATAGCTATAAGTGACGGAGTATATGAATCATATCCCTTTTTACAGCTTTATACTGTTTATAACTCTTGGATTGGCGGAAGAGTAAATACGATTCTGACAACTGTTTTTTTTAATACTTTGCCGATATTTGTAGTTATTCCGTATGGTTGGTCTTTTTTGTCAGAACAAAAACGTGGTTATGACAGAGTTATGGCATCTATGCTTGGAAAACAAAAGTATTTTTTGGGAAAATATGCTTCTTACTTTATCTCAGGGTTTATCACTGTAACAATTCCACTGTTAATTAGCTTAGGAATAACCTTTGCCACAATTCCTGCGTACAAGCCTGATGTTACCCTTGCACTCTACTATCAGGTAGATCATAACAAATTACTCGGAGATTTGTATTATCTTCATCCTTTGTGCACAGTTTTTATAAATGTGCTTATGAATGGATTGTTTGCCGGTGCATGGACTACTGTACCGCTTGCGCTCTCTTTCTTTGTGAAAAACAAGTACATTGTCCTGTTTGCGCCGTATCTTGTGCTTATCTATTTAATAGCACTTTTTGAGAAAGCTTCCGCATTCAGACTGTATATCGGCACTTCCATAATAAACTACATCTGGCTGACAAGCCCCGACAATACTCAATCTTGGGCATTTTACCTATCAGTTATGCTTTTGCTGATTTTAGTTCCTCTTGGAATTGTAATCGAAAGGGGGAAAAGAGCCGATGTTTATTAAGTTCCTCGATCATGACCTAAAATACGGTATTGGCAACACAAAGAAACGCATAGTTTTAACCTTCTTAATGTTCGCTTTTCTCTCCTTGTATCACTTTTTTACCCTAAGAATTTTTCAGATAACAAATCCTGAGTATTTTAATTCTCCTGTCACAACAGCAGATTACTTCTTATCTGTAGTCGGAGGGTACGGAAAACCAAATTTATTCAGTGACGGAACAAGCGATTATTCTGTACCGTCAGTATGGTTGGTTTTTATTCTCTGGATAATGTTTATAAATCTGTACTATCCATTCAAAGACCTCGATGGAATTGGCAAGCATTTGATTGTTCTTTCAGGAAGCCGAGGTGTTTGGTGGCTTTCTAAATGTGTTTGGACTGTAATTAACACGGTAATTAATTATCTTACAATTTTCGTGTCGTGCACATTTGTCGGTTTGATATTCGGTGCAAAGTTAAGCATGCAATCAAACTATTACTTATACAGAACACTGAATATAGATGAATCTTCACTTACAAGTTCTACTGTATGGAATATAACCTCAGTATTTCTTATGATAGGCTTTTCGCTCATTGTGCTGTCCCTGTTACAGCTTCTGATATCTCTTTTAGCAAAACCTATGATTAGTTTCTTTCTGTTGGCTGCTTTTATTTTTGCCGCAACATTCAAACAAAGTCCTTTGCTTTTTGCAAATTATGTTCTCGGTGCAAGAAACAGTGCCTTAGTTACAACGGGTCTGAGTAATCCGCTTGGAATAATTATCGGCGCATGGATAATTTTGCTCAGTGTTACAATTGGATTTTTCGTTTTTCAGTACAGAGATATTATCGGCTCAGACAATTAAGAAAAGGGGAGAGCAATGGAAATAAAAATTGAAAATGTGACGAAGGTTATAAAGGGAATTACAGTTATCAAAGATGTTTCGCTTACACTTCAAAGCGGAACAGTCTACGGTCTGCGTGGTGTGAACGGTTCGGGTAAAACCATGCTTATGCGCTTGATTGCGGGATTGATTCGCCCCACAAAAGGAAAAATCACAATTGACGGAAAAGAACTTGGGAAAGATATTACATTTCCACCGGATATAGGTTTGCTTATCGAAAATCCTGCCTTCATAGATAATTACACAGCTTTGCAAAATCTTAAACTAATAGCCAACATTCACAGAGTGGTTGATGAAAACCGTATTCGTGAGGTTATTAGGCAAGTTGGCTTAGAACCCGATGACAAGAGGAAATATAAACAATTCTCTCTCGGTATGAAGCAAAGGCTTGGAATTGCAGGGGCGGTTTTAGAGAACCCTCAGCTTATTTTAATTGATGAACCTACCAATGCTCTCGATACTGACGGTATCGAAATGGTAAGAAATTTAATTACCGAGCAAAAGGAGAGAGGAGCTTTAATACTCTTAGCCTGTCACGATTTCTCCGTCCTTAAGGAGCTATCCGATGTGATATATTTTGTTAAGGAAGGATGTGTGACAAAATATGAAGACGAAAAAGTGGAATAAAAATATAGTAATTCCCTTAATTGTGGTCTTTGCCGCATTATATTCCTTCCGAGTTTGGTATGTAAACACAAATGCTGCTCAGGTTTATGAGAAGAAATATGAGATAGGTGACTGGGTTCCTCTTGAAGGTGACTACATAGCAACAAAAGGAGAAAATACCGACGGTTATTCACTCCAACTAAGTGAAGTTGAAGTTCTTTCGTACGAAGATTTCATGGCAAGGTACAACAAAAGCACCGATTATTTAGCAGAAAAATCCAGACATCATGTCATTCTTCTGACATTAAATATCAAGAACGAAAGTAGCGATGGTTATCTTTACCTTAGCTTTTTCACATTGTTGAACAAGTACTTTTCATGCTATTATAGTTTTGATTCTACCTATGAGTCAATTTGCGAGCCTAAAATTAACTCCGGTTACGGTCAGGCTTTCATTAATATTCAGCCGAACTCCGAATACACTTTAAAAGTTGCCTACACAGCAACTGTCCGTGCGGATGGAGTAAGCTTATTACAAGAAGAAGCAAGCAAAGGGCATAAGACCGCCGATCTCTACTTAAACATCAGTTGGTATCCGACTAAAAAATATATACTTTTCACAGTTCCGATACCCGAGAATCCACAATAACGCAAGAAACTGCACCGAAATCAATCGGTGCAGTTTTTGTTTAATCCGTGTATTACTCAGGTAAGGTTAAATTTAATTTGATTGTTTTCATAATCGGATAACGGCTTACATTGAGATACATCGTGAAATTCTTTGTGCCCTTTTCCTCGAGCTTGTCAAGATAGGTCACTCCGTCCATACTTCCGTCAGTCGGATAAACCATATACATCGAAGCTTCCGTTCCGGGTTTAATCTTTATTCCATCCATTGATTTGGTTATATTAGGATTGGCAATTTTCATGTATGTGTTGTTTTTGTTGTAGAACGCAGAACGCCAAACATTAAAAAGGTTCATATCTCTTATGAAGACTCCGCCGTTTTCGTTTTTATCGTTTTTGAAATCGACAGTCAGCAAAATAACATCATGACGCGTATTTTCAGCAAGATAATCAGTAGATTTACCGAATCTGCTCATAAATTCCTCATAGGTGATAACTTCCGCTTTGCTCACACGAACAGAATAACCGTCATTGTTTTCAGAATCTCGGTCTATAAAAAAGTTTCCGTCTAATGAAATCCAATCTCCTACGTTATACTCTTCTGTTACGAATTTGTAAGCTTTTTGATTAATATACCAAATTCTGACTGATACAAGCAAAACAGCGATAACTAGTACTACTGATATGATAATTTTCTTATTCGATGCTTTCACTCTCATAAGGCGTCACTCGTCCTTCCTTAACAAAGTAAATTTCATCGGAAAGTTCTTTCAAAACAGAAAAATCATGGCAAGCCAAAACCACTAAAGCACCTCTGTCCTTCTGCTCACGGACAAGCTGTCTAACCATCTCGATGCCATCGGTATCAAGAGCATTTGTCGGCTCGTCAATCAAAATTAGCTGTGGATTTTCAAGCACTGCACCCGCTATGCCAAGTCGCTGTTTCATGCCGAGAGAAAATTGCTTGTATTTTCTTTTATCGTCAGGGTCCAAGCCAACCTGTGTGATTATTTCACGGATTCTGGTTTCGTCAACAGTCCTGTGAATATTAGCGATAAGCTTTAAATTTTGAAACGCAGTGTAGTTATCAATAAAAGCAGGGTTTTCAATCAACAGTCCTACGTCCGGGGGAAAGGTGATATCCTTTCCAAGTTCTTTGCCGTCAATCGTAATTGTTCCTTTAGTCGGTCGAATCAGTCCTGCAATCAAACGCATGAGCATTGTTTTACCCGAACCGTTCACGCCACGCAGACCGTAAACAGTTCCACTGTGAAGTGTAAGTGAAACATCTTGAATAACGGTTATCCCTTTAATAACCTTGGTTACATTATCAATAATAATTTTCATAAATCAACCTCGCTATGTCATATCAGAATCGAGAATATCACGACTTTTGAATACATAATATCCGATTATTACACTTAAAGCTGAAATCCACAAGCCGATAATGACTCCGATTGTCATATCAAGGCCCGTAGTTATCAACAATGCATTTCTTGCCGGCATAGCATAATTTGAAAATAATGCGGGATATTGAAAATATGCGCCGGCGAAGAAATAACCTGCGAGCAAAAAATAGCTGAATAAGGGTTTAATTAACAAAGAAAGCAAAAGCTGTAAAAGTGCCAACGCAACCAGTACAAAACCGACAAACACAAAAACAGATGTTATGTTCCATGAAACATTTGTTGTGATATCGTCTTGATTCATTGCTAATTCTTTATAAAGATACCAGCTTGCATTCATGCTGAGCTTTGCACCAAAGCAGAGACCACAGAGTGTACTTGAGAGGAAAATCAGTAAATAACTAATAATAGTATTGACAGCAGTCCAAGCACATTTTGAAAGCCACCAAATACCACGACCGCCCGACAGTACCATCAAGTGCTTACCGATTCCGTTAAGCTCGTTAAACGGATAATAAAGCGAAACAAACTGCATCCATAAAATAAACATAAACCACATAGTCGGCATTGAAAAATCGCTGTCCAAACCTGATGTGAATGTTACTTTTCCGCAACCACCAATAAGTGCTATAAAATAGTCTGCTGTACTTACAGGTGTGTTGAAAAAGTCAGGTGAGTTAATTTCATAAATTTTAATAGTCCAAAAATGATAAATTGACAGAATAAAAAAGCCGACAAAAGTCAAAATGAGGCGCTTTTTGGCATGTCCAATTCCGTACTCTAAATCATGCCTGAAAAACTTAGTAAACATCTGCATTCTTGCTCCTTTCCAAAACTACAATTATTGGAGGAACAATCACTGCTGACATTTGCACGAGATATATCCATAAATACTGATTCGTAGAATTGCCTGTCAACCAAATATAATCGATAATTGAAGTTTCTGCATACGAATGGTAAGCAAAAGCCAGTTCAAGCGATGCCATAAGATACATCAAAAAAAGATACGGAGCCAATAATATTATAAATTTATTTTTCTCATAGAATGATAATGCAAACGGTACTGTTGCCCACGCACCGGCAAAAATGCTAATTTGCAGCATATTGAGAAATACCGTAATTAAAGGATGAGCATAGTACAGGTTTCCTAACAGCTTTTCATCACCTCTAATCTGGTAGTAGAGGTCGAAATCAACATCAGTCTTATATGCAGGAATCAAACAGCATACAAACACAAAACTCAAAAGCATAGGAATCAAAACGGTAATAAAACCTGAAATAAAAGCAGAAAGATATTTGCCCCAAAAATAAGTTTTTTTTCCGAGATGAGTTACCGTTGCTCTGTCATATCCGTTCTTTCTCTCAGAAAGATATGACCAACTGTAAGGAATCACCGAGAATAGGGGAAGTGTATAAAAGAAAATCATCGGTAAAACCTGATTAACCCGTCCGCCAATCCAAGAATTATAAACAGTATATATCTGCAAGAATGGATACGATTTGAATGTGCCGTCAGCTAATGT
>CAVDQG010000094.1:0-5525 GCA_963611165.1 Bacteroides uniformis
GGACTTCACGATTTGGAGCTTGATTTAGCCGTTAAAAAAGTCGGTGAAGCACAATGAAAATAGTTTGCTTTCACAACCCGAATGAGGATAACGGATATTTAAGCAATTGGTATCCGAGCAGGTTTACAAAAAATGACATAACCTTTTCCTCAATGGAACAATATATGATGTACAAGAAGGCTGTGTGCTTTGGTGATAAGGACACGGCAGATAAAATACTTGCGACTGATGATGTTGCCGAAATTAAAGCTCTTGGCAGGCTGGTCGCAAATTATAACGAAAGCCACTGGAACGGTGTTCGTCAAATCGTTGTTTTTGAAGGGCTGCTTGCAAAGTTTTCTCAAAATGAGGACTTGAAGAAACAGCTTAAAGCAACAGAAAATTGTATTTTGGCTGAATGCGCAGTCAAGGACAAAATATGGGGTATCGGCCTGTCGATGAAAGACCCGAAAAGGCTTGAAATTGAAAAGTGGAACGGACAAAATCTGCTTGGATATGCCCTTATGATGGTGCGTGAACGGCTGTAATCGCCTTTTGCTTGGGAACAGCGTAAGTTGGGGGAAGTAGGCACAACTTATACAGGATTATCTGGAAAAACAGCAGATGATTTTGGACACGGAGAAGCAAGTTTTATTACTTATATGAATGTATTCTCACATCCCGTAGCTAATTCTGAGATGGTTGAGCATGTTGAAATAGATAATAAACAACGAGAAGTTCAAGTAGGTGATGTGTTCTTCACAACATCTTCTGAAACACCAGAGGAAGTTGGAATGTCCAGTGTTTTAAAGGAAAAACACGGTGTTACATACCTGAATAGTTTCTGCTTTGGCTTTAGACCGAACGTGAAATTTGATTTAGATTATCTTGCCTATATGCTTCGTTCAGAACCTACAAGAAGTCAGATTAAAATTCTGGCACAGGGAATTTCGAGATTTAATATTTCTAAAAACAAGATGATGGATATTAACATCCAAGTGCCAAATTTGGAAGAACAGGCTATGGTAGGTGCTTATTTTCGCAACCTCGACCACCTTATCACCCTTCATCAGCGTAAGCCGACTTTTAATGTTGGAGAGTATTATGCTGAATAACATAAACGAAACAGATTTGTTTTACGAGTATTACGCTCAATGGATTATGGTGTATAAAGAGGGGGCGATAAGAAAGGTCACGATGGATAAGTATTTACTTACGCAGTCCTGGATAAAGCAATTAGCTCCGGAGCTGAAGTTATGTGAACTGTCAAGAATGACTTATCAGAAGCTGTTAAATGATTATGCTCAGTCACATGAAAGACAAACGACGATGGATTTCCATCACCAACTAAAAGGAGCAATCCTGGATGCTGTTGATGAAGGTCTTATAGAAAGAGACCCTACCCGAAAGGCCATTATCAAAGGTAAAAAACCACGGCACAAAAAAATCAAATACCTTAATCAATTCGAATTGCATAAATTGTTGTCAAATTTGGATTTGGGACAAGAGATAAATTGGGATTGGTTTATTTTATTGGTCGCAAAAACAGGAATGAGGTTTTCCGAAGCATTAGCGATAACACCTAAAGATTTTGATTTTTCTAAACAATCATTATCGATTAACAAGACGTGGGATTATAAAGGCAATGGCGGTTTTATGCCGACCAAAAATCAGTCGTCAATCAGAAAAATACAGATTGATTGGCAGTTGATAATTCAGTTTTCCACGCTTGTTAAAAACCTGCCTGAAGATAAGCCGATATTTATTTCAGGCAAAGTGTATAACTCGACTGTCAACGATATACTTACAAGGCATTGCACGAAGGCAGAAATACCGGTTATTTCTGTTCATGGGTTAAGGCATACACACGCATCTTTGCTTTTGTTTGCAGGCGTTTCGATAGCAAGTGTTGCACAAAGATTAGGGCATTCAAGTATGACAACAACGCAAAAAACCTATCTCCACATTATTCAGGAGCTTGAAAATAAGGATGTGGATTTGGTAATGCGTTCATTATCAAGCTTGAATTAACGATAACAGCTTATGCTGATGAAGGGGTAAGTAACCGCTGATTAAGGAATGCAATTATCAGCGGTTATCTAACTATTGTCCTTTGCATGCTCTCAAACTTATCAATACGGAAGATAGTCATCGTCATATAAATCATAGTCAACATCCGGTATATCGGTATAACCGCTGTTTAACGCCCCTATATTGACATTAGTATTGTTGGTTGTGGCCTCAGTATTGACGACCGCAGATGTTCCTACGCAGGAAGAACCAATATCATTTGTTTTTGAATCAAACTTTTCGAAGAATTCGTCGATATCTTCAAAATCCGAGCTATCCGGAATATCCCCGTCATAAATTTCAATTGTTCTCGAACAGTTGATACTGTCGTAATCATCCTCGGCATAAGGATTGTCATAATAAGGAGAATTCAGTGACTCGTTGAGCAATTCTTCGTTTTCATCGTCAAAATACATTCGGATTCCGTCGACTTCAAGATATCTTTCCGGCTTGGTCTCAATTTCCGAGGCAGTAATAGATGATATGCACGGTGTGGTGTTGTTTACATCAGACTCATTATCCTTTAATTCAGTTTCGAGGTTTTTAACTTCGGAAACAGGACTTAAAGATACAATTCTTTCAAGAGTATCCTTTAAAACATCGAGTGGCAAAATCTTTTTAATATAGCTCTTCTCACTGAGCTTGTCCCATGTTTTGCGAGAAAAAACATGACTCGGACAATCGTTTATTGACTGGAGCCACTCAACTTTTTGCATAACATTAAGTCCCGGTGTATTAAGGTAAGGTATATCCCACATACCTGCACGATAACCGGCAATGCAGTCTCGAAAACATTTCCATCGGTAATTTTCGTTCTCTCGAGGACCTGATGCAACACCGGCTGATACACACTCAATGTCATTAAAGAATCTTAACCAATCTGCAACAGTACGCAAACATTGCTGCTTGTCCGCAACCGCTTTATAAAGAAGATACTCGGCATTATCTTTAAACGGTACTGTTTCAATATGAGCAACCTCATATTTTTCGCCGTCAATTTCAATCCACTCAGTAGCAAGTGACTCTCTTAACGGCTTTCGCTTCATGTCAAAGTCCATGGACAAGTTTTTTAAATGTGAGGATTCCGTATAGGGGCAGTTCGACTTTTGCATTTCGGACAGTAAAGTGTACTGCTTGTATGTAACGGCTATTTTTCCGGTTCTACTTACGACGCTCAAAATATATGCCTTGCGATTTGCATAAGATTCTTTTGGTAAGTCGGGGTTTTCGGAACCGGCACCATTACGCGCGATTACGCCGCCGAGAACATTGTGCTCAGGGTCAGCAACTGTTAGACTTGCGTTACCACGGGTAGTTAAGTTAAGCAGGTCAGTTTGCTCGTGTTTAACTTCCCACACTTTTGGATTAGCATCATCGGTTATTAGGGCTCGTGATTCGGTAAGATATTCACGCAATCCAAAAAGTGGAAGGACATTAAATTCTTCAAATGGCATATCCGTAATTAAGCCATCGGTTGTAGCACTGTATACATGATAACCGCTCTTGTGTATACCGCAAAATGATGCAAACAATACGCTGCGAGTAAACGATGTGATAAGCGCCGCCGAGACATTATTGGTTATCAAACTCTCAGCGTTATTTAATCTTGTCTTATTCGGGCTGTACATGTCGTGCACATTTTGAGCAATTTTGCCGTAAAGTGAGTTGATTATAAATTTATACAGCTTTGCCGCAAGGCAATTTTTACCGTGGGCTTTTGCAGCATCGGAACGAGCTTTGACAAGCTCTGTAACAATGCGACGATACGGGTAAACCGTTTTGCCTAAATTATCCTTTAAAACATTAGCAACGACACCGTTAACAACTGTTATTTCGGCACCCATTTTTAATGCAACATAAAGCTCAGGGCCGGAACAGTATACAGGCGTATCCTCGATAAGAGGATAACACGGAGCTTTATCATCATTTTCGCTATTACGCTTTAGATTAGGGAACAAACAATTAGGCGGAAAGCGATATGTAACCCGTGCAAATAATGGCAACATAGGATTTTCCCTGCCGTCAACAATGAAATCGTCGAGGGTAAGCACATAATTTTTTGGCAACATATGTGCAATAGGATTACTATAATCTATCGCCGGAACCAGCATCATAGCCGTAGGATAAGCACTGCAAATGTCAAGGTCAAAGGTTTGGCGACCGTGATGCACATCAACAGAAAAGCAAGCATTGCATCCGCCGGTATAAGACAACGAACCAAACCGTTGAACTGTTTCGGCAGCATCATTGATTGGGAAACGAACACTGTTGCGAGCAAATTGGTTTTGTAGTGTTAATCGCAATTTATTGTTTACTTCTTTGACACCGGAATATATTTTGTGGTAATCAATAATATTAGAGCAGTCCAAATCCTTGCTTATAAAATACTGTGCAACTTTGCAAGCGGCCGATGTTACGGTACATGGTATACTGCGATTTATACCCCAAATACGGCTTTGGAAAATGAGAATGTTGTTATTAACCGAACAAGCGTATTGCAAGTACTTGAGTGGACAAAAAGCAAGGTATTTGTCGAGCAGACGCTTGAAATTACCCTCAAATCCCTTGATGTTAAAATCATACTGATAACAGTTGCAATAGTTGCCGTAAATCTCGGGAACACTGTTGTCGTTACCGCAACAATTAAGGCAAACAGCATCACGGATGTCGATGTTTAACAGATAGCAATGATTCCAACCGCTGGATACATAAGAGCTTACAAAATGGTTAAAGGATTGAGAAGTAAATATACCATGATGTAAATCAGTTATAATATTACTGTGCAACTTTAAGAAGTTAGAACTGTATTTTCTGACGGTATCGACCGACGAGAAAAATTTCAAGCCAAAATTCAGCAATAAAGTTATAGGAATACAGTCATGAGATTTATAATCACAAGTAGTTTTAACGAGCGTATAAATAGTAGAGTTTAGCTTAGGAAGATTGTCCTTAGGGATAGATGTCGCAACATTACGGTTGCAATCAAAATAGAAAGCAGCATGGGCTTGAGCATCTTTAAACGCTGTAGAGCTACAGACCTTAGGCTTACCGGATGGTGTAAGATAGGGAATATATTCAAAGGATATAACTTTGCGACGGTCGTAACAGGCAGATAACATAAAGCAATCAAGAAAACGTCCAAGCAAATAATCAATGCTGAGATTACAAACAACATCATCAAAGACAAAGAAGATAGCGGTTAGAACATAGTCGTCAATAACAACACTAAAGTTGTAGCTAATAACATTATCGGGTTGACCGACCCAGAAAGGCTCGGCACGAATCAGAAGTCTATGCTCAGATGAGCGCATAAGAGATAAACTATCAGGCAAGTTGATTTCAAAATCAGTAAGAGAGGTGGAGTCTGAAGAGATGGGAGCAACAGAAGAACTACATCCACCCCCATCCCTTGAATTTACCATAACGGTTTTTGGGGGTGTGCCCAAATCCCTTGATTTTACGGGCTTTTTTGATGC
>CAVDQG010000095.1:0-5433 GCA_963611165.1 Bacteroides uniformis
GTTGTTTTCGGCTCTTAATCTTTAATCAATTCCATGAATTTGTTAATAAATAATCCATATAAGCGTCCATTAATTCTCGCTCAGTACTTGAATGTTCGGGTGTCTGCCAATCGCGCGAAGTATCAATTTCGGTTGTACACTTCTCGATCAAACGACCCATGCGATCATATTTGTACTCAACTTTAATAATTTTTGCCATAATATTATCCTCCTAAAATATGGTTTTGTTTCACAATAGGCGTTGTTTATTTCGCGTACGAATTCTTTCCGATATACTTTGTTTCGTTGAAATTCTTTTTTTCAGAAAGAGCCTTACTGATGGCTAAGTCAATCCCTGATCGAGATTTCAAATGGAAATAATAAAGATCTTTAAAAGGAGTATTCAACCTGTCTGTGCGCCCAGCCGATTGCTTCATGATTTTGTAAGAATAATTCTGCGAGTAAAATATAATAGTATCTGTGCTGACGCAATTCCATCCTTCTGCGCCTGCACTGTATTGAACCAAATAAACCCAAGAGTCACCTATCGGTATAGGCTGATGCTTATGACCATTCCATTCTGCCACATCGACTTTTTCACCGTATTGAAGATTTTTCAGAATATCAAGCTCATAATCGAAATTGTAAAACACTATAATCTTGGGATGTTCTTCAAACAATTCAAGTAAAGCCGCCTGTCTCGATTCATCTTCGTTTACGATTCGCCTCCAAATATAACAGAGCTCACTAGCAGTGGCTATTGGCTCATCCTTATAAGGATTCCAACGCTTTCTGCTGACTGTCTTGTATTTTGTAATATCATATTGAACAAGTACATCTTCGTGGTGTGAAACGGTCTCTCGTTTAAAATCCATAGTTACAAGGATACTGTTCCGTAGCCCAATCAGCTTTTTAACATTTAAATATCTGTCTACTTTTGGATATTTTCCGTTAATCCAGGTCATGACAACGTGCTGTTCTTTAAAAGCAGTGCGGTTTTTATAGAACCCGTTAGCAATAAAGACTGGAATATAATCTTCCCATGTGTCGCCTGGCGTCGCCGAAAGCAAAATCCATTCATTTGATTTGGCGATTTTCAGAAATGCCTTGACCCAAGCACCCGAACCAACTACCCGTTGCTCGTCAAATATGAAGAATGCATCTTTAACAGATGAATATTTGCCGATGTTATTCCATGAATCAACAACCACCTTATTTTTATAAGCGTTGTTTTCTTTGTGAACGGAAAGAAGAAAGGGCGAAAGCTCGCCCTCCCATTCTAAAGTGTCTCTTTTTCTCGCCGTGGTGATGATATATAGGTCTTTCGGTTTACTCCGCATTCGAATATAATCCTGAGTGTCTAGTTTACCGCCATTTTGCTTGTAGTAGTAAGCTAAAGCGGTTCGTGACTTGCCACTTCCAACACCGCCGCAGAGAATGCAACCGGTTTTCATACGCTTTACAGCATCCAGTTGATAATCACGGAGTGAAATTCCTGCCATCTGAATCCCTTTCACTCTCCTTTTTCGCCAAAGCCATAAGCGTCTCTATTTCTGTAGTTGTAGCGCTTGTTTCATACCATTCGTAATCTTCGAAACCACCGTCTTTTTCTCTTATTGGCGACATCATTACTGTGGCATAAACTGCCTCGGGGTGCGCCATAGGGTATTCTATACTTATTTCTGCTCCAACGATATTTTCGTAATTTTCACCCAGCCATTTTTTAGGCACGGTGAAATATAAAGTGGTCGTTTGGCATACTGAGTTATCAATCCGCTCATCGAATACTGCCTGACCCATATCTCTATCAAATATAATGTTTTTCATAGTTTCACTCCGCAATCGTTAGCGTTAGAATGGTAATTCGTCATTGGTATCTGCGTATTTATCGGCAAATTCATCCTCTTCAATTGTTACATACATGGTCTTAAGATAAGCTTTAATACCGGTCTTACCACTAACTTCCCAGTTGTATGGGCGGATTGTTAAATCAACATTGCGAATTTCTGCAAAATCAAGTGTCCCTATCGATTCTTCATCAAGGGGCGTTTTTGCTCTGCGTGTGATCATTATTACCTTGGGCGGTATATTGTTGAAGCTCACTGCTACCTGAATATAATGGAGCGGCTCGTCATCCTCTTCACGAGGATTAAGCGCTCTGACATTCCAACCAATATCAGAAAGTCTCTGAGCCATGTCTGGGTCGTCAATCACCACACAGAAGTTTCTTGCTCCCGCACGGTTGAATTTAGATTCTTCTCCTTTGAAATTGCGGAAGATGATTCTTGCGTTTTCCATGATAATGTTTTCTGTTGTGTATGTTCTGTTTGCCATAATAGTATTCTCCTTAATTTAGTTGAAAATATAACGAAAATTGCTTAAAATCACGATTTTTAAGTACAAATATAACGAATGTGATATTTCTATCGGAAATCAAAAAGCGTTGAGTCTTCATCTTCTATTGATGCTTGATTGTCTGTATAGTAGGGTTCGTCAGCAACAAAGCGTTCGAAATCTCCGTATGCTGATATAGATTCTACTGCCTCGTCAACCATAAGGTTATAATAGGAGCGGTCAATATCATCCTGTTTTTTTAGCTTTTCAACCATTTCAGATTCAAGCCAACGGAAGCCTTTGGATCCCGTAGCCGCCGCATACCCCTTCTCACCAGTCTTTTTATTATCAGTTTCGCGAAGTAGAACTCCACCTCCCCGACCTGGCTTAATCGGACAGAATTGCCCAACCTTTCCAACAAAGTGATAGTTGTGGTCTTCTCCGAGAGACTCATTCATGTCCAAATATAATGCCGAGGTAACGGACTTTGTTTCGCACATGTCGGCAAATTCAATATTTTCTTTACTGAATAAAGTCTTGAAGACATAAGGAATCTGAAATTGAGTTCCTGTTGCAGTCCATGCATATGGATGTTTTTTGTTGTCTTTACAAATATCGCTTGAAGAGTTCATGTATGCTTCGCCATAAAGGTTATTGCATTTGTCTATTGTTGCGTATCGGGCAATATAAACGGCATCGTTTACCAGACACATACGGTCGTAAGTAGCCTCATGCTCGAAATTATAACCGTACAATTTTCCATAATCTGTAACAAACTTGATTATTTCAGGGGTTGCGTTTGGTATCTTTATCGAATCTGTTTTAATATGCGCCACGGTAAATCCTCGCTCCTGTACGGCATGCTTTAGATTTACCATAAATAATGCTCCTCTTTTAGCAACAATATTGTCTTTGTTACGCATGTCTCTGAACGGATTATCAAATTTTGCCGAAGTTAAGCCGTATACAGAGTTGATTGCAATTTTCAAAGCCTGAGCCAAGTCGGCTGCTGCGTTTTCATCACTTAAATATTTTGCAAGTGCGCCTCCGAGCATTTTTCTCGCTTTATCAAAGTCCTTATGTTTAATAGCAATGCGAGCTTGTAAAATATCATTAAATCTATTAGTATACTCTTTTCCGAACAGCTCTTCGGCTACAATGCTACTTGGGTGCATGGAGGCAATATCAAGCAATGCTATGTTGCTGTACATCCCTGGTTCGGAATATACATAGCCGCCTTCCCCAATTTCTTCGCCTCTGTAAATCGACTTGCCTGCCTCGTAAATATAACCCGGGAAGATTGGGCGATTTAAACTGTCAAATTTTGTATACAAATCTGTTTCATTGCCCCAAACACTAAAAGGCAAATCGTCGTATTCGTCTACGGCCTGGCTTATATCACCCATATTTCGGTATTTGAATTGGTCTTGTGGTTTTCTGTTTCTACCAAATATAATCCGGGTAGTAAGCGAGTTCGTCGTGTCATTTACCGACATCCCGGCAACGTCTGCCAGAATTTGACGGGCAGTGAAGTCCGCTTTCCTCGCATTAAAAACAGCTTCAGTTGCTATAACATCGTTATCACAATATTCAGCAACTTTTGTCCATAATTCCTCCGGTACAGGTTCATTCCAAGGCAAACCTAACTCCTGGTGATGAATTCCAAGTTCGATTTCAAATTTCTTTAAAGACTGCTTTTTGCTTGAAAAATCGTAAACATCAGTATAAGAAATATTGTAAGCTTCACCAAAAAAGCAATTTGCTTCGCCATTAATAATCTTGTTCGAAAGCTTGTAAAGCTGTTCGTTTGTATAACCCAAAAGCCTTGCATAAAGAATATGATTATCGTAGCGGCGGCAATTGAATCCTACTAAACGATATTTAATCAAATTTTCAATCTCTGCAGGAGTGGGGTTAATCATTCGAACTACAGACTTATCTTCACCTTCCATTTTCCAGTTCACGAGAAATAGATTTGGAAAAACCTCAATATCAAAGAACACTATCTTAGCATCTTCGTTCTCAATTCCGTCAGATTGTTCTTCGGATTTGAAGTGCATCTTATTTACGAGTTTTATGCAATAATCAGCTTGATGAGTACTTCCAGCGGCGAAAGCTAAAACAGAATTTCGCATATCTGTTACATCGTATTTTAGGTCACTCGCATAAGCGTCTTCCAAAATCTTGAATATAAAGTCTATGCTTGGTTTCGTTGCGGCATGGTATTCTTTATTTAAGTTCTTCTTTATTTGTGTCCTTAGGGCTTTTTCGCTCTTCATCCCTTCGAAATTCAGCACCCGTTTTTCTCCTTTCAGTGGTAATCCTGAATTAATAGTTGCAATCGGTAAATCATTGCATTTGGTCAGTTTTCTTCGTAACGAGCTATTGCCCGTAAACACTTTAACTTCAATATGGTTATCGTAAACCCTGCTTAATTTCGACACATCCCCGTCATAAATATAATGCAGATGTATTCCTTGACCGCTTTTACTGAGCTCGCCGTAAGTAGGTGGCCATTTGCTTGCCTCTTTTGCATTCAATTCAAAGGATTTATTTCCATTCTCATCCTGAATATCAAAGTCTATGACTATGTGATTGCTCGGAACTTTCACATAGTGCAATTTGGTAGTGTCTAATTCGTTAAGCTTTGTTTTAACATTTTCCCATTTAGCAACTGGTGTCTCTTTCGAGGATGCGTATTGAGCCAAACAATCAGCACAATTAGTATCAAAGAACGATTTTTGCTCGGAAAATATAATTTGGGGTGTGTCTGTTGTTTTATTGACATCATGCCTTTGCTCATCGAATTTTTCACTGCGAAAGCCAATATAGTAACTACGAACACGAGTACCGTCATCCAAATTAAATCGCTCTTTGAAATCCTGAAAGTAGTTTTTCAATTCTTCCTTGAAAATTCTCTGCGAAAACGGATAGCTTACCTTAGCCTCTTCACAATATGTTTTATACATCTCCCAAGCAGCTTTTAAAGTTGTGCCGTTTTCTTTTTTGAAAATATGGAAAGAATCAACCACGAAGTTATAGAAATCGTTGGAAGCACCGAGCATTGTTAACGGAATATAATCATCATACCTGCCGGGATTATCGAGATACACCTCACGG
>CAVDQG010000096.1:0-4804 GCA_963611165.1 Bacteroides uniformis
CATCCTCACGCAAAAAAGCCGACACCTTTTTAACGGATGCCGGCTTGTGGACGATGATATGAAGCTCGTAGCAGTAGTAAAGATAGATGGCGTAAAGACCGGTGGCCTTTTTCGCGTCCTCCTTAAAGTGATAATACGGTGCGGTTTTGTCCTCCCGATTTTCCTCGAACGGCTGCTTTTTGCGGTAGTTGTTCTGTATTCGCTGTTTTATGAAGTCAAGCTCATAATGTTCTCCGAGCTTATCGAGACGAAAATGCCTGTCGCCGTCCACGATTCTTACAATCGGATGAATACGAGGTGAGCCTTTCGGCGTTTTGGTGATAATCTCATAGCCCATCTCTTTCATAACCCGAAGGAAATCCCGCTGGGTAGTGGAGGCTGAGATTGCACGGTCAATATCATCTCTGATTCTGCCGCGCATTGTGGGCTTGCCGTTTTTCTCAGCGGACCATTCGCCGTAATTCACCTTGCGTCCCATGGGATTATCTATTACGGAAATGCGTGCCTCACGGCAGAGCCTGTCCGACACTTCTCGCATTCGTCTGTAGTCGGCGGGAGAGTTGTAGAACTTCTTGCCGTCCACATCCGATACGGAATTTATCACAAAATGATTATGATAATGGCCCGTATTGCAATGTGTCGCAACCACAACCTGAAAGCGGTCGCCCCATAATTCCTCCGCAAGACTTACACCGATTTGATGGGCAGTCGCCGCGTCAACTTCATCTGCCTTAAAGGACTGATACCCGTGATAGCAAACTCTGCCGCCCTCGTTTTGCATCAGCCGCTTTGTCTCCATGAATTCCTTTGCCGCCGTTTCCTCACTATGTAGGTTAAGGCAGGTAACATAGGCTCTGGTCTCGGTTTTCATTTCGTCTGCGGCATATTCGATTACGCCCTCAATCTCGTGAAGTGCGGATAAGCCTTTCTTTGATTCTTCTCTTGTTTTCTCGGGATTTCTCGCGTAATTGATGACGGTATCCACGCGCCCCTTTATCGGCCAAATTGAAGTGACTGCCATTATTCCGTATCGGAGGTGTAGGCGTCACTGACCAGCTTGGTGGCGGCTCTGATTTCCTCCAGACCCTTTCTGAACTGCGGCATATCCGGAACATTGGTGGCATTAAAACGCTTCAGCGTCTGATCCAGATTATATCCGGTCTGTCGCATGGCACGGAGCAGCATCGGAACATCTGTGGGAGGGGCTTCCTTGATCTGCTTATCCGCTACGCTGTGACGGATAAATCCGCCGATAGACATTCCGCACTTTTTCGCTTTCTTGGCGAGTGCGGACATTTCATCTTTATTAAAACAGACTTCTACTCTGCAATTTCTTTTTCTCAAAATCTAACTCATCCTTTCTCTGCAAGGGGTTTCAGGGGCATTGCCCACTGACAAGCTGAATCTGTACGGACAGATTCGTTGCTTGTTAAGACAATGCCACCAACCCCATGTCTTAAATTTCTTCGATACTTCTTAGATACGGAACTCCCTTTGCGGAATTTTTGAAAGTAACCTTTACATGGGCATTGAGAGGTATATCCGCCGCACCCAGGTAGTTACTTTCGTTCCAAGCAGAGGTCAGAATCTTTCTTCCGTTATCAAAATCAAGATAAATCAGAAGATTTCTGTGCTTGTTCCAACGCTTGCAGACGATAGTTGCCTCAAATGTCCCTTCAAAATCGGGAAATTCGTAATCCTTGCCGTCAAAGCCGGAATCAAGAAATTCCTGCCATGACAATGCTCGTTTTTCATTTTCCATGCTGTTTCACCTCCCTTCGGTGGGTGGCATTAAAATTGATGCCACTCCGAAAATTTGCATTAAAAAAGCGGCATCAAAATTGATGCCGTCAGAAGCTGTTGATAAAATCAAGAGCTGTGATGTCATTTTCGCTGATTTCTTCCTTTTGAGAGACAGGCTGTAAAGCCATACCCTGCATAGCGACTGTGATTGTCTGCCTCAAAAGGTCTCGCAGATTGTCATTCTGCCGTGACGCGTTAATCATTGAGATAATCTCTTTGTTTATCGATTCCGCCTTCAGTTTGTGCAGGTATTCCCACGCTGCAAGGTCATCACGGCAGTCGAGGTTAAACCTCAAGGATATTCGCTTCGAGTTCATACAATCCCTCCATTCTTGAGAAGGTTGATTTGAGCCAAATACTCATAACCCTTTGCCGTTGCACAGATATCATCGTTGATTGTGACCTTGACCTTATCGTAAACACCGAAGTTGCGAATCAGACAGCTGCCGCCGCCGAGCACATAAAGCCGCATAAGCTCCGGATTGTACTCATGCTCACGAAGCCGCTGAAAGATACCTGTGACATATTCCTTTGCCGTGTCCGTAATCGTCTTGAGATACTTCTCGTTGATATCCGCCGAGCCGAAACGGAACACTCGGTTGATAATTGCCTCATCCACCGCCGTGTGATGAATCCGCATGACATTCTCACGCACTGCCAAAAGGCATTGATGAGTGCCGTATTTCTCGGTGAACATATTGCCGGACACCGGCTTTTTATCGTTGATGAACATGATATTCATGGTGCCGTTACCGATATCGCAAAGCATATTCACTCCGGTAAATTCGAAAAGCCTGTCCGCCACTGCCGCAAAGCCCTGAGGAAAAATATCTACGCCGGCAATCTCAATGTGATACGAAATACCTCGAAAGCTGTAATCAACGGCCTTATTCTGCATGAGATATTCCCGAAAGCCGCTTCTTTGACCGCTGACCCATGTGAGCGGGAGACCTGCCGCAATTCGTACCTTGCCGCTTGTTATTTTGCGGATATTCATCTCACGGGCAATGGCCGCAAGAGCGAGAACATAGTAGTCAATGTCCTTCGTTTTATCCGCGAGAAATTCTTTATGGCCCTCACCGATGAGGTAATACCTGCCGTCAAATATGAGCAGATTTTCCTTGAACACCGGCTCGGTGTCATAACATGCGACACAAGCGGGAAAGCAACAGTTCGCCGTCTTGATATTGCCGTAGCCGCTGTCAATTCCGATGATAAATTCATTGTTTATGATCTTCACTTTTTCACCTCCGTCAACGCTCTCGATCCTGCATAGGCTTATACGGCACCGCCTTAATTTCACCGCCGACACGGAAGAAATGCTCCGGATTTTCAAACTGCTTTCTGTATCGTTCCTGCTGCTCCTTGTTGAGTGATCCGAAGTTTTCGCCCTTGCAGTCGCAGATAAAGAATGTGCCGAAGATGATGTCGAGCATCTGCTTATCTTCGCCGTAAACCGCGCGGTTTGGAGCGTTGCCGTTAAACTTGCCCTCATCGTTGCATACAATGCAGACCTCCTCACAGAAGGGGTAATATGCCTCGATATCTCCCTTGACTGCGGCCTGCAGTTCTTCAAGGCTGTTGCCGATTTCCGTGATTCTTGCTGTTTTTCCGGGCTCGCACAAAACGACCTTGATTTTATCTTCCTTGAGCTCCTCTGTCAGATAACGATCAAACTCAATCTCCTTGAATCCGATTGAGTCGCAAAAGTGAAACTCGGAGTTTTCATCGTCCTTGATGATTTCGACAACATCCGACACGGACAGAGACCTGCCCCTGTAGCCGTCCGGCTTATTGACATTAAACATACGATACACATCTTCAAGGTCATTGCAGTCTACATCACCTTCAAAAACCCTGTCGTAAATCTCACTGTTAATATTGCTTGAGCCCTGAATGTGTTCCAAACCGCCAAGGCTCAGAAACGCCGCGTTGTTATCATCACGGCTTGTGTTAATCTGATAAATCGCGATATTCATTATCTTTCCGCCTCCTTGTTCTGTCTCATAATCCCTACACGGATTTTAAGCTCGTCGTTTACATCCTTACCGCAGCTTGGCGGCTCATCGAGGACAAGATATTTGCCCTGCAAGCCTCCGATAATACCGGCTACCGCGCCTCGTCCGACTTCGTCGTTATCGAGGTGGAGATGAATTGTCTTGATATGCGGGTGCTCATCAAGATACCTGCTCAAGGCGACCGGTACAACATTCTCACGCTTTGTGCGGTAGACACCGGCTAAGGAAAGAAGTGCCTCCTGCTGCCAGTCACGGCCCGCAAAAAGCTCCAGCGTCGCAAAGCTTAAAAGGTCAATTGCCGACTCGAATACATGAACTTCTTCGGTTTCAGCGTTGCCTTCAAGAGAAAAGGAAAAGTGCTTGTCACTGCCGGTAAGATCGCTTTTATAAGTGCCGACGGTACTTCTGAGCGAACCGTATCTTGCATTGCCGTGTAAGTGCCGACGGTACTTCTGAGCGAACCGTATCTTGCATTGCCGTCCCTGTCATATCCGATAAAG
The DNA here is from genome assembly GCA_963611165.1 of Bacteroides uniformis. Classification (GTDB taxonomy): domain Bacteria; phylum Bacillota; class Clostridia; order Oscillospirales; family Acutalibacteraceae; genus SIG603. The sequence continues at coordinate 4,322 of CAVDQG010000096.1, forward strand.
ACCGCATTGTGGTAATCCTCCGATTCAAAGAGCAGTTTGTGCTCGATACAGTATCGGATAATGATTCTGTGAATGCCCCTGCTCTCAAGGTATCGCTCCACATTCTGCGTTGATTCAGAGAGCTTCGGTATTAAGAGTCTTGTCGGTTTCTTTTCTTTCGACCGATAAAAAACGGGCTCCTTTACAGCCGTATAGCCGAGAATGTTCTCGACCGCCTGCGTAAAAGAAAGCCCTTTTACTTTTATGAGATAGTCAAGTGCCGATCTGCCGCCGATGCCCTGTGAAAACCAGCACCACTTGCCGTTGCTGATTCTGAGCGAATCATGCTCTTTGGTGCAGTAGGTGTTGCCCGACACATGCACAAGCTCCTGCGGCTCATAGTTTCTGAGATAGGTCAGCAAGTCCATCTCCTTAGCCTTTTGAATGTCCGCCGCTTCTATATATCCCATACCGTCACCTCGCATCTCTCTGCTCTTTGATAAA
>CAVDQG010000097.1:0-2818 GCA_963611165.1 Bacteroides uniformis
GGCGATAACTTATATGATGTAATTAGCGAACTATGTGAAAAATATGGACTTGGTTTTAAAATAACTTTGAACGCTGATTCTCAGTTTGTGTTTAAATTATACATCGGGGATGATCGGTCATATTCTCAGTCTGATAATCCTTATGTTGTATTTTCTCCAACCTTTGAAAATATTATAAACAGCAATTATTTGGAATCAAAAGCATCTCTTAAAAATCTAACCCTAATTGGCGGAGAAGGCGAAGGCTCAGCAAGAATATATACCACTACGGGAAGTGCAAAAGGGCTCGACCGAAGAGAATTATTCACTGATGCAAGGGATATTTCATCTGATACAGATGATGGAGGAACTTTAAAAGATTGGGAGTATAAACGGTTGCTAAAACAAAGAGGCAAAGAAAAACTGGCTGAAAATATAGCCATAACATCTTTTGAAGGCGAAGCAGAAACATCTATAATGTTTCAGTACGGTATAGATTTTTTCATGGGTGATATAGTTCAGATAGCAAACGAATACGGCCACGAAATGGATGCAAGGATAACTGAGGTTGTAAATTCCACCGACGATTCAGGTCATACGGTGTACCCCACATTCGAAGCAGTAATAGAAACAGCAGAAGGAGAGGACGAAGAAGATTAATATATGAGCGTTACAAGCGGATTTTTTAATTCTTTAAATGGCGACAGACTGTATAATGCTGAGCAGATGTCCGCTATATTTGATGGCATAATCAATGACGGTGTATTCGCAAACATCGGCACTACATTCGGTGTAAAGTCAAGCTCCGGCACAACAGTCACAGTCGGAATCGGAAGAGCATGGTTTAACAGCACTTGGATATTAAACGATGCTATATTTCCAGTTATCTTGGATACATCGGAGGCAGTACTTAACCGTTACGACGCTGTGGTAATAGAGATAAATCGTAGCGAATCGGTACGAGCGGGCAGTATTAAAGCGATAAAGGGAACCCCTGCAAGTAGCCCTAAATACCCAACAATGACAAGCACTACAGATGTGCATCAATACCCTTTAGCTTATATTTATCGGAAAGCAGGAAGTACTTCTATTGCACAAGCTGATATAACCAATATGGTGGGTACCAGCAGCTGCCCTTATGTTACTGGCATATTGCAGATTATGACAATAGACAACATTGTCGCTCAGTGGCAAAGCCAGTGGACTCGTTGGTATGCATCACAAACCGAAGGCATTCTTAATCAGTTCAATATGTGGAAGAGTGGAGCACAAGCAGATTATTATTCTTGGCTCCAGAATTTGCAAGTTCTTCTTGACGGCGATGTAGCGACAAACTTATCGAATGCAATACTTGAGTTACAAAATAAATTCGGCACACTCACAAAAGAGTATTGCATATATCAAACGGTCGACGATTCTGACGCTTCTGAGATTGAAGACAGCTATGGAACAAGTGTTGAAGGAAAAATCGTATATAAAATAGCATAAGAAAGGGAGAAAGACTCTATGAAAATGACAGAATATCCCGTAATTAACAGTTTTGATTCTTCAAATATATTAATTACTGACGGGTCAGACGGAACAAAGCAAATCGGGATTGAAGATGCGGCGTTGTCAGCTTTGCATTGTGTATCAAGCTATAATCACCGTCTGATTTACCGAGGAAAGAACTTGGGCGGTTCTTTGACCGCTGATCAAAGAGCTAGTATTCAAAATGGAACTTTTGATGACTTATGGATTGGTGATTATTGGAACATAAATGGCGTGTATTGGCGTATAGCTGACTTTGATTATTGGTACAACACGGGGGACACATCGTGCACAAAGCATCATGCCGTTTTAATACCGAATGGAATACTATACACTGATGCCATGAATTACAGCAGAACCACAACCGGCGGATATGTAAATTCAGATATGTATAAAACGAATCTTGCAGCGGCGGTTTCTACTATAAAAACAGCATTTGGTTCGTCGGTTATGTCTCACCGCGAATGGCTATGCAATACGGTTACAAACGGAGTACCAAGTGACGGTACTTGGCAGACGGTCGATGCAGTGCTTCCAAACGAAATCATGATGTACGGGCATCCACATTTTATGCCAACCTCAACAGGAAGCTCGGTTCCTGCAACTGGTACGATTGATAAAACGCAGTTGGCATTATTTAACGCTGCCCCAAGTATGATTTCTGTTCCGAACGCAGGAATATGGCTCAGAGACCCAATATCGTCAACAGATTTTGCTGTCGTATCATCTATGGGAAATGCTACGCACACAACTGCGGACAGTAAATTAGGTATACGACCAGTCTTTGCTATTTGCTAAATTTCTTACGAGGGAGATTATAGAAAAGATTATGAATGATATTCAGCCATGGATTCAGGTAGCAATTACTGTTTTCAGTTCCGTGTTGGCATCATCTGGTTTATGGGCTTATTTACAAAGGCGAGCAGAAAAAAAAGACAATAAAACACAGATGCTCGTAGGTCTTGCTCATGACAGAATAATGTGTTTAGGGGTTCGCTACATAAATCAGGGATACATTACCCCTGACGAATATGAAAATCTCTACACTTATTTATATTATCCATACTCGGAGCTGGGCGGAAACGGTTCGGCAAAAAGGATAATTCAAGAAGTAAACAAACTACCGATTCATAATTAACTAAGTTAAGGGGGCGTAATATACATGCCCTCTTAATTTTTCTCGTATGAAGGTTACACCCTTTTTTGATATGGTTAAATTAGTTCTGAAAGGAGACTATATTTATGGATTACATCACGCCAATATGGAAAAAGAGTAATTTAACTTTAAAAGAAGCTGCCGATTACAGTG
>CAVDQG010000097.1:2930-4080 GCA_963611165.1 Bacteroides uniformis
GGTAACAACATGGCGAAAAAGCGCAAAGATAAAAAACATATAGTTCTAAAAAAGGGCGAATCTTTCAGGGAAAGCGATGAAAGATATTCATACCGATGGACGGATGCAAGTGGTAAACGACATTCCGTATATGCTAAAACATTGTCTCAGCTCCGAGAAAAAGAAGCCTCGATAGCAAGTGATGCTTTAGATGGGATAAGACCCGAGGCTAATTCCACAACGCTTAATGATGTTTTTGCTATTTGGAAAGACGTCAAGCGCGGCGTAAAAGAAACTACACTGCAAACTTACTGTTATATTTACGGAAGATACATCGAGCAGCCTTTGGGCAACAGACCCATAGGATCTATTAAAAAATCCGACATAAAGCGATTCTATAATAATTTAGCAGAACATTCCGGTCTTGGTATAAATGCTATAAACAATGTTCAGGTAGTACTTCATCAGATTTTTTCTATGGCTGTTGACGATTGTTATATTCGAGTTAACCCCTCAAGTAATGCTGTGCGAGAATTGAAAAAATCAAAGGGCATGTCCGTTCAAAAGAAAAAAGCTTTAACATCGAAAGAGGAACATATATTTTTAAATTACATTAAGAAAAGCAACCGATATAGCAAGTGGTATCCTATATTTGCAGTCATGCTTGGAACAGGTATGCGAGTCGGAGAGATTACAGGTTTATATTGGGAAGATGTGGACTTTGACAGTAATATGATTAGCGTAAATCATGCTCTTATATATCGTCCAAATTTGAATGGTAAATGCGAGTTCGTGATTGACAGCCCGAAAACAGAGCAAGGAGTTCGTTATATTCCCATGCTCGATACGGTTCGTTCCGTGTTGCTTATTAAAAAAGAAAAAGTCGAATCCGTCAAAAACGACGATTTTGTTTTCTTAAGCAGGGCGAACAAACCGTTCCATCAAACAGCATTAAACGATGCTATAAATCGGATTATTAAATCATGTAATCAGGAGTGTGGGTGTGAGGTTCTTCCGCATTTTAGTTGTCATACACTGCGCCACACCTTTGCCACTCGAATGTGCGAGAAGGGCGTAAACATGAAAGTTGTACAAGATATACTTGGTCATACGGATATTTCGATAACTATGAATATTTATACAGACGCCACGAATGAAATGAAAATCTCCG
>CAVDQG010000098.1:0-3704 GCA_963611165.1 Bacteroides uniformis
ATATGCTTTAATCCACATGGAAATCAATTCATTTGGTACAGAATACTTGATTTCAAGATTGTCTGGAAGAGAAATGCCATCCTTTTTGCGAATCAAATTTCTAAGAACAGCGTTGATAAATGATGCATTGCACTTATATTGTTTTGCCAATTCAACGCATTCATTAACCGCCGCAGATTCAGGTATTTTATCAAGATATAAAATCTGATAACAACCAACTTGAAGAATAGTTCTTGTAGTCTCTGAAAGCTTCATGCTTTTATTTTTCAAAAACAGAGATATATAGTAATCAAGGGTTATCTTATTTTCAAGAACGCCATAGAAAATAATGCTCGCAAGAGCACTGTCTCTTCTGTCGAGCCCGTGTTTCTTTAAACACTTATCAATAACTATATTTGAATAGCCTTCGTTTTCAGACACTTGCAGTAAAGCTTCAAGTGCGACCAAGCGTGAACCTGTTATCATATTTCCTACTTTCAATTTAGACGAGAATTTTTATCTACAGGATGACCAACCAAGAATACATCTCCAGTCATTCTTTTGCCGTTTTCAAGCTGAACTTCAAGTAATTGCAAAGCATCTTTTCCGCAGTAAACACACAAGTGCTTATCAGACACGAAAAGTTTTCCTGCCTCGCCACTACCTTCAATTACTTTTGTACGATGAATCTTAATTGCTTTTTCTCCATAATGAGAAGAAGCACACGGCCAAGGGTTCAAGCCCCTGACCTGATTGTGTATCTCGGTAGCCGATTTGTTCCAATCAATCGGAGAAAGTGCTTTTGTTATAAGCGATGCATAATTTGACTCAGCATCATTTTGCTTTTGAGGTGTTACGGTATTGGATTTCAATTCTTCAAGAGTTTCGACCAATAAATCGGCTCCTATCAAAGAGAGCCTGTCAAATAATTCACCCGAAGTTTCATCCGAAGAAATCTCAACTTCTCTTTTTAAGAGCATATCTCCTGTATCAAGTCCTTTACCCATAAGCATTGTTGTTACGCCTGTAACCTTATCGCCGTTTAAAACCGCCCACTGGATAGGTGCGGCGCCACGATATTTAGGCAAAAGAGAACCGTGAACGTTAACGCAACCATACTTTGGTATGTTCAGAATAGCCTCAGGTAAAATTTTACCGTATGCCGCTACTACAATAACCTCAGGATTTTGCTCTTTTATAAGATTAATAACCGATTCATCCTTAAGGGTGTTTGGCTGAAACACCTCTAAATTATTTTCTAAAGCCAACTCCTTAACAGGAGAAAACTGCATTTTGTGTCCTCTGCCCTTCGGTTTATCAGGCTGAGTGAAAACGGAAACAATATCATAACCGTCTTCGATAAGTTTTTTTAACGTTGGTACCGCAAAATCAGGAGTACCCATAAAAACAACTCTCAATTAATTTTCCTCTTCTTCGCTTTCGTCGGCTCTTCTTAACTCTTCAGGATCAATCATTCTGCTTGCTCTTTTGACAAAGCATATTCCGTCAAGATGGTCTATTTCATGGCAAAGTGCTCTTGCGAGCAGTTCTTCACCCTCTACCTCATACCACTCACCGTTCTTGTTTTGAGCTCTAACCTTTACATGATTAGGTCTCTCAACCATGCCATACTCTCCCGGGAAAGACAAGCAACCCTCAACGCCGTCCTGAGTTCCGGATGTCTCGATTATTTCAGGATTAACCAGGTCAAGTCTGCCTTCACCTACATCAATAACACACAAACGGCGCATCATGCCGACCTGAGGGCCTGCTATACCGACTCCGTCGGCATCCTGCATGGTCTCATACATGTCATCGAGCAATACTTCAAGCTTGTGGTCAAATTTTTCTACGGGTCTGCATACCTTTGTGAGAATGGGATCACCGTCTTTTACTATATTACGAAGTGCCATATAATTCCTTTCATTAGTCAATAGTTTTCACTTGGATTTGTATCAATAAAAACAGAAACTCTCTTAAATTCTTTATCATTCAGAAAGTTCTTATATACTTCAGAAAGCAGCGTTCTGTATTGTTTATTGCATTTTGTTTTAATGATAATTTTATATCTGAATTTATTACCGACTTTATAGACTGACGCCTCGGTCGGAGGGAAAATCCTAATCGGATGAGACGGAAGGCTCTTTTTAAGAGCCTCAGTCAGAGAATTTGTGAATTTAAACGGAGCAAATTTCACCAAGGTTTCGTCAGGCGAAACAAATCCGATAACATTAATATCACAAAAAGGAGGATACAATAAAGTGTGTCTGAAATTAATTTCAAGCTTGTAAAAATCCGAATAATTCTGATTTTTTGCAAGCTGAATATAAGCATTTTCAGGCTGCTCGGTTTGAATCAAAGCTGTACCTTTGTATCGTCCTCTGCCCGATCTTCCTATTACCTGTGTGATTAAATCAAACGCCCTCTCGTTACAGCTGTAATCATCCGCATAAAGCATCTGATCGATGTTTAAAACACATACAAGCGTAACGTTCTCGAAGTTTAAACCTTTCGACACCATTTGCGTGCCAACCATTACATCATATTTGCGGCCTGCAAAATCATCGAGCAATTCATCAAGATTATTTCTGAGCGAAACCGAATCGGAATCCACTCTTAAAATCTTTGCTTCGGGAATGAGTTCTCTAAGAGATTCTTCTATTCTCTGTGTTCCCGTACCATATGTGCTCATCGAATTTTGATGGCAATGCGGACAGGTAGAAGAAAAGTCCTCAATGTAGCCACAGTAATGACAAACAAGCTTGTTGTTGTCATAATGATAGTTTAAAGACACACTGCAATTAGGGCAAAGTTTTACCTCTCTGCACTCGGTACATCTGACAAAACTATGGTAGCCTCGTCGATTTATGAGAATGATAGATTGCTTATTGTCATCAAAATTCTTTCTCAGAAGAAATCTTGTTCTGGCACTTAGATCATTCTGTATCCCATCTGAACCAAGAGCATCTACTACCTCTACCTCAGGCAGAGCAGCATTTCCGTACCTTGAATTCATATAGCACGAAAGATAATTTCCCAAGCCTGCTTGATAAGATGATTCCACGGATGGTGTTGCCGAAGCAAGCAGACAAACAGCCTTTGTTCTTAAAGCTCTCAAAATAGCAATTTGCCTTGCGTCATATCTCGGATTTTTATCGGATTTATACGATTTATCATGCTCTTCGTCAATGACAATCAGTCCGATATTATCAAACGGCGCAAATACCGCCGATCTTGTTCCGACAACAATAGCCGCTTCTCCGCTTTTGCAGCGTTTCCACTCGTCATAACGCTCAGCAACTGTCAAACCGCTGTGCAGAACTGCTACTCTGTCACCAAAAGCGTTTTTGAAAATTTGCACTGTCTGCGAAGTCAATGATATTTCAGGAACTAAAATTATTGCCTGTTTGCCCTCAAAAAGTATTTTTTCTGCTAATTTTATATATATTGAGGTTTTTCCGCTTCCTGTAATACCGTTTAATAATATCGGCTTATTTTCTTTTTTATCATAGCTGTCACAGATTTTATTGTAAACTTCAAGCTGATGCTCATTTAAGATGATTTCTTCACTTGATTTTACCCTTTCAGCTGTAACAGACGGACGCCTGAATTTCTCCCTTAAAGAGTACTCGGCAGCACCGCAAGAAACCAGTTTGTCTAAAACACCTTTGGTACATCCGACAAAATAGGTAACTTCATTCACAGTAACAGTATCGCAGTTACTG
>CAVDQG010000099.1:0-2752 GCA_963611165.1 Bacteroides uniformis
CAGATGAAATGATGGTTTCTGAGCAAATGTTAGGGTATATCTTTGCTATGATGGAAGAAAAAGCTCCGACTTTTAGTTTTAATGGAAACAGTTGTGTGATTAATTATGAAGCATATAAAGGGTAATGATTATACTGTGTAGATGAGTATCTTATGTATTTATACCAAATCAAAAATTGTGTCGGTTCTCCTTCAAATTTTGTGTAAACACACTTCAATGGCATAAGAATTAAAATTGTAACTGGGCGTTTAAAGCCGCAAAACGGCTTACACGTCCTGATTGCATTTTAGCGGAAATTGAGGGGCATGTCAAGGGCGGCTGCCTGAGCAGCCGTTCATTTTACCCTTGACATGTACCGAAATTTCTGCTATTCGGGCAACCTGTCGGCAAAGAAAACTTCAAGCTGAGAGTGAATTTCGCCCCAGTCTCTACGTCTGCCTGTCCACTTTTTCGTAATATCTACTTGAGCGAGATAAAGCATTTTTAAAAGCGCGTCATCGTTCGGAAACACTGCTTTGCTCTTGGTTACTTTCCTTAGTTGCCGATTGAAATTTTCTATGGAATTAGTGGTATAAATAAGTGTTCTGACCGACTGAGGATACTTGAAATACGTTGATAATTCAGCCCAATGTGCCTGCCATGACTTTGAAATTTTCGGATATTTTGAGTCCCATTTTGCCGAAAACTGTTCCAATTCAAAGAGGGCAGTTTCTTCATCCACAGCACCGTATACCCTCTTCAAATCAGCCATAAGAGCCTTTATATCCTTATACGAAACATATTTTGTGCTGTTTCTTATCTGATGAATAACGCATTGTTGTATTTCCGTTTTCGGATAAACTGCGGAAATTGCCTCCGGAAAACCGGTAAGTCCGTCTATGCAGGTTATCAGAATATCATCAACTCCACGGTTTTTGAGTCCGTTAAGGATAGAAAGCCAGTACTTTGCACTTTCATTTTCGCCCACATACATGCCAAGAACCTCTTTCTTTCCGTCCATATTGATTCCTATGGCTATATATACCGCTTTTTTGACTATTCTGCCCTCACAACGGACATTGTAATGAATTGCGTCCATAAATACTACCGCATAAATGCTTTCAAGCGGTCTTTGTTGCCATTCTTTCACCACGGGAAGTATTTTATCCGTGATTCGGCTGACGAGGCTGTCTGATACCTCAAGACCATAGATATCCTCGATATGTCCTGAAATATCATTCGTTGTCATCCCTTTTGCATACATCGAAAGTATTTTTTCTTCGATATCTCCGGCAAGAGACGTTTCGTTTTTCTTGATTATCTGCGGTTCAAATTCGCCGTTTCGGTCTCGAGGTACTGCTATTTCAACAGGTCCCGCACTTGTTTTGACTGTTTTTCGGCTGTACCCGTTTCTGCTGTTCTCGGTATCTTTGTTTCGATAATCGTACTTACTGTACCCGAGTTCATCGTCCAATTCCGCTTCAAGTCCGTTTTCGAGAACCTCTCCGACCATTTCTTTGAACACCGAACGCAGGTCGCTATAATTTTCTACATCCAGTAATTGCAGAAATTCTCTTAGTTTCTCTTTTCTTTCCTTTTTTGCTGCCCTTACCTCCGGGCTGTCTTTGTACTTTGGCATAATCTAAACCTCCAAAATGATATTTTTTATTCTATACCATTTCGGAGGTTTACACAAGATATTAAGAAGTCTCTATTATTGAGTGAACGATTGAAAAGGTTAATCGAAAAAGTTGTGACATCCTCCCCCACCTAAAGAGGTGGGGGCTTCCTCCTGCGGAGGCAGGCAGTCGGTTCTCGTTCGATAGCACCAATGTGCCAAGCATAAGCGAGCTAACCCCGTGTGTCCCACGGTTATGTCATGGGTTACGCAGTTACTAACCGCATACCCTCATTTCTAATATTTATTGCAGCATTTATATCTCTGTCGTGATGCGTTCCGCATTGCGGGCAATCCCACGCTCTGACAGTAAGATTTTTGGTTTCGGCATTTTTGTAACCGCAAACAGAACAAGTCTGACTGCTTGCAAAAAACTTGCCTACTTTCACAAGCTTTTTGCCTTGTTCTTCAAGCTTGTATTTCAGGAATGTTGTGAATATTCCCCAGCTGTTATCAGATACGGACTTCCCAAAATTCAGCGATTGCGACATTGCTTTCATATCCAAATCCTCTATACAAACACAATCATAGGCATTGGTTATCTGCCTTGATTGCTTATGTAAGAAGTCTTTGCGTTGATTGGCAACTTTTTCGTTCAGTTTAGCAACCTTGATACGCTGTTTATTTCGATTGTTTGAGCCTTTCTGCATAAGCGACAATTTACGTTGTTCTCTCACCAACTGTTTTTCCGCTTGACGATAATATTTCGGATACGCAGGCTCATTTCCGTTGCTGTCACGATATAATTCGTGCATAGAGAAATCTAGCCCCAAAAAGCTTTGCGGCTCTTTTCCCTGTACTTGGCTGTCGTACTCAAAAAGAACGCTCGCATAATACTTTCCGCTTGGCGTTTGGCTTACTGTGACCGATTTTAAGATGTAGTCTGCAGGGATTTGTCTATGCTGTTTCAGCTTTACAAGTCCTATTTTAGGAAGTTTAATATAGCTATTCTCAATGCATATATTGCCGTTTACACGATTTGTTGTGTAGCTATGGCGATTTGATTTCTTTGATTTGAATTTTGGAAATCCGATTTTGGGACTTTTGAAAAAGTTATTATATGCTGTCTGCAAATTCATTTGAGCATTTGCGAGA
>CAVDQG010000099.1:2762-3537 GCA_963611165.1 Bacteroides uniformis
CTTTGTACTGCGCAGGAGTGTTGTTAAGTTTTTGCTTCGCTTCCTCATAATACTTAATTTTGTCGGCAAGCATTCGATTGTAGATAAACCTTACACAACCGAAGGTTTTAGCAAACAAAACTTTCTGCTCTGCATTCGGATATATTCTGAATTTATATGCTTTGTTTGCCATTTTGCTCACTTCCTTTTTCGTTCCCTTTGTCCTTGACTTTCTATATATTTTTTAATCACTTCAATCGGCGCTCCGCCCGTTGTAAGCAAACAAAAGCTTTGACTCCAGAAATATTCTTTCCACAACCTCTGTCTTATCTGCGGAAATTCTTTCTTTAGAAGTCTGCTGCTTGCACTTTTGTAAGCGTTTATGAATTTACTGATTTCAGAATTAGGGTGTGCCTTGAACAGAATATGCACATGGTCTTTATCGTGATTCCACTCTTCAAGTGTGATATTGTAATTAGGAGAGATATACTCAAAAATTTCTTTCGCCCGTTCGGAAATATCTGCGTCAAAAACCTGCCTACGGTATTTTACTACCAACACAAGGTGGTAATGCAACAAAAACACTGAATGTGCGTTACTGTCCAGCTTCATTGTATTTCATCCCTTTTTACATTACTCGACTGATTTCATTGTATCACATCGTATTCCTATTGTCAAGTAGCAAAAACGGACGCAATTCATCCCCCACCTAAGAGGTGGGGGACTTCTTGCTGGGAGAGGTTAAATCCTGGCTGCATGATTCGGATATACGAAGATATATTCAATTCATCCATCT
>CAVDQG010000100.1:0-3509 GCA_963611165.1 Bacteroides uniformis
ATTGTAACGATGTAGCATTACGCATTTATGAGAATAAGAAAATAGCAGTGTAAGTAACATCTGTAGCAGATAACAGACCGCTGTTTATCGTTGACAAGTAAGCGAAATTATAATAACATTGATGTAGATGTTGCTCACTTTCTTTTCATCCTAATTGCAGATGTACTACCGTTCCTTATGATGAGGACTGGGACTACAAGGGGCAGAGAATAGCCAAAGCCAAAGACAAAGACGGCAAATATTACTATGTTCCCGAGACAATGTCCTATGAGGAGTGGAAAAGGGAGTTTGCCCAGGGTGAGGTTGCTAATATTTCAAAGCCTATTGAGCAGAGAAATACGGGCAAAGGCAATCCGAACGCTATTCAGCTATTTGATGTAGACTTGAACAAAAGACAACAGAAACTTCTTGATAAGCTTGATTCGTTTGATTCAAAAACTATTGTCAAGAAAAAGAATGTAAACCTAAAAGATTTATCAGCGTTAACAGCAAAAACAGGTGATGAATATGCAATGTTTACGAAAGGGAACGAACGCTTGATAATCAGAGGCAACTCACGAATGGTTAATATTACAGCTGAAAAAGCTAAGGAATTAGCAAACGAAGGCTATAAATGGAGCGGACACACTCATCCAGGCGGCACTTCGCTGTGTATGATAGCTTCAGACGGTGACCGCTTAATATTAAACGCCTTTAATCAAGAGCGTTCCGTTATATATAATTCAAAAGGGCAATATCAGTTATTTCATGATGATGAACAGGAGAAAAAACTATGAAGAGTGCCAGACCATATGATAAATATTACCCTGAGATAAAAAAATATTGTGAGGGCAACGGCTTAGATTTTGAAAAGGTGAAGCATTCACCTAAAGGTTACACACCAAAAGAAGTCTTGTTTATTCTACATCACGATAAAGGTAAAGGAAAGTTAGGATTGCTTGACGAAACACCAATGCCAGTTACATTAGAAATTTGGATAAAAGAAGATGATTCTTTAGATATCAAGCAGACTGAGTACACAAAGGAATATTTAACATAAGGAGAACACAAATGAAGAAAGCAATGATTAGTCTGCCTATGGCATGCAGAAATTCTGATGAAGTAATCATTGAGTGGACGAAAGCGGCTTTATATCTCGATACTAAAGGATATGCGGTTGTCAACACTCTCTTTCCTGAGGAGCACTACGATAGCGAAGAACTGAAAGAACAAGGCATTGAAAACCGTCCTTTATTCTTTCTTGCAAAGTCGCTTGAAATGATGAGCAAATGCGACACGGTTTATTTCTGCAAAGGTTGGAAACAGGCAAGAGGTTGTAAGATTGAGCACAAAGCTGCCGAAGCTTATGGATTGGAAATAGAATACGAGATTTAACAGCACCTTTTGGGTGCATTTTTTATACCGTTTTGGAGGTAGATATGAACATTGTAATGAAAAAGCTTGATAACTTACATTTAAAGCAAAGGAAGAAGTAAAATGGCAAAAGGCAAGTCAGCAGAATGGCTTACAGAAGATGGCTTGCTTATTTTAAAAGGCTTGGCAAGAGACGGTTGTTCTGATAAGCAGATTTACGAAAGAATAGGAATATCGAAGCAAACTTTTTACGACTGGTGCAATCGCTATCCTGACTTTTCTGACACTATAAAAAAGGGCAGAGAGCCAGTCAAGGTAAAGGTTGAGGACGCTTTTTATTCAAGGTGCGAACAGAAGCGATTACTTGGGCTTATCTTTAAATCTCGGAATCTGATAAATGAGACCCTTAAATTCTCGGTTTCTTATCTTTATTCTATAACAAAGCTTTGATACACTATACTCATGACAATCAACAGAGGAAGTGATTCATTGGGACGGCAGAAAGAATAAGATTAATAATCTTAGCTGAAAAAATCAAGAAAAATCCAAATTTCAGTATTAAAATCGGAGTTTCGGATAAATCGAAACTTAATACGAATCATAGTACATGAATTTTGGCTGTTAATGTTAACGTTTTGAAAAAGGAGATTTTATGTTAGAGTTAATTTTTGCTATATTACTGATTGTGTTCGTTTCAAAGTTATTTATAGTTGGTATTCGTGCATCATGGGGGATTACGAAAATTTTGTGCAGCGCAGTTATCTTTCCGATTATAATGATAGGCATGGCTTTGGCGGGATTGATATATTTTGCTTTACCATTGCTTGCCGTTGTTTTTATAGCTTTGTTTGTAATATCTTTGGTTCGAACATAATAGAAATCCCCTGTTCCGTTATTTTGGAACAGGGGTTCTGTCATTTTAGCTTTTCTTTTTCTTCGTTCAGTAAATCTATATTAATTCCGTTTTCACCGGCTGTTTTGTCCACCCATAAATTGAGCGAATCAACGGCTAAGGATACTTCGTCAAGCTTTTTGCTTATGTAAGCAAAATCTTTTATCTCGTCATCGGTTATTTTTCCGTCACGGGCAATTTGTATAAGTCTCGATGTTAGTGGATTGATATCGTTTAAACTTGCGATTGTTTCAAGAATTATATCCGATAAATCACTGATTTCGATTTGAGGTACATAACGGTGTCCTATATCGCACTTATGCGAACAATAGTAATTGCATAAATCAGGTCTTTTATAGCAATCTGCCATCTGAATAATCTCGTAAGGCGTTGGCTCTTGGAGTTCATATTCTATTTTCTCAATTTTCGAATCAGAAACAGCGGTCATGTTTTCACTGGCTTGGGAACGTGTCAAACCTGCTTCTTCACGGTAAAGCTGATATATGGTTTTGTTTTCTCTTGTCGATTGTTTTCCCATGAAATTTGATTCCTCTTTTATGATTTAGTCTCACATTAGATTATACACAACGCTTAATTTATTTCAATGCTATTATCTCACAATTATTGCCACTTTTAATTTGTCTCTCTTTTTGATATAATCTGAAAGTATCCACTTTAAATTTTTTGAGAGGTAGCGAATGACTATTAACGGAAATACTAAAATCAGCGATATTTTAAAAGCATATCCGTGGCTTACAGATAAGCTTATTGAATTAAATCCTCAGTTTAAAAAGCTGAATTCACCAATGGCTAAAGTGTTATTAAGAACTACAACAGTAAATGATGTAAGTAAGAAGTTCGGGAAATCTGTAAGCGAACTTTTGGTTATGCTAAAAAAATACATTGAAGAAAATGGCACGGTTTAACTTAAACTGTGCTGTTTTGCTTTTGCTTACCTTTTAAAAAAGAGAACCTTGCTGCAATCGGGGAAGCCGCTTACAGCAAGGTTCTATTGAAAGTGAAGACAAACTCTTATTTATGAACAAGCAAACAGCTAACTGTATTAACTCGCTAAAGTCTTTATAACATATATTTATTTAAAAGTCAATAATTTACATACCATAAATGTGTTTAATTGGATTTTTTGCAACTAATTTTCTTTTTCTATATCCTTGCTTTCTTTAACTCTACAAATATCATCTTAGCAGTCAGAGTTGTGGTCAGTAATGAGATTGGTGTACTCAATGGCAAAATAGTTGGCGAT
>CAVDQG010000101.1:0-3297 GCA_963611165.1 Bacteroides uniformis
AAAACATCTCGAAGAATTTCGGCAAGGCAAGCGAGTGCATCGAATGCGGTCAGTGCGAGGGTATCTGCCCGCAGCATCTTCCGATTATCGACTACTTGAAGCAGGTTGCCGAGACTCTTGAGAAGGAGTGATAACATGAAGGTTTTACTTATCAACGGCAGTCCGCACAAAAACGGAAATACTGCCACCGCTCTGAATGAGATGATTAAGGTTTTCTCCGAGCAAGGCATTGAAACCGAGCTTATCCATATAGGCAACAAGGACATCAGAGGCTGTATAGCCTGCAGAAGATGCACAGAGCTCGGAAAATGCGTCTTTGACGATATTGTCAACGAAGTCGCTCCGAAGTTTGAGGAGGCAGACGGTATCGTTCTCGGAACTCCCGTTTACTATGCGGGGCCAAACGCAACGGCAATAGCCTTTGCCGACAGACTTTTCTACTCAACGCCGTTCCCGAAAGCCATGAAGGTGGGTGCCGCCGTAACGGTAGCAAGAAGAGGCGGAAACTCAGCCACCTTTGACGTGATGAACAAATATTTCTCCATATCGAACATGCCCATTGCGACAAGCAGTTACTGGAACATGGCACACGGTGCCGCACCGGGAGAAGCAACACAGGATGCCGAGGGTATGTACACTATGAGAACCTTGGCGCTGAACATGAGTTTTCTCATAAAGTCCATTTCTCTTGGCAAAAAGGAATTCGGTATGCCCGAATACGAGAAGAGAACCGCTACCAATTTTATTAGATAACACCCCTATACCATACACTTTAGAAAAAGAGAGAAGAAACGGTTTTTGCCTTTCTTCTCTCTTTTTTCGGTTAGGTTTGTGTTTAGTGTTCTTTATTTATCCTTGTGCAAATAATTCGGCACGGAAAATGTCCGTCTGCGACGTATTTTCCGTGCCTTGATTGGTTTATTGTGTTTTACTTTTACTTTAGTGTTCTGAATTTTACTTTGTGCAAGCAATCCGCAAAATAAAATGCCCGTCTGCGAATGCTTTGCATTCTTGACGTATTTTATTTTGCTGTCTTCTTTTTTATCGCTTCGCTCTGTTTTTTGTTATTTCTCTTTGCGCTTCGCTTTTCTCTTGTGGGCTCCGCCCACACCCGCACGCTTTTTGAAAAAAGCGTGGCAAAAACTTTTGCCTTTAGCTCATTATTAATTATTAATTATCCCTGAGCTTCGCCGACTCCCGCCGTTACATTTACCTCGCCGTTTGCAAGATACACCTGATACATAACCTCGGCTGCTCTCTCACGATAAAGAATCATTACGTTATATGCCGACTCAATATTTGCAAGTGAACCCGATGTTGTTTGGCTTGACTTGATATTCTCGATTGTCGCATCAAGGTTGTTTTCCCATGTCTCCTGAGCTGTTTTCTGCTCGTCGTATGCACTTTCATCAAGGTTTTTCAGCTCGTCAAGTGAGATTTCTATCTGACTTTTCCAGCGGCTTGCGGCAGAGTTGCCCGCACGCACGCTTGATACAACATCCTCTGCGGCATTGATTTGTGTGAGGTAATCGCTGTCAATGGCATTTCCTGCGAAAAGTTTCTTAAAATCTTCATCTCCGGCAGACGGGTCCGGTACGCTTGAGCCGTCTATCGGTGCTTCGCTTGTTTCGCCCGTGCTGCTCTCAGCGCTTGTCTCATCCGTTTCGGCTGAAGACTCAGCGTCCGAACTGCTTTCCTCGATATTCTCGTTTGCTTGGCTCACACTTGATTCTGCGGAAGAACTGCTGTCGGCAGCGGATGAGCTGTTTGAGCATGCTGTGACAGAAACCGCCATGACTGCGACAAAAGCAAGTGCGATTATTTTCTTAAGTAAATATTTGTTTTTCATTTTGTTGCCTTTCTTTGATAAAGCTTGAAATTTTAATCCACATTAACAAAAATAGTAGCATAAAATTATGAATATTTCAACAAATTAGTTTAGACTTGCTTAAACAGCGGCTGAAGCTTATAATCTGAATATGAGGTAATTTTTTTACAGAAAGGCATAACTATGAAGCTTACAGAAAAAACACTTTCGAGAAAAGATATATTTGACGGAAGAATCATCAATGTTCATGTTGATGATATAGAGCTTGAGAACGGCAAGGAAAGCAAGCGTGAGGTTGTCGACCATCACGGCGGAGTTTGCGTTGTTGCTCTTACCGACAAGGACGAGGTTTTGCTTGTCAGACAGTTTCGCTATCCGTACAAGGAGGTTTTAACAGAGTTGCCTGCGGGAAAACTCGAGAAAGGCGAAGACCCGTTCGAGGCTATGAAGAGAGAACAGCTTGAAGAAACAGGCACAAAATCTGAAAGCTACATATTTTTAGGAAAACTCTACCCCACACCGGGATATTGCGGAGAGATAATCCACATTTGGGCGGGAAGAATAAGCGAGTACCTTGAGCAGAAGCTTGACGAGGGCGAATTTCTCGAGGTGGACAAAGTGCCGATTGAGGAAGCCGTAGAAAAAGTTATGAACAACGAAATACCCGATTCAAAAACTCAGGTGGGAATTTTAAAGGCTTATGCGCTTGTTAAATCGGGAAAGCTCTGATAAAAAGCAAAGAGGAATTTTTTATGATAAGAACAATATATTTGGCAGGCGGATGCTACTGGGGAGCGGAGAAATATCTCTCTAATATAAAGGGCGTTACCGAAACAACGGTAGGATTTGCCAACGGAAATACAGAAAATCCAAGCTACGAACAGGTGAAGCATGAGAATACGGGTCACGCAGAAACCGTAAAAACAAGCTATGACGATGAAGTTTGTCCGCTCGAAGCATTGCTCATGCTGTTTTATAAGATAATCGACCCGACAAGCCTTGATAAGCAGGGCGAGGACATCGGTCACCAGTACAGAACAGGAATTTACTATACAAACGACGAGGATAGAGCAGTTTGCGAGAAATCCTTAAAGGAGCTTCAGGAAAATTACGACGAGAGCGTAAAAATCGAGTGCTTGCCGCTTGAGAATTTCTATACAGCAGAAGAATATCACCAGAAATATCTTGATAAGAACCCAAACGGATATTGCCATGTGCCGTTCGGGCTTATGAGCTGGGTGAAAACAGTAGACCCGCAAGAGCTGAAATAAGCAAAATAAAAAACGCAGAGCAAAGTCAAAAGTTTTTGGTTTCGCTTTTTACAAAAAGCGAACGGGTGTGGGCGGAGCCCACAAGAGAAAAGCGAAGCAGAAGAGAAATACAGAAGAAACAGAGCGAAGCGATATAAAAAAAGAAGATAGGCAAGGAAAATACGACAAAAACGCGAAGCGTTTGCAGTCGGGCATTTT
>CAVDQG010000102.1:0-3296 GCA_963611165.1 Bacteroides uniformis
CAATCCGCAAAATAAAATGCCCGTCTGCGAATGCTTCGCATTCTTGACGTATTTTATTTTGCTGTTTTTCTGTTGTGTTACACTTATTTCTTAGCGTTCTGAATTTTACTTTGTGTGAACAAGTCGGCTGATTTGGTCAACTACGGGCGTTCCGCCCTAAAATCACTTCGTGATTTTGGTTTCCCTCATCAGCCTGTCTTCTTTTTTTATCGCTTCGCTTTGTTTTTCGTTATCTCTCTTTGTGCTTCGCTTTTCTCTCGTGGGCTCCGCCCACACCCGTTCGCTTTTTGAAAAAAGCGAGGCAAAAACTTTTGTGTTCTTTCACTTTTCTATAAATCGTGAATAAATTGATAACATTTGATATTTTCACAAAAAAATCTTGAAATTTATCATAGAATGTTGTATGATATTAAAGCTGTAAAACAGCAACTAAGGTAAGCGGCGTTTGCCGTGGAATATGCGAGCGGATAGGTCTGTACGACGGACTGCCGTGAACCATGTCAGGCGGGGAACCGAGCAGCATTAAGCGGATTTGACCGTGCGATGCAGGGTGCCTGTCCGTTCACATATTCTTCGGATTTGCGGCTTGCCTTTTTTGTTACGGTAAAGCTTTTTCGGAGGTGACTTGAGTGGCTTATAAGGTTTTATACAGAAAATATCGTCCTGCTAAGCTTACGGATGTTGTCGGTCAGCCTCAGGTTACCGAAACTCTTCGAAATGAGCTTATCGCAGGCAGAGTTTCTCATGCTTATCTTTTTACTGGTTCTCGAGGAACAGGAAAGACCACTTGTGCGAAAATTCTTGCCAAGGCAGTCAACTGCGAACATCCCGTGAACGGCGACCCGTGCTGTGAATGCGACACCTGTAAGGGTATTGACAACGGCAGTGTCCTCGATGTCACCGAGATTGACGCAGCGTCCAACACGGGCGTTGATTCCGTCCGCTCGATTATCGAGGAAATCAATTTCACTCCGAGCAACGCTAAGTACCGTGTCTATATTATTGATGAGGTTCATATGCTCTCGGCTTCGGCGTTTAACGCTCTTCTCAAGACGCTTGAGGAGCCTCCGTCGCATGTTATTTTTATTCTTGCGACCACTGAGGTGCACAAGCTTTTGCCGACTATTTTGTCGAGATGTCAGCGTTTTGATTTTAAGCGTATCACGGCTGAAGACATAGCGGGAAGACTTGAATGGGTTTGCTCTCAGGAAAATGTTCAAATAGAGCATGACGCCGCTTTAAAGATTGCAAGAGTTGCGGACGGCGGAATGAGAGACGCTCTCTCCATTCTCGACCAGTGCCTCTCGAGAAGCGACAACGTTACCGAGAAGGTAGTCAACGAGACTGTCGGAATTGCCGACAGTAGCTATCTTTTTAAGCTTGCAGAGTGCGTAAGAAATCACGATACAAGCACGGCTCTCGAGATAATCAATAGATTAAATGAGAATTCCAAGGATATGGGACGGCTTTGTGAAGAAGCGGCTGACCATTTTAGAAAGCTTATGCTCATTAAGACGATGTCGGGAAGCAGTGTGCTGAAAAGCATGGTGAATGTTTCTGAGTCGGAGTATGCTTCCTTTGATAAGCAGGCAGTGAGCATGACCCTTGCTACGGTTCTTCATGCCATGGATGTGCTCCGCGCGGCTATGGACAGAATGAATACGGGCAATCAGAGAGTTGAGGTTGAAATGGCGTTCATTCGCCTTTGTTCGCCTGAGCTTGATTCGACTCCCGAAGCACTCATACGAAGAATAGAGGCACTCGAAAAGGGAATTCCCTCCTCCAAGAGGCAGAAAGTTCAGATAGAAAACACACATGACTTATCTGAAAACACTGCCCCCAAAAATAAGCAATCTGAACAAATAATGCATGAAACGGCGGCTAAGCCACAGACTACTGTGCCGACACAAACAGAGGTTGTTCCGTTTGGCGAATGGCCCGAGGTTGTGGAGAGAATCGGAATGCAGTTTCCGTCAGCGGGAGCGGCTTTTTCGGGATCGCATGCCTATATCAGCGGTCGTTACATTCTTGTTGACGCCAAGGAAATTGCCTTTGAGCTTCTTAGGGATGCCAACAAGAGAAGTAAAATAAGAGAAATAATTGCCGAGGTGACGGGCAGACAGTATAGTCTCGGCCCCTATAAGGGCGAAGCCGTCAAATCGGAAAAGAAAGACGAAAATCCTGTCGATAAGCTTGTCGAAAGAGCTCAAAGCGGCGGAATTGAAGTCGAATATGAACAATAAATAATAGAACGAAAGGAATTAATGATATGAAAGCAAGATTACCAAAGGGCGTCGGTGGCGGCGGAATAGGAAATATGCAGCAGCTTATGCGCCAGGCACAGAAGATGCAGGAGCAGATGGAGACAGTTTCCGAGGAGCTTCAGGTTAAGGAGTACTCTGCTGTTTCCGGCGGCGGAATGGTCACAGCCGTTGTTACAGGTAAGATGGAGGTTAAGTCCATCGAGATTAAGCCTGAGATTGTCGATCCCGAGGATACAGAAATGCTCTCTGATGTTATCATGGCAGCCGTAAACGAGGCTCTTCGCAAGGCTACAGAGGATAAGGACGAGAGAATGGGCGACCTTTCAAACGGTTTGAGCCTTCCGGGACTCTTCTGATTATGCCCGAATATCATGTAGCGCCGCTTGAAAACCTCGTGGATAAGTTCGAGAGCCTTCAAGGCATCGGACATAAATCCGCTCAGCGTGCCGCTTATCAGATACTCGATATGAGCGAAGCCGAGGCAGAGGATTTCGCAAAGGCGATAGTGGCGGCGAAGAAAAAAATCCGTTACTGCAAAATTTGCTGTAATCTTACCGATGACGAGCTTTGTCCCGTTTGTAAAGACGAATCGAGAGATAAATCAACAATTTGCGTGGTGGAAGATCCCCGTGATGTTTTTGCACTCGAAAGAACAAATGAATTTGACGTGTGCTATCATGTGCTTCACGGTGCAATTTCTCCGCTTTCGGGAATCGGGCCTGACCAACTGAAAATCAAAGAGCTTCTCGCAAGAATCAATTCCGATGTAAAGGAAGTCATCATGGCAACGAATCCGACAGTTGAGGGAGAGGCGACAGCCATGTATATCTCAAGACTTTTGAAGCCGCTTGGCGTGAAAGTGACGAGATTAGCCTACGGAATACCGGTCGGCGGCGACCTTGAGTATGCGGATGAAGTGACGCTTTCGAGAGCAATTGAGGGCAGACGAGAGCTTTAAGCGGTTAAAGGTAAATCATAAAAGTTTTTGCCACGCTTTTTACAAAAAGCGTGCGGGTGTGGGCGGAGCCCACG
>CAVDQG010000103.1:0-3197 GCA_963611165.1 Bacteroides uniformis
ATTTACAACAGATAAATGACAAATTTCTGACCAAAAGTCATTTATAATTCGATTATATGATTATCAATTTGTGAAGTCAATAACAATTGACCGACGGTCAGTTATTTAAAAGTTTGTTCACAATTTAAATATATTTGGGTGAAGAAATGAAACTTGAAATAAAAGAATTTTCAAAACTTAGCACACAAGAACTTTTTGATATATACAAGGCGAGGGTGGCGGTTTTTGTTGTCGAGCAGAATTGCCCGTATCAGGAAATAGACGATACCGACAAAAGAAGTCTGCACATTTGGCTAAAAGGCGAAGACGGGGAGCTTCTCTCGTATTTGCGACTTTTTCGAAAAGACGAAGAAACGCTTCAAATCGGCCGTGTGCTGAGTGTGAAACGAAAATGCGGCTATGCCGAAAAAGTGATGTGTGCGGCACTCGAAAAGGCAAATGAAATATTATTATCTGACGGGAGAACGAAAGAAATTTACCTCGAGGCACAAACATATGCAGTTCCTTTTTATGAAAAATTCGGATTCAAGACTTACGGAGATGAATTTTTGGAGGACGGCATACCGCATATTTGTATGAGAAAGATTTTAGAAAATTAAGATTAACTATTGCTAACTAAGCGAATAACCGTTATAATAACAACACCGGTGTGTTTTAGTTCTTTACATCGGTGAAAAATGAATAATTGCAATTCGAAAAATTCAAATTACTATTAAATACAAGAAAGAAGAGAAGAAAGATGGCAGAAAAGATTCCGTTTATAACAAAAGAAAAGGCTGAGGAAATTGCGGCGGTTTATCCCACGCCGTTCCATATCTACGACGAAAAGGGCATCCGTCAGACTGCAAGAGACGTAAATAAGGCTTTTTCTTGGAATAAGGGCTTCAAGGAGTATTTTGCAGTTAAGGCAACACCTACTCCGGGCATACTTAAGATTTTACACGAGGAAGGTTGCGGCGTCGACTGCTCAAGCCTTACCGAGCTTATGATGAGCGACAGATGCGGCTTCAAGGGCCATGAGATTATGTTCTCATCCAACGAGACTCCCGCAGAGGAATATGTCAAGGCGGCAGAGCTGGGCGCAATCATCAACCTCGATGATATCACTCATATTCCTTTCTTAAAGGAAACAATCGGATATATCCCGAAGACGATTTCTTGCCGCTTCAATCCGGGCGGAGTATTCACGCTCGGCGAGAGCAAGGAGGGCTTCCAGGTTATGGATAACCCCGGCGATTCAAAGTACGGTATGACAAGAGAACAGCTTTTCGAGGCTTTCAAAACATTAAAGGAAATGGGCGCAGAGGTTTTCGGAATTCATTCGTTCCTTGCTTCGAATACAGTTTCCAACGACTATTATCCGGCACTCGCAAAGCAGCTTTTTGAGCTAGCAGTCGAGCTTCACGAAGAGACAGGATGCGATGTAAAATTCATCAACCTTTCAGGCGGCGTAGGCGTAGACTATAAGCCCGAACAGCCGAAGAACGATATTTTTGCTATCGGCGAGGGCGTGCATAAGGCATTTGACGAAATCCTCGTTCCCGCAGGAATGGGAGATGTCTCTATCTTCACTGAAATGGGAAGATTTATGCTTGCTCCAAACGGCCACCTTGTTACAAGAGCAATTCACGAGAAGCATATATATAAAGAATATATCGGCGTTGACGCATGTGCGGCAAACCTTATGAGACCGGCTGTTTACGGATCATATCATCATATCACTGTGCTCGGAAAGGAAAATGCACCGCTTACAGAAAAGTATGATGTAGTAGGCTCACTTTGCGAGAACTGCGATAAGTTTGCAGTGGACAGAATGCTTCCGAAAATCGATAAGGGTGACTTGCTCGTAATCCACGATACAGGCGCACATGGCTTCTCTATGGGATACAACTATAACGGACGCCTGAGAAGTGCAGAGCTTCTTTTAAATGAGGACGGAAGCGTCACCATGATGAGAAGAGCGGAAACACCTGACGATTACTTTGCAACACTTGTTTGGGATAATTAATAATTAGCTAAAGGCAAAAAAAGAAAAAGTTTTTGCCACGCTTTTTACAAAAAAGCGTGCGGGTGTGGGCGGAGCCCACGAGAGAAAAGCGAAGCACAAATAAAAATAACAAAAAACAGAGCGAAGCGAAATAAAAAAGATAGGCACGGAAAATACATCGCAGACGGGCATTTTCCGTGCCGACTTGTTTACACAAATATAACCGGAGAAAGCAAAAGACGGTTTAAATCTAATTTTTGCACAAACAGATTGGTGCAATGGCGACCGAAGATCGCCCCTACGGGAGTATCCTAAAATTACACGGCTTGAAATATGAAAAACAAAATCGGTGTATCCGTTCATTATTAATTATAAATTCTTAATTAATTTGACCGCTTGTCATAAATGATGTAAAATGTAAAAAACTTCGGTAAAGGGTGATAAAATGAATATAAGAAAAGCAACCTTCGACGACGCAAAAAGCGTAGGAGAAATCTTCTCACTGTGCAGAGAGGGTATGAAAAAGTCAGGTATCGACCAGTGGCAAACAGGAACGCCGAATGAAGAAACATTTTTGGGCGACCTAAAAAACGGCGTAGCTTATGTAGGTGAAGACGGTGATAAGGTTGTCACATATACAGCCATGGTTTTTGGCAAAGACAGCACTTATGATGTGATAGAAGACGGCAAATGGCTAACTGATAATGAAGAATACTGCGTGCTTCACCGTGTAGCGGTTCACCCGAATTACAGAGGAAAAGGGGCGGCATCGCTCTTCATGAATTTTGCCGAAAAAGCTTGCCGTGAAAACGGTATAAAAAGTGCAAGAATAGATACCCACAGAGATAACCTTGCTATGCAGCATACAATACTTAAAAACGGATATGAGTACTGCGGAGTTATCACGATTGATGACGGAACAAAACGATTGGCATACGAAAAGGTAATTAATAATTAACAAATAACAATTAATAATGAGCGAATACACAGTCTTGCATATTCTTGATTTATAAGCGTGGGCTTACCGCTATTCCTGTAGGTGGTACCTTCGGTCGCCATTTCACCAAGGTGGTTTTGGACCCAATTTTTGCTTTAAACTGCCTTTTCTGTTTGGTATTTTTCTTCGTGTAAATCGGTCGGCTGTTTCGGTCAAATACGGTCGCTTCGCTCCCTAAAATCACTTCGTGATTTTGGTTTCCCTCATCAGCCT
>CAVDQG010000104.1:0-3103 GCA_963611165.1 Bacteroides uniformis
ATATGATAGTTAGGTTAATTTAACAATTTTAATAAAGGAGGTTAGCCGAAAGCAACATTCGTTAGGTCATTATAAACAAAATTAGCGCTTTGAAACTATTGATTTTAACTATTGACTGATGTATAATCAAGTTAACAAATAAAAACAAGGAGGCCTTTATTATGGCAAAGTTTGATATGAAAAAGATTGGTTTATTTGCAGGCGGAGTACTTTTTGGCACAGCAGGAATTAAAGCTCTTTCTTCTAAGGACGCTAAGAAGCTTTATACAAATGTTACAGCTGCTGTTCTCAGAGTTAAGCAGTGTGCTGTTAATACCGCTACAAAGGTTCAGGAGAACTGCGGTGATATATATGCAGGTGCAAAGCAGATTAACGAGGACAGAGCAACAGCTGAAGAATGTGCAGTTGTTGAGGATGTAGTTGAAGAGACTGCCGAAGCAGCAGAAGAGAATGCTGAGACAGCAACAGAGGAATAAATTCTAAATGAAATTTATCATTAAGCACGATATCAGAAACCGAATGAGAGTTCATCTTAATATGAACAGAATGACAATAGTTGAAGCTGATACTTTAGACTATTATGTCAGAAATCTTTCCGGTGTTACTGATGTCAAAATATTTGAAAATACTGCTGATGCGGTTGTCGAATATAGCTGTGAAAGGGCTGAGCTTATCAAAGCTCTTGCCCGTTTTCACTTTGATGAAGTAATTGTCCCAACCGCTGTTCTTGAAAGCTCGGACAGAATGTTAAATGCCGAGTACAAAGAAAAGTTAATAAATCATGTTTTGATACATTATGGCAAGAGATTTATTCTTCCTTATCCTGTAAGGGTAGCGTTAACATGCTTCAAATCGGTTAAATATATATGTGAAGCCCTTAAAAGCTTAAAGAGAAAAAAGCTTGATGTTTCGGTTCTTGATGCAACAGCTATAACTGTTTCTATTTTGCGTGGAACCTTTGATACTGCGGGTTCAGTTATGTTCCTTCTTGGTATCGGAGAAATCATGGAAGAATGGACGCACAGAAAGACTGTAAGTGACCTTGCAAAAAGCATGGCGCTTCAGGTTCAAAATGTATGGCTTCTTACAAACGGACAGGAGATTCTTGTTCCTTCAAGCGACGTTGTCCCCGGTGATACGGTCGTAGTAAGAATGGGCACTATTATCCCATTTGACGGAACTGTCGTAAACGGCGAAGGAATGGTCAATCAGGCATCTTTGACCGGCGAGTCTGAGCCAATCAGAAAAACCGAAGATTCTTATGTGTATGCCGGTACGGTTCTTGAAGAGGGAGAGCTGACTATCCATGTAAGAGGCTCTTCCGGGGCTACACGATATGAAAAAATCACGGCAATGATTGAAGACACCGAGAAGCTTAAGAGTAATATCGAAGGTAAAGCTGAGCACTTGGCTGACAGACTTGTTCCTTGGACATTAGGCGGTACAATTCTTACCTATCTTCTTACAAGGAACATTACCAAAACACTCGCTGTTTTGATGGTCGATTTTTCTTGTGCGCTTAAGCTTGCAATTCCGATTTCGGTTCTAACTGCAATTAAGCAGTGCGGCGACAACGGTATTACTGTTAAAGGTGGAAAATTCCTTGAGGCAGTCAGTGAAGCGGACACCATTGTTTTCGACAAGACGGGAACACTGACAAAGGCAACACCGACTGTTGCTAAATTGGTTCCTTTCTGCGGAACAGATCCCGATGCTTTACTTAAAATTGCCGCATGCTTAGAGGAGCACTTCCCACATTCAATGGCAAAGGCTGTCTGCAAAGCTGCCACCGCCAAAGGAATAAATCACGAGGAAATGCATACTAAGGTAGAGTATATAGTCGCTCACGGAATATCCAGTCATATTGGCGATAGCAAGGTTATTATCGGAAGTTATCACTTTGTTTTCGACGATGAAAAATGTACCGTTTTACCTGAGTATAAAGATAAGTTTGAGACTATTCCTAAGCACTATTCGCCGCTTTATCTGGCAATTGACGGGGTTTTGGCAGCTGTTATTCTCATTGAAGATCCGCTTCGTCCAGAAGCCGCCGATGTTGTTAAGAAGCTTCACAATCTTGGAATAAGCAAGGTTGTTATGATGACAGGAGACAACTTCAATACAGCATCCGATGTTGCAAGCAAGCTCAATCTTGACGATTATTATGCAGAGGTTCTTCCTGAAGACAAGGCTAATTTCGTTATGAATGAGAAAAAGCAAGGCCGAAAAGTCATCATGGTTGGCGATGGCATTAATGATTCCCCTGCCCTATCCGCTTCTGACGCAGGAATTGCAATCAGTGACGGTGCGGAGTTGGCAAGAGAAATTGCTGACATAACAATTGCCGCCGATAATCTCAATTCAATTCTCACTCTCGTTGAAATATCCAAAGCAATGGTTCAAAGAATTAACAAAAACTACAGAAATATCGTAGCAATTAACGGTTCTTTGATTGGACTCGGAGTTGCAGGAATTATTCAGCCGACAACATCAGCGACAATTCATAATCTCTCAACTTTAGGTATCAGCCTGAAAAGCATGGGAAAATATGAATTGAAAGACAAAAATTAAATTGTAAACAATAGTTTATCCTTTTTTCAAGACTTTGATTGTTTTAGCAGTCAAAGTCTTTTTCTTTAGATACAATTAATTTGCAAAAATTACAGCACAAGGTTTAATGTGCTTGAGAATGCGAATGAGATATGTTAGAATTAGACCAGCATTCTAATTCGAGGTTAAATATGACATTTACTGATACAAAATTAACAGAAGGCTCAATCGCTAAAAAACTCTTGGCATTTTCTGTTCCTATGATTTTTGGTAATCTGCTTCAACAGGTTTATAATCTTGTTGACACTATGATATGTGGGCGTTTTATCGGAGCTGATGCGCTTGCGGCTGTAGGTTCGGTCTATACTCTTATGACTTTTTTGACTTCAATTATCATAGGTCTTTGTATGGGAAGCGGTGCTTTCTTTTCGGTTGATTATGGTGCGAATAAAACAGATGCACTTTGTGAAGATATAAAATTGTCTTTTATTTTTATAGGAGCTGTTTCATTAGTTTTGGGAGTGATTGTATATCCCTTAACTAATCCGATTTT
>CAVDQG010000105.1:0-1799 GCA_963611165.1 Bacteroides uniformis
ATACTGCACATAGTTACATATATCCTTGCGGCAATTGTAGCGGTTCAGGCAGTTATCTTTGCTATAACATCTTTTAGTGCAATTTTTTAAATAAGGTGAAATGATATGGTATTTACTTTAAATGCTTCCTGCGGCTCATTTATTGGTAACGGTCGCAATAATAACGAGGATAATTTCTACTTTAATAAAAAGCATCTTCCCATTCCCAACAAGGGATTAAAGAATCCCCTCAAGTGTAAAGGAGAGACAGATGATCCTATTGTATTCGCTCTATTTGACGGTATGGGCGGAGAATGCAAAGGCGAAGAAGCTTCTTGTCTTGCAAGTGAGGTTTTTGCTAAAGAATTTAAAAAACTTGAAGAACTTGCTCTATCAGGTAAAGAGTTTATGTACGAAACCTGCGAAAAGGCAAATGATGCTGTTAATGAGTTAAGAGTAAAAAAGCAATTAAACGCAATGGGAACAACGGTTGCAGCAATCTATTTTTCGCAAGATGAAGTGGTTGCTTGTAATATGGGCGATAGCAAGATTTTCCGAATCAGAGATAAGAAAATGATTCAAATTTCAGAAGACCATACAGATGAGAAGATTATGTCCGCTATGGGAATCAAGAAAAAACCTGTTTTATTACAATACATTGGTGTTCCTGATACAGAGATGGCAATCGAGCCATATATCTCAAAAGGTGATATTCAATCCGAAGATGTATATATTCTTTGCTCGGATGGCGTAACCGATGTTTTAGATATTAATGAAATGTATGAAATTATTTGCAGTAACAGCGCTGACGAAGCAGTAAGACGGATTTTGGCTGAGGTCAACAAGAAAGACGGTGCAGACAATTCTACTGTTATTGTAATCAAGATGGTTTAATAAGAGGAGTAGATGTCATGGCTATGGAAATAGATCAGGATTTAGTTCTTAAATTAAAAAAGATTGTTACTGACGAATTACCACTTAGTAAGTTGAGTGATGAGGAGTTAACTTCTGAAATTGAGAATATTGTAGAAGAGCAGACGAGAGGACAGTATTACTCAATACAGACGCGTGTGGATCTTGTTCAGCAGGTATATAGTTCTATTCGTGGTTTTGGTTTGCTTGATTCAATTATCAGTGATGATACCATTACTGAGGTTATGATTAACGGACCTGACAATATCTTTATTGAGAAATCCGGCAAACTTACCAAATTGGACGCTTCTTTTGAGAGTCAAAGAAGACTTGAGGATATCATTCAGCGTATTGTTGGTATGGCAGGTCGTGAAGTTAACCAGGCAAGTCCAATTTGTGATACACGACTTCCTGATGGTTCTCGTGTTAATGTGGTGTTGCCTCCGATTTCTTTATGCGGACCGATTCTTACCATTCGTAAGTTCTCTAAAAATCCAATGACAATAGAGAAACTGATTGAATACGGCTCTATTACAAGAGAAATTGCCGATAAGTTAGAGTTACTTGTTAAAGCTAAATATAACATATTTATTAGTGGTGGTACCGGTTCCGGTAAAACAACATTCCTTAACGCTTTGTCTAACTACATTCCTAAGGATGAACGTGTTATTACAATTGAAGACTCGGCTGAACTTCAAATTACGGGAGTTAACAACCTTGTAAGTCTCGAAACCCGAAATGCTAATGCGTCCGGTGCAGGTGCTGTTTCTATTAGAGATTTGATTAAGTCTTCACTTCGTATGAGACCTGAAAGAATCGTTGTCGGTGAGGTTCGTGGCGGTGAAGCTCTCGATATGCTGCAGGCAATGAATACCGGTCATGACGGCTCTCTCTCTACAGGCCATGCG
>CAVDQG010000105.1:1809-2974 GCA_963611165.1 Bacteroides uniformis
GCTTTATGTTTTTGAAGAGGATGAAAAATCAACACTTGAGAAGGTTTCGGGCAGTCTTGTAAGAACCAAGAACCCTTTACAGAATGATTTTAAGCTTAAACTTTCAGGTATCAAAACTAAAATTTAAGGCTATTTTTTACATAATAAGGTCGAGTTTTGACGAACTTATCTATTTAATAGAGGTATATATTATAATCTTTTAGATATTTATGCTCTACAAGTATATTTATAACCTACTGGTAAGAGGGAGGATAAAGTATGAAAATTAAGCTTGCGATGCTTGAAAGCGATTCTTTATATCTTCGTCGCGTTGTGCCGATGTTCAATAGCAAATATGCTGAAGAACTCGAAATTTATTCGTTCACTGATGTGGATGCAGCAATGGCGTGCCTTGAAGAAAAGAAGATTGATGTCTTTTTGGCAAGCGATAATTTCAAAATTGATTTCAATCAGATCCCAAAAAGATGCGGATTTGCATATTTGGTGGAAAGTCTTGATATTAACTCGATAGACAATCACAAGGCAATTTGCAAATTTCAAAAGGGAGAACTAATATACAAGCAGATATTGAGCATCTATTCAGAGCATGTCCCTAATATTTCGGGTGTGTCTACGAATCAGAATGGTGCTATGAAAACAATTGCATTCTGCTCTCCTTGCGGTGGTGTTGGCACTTCCACTGCGGCAGCTGCTTGTGCAATTGCCTTAGCAAATGCCGGTCAACGCGTTCTTTATTTGAACGCCGAGATTTATGGCGATGCCGATATGTTTTTTTCGTGTGATGGACAATTTGATTTCAGCGATGTAATCTATGCCGTTAAGAGCAACAAGACAAACAGAGCAATGAAACTTCAGAGTACCGTCAAGCAGGATCAAACAGGTGTGTACTATTATTCTTCTGTTAGAGTTCCTCTTGACATTATGGAGATGGGACCTAACGATTACTTAACACTTCAAAACGAACTGAAAGCATTGGGCTGTTACGATTATGTCGTAATGGATATAGAGTTTCCAAAAACACAAGCTGCCTATAAACTTTTTGAATATTGCAATGCTATTGTTTTGGTTTGCGATGGTTCTGATACTTCAGAAGCAAAAATCAACAAAGCTATTCGTGGAATTCAGATTTTGGATGGTCAGTCGGATTTTGCAATGCAACCAAGAA
>CAVDQG010000106.1:0-2779 GCA_963611165.1 Bacteroides uniformis
TCACAACGGAGCAGAATGCTCTGTTTAAGGACGTGGATGTACATATCATTCCGGATTACTATTTCAATTTTGAATTGAGGGAGGTGGGCGAAACATGGTAAACGGACTAACTCTCAACCTGTTTGACTTTCAGGAAAAAGCCGTGCTGAAATTGCTCGACCTTACAACTGACAGGGGCAGTAAGCAGACGGTGGTTATGAAAGCACCGACGGGAGCGGGAAAGACAATTATTCTGATTGGCTATGTCGATGAATACCTCAATAATGTAAACTCCAACACGGCTGTTATTTGGTTGTGTCCGGGCAAGGGCGACCTTGAGGAGCAGAGCCGCCAAAAGATGATAAAATGTGCACCACACAGGAAAACGCAGAATCTATTTGATGCGTTGCAAAATGGATTTGAACCGGAAAGCACAACATTTATCAACTGGGAGCTTGTTACCAAGCGTGGCAACACGGCTATCAAGGATAGTGAACGCAAGAACCTTTTTGATAGAATAGCCGATGCTCACAGAAAGAATATTGATTTTATCGTCATCATAGATGAGGAACATTCCAACAATACAGCAAAGGCAAAAACAATTATTGACGCATTTGCTGCAAAGCATATTATTCGTGTGAGTGCAACAGCTATAAAAAATAATCGATATGAATTTTTTGAAGTTGATGAGCTGGATGTTATAGATGAAGGCTTGATTACAAAGGCTATCTATGTTAATCAAGGTGTTGATGAAAATGTAGAAATCACTAACGATTATGATTACCTTCTTGAGTTAGCCGATGCAAAGAGAAAAGCAATTGCTAAGCGATATACAGAGGTTCTTCCGGCTGGTAAAATCATTCGTCCGCTTGTGCTTATTCAGTTTCCAAACGGACAGCCGGAAACCATCAAGGCAGTTGAAGCAAAGCTTGAATCAATGGGCTACACCTATGATAACGGCATGGTTAGTATCTGGATGAGTGAAGATAAAAAAGACCTCACGGAAAACCTAACTGATAATGACGGAACACCTGTATTTCTTCTTATGAAACAGGCAATCAGCACAGGATGGGATTGTCCCCGTGCTAAAATTCTCGTTAAATTGCGTGAAGGCATGAGCGAACAGTTCGAGATACAGACCATCGGTCGCATTCGCCGTATGCCGGAAGCAAGGCACTATGACGATGATTTGCTCGATTTCTGCTATGTTTACACATTTGATGAAACCTATAAAGCAGGTCTGCTTTCCGGTATGGATAAAGCATATGAAACACGCCGACTGTTCTTAAAGGAAAAATGTAAAACATTTACACTTACAAAACAACTGCGTGACCTTGATACGGATGGACTTGGCGAGCGTGAGGTTTTAGATAAGATTTACGAGCACCTGATTACTAAATATCACCTCGGGAAAGATAAAAAGCTCAATAAGCAGATTCTTGAAGGTAACAGTTACATTTTTGGTAATGAAATATTAGGACAAGCTCTGCATGGGCAGTATGTTAAGACCGATATGGTTATGGAGAGCACATCATATTTTGCTACTCGTCAGCGTGTGGACACTCATAAACACGGTATTCAGTTGTTGCATAGTGTTGATAGCATTAAAACCGCCATTGGTATGCAGACGGGAAAGGTAAAGACAATTCTGGAGAGACTTTTTCGTAAGACCGGACCGCAGAACAAAAAGCTATTATCTCTTGATACAGCTGAATTCTATGCGTTTGTTATTAACAATGTGCATTTGCTAAAAGAAGAATTCCGAGCAGTTACATCAGATTCATATACTCAAGTGTCGATGATTGCTCCAAAGTCTGTTCCGTTCCATATCCCTGAACAGGACTTCTTTAAGTATGACCCGGGAGTTAAAAACGAGATTGAATACCTAAGCAATGCTTATCATGAATATACGTCCGGATATGCTACAAGCCTTATTCGCAGTACTTGCGAAATGCTTTTTGAGCAGTATTGCGAAAAGCGAGATGATATAGAATGGATTTACAAGAATGGCGATAGCGGGCAGCAGTATTTTTCTATTGTTTATCAGGATGGAATTCTACATCAGTGGCTGTTCTATGCAGATTACATTATCATGAAAAAAGACGGAACCGTCTGGGTTATCGAAACCAAGGGTGGAGAATCTAATGGCAAGGATAAGAATATTGATAGGCAGATAAAAAATAAATTTTATGCATTTAAAAAGTATGCAGCAGAACACAATCTGAATTGGGGATTTGTCCGAGATAAAGATAATTTCTTGTATATCAATAACACAGAATTTGCCATAGATATGGCAGATGCACATTGGCAACCGATAACTGATGTATTTTAAATAGCAGAACGCTTAAAAGCCTTTATAAGCTCTGAATTGATTCGCTTGACAAATTATATTCCCCCATCAATAATCCAGCCTTAAATCAAACAAAACCGCCCAAATTCACCCCGAAACGCAACAGTTCGGAGCGACTTGGGCGGTTCTTTTTTTATATCCAAAATAAAATTCATAAGACCACTTACTTGTGGCACAGAAAATGTGTCCCGGGTAGGTGGTCTTTTTATTTCTCTAAATTTTTTTCTGAAAAAGGGGGTACAAAACGGCTCTTCCAGTTCAAACAAGTGAAGGGATAAAAATAATTTCAAGAAAAATTATCTGAAATAGGGTGTCAAAACGACTTTCAATTCCAAATAAGTGAAGGGGTTAATTTCTCTGCAAAAAAATTTTTTGAAGAATTTTCTCTCAAACAAGCGGAAATGGGTGTGCATTTCACTACCCTTTGTCCAAATAAGTAGAGGGATAAAT
>CAVDQG010000107.1:0-2777 GCA_963611165.1 Bacteroides uniformis
AACTTGCCAAAAAGTTTTTCCGTTAAACAATGGTAGTTCCATAAAAGTATCAAAGCTTTTCTGATGTGTAAGTCCCTCTACATGCCAAAGCATTTTTCCTTCAGGTTCCCATTGCTGTAACTCAAAGCGATATTGACCATTATCAAGAAGATACCCCTGTGAGAAGTATTTTTTTCCATTATAAGTGAAAATTAATTCTTCTCCTCCCCATAGTTTATCAACGAATTCATCTATGTTTCCATTTATCATATTAATCTACTCCTTTGAAAAATCTTTGATATTGCTTATATATCTTTGAATTCTTATGCAGTACTTTTGTTGTTCTATCAAAAGGTGCTTTCGCTTTTTGACTGAAGTCTTTACTATAAATATGATAATGCAAAACTTTTGCTTTTCCTTTTGCGATAGATTGTTCTGAATGATATGCAATCTCGAGTCTGAGGTTATGATTGTTATCGTAAATTCTCATCATATTAAACGTACCATCAGGATTCATTTTTAAATATGCTTTACTTGAATGAGAAGATTCCGGCAATCCGTGCTTTCCTCTATCTTTCATTCCTTTTAAAACCTTAACTCCATGGAACTTCCCATCTTCCGAAAAAGCAGTATCTACCTCATAGCTGTATGCAACAGAATTTCCTGCTGCAAATGTACCTCTTCCGCCCATTAATTTGCCTCCTTTCTTGAAGACAAATAATCGACATATATGATATCGCCTGTCATTTCATCGAATGGTTTATCAAATACAATAATCTTGCTTGGCTCTATTCGTTCCAGCATCTCATTGTACCCACGCATAAAGTTTCTCTTGCTTTTCTTACAACCTAATGTACCGACTGCAACAACACTGCCTTTTTCAATTCCGTCAAAACAAAATTCAAAGCTTCTCGGCGTGCTCCAGCTTACTGTCGGAATAACCGTTAAACCTTTGCTCTGCCAATATGCTCCAACCCATCTGCTGTGAGCAATGCTCTCCATTTGTCTCCACAAATTCATTTCTGCATATGTAGAAAAATCAGGTGTCAGCAAAAACTTATACTGTGAATATTTCCTGAGCGAGCGTTTAGGATTATTGTAAATTCCTGTGAAACGGTAATCGTCAACGAAAAAATGTACACCTTTATTCTTATTTTTTGCACTGTCATTAGACCGTGCGTTAGCACTTGATAACAGTTGTATATCGTTTGTCGGAAGCTCCTGTTTTTTAACAATCGGCATTCCCCATTTACCGACAGCAGGGAATGTATTTCTCATAAATAGCGGGTTCGCCCGCATTTCTTTACTTTTCATAATTAAATTCCTTTCCGAAAGTAATAACTTTCATTTGTTAATTTTTGTGAACAAATATTGAAATTCTCTCCGAAAGGTGCTAAAATAATTTTACCACAAATCGAATAGCAATATTCGGAGAGATACACTTTGATGATTGTTTTATCAATCTTCAAGGTGTTTTTTTCTTTTTTAAGACAATCAATTTACCTCACATCCTTTCATAATCACCCTCATCAATACCAAACATTACGCTCCTGTTGACGAGCATACTCGTCCTCAAAATCATAATAATTTCTTGTAGGGCATATTCTATTTAGAAAATCGGCATAACGATACAGAATAATATCATCGAACTCTTTTTCGGTTTTTGAACGCCATTCGCTGTTCGTCTTTACCAGTGTTTCTATACGTTTGTCTGCCGCCTGAGCCGAAACTCCGAAAGTTGACTGTAAAAAAGAACTTGTTATATCCTTTCCCCTTTTCTGCAATTCCCGTATTATCTGTTCAGGCATTAAAAGCTGAGCCGCAAAGAAATTTGTTTCAACTTCATATTTGCTATAGCTTTCTTTATCTTTCTTGGTAAAATCATGTCCCAATGTGTCATGACCGAATTCATGAAGAATCGAAAAAGCAATATGCGGCTCTGGCTTCGTCTCATCGTAAAAGATAATGCTTTTTCCGCCAAGTCTGAATATGGTTGCCGATTCGCTGCCAAAATCCGTTATGTCTACTCCATACTTTTTAGCTTTATCATATGAACGACAAACAATCGGACTTTGCTCTTTGACTAATTTTTTCGGTGAAAACGGAAAAGACTGAATCACCGACGATTTTATTAACATCTCATTTGCTTTAATGTAGGCTTTATTAAAGTTAGGTTTAGAATTCATCGGCAACAATCATCACTCCTCATCTTCATCATCATCAAAAATATCATAGAACGCTGCTTTTAGCATTGTTTCAGCTCTCTTTAACTGCTCAGTATTCAACTTACCGAGATTTCGCTGTAAGTACTGCAAATCTTCATCAGTCGAGTTCAAAGTAGCTTCAGAAGAGTTTCCAAGCAAATAATCAGTTGTTGTTCCAAGTGCTTTAGCAATCCTTGTTAAAACATCGCTGCGAGGAGTTCGCTCTCCTTTCACATAATAAGACATCGCAGACTCGGTAACACCTGCCTTTGCTGCCAATTCTTTTTGGCTTAACCTGTTACTTTTCATTAGTTCAGACATTCTTTCGCTAAATACTGACATAGTTTCAGCCTTCCTTTCTCCTGATTATTCTTTTACAATTCACATTTTAGCAAGTTATTATAACTTTGTCAAGTATTACCCTAAAATATTTGCGTGCAACAGACTTGTCGCACACAATATCTTGTAACAACGACTTTCGCAATCAACATAATTATAATTCAAATACAAATTTATGACATATTGAACTCAAAAGAAGTATCAGTTATAATAAAGGTCAACTTTTAATATGACGGTGATGACATGATATTAGAT
>CAVDQG010000108.1:0-2681 GCA_963611165.1 Bacteroides uniformis
TCCGCCCACACCCGCACGCTTTTTGAAAAAAGCGTGGCAAAAACTTTTGTGTTTTCGTTTTGCTTTTTAATTGCTTTTGTTCATCTTATTTTCACCTAAAATTCTTTTTGACAAAACAATCCAAGGCTATATAATTAAGGTACAGAGTTTATATACTCATCGGAAGGAGTTTAATTCATGAAATATTTAATCGGTGTGGATTTGGGTACAAGCGGTACCAAGACAGTTTTATTTGATCAAAAGGGTAAGGTTATCTCTTCTTCAACTGTGGAATACCCTCTCTATCAGGCTCAAAACGGTTGGGCTGAGCAAGATCCTCTCGACTGGTGGCATGCCGCTTGCGATACTATTAAGTCTGTTATAGAGGCTTCTGGTGTTAACAATGAGGATATCGCGGGTCTCGGTATTTCCGGTCAGATGCACGGTCTTGTTATGCTGGACGCTGACGGCAAGGTTCTTCGCCGCTCTATCATTTGGTGCGATCAGAGAACCGGCAAGGAGTGCGCCGAGATAACCGAAAA
Source organism: Bacteroides uniformis (assembly GCA_963611165.1). Classification (GTDB taxonomy): domain Bacteria; phylum Bacillota; class Clostridia; order Oscillospirales; family Acutalibacteraceae; genus SIG603. The sequence continues at coordinate 522 of CAVDQG010000108.1, forward strand.
GGTCGGTGCCAAGAGACTCATTGAGATTACGGCTAACCCGGCTCTCACGGGCTTTACCGCATCTAAAATTCTCTGGGTCAGAAACAACCAACCCGAGATTTACGCTAAATGCGCTCACATTCTTCTGCCTAAGGATTATGTGAGATACATGCTCACGGGTGATTTTGCAACGGAAGTAAGCGACGCTTCGGGTATGCAGCTTCTCGATATTCCGAATCGCTGTTGGTCTGAAGAGGTCTGCGACAAGCTCGACATAGACATGAGCTTGCTCCCCAAGGTATATGAGTCCCCTGAGGTAACAGGTGTGATAAGCAAAGAAGCCGCTGCTTTGACAGGTCTTAAGGCAGGCACAATAGTTGTCGGCGGAGCAGGCGACAATGCGGCTGCCGCTGTCGGCACAGGTGTTGTCACCGAGGGAAAGGCTTTCACTACTATCGGCACAAGCGGAGTTGTTTTCGCTCACACCGATAACATCAAGATTGACAGCAAGGGCAGAGTTCATACCTTCTGCTGTGCCGTTCCCGGTGCTTGGCACGTAATGGGAGTTACCCAGGCTGCAGGACTTTCTCTCAAGTGGTTCAGAGATAATTTCTGTCAGGAAGAAATCTCGACCGCTAAGGGAATGCAGGTCGATCCGTACTATCTCATGGACAAGGAAGCGGAGAAATCTCCGATAGGCTCGAATAAGCTTATATATCTGCCGTATCTTATGGGTGAGAGAACACCTCATCTTGACCCTGATTGCCGTGGCGTATTTTTCGGCTTAAGCGGAATGCACACAAAGTACGATATGCTAAGAGCTGTAATGGAAGGCGTCAGCTTCTCTCAGCGTGACAGCATTGAAGTACTCAGAGAAATGGGAATCGAAATCGACGAGATGCTCGCTTGCGGCGGCGGCGGAACAAGCAAGCTTTGGAGACAGATGCTTGCCGATACATATAATTGCCCGGTAAAAACAGTCGTTTCAAAGGAGGGCCCCGCACTTGGAGTTGCTATCCTTGCGGCAGTCGGCGCAGGAATTTACGAAAGTGTAGAAAAGGCTTGTCAGGAGCTTGTCAAGACAAACCCCGAGCAGCAGCCTATAGAAGAAAATGTACCGGAGTATGAGAAATACTACGGTGTGTATAAGAGTCTTTATCCGGCTCTCAAATCATGTTATAAGGAGCTTTCGAAGCTCTGATACCGTACAATATGGCTCTCGGAAGCGGGAGCCATATTAAATGATTAAGCAAAAGGAGAAGAAAGAATGACGGCAGTGATAGTTGCAGTGTGCATAATTGCGGTGATAGTTTTGTTCTGGCTGTGGGGAATAGCACCGAGAATAAAAAACAGACCATCGTTTAAGGAGCTCGAGAAATGGGACTACGCCCACAGAGGTTACCACGATAAGGAAAAGGGAATACCAGAAAACAGCATGGCGGCATTCAAAAATGCGGTGAAGCACGGATACGGAATGGAATTTGACCTGCAGATGACAAAGGACGGCTATGTGGTGGTGCATCACGATAACAGCCTAAAAAGAGTATGCGGAGTGGATAAAAAAATATCCGATATCACACTTGAGGAGCTCAATAAAATTCATTTGTATGATACCGAGTATACCTGTCCGCTTTTCAGCGACGTGTTAAAGGAAGTGGACGGAAAAACACCGATGATAATCGAGTTTAAGGGCTACGATAAAATCGACGAGCTGTGCGAAAGAGGATGGGAGGTCTTAAAGGATTATAAAGGACTTTACTGCATAGAAAGCTTTCATCCGAGGATAGTGCATTGGTTCAGGAAAAACCATCCCGAGGTAATAAGAGGACAATTGATGGCGCATTTCACATCAAAAGACCCGGAAACGCCGAATCCGATAATGGCGTTCATGGGAAGAAATATGATGTCGAATTTTTACGCAAGACCGGACTTTGAAGCGTATGATTATCACGCAAGAGATAATGTGAGTTTGAAGGTGTGTAAGAAGCTGTTTGGAATAAAAGAGGTGTCGTGGACGGTAAGGGACAGAAAAACGCACGATAAGTTAAAGAAAGACGGCTGTATAAGCATATTTGAAGGCTTTATAGCATAAGAGTAAAAAAGAAACAGAAAGTAAAAAAGCAAAAGAAAAAACACAAAAGTTTTTGCCTCGCTTTTTACAAAAAGCGAGCGGGTGTGGGC
>CAVDQG010000109.1:0-2640 GCA_963611165.1 Bacteroides uniformis
GTGATACAATGCTTATATATACTATTAATGTTTTGCAGGCTTTAAAAGATAAGGGATACAACACCAACAGGATCCGAAAAGAAAATCTATTATCTGAAAGCACCTTGCAAGCGTTTCGTCATAACAAGCCCATTAGCTGGGCGAACATTCAAACCGTGTGCCGACTTCTCGAGTGCCAGCCGGGCGACTTCCTACGCTATGAACCGGACGAACAGCAGTCGTAAAAGTCGATAGTCGATAGTCGTCAGAAAGTCGTTAAAGTCTCTGAAAGTCGTAAAGTCACTGAAAGTCGTTCGCTTTCGGCAAAGTCTCAGAGTCGTTCACGCAAAAGAAAAGTCCCCACGATTAAAAGTCGTGAGGACTCTTTTGTTATTCTCCTGTCTTCTCGGTCTTGTCTTCTGCGGTCGTTTCGATAGTCGTTGGCGGACTGTCTGTCAGATATCGTTTCTTGATGTCTTCAATGTCCACCTTTTCAGAGTTGTCATTGACCTGCACAACAACCTGTGGGTCGTCTCGCATACCGTAGTAATTCTTTGCTCGGAAGATGTAAGTCGGTACAGGTATCTTACCTGTGGCAGCTAATTCTGCGTCCATTGCAGAGATTATTTCCTTGGCTTTTTTGATAATGTCACGCCGCTGTTGTGATACATTTGCTACTCCTGACTCCCAATTCCACACTGTTTGCCTAACAGTTCCCAGTGCTAAACACATCTTTTCAACCGTAGGAATTTCGTTATTTTCAGCACAATGTTTAAAGAACTCATTAAGTCTTTGAGCACATTCTTCATCAGTCTTGACGATAGGTCTGTTAAACCAATAAAGACTGTTATTGAGAATCTGTCCGATTTCAGACTTATCACCCTTAAAAGATTTTTCAACGCTCATATTTTTGTTCCCGTTGGGGTTATTATTTTTTCTCATATCTTTCTGTCTTGCCATAATGTCACCTCCTCCCGTGCGCCCATACAGACTCCTACATATTTTCACCTGTACAGACTCCTATTTTATATCGAGTTAGATATAATGTTAAATCGAACAGTTGTTTCGGTGAGGTAGTAAAGGTAGTAAAACTTAGCTTTTTGCGTGAAACTTCTCTTAGTACGCGCGTATTATGCAAAAGTTATACGGAAAAACCTGTTTTTCACTACCTCTACTACCTCTAATTGTCACCTTTTGCCACAATTTCATTTAATCTGTTGATAAACCTTTCAGCAGGAGAAGTCTTAATTCCTTCGGTGTTGATGATAAAGTTCTCCGTGTTAAAGCATTTCATACAAGTTTGTATATAAATTATCTGTTTTTCCAGTCTGATACAGTCCGTGACACGGTATTCGTGGAAGCAAGAAGTCATGTTAAAATCTCCTCCTTGATTTCTCTTGCTAATTTTGACGATATTAATCTTGCGTGCTCGTACTGAGATTTAACACTGCTTGCCCATTTGTACTGAATGATGGGGGCCTTGTTGCGTTTAAATCTAAAGTTGTTATCGTTCGCCCTTAACAACTCCACTTGATAGAGATTGAGAAGTCTTACAAGTTCCTGTTTTTCTGCTAACATCATGATAATTTGTCCTCCATATTATGACGGAAACGCTTGAGCAAAAGCTCGCATATGTCAATGACAGCAAAACATTTGATGTACTTGATGTTTCAAAGGCAGATGATCCCGGAACATATCTCATGGAACGTTATTGCAGTAAAGATGAGCGAAACAAATGTTGGCCGACTACACACGGCAGTCCCGAAAAGTTTCTTGCACAGAACAGAGTAACTCCGCTTAATAAGCGTTATGTTTGTCTTACAGGCATAAAGTCAGAAAACGCTTCTAAATGGACCTCTTCTGTTGCCGAGTACCTTAAAAGCTGTACAGATACCAATGAACACGGCGTATTTATTATCATCTCAGAGGGTGCGAATGTGCCGATTTCAAAGTATTCGACAACATTCAGGTATGAAGATTATGTGACCGATTACGACTGCATGATGCTGTGTCTGACGCTGGCTTTTAACCTTAAATGCAGCAGATCCGAAAAGATGTATCTATGCGAGGTCGCAAGCAATATTGCTCACAATAATGTTGAGCTTGCCGCAATGCTTGCATCAAGAGGATCCGATTTGATACAGAACCCTTACGAAGTTTCATACGAAGTCTTTGAAGAGAACAAAGTCAAAATCACTAATCTTAAAGAACGAGTGAAAATGGCTGTATGGGAAGCTCAGATAAAACTTGTTTTCCCCAAAATTGAGAATTTCCGTGCCGACCTAATCAGAAAGTACGAAAACAAAATCTCACACTGTCTGCCAATCAAAAGCTCGAACAACGATGTTATCGACAAGGCTTCAGATCTGGAAATCGGACAGCTGTTCTTTATCTGCCATTCACAAAAAATCATCGACTTGCCGGATTTTGAAATGCTGAAGAAAATGCGTGATGTGCGAAATACACTTGCACATTGGGAAGCGTTATCGTATGACCAACTGACAGGAATCAAGGTGTTATAAACGCAGAAAGCGGATGTTCCAATTTGAACATCCGCTTTCTGTTATTCCTCGTTTTTCTTCTTCCAACGCTTGGAATGCGTATCTGTACGGTTATCAATCCACGGCTCATCTTCTTCAATAAACCAGTCTCTGCCGATTT
>CAVDQG010000110.1:0-2524 GCA_963611165.1 Bacteroides uniformis
TGAGGTGTTCTTTTTTTGTTTATGAATCGCTTTAATATTTGTGATTTGTATTTTTCTTTGTGTAAACAGTTTGGCAGCTTGTTAGGCTACGGGGGCTTCCGTAAAGCATATTTTTTCGATTAGCTCGTAGGGCGGTTTAAGATTGAATTTTTGTTTTAAACCACTTTTCCTGTTCTTAATGTCTCTTTGTGCGAATAATTCGGCACGGAAAATGCCCGACTGCAAACGCATAGCGTTTTTGTCGTATTTTCCGTGCCTGTCTTTTTTATATCGCTTCGCTCTGTTTTTTCGTTTTTAGCTTCTGCTATTTATTTCTCTTGTGGGCTCTGCCCACACCCGTTCGCTTTTTGAAAAAAGCGTGGCAAAAACTTTTGTGTTTTTTCTTTGCTTTTATCAGTAAATTACTGCGTCGTTTGCTGTATAGCCTTCAAGCGAATTCTCTTTTGTCTGTATGCAAACAAATGAAATTCCTGCATCCGCTGCGGCAAAGAACTGTCTTTTTGCTTTAGGTGAGATTCTTACCCAATCGCCTGCTGTTAATGCGATTTCTTCTCCGTCAATAATAACTTTTCCCTTTCCTGACAGAACTGCGTATACCTCTTCGTTTGTTTTATGTGCATGGACAAACGGCACGCTTGCTCCTGCCGGAAGATTGTTGATGCTGATTTCAGCTCCTGTTAATCCGAGTGTTTCGTGAAGCTCTGTTCTGTTATCATTTCCTACGTTGATTTTAGCGTAATTTGTCATAATTTGTACCTCCGTGGTTTTTGATTTATCTGACATCACTATAATATCAGTTGGCATATTCAAATAAAAGTACGCACTTTTTTATAACTGTACATTCGATTTGAAATGTGTTAAAATCAGCTCGAGGTGATTAATATGAAAACCAAAGCTGAACTTCCCGTTTGTCCTGTTGCAACAGCCGTATCGCTTGTCGGAGGAAAGTGGAAGCTACTCATCATAAGAAATTTAAGGGCAAGACCATGGAGATTTAACGAGCTTCAAAGAGATTTAGACGGTATTTCTCAGAAGGTTTTGACCGACAGCCTAAGGCAGTTGATTGATGACGGACTTGTTTGCCGCCATGATTATCAGGAAATGCCGCCGAGGGTGGATTACAGTCTGACTGAATTAGGCGAACAGATGATGCCCATTATTGACGCACTCGCTGATTTCGGAAATTATTACAAATCCGTTGTTGAGCCAGCATAGTTGCAGATTTTTGCTCTACTTTGCGTAGGTTGTAAGGGTGCTTGTTTTGATGTAGAATCTACTGCGGAGGTAGAAAAGTATGAATCAATATCTAACAGGTACAGTAATTAAGGAACTTAGAAGCAAGCGTTCAATGACGCAGTCGGAGCTTGCAGAAAGACTTTGCGTGAGTGACAAAACAATTTCTAAGTGGGAGACGGGCAAGGGTTATCCTGATATTACTCTGCTTGAGCCTATTGCCGAGATTTTTTCCGTATCGGTAACAGAGCTTCTTTCAGGCAGTGCGGTCAAAAATTCAAATGTTTCGGCAAATATGCTTCGTTCTAATTTTTATGTTTGCCCTATCTGCGGAAATATTTTTCATAGCATGGGGGAAGCGGTTATTCAGTGTCACGGAATACAGTTGAATCCCGAAATATGTGATGAACCTGACGAAACTCACAAAATAACGGTAGAGCGTGTTGAAGATGAATATTATGTGCAGATTGGTCATGAAATGAGCAATCTGCACTATATTTCATTTATTGCCGCAGTTTCTCCCGACAGAATTCAGTTAGTTAAGCTATATCCACAGGGAAACGCCGAGGCAAGATTCAAGATAAACACCGTGAAGAAAATCTATTTTTATTGCAACAAAAGCGGACTCTTTAGTTTTGATATTGTGAAAGAAAAATACCAAAGCAAAAATTTGAAACAGGTTTCCAACCGTAAGGCATTCGAAGAAAGTTTAAAAAAATAAAAACTGAGGCATTCTGATTCTATCGAAGAGCAGAATGTCTTTTGTTTTTTTTGTTTACAAGTTGACAATATGCATTTAAGATATTAGAATTAATATGACTTTGTTGTGGAGTTCGCAAAATTTACAAGCTGTGTAATGAAATAAATCTGAATCTCATTACACAAAAGGAAGGTAATTATTATGTTCAAAAAAATTAAAATTCCGTCAATTCTGATGAGATGGCTGCCGTTACTGATTGGTGCACTTATATTGTTCGGAAGTACGGCACTGAAAAGTAAGGGTGTCTTTGACAAGGGAGAGACGACGCTTATAACAAAATCGTCGTTGATTGATACGGTTGATATTGCGGAGTTATCGACTGCCGAATTCACATATGACGGAATTGCGGAGGTTCCTGATGAAAAAGAGGATGAAATCAAGTGTTATGTGCGTTATGAAGCAAAGGTTAATGCATCGGTAAATATGCAGGATATTGATTTTGTAATTGATGATGTTAACAAAACCATAAAGCCTGAATTGCCTGAGATAAAGCTTGTCGCAACGCTAAATGACCAAGAGGGTTTTTCCTTT
>CAVDQG010000111.1:0-2495 GCA_963611165.1 Bacteroides uniformis
GGGTGAGGATGTCGGCAACAACCTTGCTGCCGTTGTCAAGGTAAAGGATGGCTTTTATTTTTTGTCTCTCCTATTTTTATTGAACTAAAATGTTATTTCCAAATTTCCTTAGAAAAACTTAATCTAATTATATACCATACCAGCGAAGCGAGCGGATAGCGAGCCAGCTCCTAACTCATAAGTATTAGCTTTAACCTTATAGATTACGTTTCTCTTTATGTAAGTATAGTTTGTTAGTATCATGTCTTTGATATAGTCAAGAGAAGCAATAAAACGCTTTTCTATGTTTCTGTATTTGCATAAAATCTGCTTTTCAACCGCAAACCCGACTATCTCGAAGGCTTTTTGAATGCTAACTCCTAATTTTGCCGCAATGAACTTGTAAGAAATTCCATTATCTGAGAACTTGTCGCCGTAGCCGAAACGATTGCAAGCCTTCTTCGCACCTTTCAGTTCCTTTGTGTTCTTAGGGTGTTTTGATTGCTGAATCATCTGCTTGGCGTAGTTCTTGTGATTCTGTATCTCTATGATGAGCATCACGGACAAAATATCTTCTATTTGTTTGATTTCTTGTGCATAGGCATTCTTTCGTTTAGATTTGTTTTCTGTGAAATCAATATCTGGAACTTGTGCGTTCCTGTGAGAGGTTTTGCTTTTCAAGGATTTGAAGACAAGGTGTTTCTTTCCTTTGCCGACTTCTTCTATCAGCTCCATTTGTCGGAGTGTATCGAGGCGTTGACGAATAGCTGACGCACTGACACCCGTTAAAAGGTGTAGCTTATTTACAGACCAGTTATTAATCGTTGAGGAAGTTGTGTTTGCCTTTACAAACAAGGAGAATGCGATTGCTTTCCTCACCCGAGGATTGCAATACATCTGATGCAATATTTTTCTCCTTATCTGTTTCATACCTTTAAGAAAAAAGCAAGAGCGGAAAAGAAGGACTACTTTCTTAACCGCTCCGTATTTAATAGGGTCAAGCCCTGCTTAAATCCAAATTCATTCTACACATTATATCCGAGGTAGTCCGTCTCTTCAATAACGTAGCCGAAGTAATGTGCTATCTCTGATAGTATAGCCGATTATCACTTTCGACACCGCAAAATTAATAAGAATAATTCAATTCCTAATACATTCTATTAAATATTTTTAATTTATTAATAGTATATATTAGTATTTTAAAAGATTTTATTACTTTTGCAGCAGATTTCTATATTTAAACCAAATTTACAAAACGTATGGTGTACAATCAATTTGAACAGTATTATTTGTCTGACCAGATAATGAGAGCAGTCTGTGAGGTTGGTGAGGTTACGTTCATGCAACTTTGCTCGGCAGTGAAGACCGTCAAGCTGAATACCCTCCGTGGGTTGTACTGCTTGATAAGCCGAAATTATTGCATCCATCCCGACCGCTCGGCTCGTTTGCTCTGTCGAACAAGGCAGAACGTGATAAACCAAGCAAGAAAGTACCTGGAGTATATCCAAGCCAAGGATAAGTATGTGTTATCAATTTACAACCAAATCATCAATATATTAAATAGGAATAAGAAATGAAAAGAGAACATTATGAAGTAGCGATTGCCGACCAGCTCTTTCCTACGGACAACGACTTGGAAATTCCAACCCTCGACCTCAGTATGCAGGCTGAATCCTGCGAGTCTCCCTTTCTCTGCTTCGGCGAACAGAGACGTACCTTTAATCTTAACGGTTCGGGCACGCTTCACTTCTACACGGATGATTATCGCTTCAACGCTGTATATGAACATCCCGAAAAGATAGTGAATCATCATCCCCGCAATATCGTAGAGCCAAACTTCTCGCTCTACAATGAGACACCCGTAGCTTTCGGGATGCAAGCTCTCTACAAGAAACGATGGATTGCCCGATGTATGCAAGAACGAGGAATCGGTATCTTTATTGATCTTAATGTGGCTCAGAAGTGGTATCAGCTCAATATGCTTGGTGTTCCCCGTGGCTGGCGTGCTTTCGCTACAAGGGGCTACTCAGACCGCCTTAACAACCTTGCCTTTGAGTTATCGATTGCCGAAGACTGGGCAGAAGGTAAGAAGCCGCTATTTGTTATCTATGGTGGTGGCGACATTTGCCGGCGGTTCGCCCAACAGCATGGTTGTATCTATATCAATCCTGTGGTAACGACCAAGAAGCATCTCGCAGCCTTGCAGAAAATACACGAGGGTATCGCTTTCCTCGGCGAGGAGTTCTCTGTCAAAGCTCAGCTCGACAAGATGACTCCGTTCACTAAACAACTGGAGGATTTTAGCCAAGGTGGGTGTAAACAAATCGAGGAAAAGTAATATTGTTTATCCTCATAACTTATATAATGTACGATAATCGGAAATCATTTCCTACCTTTGCACTCAGTAAAAATTGATTGTAGATTAGTTTGGATTTGGTTTTGAAATTATAGTATATCAGTGAAAGAGGCTGCTTGTGATAAGTGGCTTCTTTTTTTTGTTTACTCTAAATTTCTCT
>CAVDQG010000112.1:0-2362 GCA_963611165.1 Bacteroides uniformis
CTTGTCTGTCTCGTACTCAACGTGAGCTGTGTTGATTGTGATACCACGCTCTCTCTCCTCAGGAGCCTTATCGATCATGGAATAATCCTCGAAAGCAGCCTGTCCCTTGAAGGAAAGAACCTTTGTGATAGCAGCTGTAAGTGTAGTCTTGCCGTGGTCAACGTGGCCGATAGTACCAATGTTAACGTGTGGCTTATTTCTTTCAAATTTCTGTTTTGCCATTGGAATTGCCTCCCTTAATAGTCAAAATAATTAAAGTAATTAAAACTGTTAGCTTAATTTTACCACAATAATGCGAAAAATCAAGCTTTATTTTTAAATCCGCGGGCTTTCGTGAGGCATTCCCCACGAAAGCTCGGATATTAAATATTTTGTTTCAAAAAGTCTTATTACTTCTTGCTTCTCTCGGAAATGATGCCCTCAGCAACAGACTTCGGAACCTCAGCGTAGGTATCCGGCTCCATGACGTAAGCACCACGGCCCTGTGTCTTGGAACGCATGTCTGTAGCATAACCGAACATCTCTGAAAGCGGAACCTGAGCTGTGATCTGCTGACCGCCTGTGATAGCCTCCATGGACTGGATCATACCACGTCTGGAGTTAAGGTCACCGATAACATCGCCCATGTATTCCTCAGGTGTTGTAACAACAACCTTCATGATAGGCTCCATGAGAACCGGCTTAGCCTTGCCCATAGCCTCCTTGAATGCCATAGAACCGGCAATCTTAAAGGCCATTTCGGAGGAGTCAACCTCATGATAAGATCCATCATAAAGTGTTACCTTACAGTCAACAACGTTGTAACCAGCTACAACACCGGACTGCATAGCACCCTGGATACCTGCGTCAACAGCAGGAATGTATTCCTTCGGAACAGATCCACCGACAACAGCGTTAACGAACTCGTAGCCCTTGCCCGGGTTCGGCTCAAGTCTGATCTTAACGTGACCGTACTGACCCTTACCACCGGACTGACGTGCATACTTGCAGTCAACATCGGAGTTGGAGAGGATTGTTTCCTTGTAAGCAACCTGTGGCTTACCTACGTTAGCCTCAACCTTGAACTCACGGAAAAGTCTGTCAACGATGATCTCGAGGTGAAGCTCACCCATACCAGCGATGATAGTCTGGCCTGTCTCCTCGTCTGTGTATGCCTTAAAGGTAGGATCCTCTTCAGCAAGCTTTGCGAGGGCAATGCCCATCTTCTCCTGTGCAGCCTTAGTCTTAGGCTCGATAGCAACACGGATAACAGGATCAGGGAAGTTCATGGACTCGAGGATGATAGGATGGTTCTCGTCACAAAGAGTATCACCTGTTGTTGTGTTCTTGAGACCAACAGCAGCTGCGATATCACCTGCGTAAACCTTCTCGATATCCTTTCTCTGGTTAGCGTGCATCTGAACGATACGTCCGATACGCTCCTTGTTGTCCTTATTGCAGTTATAGACCTGTGTGCCGGCCTCGAGTGTTCCGGAGTAAACACGGAAGAATGCGAGCTTACCGACAAATGGGTCTGTTGCAATCTTAAATGCGAGAGCTGCAAACGGCTCGTCGTCACTTGAATGTCTCTCTTCCTCTTCCTCTGTCTCAGGATTTACACCCTTGATAGCAGGAACATCGAGCGGAGACGGCATGTAGTCAACGATAGCGTCAAGAAGCTTCTGAACACCCTTGTTTCTGTATGCTGTACCGCATGTAACAGGAACCATTGTGTTGTTGATAGTGGACTGACGGATAACTCTCTTGATGTCGCTCTGGGGAATCTCTTCACCCTCGAGGTAAAGCATCATGAGGTCCTCGTCCATCTCGGCAACGTGCTCGATGAGCTCTTCGTGATACTTATTGGAAATCTCTACCATATCCTCAGGAATATCCTCACAACGAATATCCTTTCCGAGGTCATCGTAGTAGATGTAAGCTTTCATCTCGACGAGGTCGATGATACCCTTAAAAGTATCCTCAGCGCCGATAGGAAGCTGAATCGGAACAGCGTTACACTTGAGTCTGTCCTTCATCATCTGTACAACTCTGTAGAAGTCTGCACCCATGATGTCCATCTTGTTGACAAAAGCCATTCTCGGAACATGATATTCCTCAGCCTGTCTCCAAACTGTCTCGGACTGTGGCTCAACGCCGCCCTTTGCGCAGAAAACAGTAACGGAACCGTCGAGAACTCTCAGTGAACGCTGAACCTCAACTGTAAAGTCAACGTGACCGGGGGTATCGATGATGTTGATTCTGTGTCTGTTCTTTGCAATTTCCTTCTTATCGCCGGCATTTACGAGGTCGGTATGTGACCAGTAGCAAGTTGTAGCAGCAGATGTGATAGTGATACCACGCTCCTGCTCCTGAGCCATCCAGT
>CAVDQG010000113.1:0-2330 GCA_963611165.1 Bacteroides uniformis
CAGTCGAGTTGACTGGCGGAAAAGCCGTTTGTTCATTTGATATAAACGACAGTCTCAATTGTGGCGGACTTCTCATTTCGGGAGGAGCAGATATCAATCCTGACCGCTACGGTCAGGAAAACACTGCAAGTATGGGAATTGATGACACAAGAGACGAAGCAGAATTTAAGCTTGCAAAGATTTTTTATGAAGCCAAAAAGCCAATTCTCGGAATTTGCCGAGGACATCAGGTTCTTAATGTATTTTTCGGCGGTCAGCTTTGCCAGCATATTGCAAGTGCCGACAGACATTCAAGAAAAGCAGATGAAGGCGACAAAGTTCACGGCGCAAAAGCTAAAAAAGGGAGCTTTCTTTATGAGCTTTACGGAGAAAATTTTGCTGTAAATTCCTCTCATCATCAGGGCGTATCTCCTGCGGCTGATTTCTTCGATGTAATAGCTTATTCGGACGACGGAATCATCGAGGGCTTGGAAAACCGTGAACACAAGATTATCTCAACACAGTTTCACCCGGAGAGAATGAGTTACAATCACAGAAGAAACGACACAGTTGACGGCAAACTGATTTTCGAGTATTTTCTGGGGCTTTGCTAACAGTGGATTGAAAGGTTAATTTAATGCAGGAAAGAAACACAAGAAATTATAACCGAGAGCGTTCGGGAACAAACGCACGAAGCAATCGGAACACTTCAAACTCGTCTCAAAGAAGCGGCACTCGTGCAGCCAATTCGAACGTGGGACTAAGCTACAAGAAAAACCGCTCCCCCGCATCTGCACAGCGTGCAAACTCAAGAAAAGCCGCACAGCAAAAGGCACGAAAACAAAATGCGGCAAAAGCCGCTAATTATGCCGCAAACATCGGCAAAAACATAGCTAAAAAAGGCAAAAGTAAAAATCCGATAGTCATCGCAGTCGGTGTTTTAGTTATAGTTATCATACTTTTGATAATCATTTTGAACAATGTGGGCTCGGGCGACAGCACCCCTGTCAGTTCCTCAAAAGACATCACAAGCGGTGTCAACTACATCAAGGAGCTTGAGGGCAAAAGCGTCGATGCAATTGAATCGGACATTCAGCAGAGAAAGAAAATCCAACGACTTGAAGCTCTTAAAAACGGCACAATGTCCGTTTGGGCACAGTTTGACGATTCAGTCATTCTCGGCGACTCCAGAGCGGTCGGATTCTATTACTATGATTTTCTTCCGGAAGACAGAGTTCTTGCCGAAGCAGGTAACACAATTCTAAATATAGACGATCACCTTGAGGAGCTCAAGAAGCTTAACCCCTCCAACGTGTTCATTTGCTACGGCGTCAACGACATCGGCGGTTTCTATGACAGCACTGAAGACTACTGCAACGATATGAAGACGCAGATGCAGAAAATTTGGGAACAGGTTCCGAACTGCACAATTTACATCAGTTCTATTATCCAGTGCGTCGACCCCGCCTTTGATACCAGCTCGGCATGGAGAAGAATTCCCGAGTACAACGAAGCACTTAAGAAAATGTGTGACGAGAACAACTGGCCGTTTATTGATAACGATGCTGTTGTTGAGGAATATAAGGATCACTACCAGCCGGACGGAATTCACCTCGAGCCTGTTTTCTATGAGCCGTGGGCACTTAACATGATTTCCGCCGTTATGGACTGGGAGGCTAAGCAGTCTGGCGATACCTCTGCTTCGTCACAGAGCACGACGGCGGCTTCAGAAGAAAACTCTGACAGTTCTGAAAGCACAGATACTGCCGAAGCCTCGGACAGCACGGACGAAACAAGCGACAGCGGCGAATAAAACCAATCGCTGATTCGGAGGAATTAAATCTTGAATAAAAAAACAAGTAATAATTATATTTATTTAATATTGATGGGAATCCTGACAATAGCGATTGCGGCGTTTATTTTCTCGATGTGCTACACCGGAAAGAACAGCAACGCAAATGTTGAGGATGTTGTAAATGCCGTTATGCCGTATATGGACTCCGACAAGGTTAAACTTGGTGATGCCAATATGGTTCAAAAGCTCTATGGTCTTGATGTCAATGAGTTTGAAGGCGTCACGCTCTACTACCCTGTATCAAATATGGACGCAGACGAGCTTTTTGTAGTCAAGCTTAAAGATTCATCACAACAGGAAGCTGTTAAATCTGCTATTGCCGCCCGTCTTGCAACCCAGCTTTCAAACTTTGACGGCTACGGTGACGAGCAAACCGCTATGCTTAATGCAAGCCAAACTTATGTCAGCGGAAATTACGCTATTTTCATTTCGGGAAATCAAGCCAACGAAGGATTGAGCGCATTCAAAAAGGCTCTTTGATTCAAAATCTATTTTA
>CAVDQG010000114.1:0-2150 GCA_963611165.1 Bacteroides uniformis
ATCCTAATTGCAGATGTACAACCGTTCCTTATGATGAGGACTGGGACTACAAGGGGCAGAGAATAGCTAAAGACAAAGACGGCAAATATTACTATGTTCCTGAAACAATGTCCTATGAGGAGTGGAAGAGGGAGTTTGCCCAGGGTGAAGGTAAGAGAAGCGGCAAGGTCGGAGATGTTTTAGGCGAAACCAAAATCACCGATAAATTCAACATTGATGTTTCTGATGAGAAAGCAGTTCAAAAGATTATTGATAAAACTGCAAATGACATTTCATATGAAAAGCTTGAGCATGCAACAGTTATCACGGCAGACGGAACTGTTTATAAAATGGTAGGCGGTGTCGGTAGCGTTAACACGAATGTTGTTGGTGAGAATTTAGAAGGAGCTACGATTATTCATAATCATCCGCCGTTAAACGGAGTTGATTTTTATGATTCGTTTAGCAGACAAGACGTTGTAAATGCTGCTGAAAACAATACGGCTTTAGAGGTTCTTGTTTCTGACGGCATGAAACAGAAATTCAGTTTTTTGAAACGATTAACTTCAGAAGAAGCATATGATTTATATGTTCAATCGAAGGTGGAAGCTTCAGAGCCATTTTTTGATAAGGATATAGATATGGATTATCCTCAATTAGAAACAATGAGAATGCTTTTTAAGAAAGGCGTGATAAATTTTGAAGAGTTTTCATGAAGAACATAACAAGTTACTGAGAGAAGCTTTGAGCGATGTTGAAAAAATAGAAAAGCAATATAAAGATGAGCGTGTTGGTCGAGGCGGTCAAGGAGAGTTTGAGGTTCGGCAGAGATGGATAAAATATCGCAAAGATGCAAAGGAGCTTAGAAAAATGTATGAAGAAAGCAATGATTAGCCTGCCTATGGCATGCAGAAACGCTAATGAAGTAATCTTTGAGTGGACAAAAGCAGCTTTATATCTCGATGCTAAAGGATATGAGGTTGTCGACACGCTGTTTACGAATGAGTGGATTAACGAAGGAGAGCAAGGCATTAAAAGCATTCCTTTATACCATCTTGCAAAGTCGCTTGAAGAGATGAGCAAATGTGATGTAGCTTATTTTTGTCACGGGTGGAGCGGAGCAAGAGGTTGTAAGATTGAACACGAAGCCGCCGAAGCTAACGGATTGGAAATAGAATACGAGATTTAACAGCACCTTTAGGGTGCATTTTTTATACCATTTTGGAGGTAGATATGAACATTGTAATGAAAAAGCTTGAGGAGCTTAAACCTTATGAAAACAACCCACGAAAGAACGAGGCGGCAGTTGCTAAGGTTGCCGAGAGCATACGGCAGTTTGGCTTTAAAGTGCCTATTATAATCTCAGCAGACGGAACAATAGTAACAGGTCATACACGTTATAAAGCCGCCGCAGAGCTTAGTTTAAGCGAAGTCCCGTGCATTACGGCAGATGATTTAACAGATGAACAGATAAAAGCATTCAGGCTCGCAGACAACAAAGTCGGCGAGTTTTCTTCTTGGGATTTTTCTTTGCTCACTCAGGAACTCGAGGAGTTATCTGATTTTAATATGAGCGACTTTGGCTTTGATGATGTCCCCGATATCTCAGATGAAGCATTTGACAGCTTCTTTGAAGATACAGAGCCAACAGAAAAAGAGCCTAAAAAGATACAGTGCCCTCACTGCGGTGAATGGTTTGAGGCATGAATATTTATCTTTCAGGAGTAATGAGTGGAGGGGCGCAGAATTCTGAGCAATAGGAAATGGACTTTAGATTGATTCCCTGTGGAATCGGGAGTATAATATATTCTGATAAATTACAGAAATTGTTCGAGGGGATCGGCAACTGTATGGACTTTATGACGAGAAGATAAATACAGAATCCTGAAAAAATATAAAGAACGGATATCAAATCTCTAAGATTGGAGAATGCAGGAATGGCTAAATTAAAAATCATCAGCAATCCATACAGAAAGGAAATAAGCTATCAAAAGTGGCAGGAAGCCACCGAAAAATGGGTGAATATTGATTGTTCAAACAACAAAAACAGTAAGCTACTCAAGGAAGAGCTTACTACCGGCTTCTTCCCTTTTTGTGTGAAAAAGGTTGTTGATGTCATTATAGAAGAGTATGGCGCTGAAGGTGAGGCAATTCAAATTATTTTTGAAGGG
>CAVDQG010000115.1:0-2146 GCA_963611165.1 Bacteroides uniformis
GAAAGGAGCCAAAACCAATGGACAACTGCAAAGTGATTGCCATCACAAACCAGAAAGGCGGAGTCGGGAAAACGACAACTACGGTAAACCTCGGCGTAGGACTTGCGGCACAGGGCAAGCGAGTATTGCTTTTGGACGCTGATCCGCAGTCGAGTCTCACCGTTTCACTCGGAGTTAAAAACAGTGATGAGTTAGAAGTATCACTGTCCTCTCTCATGCAGTCGGTGATTGATGACACAAAGCCACCCGGCAATGCGATTATCAGCCATCCTGAAGGCGTAGACCTGATTCCTTCCAACATTGAGCTGTCCGGCATGGAAGTCGGACTGTTTAATGTAATGAGCCGTGAGTTCGTTCTGAAAGAATGTATCGCACTGCTTCGAAAGAATTACGACTATATCCTTATCGACTGTATGCCGTCTCTCGGAATGATGACGATCAACGCACTTGTGGCGGCGGACAGTGTGATTATCCCATCTCAGCCGAATTTTCTGTCAACAAAAGGCCTCAACCTTCTGCTTCGTTCTATTTCCAAGATAAAGCGGCAGATAAATCCGAGGCTGCGAATTGACGGCATTTTGCTGACGATGGTGGACAGCCGCACGAACAACGCCAAGAATATCATTGCCTCATTGCGTTCCACAGTCGGCGAAAAAATCCGTGTGTTTCAGACCGAGATTCCCTTTTCGGTAAGAGCCGCGGAGTGCAGCCTTTCCGGGGAGAGTATTTTCGCTCATGACAAGAACGGAAAGGTTGCTGCGGCGTATGAGGCACTTGCGAAGGAGGTGAAGGACATTGAAGAACGTGAAAAAAATCGATCTGGGTCTGACCGGGTACGATGAGCTTTTCATGACGGACGAGGAACGAAAGGAAAATAAGCTTCCGAGAATCTATGATATTCCACTCACTGAGATTGACGACTTCCCCGACCACCCCTTTAAGGTAAAAATGGACGAGGACATGGATCAGCTTGTTGCGAGTATCAAGGAGCGAGGTCTCATTACACCGATTACGCTTCGGCCCAAGGAGGATGGTCGGTACGAGATCGTATCCGGTCACAGACGGCGAAAGGCCTGTGAGCTTGCGGGGCTTGAAACCGTCAAAGCAGAGGTGCGTGAGATGAGCCGAGATGAAGCCATAATTCTTATGGTTGAGTCTAACCTTCAACGCTCGGTGATACTGCCAAGTGAGAAGGCATTTTCGTACAAAATGCGGCTTGAAGCTATGAAAAGGCAGGGACAGCGTACTGATTTAACTTCCGACCCACTGGGTGGGAAGTTCGCAGGACAAGAATCTGCTGCGGTCGTAGGTAAAGATGTGGGCGATAGCCAAACACAGGTTCGCCGCTATATCCGTCTCACAGAGCTTGAGCCCAAGCTTCTTGACATGGTAGACGAAGGTCGTATTGCTCTGCGTCCTGCCGTCGAAATCTCGTATCTGCAAAAGGATGAGCAAAGCGCATTGCTAGAGGAAATCTCATATAACGATGCGACTCCATCTCTTGCACAGGCTATAAAGATGAAGAAGTTCTCGCAGGAGGGCAAGCTCAACGGCGATGTTATCGAGTCTATCATGAGTGAGGAGAAGCCCAACCAAAAGGAAAAAATCAATATCCGCTATGCGGATGTACGCAGGTTCATCCCATCAACCGTTCCATATGAAAAAACCGGTGCATATATTATGAAAGCGCTTGAGTATTATCATCGGTATCAGGAACGGCAAAAGGATCGAGGTGACGCAAGATAAGCCGACACCAAGGGGGTAGTGTACCCATTTGGCGAAGCTTCGCTGTTCCCCTCTCACACTCTCCCTTCTAATTAACCTGCTATACCGGCTCAAAGAAGAATATATAAGGGCACATTTGCCGCAGAAGTGATGCCGCCGTACAATAAAATAAAAAAACGGAGGTCAGCGTATGAGAAAATCACTTTATGCAGCATTGCTCCTGACAGTTCTGATTTTATCAGGCTGTTCGGTTGAGCAGCCAAGCCCACACGATACCGAAAAGCCAACTACGGATATTAGCTCCGAAGAAAGTGAACAGCACACCGAAACGGAGACAATTTCTTCTGAGCAGGTAAAAGCAGAATCAAGCGTTGATATAGATGACAGTGAGGAATCCAGGATTGAGCCAACGGTTCAGAAT
>CAVDQG010000116.1:0-2130 GCA_963611165.1 Bacteroides uniformis
AGCAAAATAAAATACGTCAAGAATGCAAAGCATTCGCAGACGGGCATTTTATTTTGCGGATTGGATACGCAAAGAAAAAATAAAGAACATGAGGATAAAAAAGATAGGCTGATGAGGTAAACCAAAAGCACGAAGTGATTTTAGGGAGCGAAGCGACCGTAGTTTACCGAAGTAGCCGACCGATTTATACGAAGATAAATAGAGAACACAAGTCTAAAAAAGACAGGCAAGGAAAATACGACAAAAACGCAAAGCGTTTGCAGTCGGGCATTTTTCTTGCCGAATTATTTTCGCAAAGATATATACAAAACATCAATATAAAAAGCGACCGAAGACCATCCGTGTTTTTTACCCAAAAACCGCAAAAATTGTTTGACGGATACAATAAGCTGTGATAGAATTTCAAGGAAAGATTGTAAAGTTAAGAGGGAAGTATGGATAATAAGCTGTATACAGAATACATAAAGATTTTGGAAGAAGAGCTTGTTCCCGCTATGGGCTGTACAGAGCCGATTGCAATAGCATATGCGGCGGCTTTGGTCAGAAAAACTCTCGGCAAAATTCCCGAGAAGCTTACGCTCAAAATAAGTGGAAACATCATCAAGAATGTTAAATCCGTTGTCGTGCCGAATACGGGCGGACTTCGAGGAATCGCCGCAGCGGCTTCTGCAGGAATCATAGCAGGCGACAGCGAAAAAGAGCTTGAGGTTATTTCGGAAGTAAGCAAGGAGCAAATTGACGAGATTGTCAAATATCTTGAGTCGGCATGCTTTGATATCACGCCTTCAGATACAGACTTCATTTTTGATATTCAGATAACCGCAGAAAACGGGGATGACAACGCATTCGTTCAGGTGGCAGGAAGTCATACGAATGTCATTAAGCTTTCGAAGAACGGTGAGAAGATAATAGATAAAGAATATGTTCAGGGCGGTGCGGCTGAGGAAACCGACCATACCCTTTTAAATGTAGAGAATATTATCGAGTTTGCAAATATCGTCAAAATCGAGGATATCAAGGATGTAATCGGCAGACAGGTGGAGTATAACACCGCAATCGCCGAGGAAGGACTTTCGGGCAAGTGGGGAGCAAATATCGGTACGGTTTTGCTCGACGCTTACGGTGACGATGTCCACACAAGAGCAAAGGCTTGGGCGGCGGCAGGCTCGGACGCAAGAATGAGCGGCTGTGAAAGACCCGTTGTTATAAATTCGGGCAGCGGAAATCAGGGTATGACCGCTTCGCTTCCCGTCATCGTTTACGCAAAGGAACTGGGTGTGGATGAAGAAAAAATGTTCAGGGCTCTCGTTGTCTCGAACCTCATCACAATTCATCTGAAAACGGGCATCGGCAAGCTTTCCGCTTATTGCGGCGCAACAAGCGCAGGATGCGGTGCGGGAGCAGGTATTGCCTACCTTTACGGCGGCGGAATGCACGAGATTGCACATGTTATCGTAAATGCGGTCGCAATTAACTCGGGAATGATTTGCGACGGTGCAAAGCCAAGCTGTGCCGCTAAGATTGCATCGGCAGTCGAGGCAGGCTTGCTCGGAGTGCAGATGCAGAAGAGAAACGAGCAGTTCTACGGCGGTGACGGCATAGTAATTAAGGGCGTTGAGAACACCATAGCAAATGTCGGCAGACTTGCAAGCATCGGTATGAGAAAAACCGATGAGGAAATAATTTTAATGATGACGGGAAATTAAGCTTTCCGTATAAGTGTAATTTGTAAATAAGCATTCATTAGATAAACTGATAAGAAGCAATCATCGCAGAAAGGTCGTGGTACTCGGTATCACGGCTTTTTTGCTGTTTGAGAAAATAAAATATACTTAGGATGTCAGCCTTTTGGTAATAATTACATGAAAAGAATTGCCAAGATTTTGATTTTAGTGTATACTGTCTTTGTAATCTGAGAATTTGTACACGCAAAAATTATTAGACAATTAACAATTGCTGTGTTAAAATAAATATTAATTTGAAAAGCTTAACGAAATAACGAAAATCCGAAGTATTAAAACGAATGTCAAACTTTAGAAAGGACTGAATGCATATGATTTTTGAAAAAATTGAAATCGGTGAAAAAGAAAAAATCAGACGAGCTTCAAAAATGGCCGCTGAAATAGTAAG
>CAVDQG010000117.1:0-2089 GCA_963611165.1 Bacteroides uniformis
GTATGTGATTATTGTCGAAGACCGTCTTCTTCATATAATCGGTGACGGCGCCGTTCTTTGCCATTTTCGCAAGAATTACGGCATGAAGCTCGTCAAGGCTCATGTTCTCGTAGTCGGTTCTTTCTCCGACATCGGGAAGAGAAGCGTCAAATTTCGCTTTTTCTGCTTTAGCCTTTTCAGCCTGCTTTTTGTTTTCCTCGTTAAACTTTTTTATATCAAGCTCTATTCTCTCAAAATCCGTGTCCTTCGGTGCGAATATCTCACCCGAATGTGCAGAGAGCTTTACGGTCGCCTCGCCGCCTCTCACTGTGAGAGTCTCACCGCCGAGCACGCCGACATATTCACCGTCGCTTAGTCCCCCGACTCGAGCTTCGTTTTCACCGTCTGCGTTATTCACAGCTACAAGAACGGAAGAATTCCCTATTGTTCTCACAAAGCTGTAAAACGTGGTCGTCAGCGTCTTTTCGGAATATTCGCCATAGCTTAGCTGTGGCAGAGATTTTTTTGCGTTTCCGAGAGCCGTGATAAGTTTAACTTTATCATTTCCTTCAAAGTCGGCTAAATTAAGCTGCGGACGCAGTGAATCGTCCGAGCCACGCTCCTTTTTGCCCTCGATGCCGAACTCCGAGCCGTAATAAAGCGAAGGAATTCCGGGTAAGGTATAAAGCAAAATATGCACGGGAAGAAAATCCGCCTTGTTGTTAAGCTTTGAAAAAATTCTCTCGACATCGTGGTTATCGACAAAATTATAGAGCTTGAATCTTTCGCCGCCCATCCCGTAAAGTCGCTTCACCGTGTGGGCAATCTCGAAATAGTTATGGTCGTTGTGAGCAGAAAAGAAAGCCTTATGAAGCTGATAATTCGTTACGGAATGAAGCGTGCCCTCGTTTACCCAGCGTGAATAGTCCCCGTGAATAACCTCGCCCATAAGCCAAAATTCAGGCTTAACGGTATCGGCAAGGCCACGAAGCGAGCGCATGAAGTCGAAATCGAGAACGTCTGCGGCGTCAAGTCGAAGTCCGTCAATATCAAATTCATCCACCCAAAATTTCACGGTATCGAGGAGATAATCACGAACCTCAGGGTTTTTGAGATTAAGCTTTACAAGCAGATTGTAGCCGCCCCAGTTATCATAGGAAAAGCCGTCGTTATACTCGTTGTTCCCCCAGAAATTCACTCCCGAATACCAGTCTTTATAGCGTGAATTTTCTCTGTTCTCCTTAATATCCTTAAAAGCGAAGAAATCTCTTCCCGTATGGTTGAAAACTCCGTCGAGAATCACACGGATATTTCTATCGTGGCAGTCTTTGACAAATTTCTTTAAATCATCATTATCTCCGAGACGGGAATCTACCTTGCGGTAGTCGGTTGTTTCGTAGCCGTGTCCGACCGACTCAAAAAGCGGGCCGATATAAATCGCATTGCAGCCGATTTTCTCTATGTGGTCTATCCACGGTGAAAGTTTTCTCAGGCGGTGGTTTACTTCACCGTAGGGATTTTGCTTCTCAGCGCCCAAAAGGCCGAGTGGATAAATGTGATAAAACAGGGCGTTATCGTACCAAGCCATAATTAACTCCTTGAAATATAAACAAAATGCGGCTGTAAAGCACATCGGCTTCACAAAAAATGAAGTCTGCACTTCTTGCCGCTGATTTTTTTAATTAAAGTATGTATATTAAATCATAGTCATCGAGAGTATAACCGCCGCCGATGTCTCTCTCGCTCTCGCCGAGAACCGAGAATCCGAGGTGCTTATAAACATTAAGTGACGGATTTTCCTTTCCGACCTTTGCGGTAATCTCACGAAGACCCGCATCATATGTGGCTTTTTTCAGGAACTCGAACATTTCCTTGCCGTAGCCGCGGCTTCTCTCTGCGGCATAAAGGCTGTAGAATGTAAGCTGCATTGCTTCACCGTTTGGGCAGAATGACATAAAGCCCAAGTACTTGCCACGTCCTTTGTCGGGGCGGATGAGATAGAAACTGTTTCCCTGCTCGATTTGTGCGGTAATGCTTGCAGGAGCGAGGAATTTTTTAATCATATATTCATTTTGCTCTTTGCCGTAAAGCGGCTCAAAGTGTTCTCTTA
>CAVDQG010000118.1:0-2015 GCA_963611165.1 Bacteroides uniformis
TGACCGTACTGACCCTTACCGCCTGACTGACGGGAATACTTGCAGTCAACATCAGCGTTCTGAGTGATTGTTTCTCTGTAAGCAACCTGGGGCTTACCTATGTTAGCCTCAACCTTGAACTCACGAAGAAGTCTGTCAACGATGATCTCAAGGTGCAGCTCACCCATACCTGCAATGATCGTCTGACCTGTTTCCTCGTCGGTGTAGCAACGGAAGGTCGGGTCTTCTTCAGCAAGCTTCTGAAGGCCGATACCCATCTTTTCCTGACCTGCCTTTGTCTTAGGCTCGATAGCAACACGGATAACAGGCTCCGGGAATTCCATTGATTCGAGGACGATAGGATGCTTCTCGTCGCAGAGAGTATCACCTGTTGTTGTGTTCTTGAGGCCTACGGCAGCGGCAATATCACCGGCGTAAACAATGTCAAGATCCTGTCTGTGGTTAGCGTGCATCTGAAGGATACGGCCGAGACGCTCGTCTGTGTCCTTAACAGAGTTGTAAACGGTTGTACCTGCCGAAACAGTACCGGAATAAACTCTGAAGAAGCAGAGCTTACCGACAAACGGGTCTGTTGCAATCTTAAATGCAAGAGCTGCGAACGGCTCTGTGTCGGAAGAATGACGATCTTCCTCCTCGCCTGTCTCGGGGTTGGTGCCTCTGATAGCCTCAACATCCGTCGGAGCAGGCATGTAAGCGACGATATTATCAAGCAGCATCTGAACGCCCTTGTTACGGTAAGATGTACCGCAGCATACGGGAACCATTTCATTTGCGATAGTAGCCTTGCGGATGCAGTTCTTGATCTCATCGACCGTAAGCTCCTCGCCCTCGAAGAATTTCTCCATAAGAGCGTCATCCTGCTCGGCAACAGCCTCGATAAGCTCCTCATGATACTTCTGAGCAAGCTCCTTCATATCATCGGGAATCGGCTCGATTCTGATATCGAGACCCTTATCGTCATAATAAACCTCAGCCTCCATCGTTACAAGGTCGATGATTCCTCTGAACTCAAGCTCACGACCGATAGGAAGCTGAATCGGAACAGCATTACACTTCAGACGATCCTTCATCATGTCGATAACATGGTAGAAGTCCGCGCCCATGATGTCCATCTTGTTAACATATACCATACGAGGTACATGATACTTATCAGCCTGACGCCAAACTGTCTCAGACTGAGGCTCAACGCCACCCTTTGCGCAAAGGACGGTAACGGAACCGTCGAGAACACGAAGGGAACGCTCAACTTCAACGGTAAAGTCAACGTGACCCGGGGTATCAATGATGTTGATACGGTGACCCTTCCAGAAGCAGGTGGTAGCAGCAGAAGTGATTGTGATACCACGCTCCTGCTCCTGAGCCATCCAGTCCATTGTTGCTGCACCGTCATGTGTTTCACCCATCTTATGGTTAACACCGGTGTAGAAAAGGATACGCTCGGTCGTAGTTGTTTTACCGGCATCGATATGAGCCATGATACCGATATTTCTTGTTAATTCAAGTGGTACTTGTCTTCCCATATAAACCTCCGTAAATTTAAATAAGCAATTAAATCCCTGAAATTTTCGGGAAGATTACCATCTGAAATGTGCAAAAGCCTTGTTAGCCTCTGCCATCTTATGAGTATCCTCACGCTTCTTGAACGCCGAACCTGTTTCGTTAACGGCATCCATGATTTCGTTAGCAAGACGCTCTTTCATAGTTCTTTCCGAACGAAGACGTGAATAGTTGGTGATCCATCTGAGTCCGAGTGTCTGTCTTCTCTCGGGACGAACCTCCATCGGAACCTGATAAGTAGCACCGCCGACACGGCGAGCCTTAACCTCGAGAACAGGCATTACATTTTCCATAGCGGCTTCAAAAACCTCTACCGGCTCCTTACCTGTCTTCTCCTTGATGATGTCAAATGCGTCGTAAACGATTTTCTGTGCGACGCCCTTTTTACCATCATACATAACATTGTTGATAAGTCTTGTTACCAACTTTGAATTGTAAAGCGGATCTGGCAAAACATC